>NZ_FLSP01000078.1 GCF_900091315.1 Streptomyces sp. DI166
AAGCAGGGGGCATAGGGCAGTAGGGCAGTAGGGCAGTTGATACGGGCCGTGGCCGCGCCGCCGCTCCCCCGAACCGGCGGAGTTAGTGTGGCCCCCGTGGACGACAGTGACATCGAGGACCGGATCCTGGCGGACGGGCTTGCCGCCCTCGGCGCGGCGAGCGGGGGCGGCGGGCGGCTGGTCCGAGCCGTGGCGAGGCGGCTGAAGAAGAACGTGCACGAGATCGAACTGCTCGTCCCCCTGCCCTTTCACGAGGCGGTGGAGCGCGTCTTCGGGGTGATCGGCGGTATCGGGCGGGCCGTGGAGCCGATGCCTGTCGGCACCGCCGAGGAGCGGACGGTCCGCGTGGTGACGGGCGGTGGCGTCGGCGGCCTGAATCCCGTGGTGGTGACCGCGCGCGTACTCAAGGCCGACGGCACCGCCTCGCGGGTCCGGCTGCGGGCAGCCGCCAAGGAAGGCCTGATCAAGCAGCGGGCCGGGGAGAAGACCGCCGTCATCGTCGCCGCCCGGTTGCGCGAGGCGACCGGGGCGGCCTGAGCGTCCGGAGCGCGGGTTACTCGCTCTTCTCCTCGACGTACGTCCTGTCGAACCAGTCGATGAAGTCCCGCACGGTACCGATCTTGGCGACCCGGGCGTGCAGGGCCTTCTGGTCGTGCCCGGCCAGGAACCAGCCGCCGGCGACCGGTTCGCCGCAGTCGCAGCCGCACAGGCGGGTGTCGTGCGGGGAGTCGAAGTAGGTGATGGGGTTGCGGGTCGTGTCCACGGGCGGCTGCTTGCCGACGTACGTGTCGTAGACCTCGTCCCCCGGCTTGAGGTACCGGCCCTCGATGGCCTTGCGTCCCCCGGCGACCGGAACCAGTCGGTCGATCTCGATCGCCATGCGCACCTCGCCCTCGAAGGAGAGCAGCGCGTACTTCTCCTTCTCCGCGCGCTCACCGAGCACCCAACAGCCCCGGTTGGCACGGAACAGGGCGTCGTCGCCCATGTTCGGGTCGAAACCGACGTGCTCGCGGCCGAGTTGGTCTTCCTTCGGGTCGACGTAACGCATCCGACCGAGCGTGATGTGGATCATGATCCGCCCCCAATACATCGATAACCAAGGCTCCTTGCCCTGTCGACTATGAGCGATAGTGGCAGACTGTCGAGATACCTTCAACCCCTAGGACCCAAGGGTTGCACGGCTGGGTGATTCTCACGCCATCTTCACCAACTGCCGCCCGCTCACGGGCGCAACGTCACGCCGAACCGTGTCTTCATCCGGTGCAGTTCCCACAGCGAGACCGCCGTCACGGTCAGGGGGCCGCCGAGCGCGGCGCAGATCTTGACCAGGGGCGGACCCGGGGGCAGGCCGTCGCCGATCATGTTGATGACCGCGAACACCCACACGAGAGTCATGGTGAGGACCGGGGCCAGCATCGGGTGGACCTGTGCGCTGTTGAAGGCGCTGCGGGCGGAGTGCACCGACGCGAGGAAGAAGAACGGGAAGCCCCAGACGACCACGACGAGCGAGGCGAGGGCGAGGGCGTACTCCCACCAGTCCCTGCCGTCATCGGCGTTGACCGTCAGTGCCGTCGGGAGGAGCACCGCGCAGATCACGGCCAGCGTGAGCACGTACCAGCCGACCGTCTTCAGCGGAATGCGCAGACGGGAGCGCAGGTGCGGGCGCAGATGCGGGGGCGCGTAGTAGATGAACCCGGTGATGACCAGGGGCGCGGCGATCATCAGCACGAAGGGTGCGATGAGGAGTTGGGCGGCGCTCTGCCACGCCGCGTCCTCCCAGCGGTCCGGGTTCACGTTGTAGGCGAGGATCAGCAGGACGCTGGCGGCGGCGCCGAGCACGGTACGGGCCATCTGCACCCGGTCCGCCGTGCGGTCGATGATCTGGTTGTCGCCCCGCTGCGCGAAGAGCCGCACGGCCGCGCGGTTCGCGGAGCGCAGAATCCAGCCCCAGGGCCCGAAGACCATGAAGGTCAGGCACCCGCCACCGCGCCGGGCGGCGGGCCTGGTGGGCTGCGGGCCGTAGGGGTACGGCTGGTTCGGGATCGGCGTGGGGTAAGGGCCCGGGTACGGCCCCGGGTTCTGCGGCGGCGGCCCGTAGGGGTCACCCTGCGGGGGTCCGTACGGAGCGCCCCAGCCGCCCTGGCCTCCTGGTCCGTTGCCGCCCGGCTGACCTGGACCGGTGCCCGGCCCCCATCCCCCCGTAGCCATGCCGCTCCCCGTTCCCTTCAGCCAGTTGTTGTGCGTGGCCTGTGATGCCAGCGCGCAGTGTAGTTGCCCGGCCGACGCCTTTTGCCCCGTCCCGTGGGGCCCGGTACGGATGTGAAGGTTCTGCGGAGCCGGGCCGTTCCCGCCCGCCCGCGCCTCGGCGGAGCCGGGCCACTCACGCAGGCCCGTGCCTCAGACGACGGGACGACCGCCGTGCCATGCGCTCTTCGAGCCGGGCCCGGCGCTCCGGCCACTCCTCCGCCGTGATGGAGAAGATCGCGGAGTCGCGGAGCCTGCCGTCCTCCCCCGGCACCCAGGAGCGCGACCAGTTGCGCAGTACGCCCTCCAGGCGGGCGCCCGCCGCCTCGATCGCCGCCCTGGAGCGCAGGTTGCGCGCGTCGGTCTTGAGGTCGACGCGCGCCACGTTCCAGGTCTCGAAGGCGTGCCGGAAGAGCAGGTACTTGGCCTCCGTGTTCACGCCCGTGCCCTGGGCCGAAGCCGCGAGCCAGGTGAAGCCGATCTCGATCGCGCACAGGTCCGTGCCGTCCGGCCACGGCCGGGGGTCCCAGTAGGACGTGCAGCCGATCGCCCGTCCCGAGGAGCGGTCCACCTGAGCGTAGGGCGCGAGCTTCCCGGCGGCGGCGCGGGCGAGCTGGGCGTCGATGTACGCACCGACCTCGTCGGCCCTCGGCACCCAGGTGAACCGGTAGGAGCCGCGGTCCTCCTCCGCGGCCAGGGCCAGGTCGGCCGTGTGCCGGTGCTCCAGGGGCTCCAGCCGCACCCGCGTGCCTTCGAGTACCGGTCCCCGAAGTACGAAGCTCATCGATCCCCCATCACGCGCGGCCGCACTGATCATGTTCCTGGCCGTAGCGTTCCAGGGCCGGCGTCCCCTGTCGCGCGAATTAAGGGCCTGCGTCGCACAGGCGGAGGGCCCCTGCTGGGAGCGCTCTCACACCGCCGCATTCTGCCGATATCCTGGAACAGTCCGCATCGCCGTCGATACGAAACGTGCCCAGTCGAGGAGTGCCCGCCTTGCCCGACCCGATCACGGGGCCCCGCCCCACTCTGGAAGCCGTCGCTGCCCGCGCCGGTGTCTCCCGGGCTACTGCGTCGCGCGTGGTCAACGGGGGTGCGGGGGTGCGCGCCCCGCTGGTGGACAAGGTGCGCCGGGCGGTCGAGGAGCTGGGCTATGTGCCCAATCACGCGGCCCGGACCCTGGTCACTCGGCGCAACGGCGCGGTCGCCGTCATCATCGCCGAGCCGGAGTTCCGGATCTTCTCCGACCCGTTCTTCGCCCAGCAGGTGCGCGGCATCAGCCGTGAGCTGACGGCGAACGACTCCCAGCTCGTGCTGCTGTGGGTCGAGGGGCGCGGCGACCACGACCGGATCGCCCGCTATCTCGGCGGCGGCCATGTCGACGGGGCGCTCGCCTTCTCCGTGCACAACGACGACGAGCTGCCCGCGCTGATCGAGAAGTCCCGCATTCCCACCGTGTTCGGTGGCCGGCCGGTCGAGGAGCGGAGCCTCGCGGCCCCGTACGTGGACTGCGACAACCGCGGCGGGGCCCGGCAGGCGGTCCAGCACCTGGTGTCGCAGGGGCGGCGCAGGATCGCGCACATCGCCGGGCCGCCCGATCTGACAGCCGCCATAGACCGGGTCGACGGCTACCGGGACGTGCTGATCGACGCCGACCCCTCGATGGTCTGCCAGGGCGACTTCACCGAGAAGGGCGGCGCCCTGGCGATGGCCGAGCTGCTGGAGCGGCACCCGGACCTCGACGCGGTGTTCGCCGCCAACGACCTGACGGCCCTGGGCGCCCTGCGCACACTGCGGGAGCGCGGGGTGCGCGTGCCCGAGGACGTGGCCGTGGTCGGCTTCGACGACATGGCGTCGGTGGTCGAGCAGGCCGACCCGGCGCTGACCACGGTCCACCAGGACATCGAGGGCATGGGCCGGCTGATGGTGAAGCTGCTGATGCGGCTGCTGGACGAGACCGGCGGCCCGGCTCCCGCCTCCGTCATCACGCCGACCTCGCTGATCCACCGAGCGTCCGCCTGACGCGCACGGGCGCGACGGGCGCCGGCTCGATGGCCGGTGCCCGCCGCGCCGTGTCAGGCGGTCAGGACGGGGTCAGTCGAAGGGGATCACCAGGACGGAGTTCTCCGTACCGGTCTGGATCCTGGAAGTGCCGTTGCCGATGGCGCTCCACACCTCCAGCCGTACCGTGCCGTTCTTCATGTTGCCGAGGCTGCCGCCGGCGGACTTCAGACCTCGGGTCTGGTTGTACTGCTCCCATCCCGGCACCGGGTCGGTGGCGAAATAGTGGTAGGTCTCCGTGCGGTCGTAGGTGCCGTCGCCGGTGAGGTCGTAGCTGACCCGCACCTGCTGGCCGAGGCCCACCGTGGTGCCGGCGTCGACCTGGAACTTGAACTTGGTCGAGGCGCCCGGGGTGAGGGTGCCGTTGACGCCGCGGGCGATGTAGACGAGCGGCTGGTTCGGGGTGCCGTCGTGGTTGGCGCCCCCGGCGGAGGCGATGGTGTCGCTGCCCGCCGTGCCGTCGGTGGCCGTGGTGAGCCTGCCGCCGGAGCGCAGCTCGAAGGTGTTGCCGGTCGGCTCCGGATCCGGGTCCGGGTCCGGCTCCCCGCTGTCGTCCCCGGTTCCGGACGCGGTCGAACGGGCCGGCACGGACAGGGTCTTGCCGTCCGAGAAGGTCACCGTGCGTAGGCTGGAGGCGTAGTTGTGGGCGACGTAGGTGCGGGTGGTGCCGTTGCTGAAGACGGCGGAGGAGGGGACGTCACCGGTCACGGTCGGGTCGGGTGCGCCGAGCGCGCCGAAGGTCTCGATCCAGTGGTAGGTGTGCGCCTTGGACTCGCCGGCCTCCGGGGTGTAGGAGCCGTGGCCCCCGTCCCACTTGGCCTTGGCCGTCGAGGGGTTCGTGAACGACTCGAACTCCCAGAGGATGTCGCGCCATTCCTGGGCCGGTCCGCCGTTCTCCCGTTCCATCTCCGCCAAGTTCCGCCGGATGGCCGCCTTTTCGCCACCCAGGTGCAGGGAACCGCCGGTCACCGGCAGGACGTTGATGCCGTGGATCTCCTCGGGGTTGGCCGTCCACCAGGTGGCGTAGGCGCCGCCGCTGCCCCAGACCATGCCGACGGTGTCGTGGCCGAAGGAGGACGGGAAGACCTGCTCGTCGGCGTCGAACCAGTACTGGGCGATGGCCTCGGCCTCGGTGGTGAGCAGATAGCTGCCGAGGTCGCGCAGGCGCGCGTCACCGGTCGCGGAGCCCCACAGCACGAGGGCCGCGCTGAGGTTGGTGGACTCCGAGGAGGACTCCTGGTTGTTGCCGGCGGCGAAGCCCTGGTGGCCCGAGGCCCAGCTGTGACCGGCGTAGACGTCGAAGCCGCGCAGGAAGGGGAAGGAGCTGTCACCGCGGCTGGGGTTGGAGGCGTCGCGGATCAGGGTCTTGACCATGCCGCCCCAGGCGGAGTCGGCGGCCCAGGAGGAGTCGTACTGGGCGACGATCGCGGCCGCGTAGACGTAGTAGCCGTAGTGGAAGTGGTGGTCGTTGAGCTCGGCGTCGCTGCCGTAGGAGGCGGGGTAGCCGATCAGCGTCTTCCAGGCCTTGTCGTAGGAGAACTCATTGGCGCCGCCCGCGGTGAACCACTGCTCCAGGCGGCCCTTGAGGAGGTTGATCATCTTGTCGCGGATCGCGCCCTCGCCGATCTGGTCGGCGAGCGGCACCAGCTGGGCGAGCTTGCCGAGCGCCTTGCCGGTCCAGTAGGTGTCGACGGCCCCGGAGAAGGGGTCCGAGGAGTTCGCGACGTCGTTGAGGTAGGTGCGCAGGCGTGCGGTGTCGACGGCGTCCGTCCTGGGCAGGCCGGGCAGCACCGGGGAGGCCTTCTGCGACGTGGTGAACGTGGTGCCCTCGCGGACCTTCATGGTGCCTCGTGGCGAGACGTAGGTGTACGAGGTGAGCGCGTCCTGGGTGTGCAGCCACTGGTGCCGGTAGAGGGCCTGGAGCGTACCGCGCTCGCTGCCCTCCTTGGCCTCGGTGGTGAGCTTGTACGTGGCCCGGACGGTGCCGCCGCTGTAGTCCCAGTCCACGGTGGAGCCGGTGACAAAGCTGAAGGCGTACTTGCGGTAGGTGGCGAGTGCGTCGGTGGAGGGCAGGACGGCGACGGAGAAGTAGTCCTTGCCGTTCAGGCCCGCGGTGATGGCGGAGCCGGAGACGTTCCAGTCGCTGCCGCTCGGCGCGAACAGGGCGTAGTGGTGTCCTCCGACGGTGATGCCGAGGACGTTGCCCTGGTCGGCGAAGACGTTCGGTGCGGCGGCTGTGGTGATCCGGGCGTCGCCGCCGGAGCCCTTGGCGTATACGAACGGCAGGCCGTGGCCGATGGTGGTGCGCAGGGTGCGGCTGCCGTCGGACCAGTACGGCGTGACGGTCCAGTCGGACCAGTCGTCGGCCTTGGTGTTGGGCGAGTTCAGCCCGCTGAGCCCGAGGGTCAGGTCGGCCTTGTGGGCGTACTCGTACTGGCGGCCGTCGCCGACGATGCTGGGGGACGTCGGGTAGCCGATCTCCAGGCCGCCGGAGACGGCCTGGTAGGTGAGCGGGTGGCCGTACATCGGCGTGGAGTAGGGGTTGTCTCCGTACCGCTGGAAGGCCAGTGAGGACCACCAGTCGTTGGTGGGTACGGGCTTGTCCTTGGCGGCGTCGGTCACCTTCGGGGTGACCGGCTGGCCGGTGTTGTTGGTGGGGCCGGTGGTACCGGCGGGGCGGGTGTCGGAGTAGCTGCCGGCGCCGACGGGGATCGTGGCGGCGGCTGCCGGGCTCGCCATCGGACCTAGTCCGGTGGCGGCCAGTGCGGCGGCCAGGACCAGCACAGCGGCTGGTCGGGTGCGGGTGGCTGGCATGTTGTGGGGCACCTCATGTCATCACGACGGGTAAGTGGGGTCTCACCGTGTGCGTCCGGAACGTTTCGAGAGCGCTCTCAGATGGCCGGAAACGTACGACCCTTGAAACGTGGACGTCAATAGATGTGACACGGAAGGGAGTTGGACACCGAGTTCAACCCGTTATGCCTTCGACTCTTGACGGATACCCCTTGCGACAGGCACGCTCCACCCGCAGTTTGAGAGCGCTCTCAAAGCGTTCTCGCTCCACCCCGAAGCCAAGGGAGGCTTCTTATGCCCATCGCCCGAGCCGCCAAGAGGCGCGCCGTCAACCTGGGGGCCGTCGTCCTCGCCGGTGCCCTGCTCGCCGCCTGCGGAGGTTCGTCGGACTCGTCCGACAGCGCGGACGGAAAGGTCACGATCACCGTGGACCTCTTCGGTTCCTTCGGATACAAGGAGGCCGGGCTGTACGAGGAGTACGAGAAGCTCAACCCCGGCGTCACCATCAAGCAGACCGACACCGAGGACGAGGCCGACTACTGGAAGTCGCTGCAGACCCGCCTCGCCGGCGGCGGCGGCCTCGCCGATGTCCAGGGCATCGAGGTGGGCCGTATCGCCTCGGTCACCCAGCAGCAGGCCGACAAGTTCGAAGACTTGAAGAAGTACGGCGCCGAGGAGCTCAAGAACGAGTTCGCGGACGCCAAGTGGTCCGCCGCGACCGGCAAGAACGGCGAGGTCCTGGGCCTGGGCACGGACGTCGGCCCCGAGGCCATGTGCTACCGCACCGACCTGTTCAAGAAGGCCGGGCTGCCCACCGACCGCGAGGAACTCGCGCAGAAGTGGTCCACCTGGGACGGTTATGTCGAGCTCGGCAAGCAGTACCTGAAGAAGGCCCCCAAGAAGAGCGCCTGGATCGACTCCGTCGGCAGCCTCTACTCGATCATGATCGGCCAGGAGAAGGAGCGCTACTACAACGCCTCCGGCGACCTGATCTGGGAGACCAACCCCGCTCTGAAGACCGCCTGGGACACCTCCGTGGAGGCCGCGGAGTCCGGGCTGAGCGCCAAGCTCGACCAGTGGTCCCCGCAGTGGAACCAGGCGTTCGCCGCCGGCTCCTTCGCCACCATCCCCTGCCCCGCCTGGATGCTCGGCTACATCAAGGGCCAGGCCGGTGACGCGGGCAAGGGCACCTGGGACATCGCCAAGCTGCCCGGTGGCGCCGGCAACTGGGGCGGCTCCTACCTGGCCGTCCCCAAGGCCGCCAAGAACAAGGAAGCCGCCTACAAGCTGATCAAGTGGCTGACCGCGCCCGAGCAGCAGGCCAAGCTCTTTGAGAAGCAGGGCAACTTCCCGTCCGCCACCGGCGCCATCGACAAGGTCGCCGACGCCAAGGACCCGTACTTCAACGACGCCCCGATCGGCCAGATCTTCGGTGACGCCGCGAAGGCCGCCCCGGTCCAGGTCCTCGGCATCCACGACCAGAACGTGGCCCAGCAGATCACCAACGCGCTGAGCGAGGTCGAGCGCAAGGGCACCGACCCCGACAAGGCATGGTCCAACGCCAAGAAGGGCGTCGAGAACACCATCGGCTGACGCCTCCCACCGGGGCCGGTCCCCGCGCGAGCCACCCCGCGCGCGGACCGGCCCCGGGCCCGACCCGCCCCCACTGGCACCCGGCACCGACACCTCGAAGGGCCGCACCGTGACCCTCACCGCATCCGCGAAGCCGATCTCGCCGTCCCGGCCGCCCGCCGTGCGGCGTGCTTGGCAGAAGTTCTCGCCCTACGCCTACATCGCTCCGTTCTTCACCCTGTTCGCCGCCTTCGGTCTCTTCCCGCTGATCTACACGGCGTTCGTGTCGCTGTACCGGGTCGAACTGCAGACCCCGGGCGACATGGAGTGGCGCGGCCTGGACAACTACACCGCCCTGCTCAGCGACGACTTCTTCTGGACGTCGCTGCGCAACACGTTCACCATCGGTGTGATCTCCACCGTGCCGCAGCTCGTCATGGCTCTCGGGCTCGCGCATCTGCTCAACTACAAGCTGCGCGGCCGTACCTTCCTGCGCACGGCCATGCTGCTGCCGTACGCGACGTCCGTGGCCGCCGCCACCCTGGTCTTCGCCCAGCTCTTCGGCCGTGACTTCGGCCTGATCAACTACGTCCTCGGGCTCGTCGGTATCGACCCGGTGGACTGGCAGACCGGCACCGTCGCCTCCCAGATCGCCGTCTCCACCATCGTCATCTGGCGCTGGACCGGCTACAACGCCCTGATCTACCTCGCCGGCATGCAGTCCATCCCGGGCGAGCTGTACGAGGCCGCCGAGATGGACGGCGCATCGAAGTGGCGGCAGTTCTTCCATGTCACGCTGCCCGGACTGCGGCCGACGATCGTGTTCACGGTCATCGTCTCCACCATCGGCGCCACTCAACTCTTCGGTGAGCCCCTGCTGTTCGAGGGCTCGGTCTCCGGCGGCATCTCGCACCAGTACCAGACGCTCGGGCTGTACATGTACGAGCAGGGCTGGGGCTTCTTCCACCTGGGCCGGGCCGCCGCCATCGCCTGGGTGATGTTCCTGCTCATCCTGGTGCTCGTCGGGGTCAACACCCTGATCGCGCGCCGCCGTATCCGCAAGGAGGCCGGCCGATGACCGCGCTCGCCGACCCGCCGGTCAAGCAGCCCACCGCCGACGGCTCCACCCCGGCCAAACGCCGCCGCTCCCGGGCGGGACGCACCAACCACGGCGGGCCCCTCGCCTACGCCGTCCTGATCGTGGCCGTACTGATCTCCGCGTTCCCCTTCTACTGGACGATCGTCGCCGCGAGCCGCTCCAACGCCGACCTGGCGAAGGTGCCGCCGACCCTGCTGCCCGGCCCCAACCTGATGCGCAACTTCGAGGCGGTGATGGAGGAGGCGGAGATCGGTAAGGCGCTGCTGAACTCCTTCATCGTCTCCGGGTCGATCACCGTCGGCACCGTGCTGTGCTCCACGCTCGCCGGTTTCGCCTTCGCCAAGCTCAAGTTCAAGGGCCGCAACGCGCTGCTCGCCCTCACCATCGGCACCATGATGATCCCGCCGCAGCTGGGTGTGATCCCGCTGTTCATGCTGATCGCCGAACTCCAGTGGGTGAACCAGCTCCAGGCGGTGATCCTGCCGGGGCTCGTCTCCGCCTTCGGTGTGTTCTTCATGCGGCAGTACCTCGTGCAGTCCCTGCCGGACGAGCTGATCGAGGCCGCCCGCGTGGACGGCGCGTCCACCGCCCGTATCTTCTGGTCGATCGTGGTGCCCATCGCCCGGCCCGGTATGGCCGTGCTCGGCCTGCTGACCTTCATGGCCGCCTGGAACGACTTCTTCTGGCCGATCGTCGCGCTGACCTCCTCGGAGCCGACCGTCCAGGTCGCCCTGCGCCAGCTCGGCGGCGGATACGTCCACGACCAGTCCGTGATCATGGCCGGCACCCTGCTCGGCACCCTGCCCGTGCTGCTCGTCTTCGGCCTGCTGGGCCGTCAGATCGTCGGCGGCATCATGCAGGGCGCGGTCAAGGGCTGACCCCGCGGCACCCGCATCCGCCCGTTCCGGCACCACCGTCTCACTCCTGGGAGTCCCAACCTCATGACCGCGCTCGACACCCGCCCCGACGCCATCACGCACCGCTTCCCGCCGGACTTCCGGTGGGGCACGGCCACGGCGGCGTACCAGATCGAGGGAGCCGCAGCCGAGGACGGCCGCACCCCGTCGATCTGGGACACCTTCAGCCGTACCCCGGGCAAGGTGCGCAACGGCGACACGGGGGACATCGCCGCCGACCACTACCACCGCGTGAGCGAGGACATCGCGCTGATGCGGCGGCTCGGTGTCACCGACTATCGCTTCTCGATCGCCTGGCCGCGGGTGCAGCCGACCGGCCGCGGGCCCGCGGTGCAGAAGGGGCTGGACTTCTACCGCAGGCTGGTCGACGAGCTGCTGGAGGCCGGCATCCGCCCGGTGGCCACGCTCTACCACTGGGACCTGCCGCAGGAGCTGGAGGACGCGGGCGGCTGGCCGCACCGCGAGACGGCGTACCGCTTCGGCGAGTACGCGCAGATCATGGCCGACGCGCTCGGCGACCGGGTGGCCACCTGGACCACGCTCAACGAGCCCTGGTGCGCGGCCTTCCTCGGCTACGGCAACGGCGTGCACGCCCCCGGCCGTACGTCCAACCTCGCCTCCCTGCGCGCCGCGCACCACTTCAACCTGGGCCACGGGCTCGCGGTGCAGGCCCTGCGCACCACGCTGGGCACCCGCTCGGAGATCTCCCTCACCCTGAACCTGCACGCGGTGCGGCCCGACTCGCAGGACCCCGCCGATGTGGACGCCGCCCGGCGCATCGACGCGGTCGGCAACCGGGTCTTCCTCGACCCGGTCTTCCGCGGCGCCCTGCCGCAGGACCTGATCGAGGACACGGCCGCGGTCACCGACTGGTCCTTCGTGCAGGACGGCGACCTTCAGATCGCCTCCACCCGCATCGACTCCCTCGGCATCAACTACTACTCCCCCTCCCTGGTCGCCGCGGTCGCCCCGGAGGCCGTGGTGCCGTTCACCGAGCCGTCCCCGTGGGCGGGCGCGGAGCAGTACGTGCGGTTCCTGCCCGCACCCGGTCCGCGTACGGCGATGGACTGGCCGATCGACGCGGACGCGCTGCACGAGCTGCTGCTGCGGCTGCGGGACGACCTGCCGGGCACCCCGCTGGTGATCACCGAGAACGGCGCGGCGTACGACGACTACGCCGACCCGCAGGGCGAGGTGAAGGACCCCGAGCGGGTGGCCTACCTGCACGCCCACCTGGCCGCCGTGCACCGGGCCATCGAGGACGGGGCGGACGTGCGGGGCTACTTCCTGTGGTCGCTGCTGGACAACTTCGAGTGGGCCTACGGCTACAGCAAGCGGTTCGGCATCGTGCACGTGGACTTCGCGACCCAGCGGCGCACCTTCAAGGACAGCGCCCGCTGGTACGCGGAGGTCATCGCCCGCGGCGGTCTCACAGCCGAATGACGATCAGCGCGGTGTCGTCCGTGTTGCCCTGAGGCGGCAGGAGGTCCGCCAGGAGGACGTCGGCCAGGGCCTCGGGGTCGAGGTCCCGGTGCCGGGCCAGGGAGTCCGCCAGCCGGGCGAGGCCGACGTCGACGTCCTCGTCGCGGCGCTCGAAGAGACCGTCGGTGTAGAGCACCAGTACGGTGCCGTCGGCGAACGGGGCGCTGGCCTGGAGCCGGGGGATGTGCTCGGGGCGGGCGCCGAGCGGGGGGTCGGTGGCCTGGTCGAGGAAGACCACCGAGCCGTCGGGGCGCAGCAGCGCCGGCGGGGGGTGTCCGGCGCAGCTGTAGATGATGGTGCGGTCGTCCCAGTCGACGAAGGCCGTGGCGACGGTGGTGGACTCGGCGCCCTCGACGGAGCGGGCGTACAGGCCGAGGGCGTCCAGTGCCTCGGCCGGGCCGTCCGCGACCCGGCAGGCCGCGCTCAGGGCGCTGCGCAGCTGGCCCATGGCGCAGGCGGCGACCAGTCCGTGGCCGACGACGTCCCCGACGGCGACCGCGAGGGATCCGTCGGGGAGGTCGACCAGGTCGTACCAGTCGCCGCACACGTTCAGCCCGCCGACGGCGGGCCGGTAGCGTACGGCGGCTCCGTGCGGGCCGGTCGGGCCGGGCGGCGGCAGCATGGCGTCCTGGAGGGCGAGCGCGACCTCGCGTTCGTGGGCGTGCGCCCTGCGGAGCCGCTCGTTGACCTCCTGGAGCTCACGGGCCCGGGTGTACAGCTCGGCCTCCAGCACGCGCGAGCGGGTGTCGCTGCCGCCGTCGCCGCCGAACGCCCGGATCAGGTCGGTGACTTCCTCGACCCGGTGCACGAGCAGCACCACGCGCCCGTCCTTGTCGACTACGGGGGCGTTGACCGGGCTCCAGTAGTGCTCGTGCCAGTGGCCCGGCCGGTCGGCGTCCTCGATGTCGTAGCGCAGCAGCGCCATGGTGTCCCGCTGGCCGGTGGCCACCGCCCGTTCCATCGACTCCCGGGTCTCCCGCATGCCGGCCGCCGCGGGCTCGTTCGGGTTCTCGGGGAAGACGTCGAAGATGTAGCGGCCCAGCAGCTGTTCGCGGGTGCGTCCGGCCAGCCGCAGGAAGTCCTCGTTGGCGTCGACGTAGACGAGGTCCGGGGTGAGCAGTGCCACCATGCCCGGCAGGGCATGGAAGACCTCCGCATAGTCGATGTGCGGTTCCGTCATGCACTGCCTGCCTTGGCGCCGACCGTCGGTGAGCTGTTCCAAGATAGGAGTGATCTCGCCACCCGTCCCCGGCAGTACTCCGTTCGAGGGGTGGCGCGTTCACCTGTACGGCCCTCTGCGGCCGTCACAGGGGCCGGGCCGGGGGTGTGAGGGCGGCGCAACCGAAGTTCCCACACGGTCTAACAGGTCGGAAACCGCCCGCCGTCGCGGTCGGTCTAGCTTCATGACGCATGAGGGTGCGGAAGTCGTCACGGCCGGTGATCGGCTGGCGCAGCGTCAGGGGCCGGGTGGCCGTGGTCATCGCGGTCCCGATCTGTCTGCTGCTGGGTGTGGCCGGGTATGCCGTGCACGAGCGGGCCGAGGCGGTGGGCGCGGCGCGGACGACACGCGCCGAGGTCGGTCTCAGCCTGCGGGTGCAGTCCCTGGTCCATCACTTACAGCGCGAACGGGGCCTGACCAACGGCCTGTTGGGCGGGGAGAAGGAGTTCCGGGAGCCGCTCGCCGCGGTGCGCGGGCGAGTTGACGCGGCGCTGCGTGAGATGCGCGACGAGGACGCGGTGAACGGGGTGGTCCAGCGGCGGCTGAAGCGCCTTTCCCAGGTCCGTTCGGCCGCCGACGCGGGGAAGGCCGATCCGGGCGCGACCCTGACCTTCTACACCGACGCCGTCGAGGCACTCAACGCCGTCGATCCGGCGGCGCGGACCACGGCGGGCGCCGACCGCCAACTGCGCGACGGGCTGGCCGCGTTGCGCGAACTGGCCGCGGCGAAGGAGTCCGTCGCGCTCGAACGCGGCTTCCTCAACGGCGTGTTCGCCCGCGGTGCCTTCCGCGGCGGCGAGTACCTCACCTTCACCGAGGTACGGGCCACCCGCGTCGCCGCCCTCGCCCGCTTCCGGCAGGTCGCCACGGATTCCCAGCGGGCCGCCCTGACGAAGGCCCTCGGGACCGAGAGCGCCGAGCGCGCCACGTCCTTCGAGAAGCGGGCGGAGGCGGCTGCCGACGGCTCGGCGCTGACCGCCGACGCCCGCACCTGGTGGGACGCGATGACCGTACTCGTCGACGATCTGCACGGCGTCCAGCGGTCGCTCGGGGACGACGTACGTCGGCGCGCCGATGCATTGCGCAACGACGCCGAAGCGGAACTGGCGGCGTTCCTCCTCGCCGGAGCGCTCCTGTCCGCTCTCCTCGCCGGTTTCGCGGCCTTCGCCGCCCGCTCCCTGACCCGCCCGCTGGGCGCCCTGGCCGAGGCCGCGCATCATGTGGCACGGCACCGGCTGCCCGAGGCGGTCGCCCGGATCCAGCGCTCGCCGCGCGAACCCGCCGAGCCCCCAAAGGACGTACCGGACGATCTGCTGGGCGGCGCCGAGGAGATCGCCAGGGTCGCCAAGTCCCTGCGCGAGGTGGAGCGGACCGCCCTCCACCTGGCCGCCGAGCAGGCCGGTCTGCGCCGCAACACCACCGAGTCCCTGGCCAACCTCGGCCGCCGCAACCAGAATCTCGTACGCCGCCAACTCGGCCTCATCACCCGTCTGGAGCGCCAGGAACTCGACCCGGACGCCCTCGCCGAGCTGTTCGAACTCGACCACCTGGCCACCCGGATGCGGCGCAACGCCGAGAGTCTGCTCGTCCTCGCCGGGCAGAATCCGCCGCGGCCCACGACGGCACCGGCGAGTGGACTGGAGGTCGTGCAGTCCGCCGTCGCCGAGGTGGAGCAGTACCGGCGGGTCCTGATCACGACGGTGGAGCCGGTGCGGGTGCATGGGCACGCCGTCTCCGACGTGGCCCACCTGCTCGCCGAGCTGATCGAGAACGGGCTGACCTTCTCGCCGCCGACCGAGGCGGTCGAGGTCCACGGCTGGCACGACGACGCGGACGGCGTGTACTGCTTCGCCGTCGTCGACCACGGCGTCGGCATGCCGGAGCCGGACCGCGAGCAGGCCAACGCCCGGCTCGCGGACCACCCCGGCTCGGACGAGGACGCCTTCCTCGCCGCGCCCACCCGGTTCCTCGGCCTGCTGGTCGTCGGCCGGCTCGCGCACCGCCTCGGTGCGGGCACCCAGGTCCACCTCTTCGACACCCCGGGCGGCGGTCTGTCCGCCCTCGTCACCCTCCCCAAGCGCCTCCTCGCCCCCGCGCAGGACGCCGCTGCCCCGTCCCTGCCCGCACGGCCCGCCGTCGCCGCCCTGCTCAACGGCTTCCGAGCAGGTGTCGCCCGCGCGGAGGCCGGCACCGCACAAGGAGCGTCCTCATGACCACCGCCGTCCAGAGCTTCGGCTGGCTCATCTCGGACTTCGTCCGCACGGCGGACGGCGTCACCGACGCCGTCGCCGTCTCCTCCGACGGCCTGCTCATGGCCGCCTCGGACAACCTCGGCCGGGATCGCGCCGACCATCTCGCCGCGATCGTCTCCGGCATCACCAGCCTCGCCCAGAACGCGGCGACGGCCCACGGCTTCCACGGCATGAAGCTCGTCATGATCGAGATGCTGGGCGGCTTCCTCATGGTCGGCCGCATCCGCGACGGCAGCTGCCTCGGCGTCCTCGCGGCGGAGGGGTGCGACGTCGGCCTGGTGGGCTACGAGATGGCCGTCCTCGCCGACCGCGCGGGCGACCTGCTCACGCCGCAACTGGTGCGCGAGCTCCAGTCCGGGGTCGGGCTGCCCGGGTGAGTAGTCACTACTCGTCCTCGCGGCCGGGGCTTGAGGGGAACCGAGCGGGGACCCCGGTGTCGCCGAACAAGACCGCCGCCCCCGCATTCCTGGGCTACGGCACGACGGTTCCAGCGGTTCGCGGGCGATACCTGAGCAATCCGTGCTCGACTGCTGTTACGGCTGGCGAACGGGCCTTACAAGGTCCACACCCCCATTCCGGCTACGTTTGGGGTGGGAGGCCGAGGGAATCACCGAGGCACCACGGGACGCTTCCTTTTACAACGGTGGTGAGAGAAAGGAATGCCTCGATGAACCACCTGAGGGTGCGCGACGTGATGAGCGACGCGGTCGTCCGGGTCCAGGGCGGTACACCGTTCAAGGAAATCGCCCATCTGTTGCAGGAGTACGACATCACCGCGGTTCCCGTGGTGGACGATCAGGACCGCCCGCTGGGCGTGGTGTCCGAGGCCGACCTCCTGCACAAGATGCGCAGTGTGCAGGACGACACCGACACTCCCGAGGCCACGGCACCTCCGGACAAGGCCCGTGCCACCGACGCGGCCGGGCTGATGACCTCCCCACCGCTGTGTGCCCGCGAGGACTGGAGCGTGGTCGAGGCGGCCCGCATGATGGCCGAGCACGGTGTCAAGCGGCTGCTCGTCACCGGCGACGACGGACGCCTCATCGGCGTGGTCAGCCGGAGCGACCTGCTGCGCGTGTTCCTCCGCACGGACCAGGCGATCCGGAGAGAAATCGTTGAGGAGATCCTCGTCAAGGAACTGGGCGAGGCACCCTCGGCCGTGCAGGTGGACGTGACGCATGGCCATGTCGTCCTGACCGGACACCTCTCCTCCCCTGCCGCGGTCCCCGTCCTTGAGGCGCTGTGCCGCAATGTCGACGGTGTGGTGGAGGTGGAGTTCCGCAGCGTCACCGCGGCGGACCCGCACGAACCTCTGGAGCCATCAGCGCCCACCGCGCGCGCCTGAAGGACGCGCGGTCACTCGGGTTTCGCGTCACAGCCCCGGACGCCTCACCGCCGACGGCTCCTCCACGGGGCCGGTCCTACGGTTCGATGAGGCCGACGCGGATCGCGTACCGGGTCAGTTCCAGCCGGTCGCGCAGGCCGAGCTTGTGCAGCAGGTTCTCCCGGTGCCGGTGGACGGTCTTGATGCTGATGAAGAGCATCTCGGCGATCTCCTTGGAGGAGTGGCCCTCCGCGACGAGCTTGAGCACCTCTTCCTCGCGGGGGGTGAGCACCTGGTCGGGGGGCTCCTCGCCGTGGCGTACCCGGTCGAGGTAGCGGCGGATGAGGGCGGTGACCGCGCCCGGGTAGAGGAAGGGCTCCTCGCGCATCGCGGCCCGGCAGGCGGCCACCAGGTCGCGGTCGGCGACGGACTTCAGCACGTAGCCGCTGGCACCGGCCTTGAGCGCCTGGAAGAAGTACTGCTCGTTGTCGTGCATGGTCAGCATCAGCACGCGCAGGTCGGGCTTGAGCGCGATCAGTTCCCGTGTGGCCTGCAGACCGGTCATGCGGGGCATGGCGATGTCCATGACGGCCAGGTCGACGTCATGGGTGCGGGCCAGCGCGATGGCCTCGGCGCCGTCCCCGGCCTCCGCGACGACCTCCAGGTCCGGCTCCCGGTCCAGGATGAGCCGTACACCCCGCCGTACGAGCGCGTGGTCGTCGGCGAGGAGGATGCGGATCACGGACGGGTCGGTTGCTGTCATGACTGCTTCCTGGGGACGGGCACGGCCAGGCGCACCTGCGTTCCGGCCTGTGGCTGTGAGCTGACCTCCAGCGTGGCCCCGATGAGCAGGGCCCGCTCACGCATCCCGCGCATGCCCGCGCCCTCCTTGGCGACTCCGGTTCCCCGGCCGTCGTCGGTGACGGCCAGCACCACCGTGCCGTCGAGGGGCCGCAGGCTGACGTCGACGCGTCCGGCCTCGGCGTGGCGGGCCACGTTGGTCAGGGCCTCCTGGGCCACCCGGTACAGCACGAGTTCGGTCTCCTGGTCGAGTTGGGGCAGGTCGGGGGCGAAGTCGCGCACCACGCGCAGTCCGGTGTGGGTGGCGAACTCGTGGGTCAGCGAGTTCAGGGCGCTGATCAGACCGAGGTCCTCCAGGACGCCGGGGCGCAGGCGGCGTACCAGGCGCCGGACCTCGTCCAGACTCCCCCGGGTGATCTCCTGCGCCTGCTGGAGCTCGCCGCGCAGGGGTTCGTCGGCCTCGTCCGCCGAGCGCTTGAGCGTCAGCAGGATCGCGGTCATGCTCTGGCCGACCTCGTCGTGGAGTTCCTGGGCGATCCGGCGCCGTTCGGCCTCCTGCGCGAGCAGCGCGCGGGCACTGCTGGCCGCGCGCTCGTGCTCCAGCCGCTGGAGCATGGCGTTGAAGGTGCGGATCACCTCGGCGGCCTCGCCCCGGCCGCGTTCGGGCAGCCGCTGGCCCGGGTGCAGCAGGTCGACGGTGGTCATCAGCTTCGTCAGGCGTTCCAGCGGGGCCAGCCCGATGCGCAGCAGGGCGGCGTTGGCGATGAGCATGACGGCGAGGCCGCCCACGAGGATCACCGCCTCGGTGAGCAGGACCGGTACGGAGACGGTCACCGGGGCCCACAGCAGGAGTGCGGTCGCGGCCCCCAGCACAACGGCGTTGAGTGCGAAGATCCGCCAGAACAGGGACACCGCGACGAAGCCTTTCCTTTCCGTGACACGGCCTGTGTCGTTCCATCGGCCGGCGCATGCCCCGGGCACGCACGGTCGCCGCCGCGTACGGCACCGGCCTGTCGCCCAGCCTGCCTCCGCCCCGGCGTCGCGGCCATGGGCACCAATGCCCATTTCCGGCCCTGACCTGCCTACACGGTGCTGGGCCCTTCGGGCGAAAGCAAATGGGTATTGCGCCCGATGGCTTTCCCGGTGCCCCTCGGCGACGGTGGGGTCATGACCCGCCCGCCGTGATCACTCCGGTTCCTCCACCGACTCACCCTGGGCCCGCCGACCGGCGGGCCCCGTTCGCGCGCCGCCCGTCGCGGCGCACCCATGAAAGGCAGGAATGGCATGTCGCTCGATACGTCCCGGACCGAGGCCGCCCCCGAGCGGCTGACGGCGCACGAGGCCCGTCAGCGGCTGGAGCACGAGCGCAATACGCGGCTGGCCCAGCTCCGGGCCATCGACGAGGCCGGACGCGACGCGACGGAGCAGGTGCTGGCCGCGCAGAAGGAGACCGTCGAGCGGGTACTCAAGGAGGTCGAGGCCGCCTTCGCACGCGTCGAGGACGGCACCTACGGCGTCTGCCAGGGCTGCGCCAAGTCCGTCCCGGTGGAGCGGCTGGAGATCCTGCCGTACACGAGGTTCTGCGTGCCCTGCCAGCACACCGCCGGCTGAGCCGCGACCGTCCCGTCCCCGGAAATGTCCGCCCTGCCATAGGGGTGATGTGGTGAACCAGCAGATCATCGGCGACCGCGACACGGCCCTGTCGGCCGAGGACCTCGCCGCGCTGCGCGAGGACCTGCACGAGCAGCGCCTCTTCCGCAGGGAACAGCTCCAGCAGCTCACGGCGGCCCCGGTGCCCGGCGCCGGGGCGCCGCTCGACGAGGTCCGCGCCAAGCTCGCCGCCTCCGCCCGTATGGTCCTCGCCGATGTGGAGGCGGCGCTGGCGCGCATGGACCGTGGCACGTACGGCACCTGCCACCTGTGCCGCGGGCCCATCGACCGGGTGCGGCTGACGATCGTACCGCAGGCCCGCTACTGCGCCCGCTGCCAGCACGTACGGGAGGCCGGGGCATGACCACCGCACTTGGGCGCCGTCCCTGGCCCCTGTACCGCAAGCTGTCAGGGGTCGCCCTCGACCTCGGCAGCGCCCGTACCCGCGCCTGGGTGTCGGGCCGCGGGTCGATACTCGACGCGCCGACCGTGACCGTCCCCGGGGATGGTGCCGTCCATCCCGTGCAGCGCGGCACCATCGTCGACACCCCGGCGGCCGCCCGGATGCTGGACCGGCTGCTCGGCCACCGTCTGCCCCGCTACGGCAGCCGGCTGATCGTCCTGACCGTTCCCGCGCTCGGCGGCCCCGCCTTCCGGGCCTCGGCCCGTACCGCCCTGGAGGCGCTCCGGCCGCACACGCTGCTGACCGTCCCTTCAGCGCGGGCGGTGGCCACGGCGGCCGGTGCCGAGCCGGACCGGCCCCTGCTGGTGGTGGACATCGGCGCCCACCTCACCGAGGTCGTGCTGCTCACCGACGGCGCGGTGACCGACGCCCGCTGTGCCGCCCTGGGCACCGTCGACCTGGGCGGCGACACCCCGGCCACGCGGATCGCCGACGCGGTCGCCACGATGGTGACCGCGATGCTGGAGCAGGACCGCACCTCGCAGACGCTGGACGCCCTCCGGGACGGCGTCCTCCTGGCCGGGGGCGGCGCGCTGCGCCCGGACATCACCCGCCCCCTCACCGACCGGCTGCACGCCCCGGTCCGGCCGGTGGCCGCGCCGCACACGGCGGCGGTGCGCGGCGCGGCCACGCTCCTGCTGTCCGCGCACACGCACCCGTCCACGACCGCTCTCGGCGGCACCCGTTAGGGCGCGATCTCGAACTGCGGTGGCTGGAGTCCCGCCAGGCACCTGGTGTCGGGTGCCGTCGGGCGTTCGAAGAACGACGTGGTGATCGTCTGGGCGCACCGGGAGTCGGCGAACACCACGTGGGCGACGTAGGGCACGGTGACCGTGGTGGCGCGGCTCAGTGTGCGGGCCACGTAGGCGCCGTTGCTCGGCGCCGTCTGGGCGTCGAAGCCGCCGGACAGGGCGAGGGTGGGGATGTCGCTTCGGGTCACGTCCCGGATCCACGGGGGCGCGGGCGGGATGTCCCAGGCGCGGCAGTCGTCGTGCAGCCAGGCCAGCTGGGGGGCGTTGGCCAGCATCGATCGGGGGAAGGTCGGGAAGGCCCGGTGGCCGCCCCGGACGATGTCGGCCCGGCTCTCGTAGGGCGTCCACTGGCTGCAGAAGACGCCGTAGACGAGTCCGTGCGCGACTCTGCCGATGGCCTGCGGGCTGTACTTGCCGCCGGCGAGCTGTTCGGCGATCCGCTGGGGGTTGCCGTGGGCGAGTTCGTCGAGGGAGCGCGGTACGCCTTCCGCCACATGGGTGGCGGAGGTCAGCCAGGTGACCAGGTTGCTGCCGTCGAGGACGACCTCGACGGGCTCGGGCTCGCCGGGGACCGTGACGGTGGTGGTGACCGGGTTGGCCTCCAACTGGCTCACCAGGCGCAGGAAGGTGGACCTGAGGTTCGGGTAGCGGGTGTTGCAGGCGGGCTGTTGCTCGCAGGCCCGGAACAGGCCGTCGAAGCCCTCGCGGGCGGCCTTCCAGGTCACGGCGCCGCCCGCGGTCGACGGGGGCAGGATGCCGTCGATGCCGACCGAGCGGATGCCCTTGGGGTGCAGGCGCATGTAGTTGAGGGCCAGGTGGGTGCCGTAGGAGATGCCGAAGACGTTCCACTTCCTGATGCCGAGGGTGCGGCGCAGGTCGTCGTAGTCGGCGGAGCTCTCGATGTCGTTGTAGGTGCGGCGTTCGGCGCCCGTGCCGTCCACGCGGTGACGGCACTCCCGGGTCGCGGCGACGTGCAGGCGTCCGGTGGCAGGCGCGTTGGAGACCAGGCCGAGGGCGCGGGCGTTGAAGCGGTCGATGTTGGGGCAGGTCAGTTCCGGGTCGGCGGAGTACGTGCCGCGCTGGGACATGAAGATCACGTCGCGGTCGCGGTTGAGGTTGCCCGCCGTCGCCAGCGGGATCTCGGAGACCGCGTCGTCGCCGGGGCCGCCCGCGAACCACACGATCGGGTCGGGGGCGGGTCTGCTGCTCTGCGCGGGCATGATCGCGACGGCGAGGGTGATCGTGCGTCTGCCGTGGCCGGGGTGCGCTCGCGGTTTGTGGGACCTGGAGCGGTCCTCGGGCACGGTGAGGGTGCCGCAGCGGGCGCGGGCGAGGTCGGGGACGGGGTCCGCGGTTCTGGGGCAGGGGCCCGGTTCGAAGCGGGCGTCTCCCACGGTGCGGGCCACCGTGCCGATCGGGTCGTGGGTACGGGGTCCGGCGTGCGCGGGCAGGGCGGCAAGGCCGGTGACGAGGGCGCCGGCCGTGGCCGCGGCCAGGGTTGCCGGGAGTCGGCGCGCGGGGCGCCGGTGCGGGGTGGTGCGTGGGGGCATCGTGGGAACTCCGGTCAGGGGATGATGGTGAACGGCTTGGGCCGGACGCTGGACACGCAGCGGGTGTCGGGTGCGGTCGGCCGGGCGAGGAAGGACCGCAGGACGGAGGCGGCGCAGGGTTCCTGCGGCACCACCCAGTGCGTGATGCCGGGGACCACGACGACGGTCGAGCGGGGCAGCGTACGGGCGGCGAAGGCACCCCATCTCGCGCCGGTCTTCGCGTCGAAGGTGCCGCTGATGATCAGTGCGGGCACTTCGCTGTAGGTGGCGATCCGCTGGACGGCGGTGCGGTCCGGCACGTTCCACACGCGGCACAGGTCGTGTTCGAAGGGCAGTTGGGGTGCGTGGGCGAGCACGGAGTCCGGCCAGCCGGGGAAGGCCCGTCGGCCCGCCTCCAGCAGGTCGCGCTGGGAGAAGCCCGGTGCCCACTCCGCGCACGCCACCGAGTGCGTCAGCCCGTGGGCGAACTCACCGATGGCGGGCGTCGCTCCGGCCGCCTGGGCCCGCGCCAGGCGCTCCGGGTTGCCGGCGGCGAGTTCGTACAGCGCCGCGGGGACGTCGACGGGCCGCACCAGGCTGCCATTGGCGACCAGCAGGTTCACCAGGGTGCCGCCGTCGAGGACGACCTTCACCGGGGTTCCGCCGCCGGGTGGCGGCACGGTGAGGGTGAGCGGGTTGGCCTCCAGCCGTCTGACCTGCTGGGTGAGGGTGCGGGCGAGGTCGGGGTAACGGGCGGCGCAGGCCCGCTGGGCCGCGCACGCGGCGAAGACGGCGTTGATGCCCTCCCGGGCGCTGTCCCAGGCCCAGGGCAGGCTCACGGTCTGGGGCGGTACGACCGAGTCGATGGCCAGCGAGCGGATGCCGCGGGGGTGCTGGCCCAGGTAGGTCAGGCCCAGGTCGGTGCCGTAGGAGTAGCCGTAGACGTTCCACTTCTTGATGCCGAGGGCTCGGCGCAGGGCGGCGAAGTCGGCGGCGTTCTCGGTGGTGTTGTAGGCCGACAGGTCGTTGCCCTCGGCGGTGAGCCGGTCCCGGCACTGCTTGGCGGCGCGCACGAGCCCGCGTCCGGTCGAGGGGGCGTCGTACGGCATGCCCACGGCTGCGGCGTTGAAGCGGTCGATCTCCGGGCAGGCAAGGTTGGGCTGCGCGTGCAGCGTGCCGCGCTGCGACATCACGATGAGCTCACGGTCCCGGTTGACCCCGGAGTCGATGAGGAACGGGATGGCCCCGATGGCGTCGCCGCCGGGCCCGCCCTCCATGAACACCACCGGATCGCCGGTGTGTTTCCTCGACACGGCCGGGATGATCGCGACGGCCAGCCGGATCGTCCTGCCCGTGGGGCGTTCCCGGTTCTCCGGCACTTCCAGGAAACCGCACCGCCCGGGCACCGGATCCGGCGTCGAGGGACACGGTCCGGGCACGAACCGTGCCGGATGCCGCGGCTCGGGCTCGCCGGGAGGCGCTGCCTGTGCGCTGCCCGGCGCCGTCCCGACCGCACCGACCACCCCGAGGCACGCGGCGAGCAACGCCGCCCGGGCCCGTCCTCCCCGTCGGGCCCGCGAAGCACGGGACCCGGGGCCGCTCTCCAGTTCCGCCATTGGCTCTCGTCTCTCTGGCGCCCCCGGACACAAGGGGCCGGGAGACAGCTGGCAGGACTGTGCCCCGCCCATGACCAGCGAGGACACGAACGCCAGCCTCCGACGCCCCCGGATGACCCGCACGACTGAGCTGGGCCACTCGGAGCAACAGGAGCCCGAGCCCGGCCGGTGTGCCGCCCGGTCAGTCCGCGCCGCCCGGACCACCCGGCACGCGAGGTGCTGCCTCGGTGAGCCGGGCGACGGCCTCGTCGAACGCCCGCTGATCTGCCGCATGGTGCCGGGCCCGGCTCCACCAGAATCCGAAGAACTGGCGCTGCACGGGGGTGGTGAGGGCGACAAGCAGCTCCAGCTTGGTCGTCTCCTGCCGCTCCGACAGGAACACGCCGCGGGCGTTGGTCGCGTAGGAGACGGCCAGGTTCTTGTGCCGCTGCAGGGGCCAACTGCCCGCGTACGTGAAGACGTGGTCCACCATCCATCGCGTGGAGTCGTCGAGCTGCTCCAGCCACCGCGCGCGTTCGCCCTTGACCCGCTCCCGCAGGACGGGCGTCCACTCCGGGTCGTCCCGCGGCGTCAGCCGTAGGAGCGTGCAGGCCGCCAGAACTGTCAGCAGGTGGGTGCCGAAGGTGTCCCGGGCGGCATGGGCGTCGCCGATCCGCTTCTTGCGGGCGTCCAGCCGCGGCGTCGCGACCAAGCCGACCGTGATTGCGGTCACCAGGGCGGTGACCGCGGCCACGACGAGGGTCCACACCAGATTCATGGCGCACATGCTCCCGCAACACAAAAGCCGCGAGTGCCCCGCGTCGCCGGCCGGCTCAGCGCAGGCCGGCGAACAGGTCGGTCTCGGGGAGGGGGGCGCCTGTCGTGTCCCGGACGCGGAGGAAGGTCTCCACGCCCATCAGTTCGGCGAACCGTTCCTTGCCCATCCGGAGGAAGAAGATGTTCTCGCCCTGGCTGGCGTGGGCGGCGAGCGCGTCGTACTTCTGGTCGCTGAAGGCGGTGGTGTCGACCCAGGTGGTGATCTCGTCGTCGGGGAGGCCGATCCTGGCCAGCACCTCGGCCTCGGCGGGGTCCGGTTCCGGCATGCCGGGGTCGGCCTCGCGCATGAGCTCGCCGAAGCGGCGCATCTGCGAGCGGGGCATCGTGGTCCAGTACACCTTCGGGTTCAGCCCGGTCAGTTCCAGGGCCGCCATGGTGATGCGGTGGGCCTGGATGTGGTCGGGGTGGCCGTAGAAGCCGTAGTCGTCGTAGGTGACGACCACGTCAGGGCGGTAGTGCTCCATCAGCGCCGCGAGCCGGGTCGCGCCCTCCTCAACGGGGCTCTGCCAGAAGGATCCGGGGGCGTCGTTCGTCGGCCAGCCGTCCATTCCGGAGTCGGCGTAGCCCAGCAGTTCGAGATGGCCGATCTTCAGGACGTCGCAGCTCGCTTCGAGTTCCTGACGGCGCATCAGGGCGACGGCGGCGGGGTCGTGCCCGGGGTCACCCGGTTTGACGCCCCCCGGTCCGTCCCCGCAGCCACCGTCCGTACAGGTCACGAGAACCGTGCGGACGCCTTCCGCCGCGTACCGCGCCAGCACCCCTCCGGTTCCGGTGGCTTCGTCGTCGGGGTGGGCGTGTACCGCCATGAGCGTCAAAGGCCGATCAGTCATGGGACAGTACTTCAGCAGAAAACCCGGCGTGGGCCGAGTGGAATTGGCCGGATCAGGCGGTACGCGCCAGCAGCCGGGCGCGGAAATGGTCGAGGACCTGGTCTAGTGCCTCGCGGGTGGGCTGACCGGGTTCGTCGATCAGGTGCTCGGTGAGGACGGAGTGCGGGGGCAGTTGTCCCTCGGGGTTCGCCGCCTTGTCGTCTATCTCGACGCCGACAAACGCCTCGCCGAGTTCCTCCCGCAGCAGCGCGAAGCGGTCGGCGGGCGAGATCCGGTCGCCGCGGAAGCGTACGCCGAGCACGGTCAGGCCCGCCGCGCAGCGCTGCCGGACGGCGCCGAGGTCGTTCGGGGAGAGGTCGAGGGACCGGCGTCTGCGCGCGGTGACGGCGAGGGGCAGGGAGGGCTGGCAGACCACGGGCGCGAGGAGGCGTTCGTCGGTGGCCATGGCGAGGGCGTAGCCGCCGGTGAAGCACATGCCGAGCGCGCCGACCCCGGGCCCGCCGCACCGCTCGTGCTCATGGGCGGCGAGTGCCCGCAGCCAGGTGACCACGGGTGAGGTGCGGCCCGAGGCGAGCACGGTGAACTCGCGGCTCACACAGATCTGCGCGGCGGCGCGCAGCCCGGTCACCGCGGCTCCGGTCCATCCGTGGGCCTTGGGATCCGGATCGCGTCCGGCGACGCCGAACAGGTCCGGCATGACGACGGTGCAGCCGATGTCGCGCACCCGCCGCGCCAGACGGGCGACCTTCGGGGTGATGCCCGGGATCTCGGCCATGACGATCACGGCCGGTCCGGTGCCGGAGCGCAGGACGGGATGGGTGCGGCCCGCGTGGGTGAAGGGTTCCCGTGCGAAATCCGTCAGCGTGTCGTCGGCCACGCGTCCTCCTGCTCCCGGGCCCGTACGGGTCATGACAACGGAGCAGGAGCGTACTCGCTGGTAGCTCCGAGCGCAGCAGTCGTGCAGGGAGCTATGCGTCGCGCTGTTCCCCGCCGGCGCTCCGCCGCAGCAGTTCGAGCTCCCGGTTCATCTCGGACAGGAACCGTACGACGACCCCCAGTTCGTCCGGTGTGAAACGGCCCCGCGCCGTGTCCGTACTGCGGGCCAGGGGTCCGAAGTAGTCCCGGGCGAGGCTCCTGCCCGCCTCCGCGTAGTGCAGGTGGACGACGCGGCGGTCGTCCAGGGCGCGCTCGCGCCGCAGGTGCCCCGACCGCTCCAGCCGGTCGATGCACGCGGTCATGGCGCCGGAGGTGAGGTTGAGCTCCTTGCGCAGCCGGCTCGGCGTCATGGGGCCCTCGGCGGGGTCGGCGTCCAGGACCACGACGAGGGCCTGGACGTCCGTCGGGTGGAGACCCTGCGCCTGGGCGAACTCCTGAGCGATCCGGTTGAACTCGCCGTTCATCCGCCGCAGAAGAACGGCGAAGGACTGCAACCCTGTCGGGTCCTCGCCCGGAAGAGAGGGCGAGGGCGCGCGGTGATCACTCATGCCCTCAGTATAAAGTCGCTCGATGATTGAGATACTTTACCGTCGAATTAGTTCGTCCGACCGCTGGGAACCTTCATGAGAATCGCACCGCGTTGGGCCCGGTGGCTGGCGCCCCTCGCCCTGTTGCTGGTCTGGCTGGGCGTCGGCGGCATGCTCGGCCCGTACGCGGGCAAGCTGGGCGAGGTCGCCACCAACAACCAGACGTCGTTCCTGCCGAAGAGCGCCGAGTCCACCCAAGTCCTCAAGGCCCGCGAGGCGTTCGACCAGTCCGAGACCATGCCCGCCATCGTGGTCTGGACGGCGGACGGCGACCGCGTCAGCGAGGCGCAGCAGGCCGCCGCGACCCGTGCCGTCGCCGGACTCGCCGGGAAGGAGGGCGTCGTCGGACAGCCCTCCCCCGCCCTGCCCTCCGACGACGGCCTCGCCCTGCAGGCCGTCGTGCAGCTGGATCCCGACCTCGCCGACGACCTGCCCGCCGCACTCGACGCGATACGCGAGGCGGCGGAGGGCGTGCCCGGCACCGAGGCGCGCATCGCCGGACCCGCGGCGAGCCAGGCGGATCTGTCGGACGCCTTCTCGGGCGTGGACGGCCTGCTCCTGGGGGTGGCACTGCTCGCGGTGCTGCTGATCCTGCTACTCGTCTACCGCAGCGTCCTGCTGCCCTTCCTGATCATCGTCAGCTCCGTCTTCGCCCTCGCCCTGGCCTGCGCGGTCGTCTACGCGCTGGCGGAGCGGGACGTGGTCCGCGTCGACGGCCAGGTCCAGGGCATCCTCTCCATCCTGGTGATCGGCGCCGCCACCGACTACGCGCTGCTGCTCGCCGCACGGTTCCGCGAGGAACTCGCCGAGGGCCGCGACAGGAG
The DNA here is from genome assembly GCF_900091315.1 of Streptomyces sp. DI166. Lineage (GTDB taxonomy): Bacteria > Actinomycetota > Actinomycetes > Streptomycetales > Streptomycetaceae > Streptomyces > Streptomyces fuscus. The sequence continues at coordinate 27,765 of NZ_FLSP01000078.1, forward strand.
CACGGCGGCCCTCTACGCCGTCCGCCGCTCCTTCGGCGCGATCACCGCCAGTGCCGCCACCGTGGCGCTCGGCCTGCTCGCCCTGCTCGCCAGTGACCTCACCAACAACCGCGCCCTCGGCCCCGTCGGCGCCATCGGCATCGGCTGCGCCGTACTCGCCACGCTCACCTTCCTGCCCGCCGTACTGGCCCTGCTCGGCCGGGCCGCCTACTGGCCCTCCCGGGCGAAGCCGGCCGCGGACGGCAGCCCCGTGTGGCGCAGGGTCGCCTCGACGGTCAACGCCCGCCCTCGGCGCACCTGGATCGTGACCGCCCTCGCGCTGGGCATCCTCGCGACCTTCTCCCCGACCCTGTCCTCCAAGGGGGTGCCGCTGGACGAGATCTTCGTCAACGACGCCCCCTCCGTCGCCGCGCAGCGCACGCTGAGCGAGCACTTCCCCGGCGGGTCCGGCAACCCCGCGGTGATCATCGCCGACGCCGGCCGGGCCGCCGAGGTGACCGCCGCCGCGCGGGACACCGAGGGCGTGGCCTCGGCCGGTGCGGTGTCCGAGTCCGGGCGGCCCGGCGGCGGCGAGCCGCTCGTCGTGGACGGCCGGGTCCGTATCGACGCGACCCTCAAGGACGCCGCGGACAGCGACGCGACCAAAGAGACGGTCCAACGCCTCCGGGACAACCTGCACGGCGTCCCCGGCGCGGACGCCCTGGTCGGCGGGTACACGGCGCAGCAGTACGACATCCAGGAGACCTCCGCGCACGACCGCACGGTGATCGTCCCGATCGTGCTGGCGATCATCCTGCTGATCCTGATGCTGCTGCTACGTTCGCTGCTCGTGCCGGTCCTGCTGGTGGCCACCGTCGCCCTGAACTTCCTGGCCACACTGGGGGTCTCGGCGCTCGTCTTCGAGCATGTCCTCGACTTCAGCGGCACGGACGCCTCGGTCCCGCTGTACGGGTTCGTGTTCCTGGTGGCGCTCGGCGTGGACTACAACATCTTCCTGATGTCCCGGGTCCGCGAGGAGGCCCTCGTCCACGGCAACCGGCGCGGGGTGCTGCGCGGGCTGACCACCACCGGAGGGGTGATCACCTCGGCCGGTGTGGTGCTCGCGGCGACGTTCGCGGCGCTGATGGTCATTCCGCTGGCCTTCCTGGTGCAGATCGCGTTCATCGTCGCCTTCGGCGTGCTGCTGGACACGCTCGTGGTCCGGTCGCTCCTGGTCCCCGCCCTGGTGATCGACATCGGGCCCCGGGCCTGGTGGCCGAGCGCCCTGGCGCGCGGTGACGCCGGGGCCGCGTCCTCTCGGTAGCCGCTCCGACATGCCGACGGCCCGGTCCGCCCCTAGCGTGGACCGGGCCGGTGCCGCCTCACGGAGCGGAGGCTTCCCATGTCGGTCACCCGCGGGCCCCTGTACGCCCGCACCGCCGTCGTCACGGGAGCCGCCCGCGGCCTCGGCGCGGGGGTCGCGCTGGAGTTGTCCCACCGGGGTGCGAGGGTGGCCCTGATCGACCGCGAGGGCGAGTCGCTCGTCCACGTCCGGGACGCGCTGCCGGGTGAGGCCGAGTGCTGGCAGGCCGATGTCACGGACGAGACCGCGATGTTCCGGGTGGCCGCCGCGATCCGCGCCCGGTTCGGACCGCCCTCGGTGGTGATCGCCGGTGCGGGCGAGGCCGGGCCCGGACTGTTCGCCGAGACCGACCTCGCGGTGTGGCGCCGGGTGGTGGAGGTGAACCTCTTCGGCAGCGCCCTCACCGCGCGCGCCTTCCTGCCGGACCTGTTCACCACCCGCGGCTATCTGCTCCAGATCGCCTCGCTCGCCGCGGCACCGACGCTGAGCGCCTCCTGCGCCTCCCGGGCCGGCGTCGAGTCGTTCGCGCACGCGCTGCGGGCCGAAGTCACCTATCGGCAGGTGGGGGTGGGGATCGCCTACATCGGCCTGGTCGGCCGGACCGACACGGACAGGGTCCGGGACACCGACGAACACCCCGTCCTGCGGGACCTGCGCGGCCATCTGCCACCGTCGATACGCAGAGCGCTCCCCGTCGCCGAGGTGACCGACCGGCTCGTGACAGCGGTGGAACGGCGTCGGCCGGCGGTCTACGTGCCGCGCTCACTGCGCGCCGCCCAGCTCGTCCGCGCGGGCCTGCCACCGCTCGTCACCCTGCTGTCGCGCCGCGAACTGGCCCGCCTCGCCGCCCCGGAGCCGCTCACCGTCAGCGGCCGGACCGTCCGGGCGCCTGCCCCGGTTGCCGGAGACGCCGACCGGACCCCGCATCCATGAGCCGCGCCCGCGCCGAAGTGCCGTACGGACCTGTGGAGGACCCCGTGGAGGACCCGGTGGAGGGCCCAGTGGAGGACCTGTGGAGCACCGAACATGACCACTGACGGACCCAACGGCACACCTCGCCTGCGCTGCCTGGTGACCGGAGCCTCGGGATACATCGGCGGACGGCTGGTCCCGGAACTGCTGGCGGCCGGGCATCAGGTGCTGTGTCTGGCCCGCTCCCCCGACAAGCTCCGCGACCACCCCTGGGCGGGCGAGGTCGAGACGGTCCGGGGCGATGTCACGGACGCCGATTCGGTCGCCGCCGCGATGCGGGACGTCGATGTCGCGTACTACCTGGTGCACGCGCTGGGCAGTGGTTCGGGGTTCGAGGACACCGACCGCCGGGCCGCCCGCGTCTTCGCCGAGCAGGCCCGTGCGGCGGGCGTGAGCCGGATCGTCTACCTCGGCGGACTCACCCCGGCGAACGTCCCCGAGCGGGAACTGTCGCCGCACCTGCGGTCCCGGGCCGAGGTCGGCCGTATCTTCCTGGACTCACCGGTGCCCGCCGCGGTGCTGCGCGCGGCCGTCGTCATCGGCTCGGGCTCGGCCTCCTTCGAGATGCTGCGCTACCTCACCGAACGGCTGCCCGTGATGGTCACCCCCAGCTGGGTCCACACCCGCACCCAGCCCATCGGGGTCCGTGACGTCCTGCGCTACCTCGTCGGCTGCGCAACGCTGCCGGACGACGTCGACCGCGCCTTCGACATCGGCGGGCCGGACGTCCTCACCTACCGGGAGATGATGTGCCGCTACGCCGCCGTCGCCGGGCTCCCGCGACGGCTGATCGTGCCGGTGCCCGTGCTCACCCCGAGCCTGTCGAGCCACTGGGTCGGTCTCGTCACGCCGGTCCCCGCCTCTCTGGCCCGCCCGCTCACCGAGTCGCTGCGCCACGAGGTCGTCTGCCGGGAACACGACATCGCCCGGTACGTCCCCGACCTGCCCGGCCGCCCGCTGTCCTTCGACGACGCCCTGCGCCTGGCCCTGCGCCGGGTCCGGGAGGCGCAGGTCGCCACCCGCTGGTCCTCCGCCGCCCTCCCCGGCGCCCCGAGCGATCCCCTGCCCACGGACCCCGACTGGGCCGGCGGCAGCCTGTACAAGGACGAGCGCGAGCGCACGGTCGAGGCACCGCGCGAGTCGCTGTGGAAGGTGATCGAGGGCATCGGCGGTGACAACGGCTGGTACTCCTTCCCGCTCGCCTGGGCCGTACGGGGCTGGCTCGACCGGTTCGTCGGCGGGGTCGGACTGCGCCGCGGGCGCCGGGACGCCGAACGGCTGCGCGTGGGCGACTCGCTGGACTTCTGGCGGGTCGAGGAGATCGAACCCGGACACCTGCTGCGCCTGCGCGCCGAGATGCGGCTGCCGGGCCTGGCCTGGCTGGAGATGCGCGCGGAGACGGACGACAAGGGCGGCACCCACTACCGGCAGCGCGCGCTCTTCCACCCGCGCGGACTGCTGGGCCACACCTACTGGTGGGCCGTCTCCCCCTTCCACGCGGTCGTCTTCGGGGGCATGGCCCGCAACATCACCCAGGCCGCGGCACGCCGGAGCTCCGCCACCGGCGACCGCATCCGAGAGCCGCACCACGAGCGAAGTGTGCGTCAGTAGCGGACATCGCACCTCCAGGAGCACCCCATGACCGTCGCGGTCGTCCTGTACACCTCTGACCTGCGCGTCCACGACCACCCGCCGCTGCGCGCCGCGCTGCAGGCAGCGGACGAAGTGGTGCCGCTGTTCGTCCGCGACCCCGGTGTCCGCGCGACCGGCTTCGCCGCGCCCAACCGGAACGCCTTCCTCGCCGACTGCCTCGCCGACCTCGACGCCTCGCTGCACAGCCGGGGCGGACGGCTCGTGGTGCGTACGGGACCGGTGGCTGGGCAGGTGCGCGCGGTGGCCGCCGAGTGCGGGGCGACCGAGGTGCACATGGCCGCCGGTGCCACGGGGTACGGCCACCGCCGGGAGGAAGGGCTGCGGGACGCACTGCGCGGGCAGGGCGTCGAGCTGCACGTCCACGACTCCGTCACCACGGTCGTCGCGCCCGGCGCGGTGACCCCGTCCGGCACCGATCACTACGCCGTGTTCACTCCGTACTTCCGGCGCTGGGCGCGGGAACCGCTCAGGGACCTGTGTCCGGCGCCCCGTACCGTCCGCGTTCCCGAGGCGGTGCGCGGCGAGCCGCTGCCGGCCCGGGACGAGGTGAAGGGCGTCTCCCCCGGTCTTCCGGCCGGGGGCGAGAGCCGGGGCCGCGACCGGCTGACCCGGTGGCTCCGCAACGACCTGGCCGCGTACGAGGACCAGCACGACGACCTGGCGGGCGACGCGACCTCACGCCTGTCGCCGTACCTGCACTTCGGCGCGCTCTCCCCGGTGGAACTGGTCCACCGGGCCCGCGGCGCGCACACGGGGCCGGGAGCGGAGGCGTTCGTACGGCAGTTGTGCTGGCGGGACTTCCACCACCAGGTCATGGCGGCCCGGCCCGACGCCTCCCGCCGGGACTACCGCACCCGCGGCGACCGGTGGCGGTCCGAGGAGGAGGCGGCCGAGGACATCGCCGCGTGGCGGGACGGCCGTACCGGCTACCCGGTCGTCGACGCGGCCATGCGCCAGCTCCGTCACGAGGGCTGGATGCACAACCGGGCGCGCCTGCTGACGGCGAGCTTCCTCACCAAGACGCTCTACGTCGACTGGCGTGTCGGCGCCCGGCACTTCCTGGAGCTGCTGGTGGACGGCGACATCGTCAACAACCAGCTCAACTGGCAGTGGGTCGCCGGTACCGGCACCGACACCCGTCCGCACCGGGTCCTCAACCCCGTGGTCCAGGGCAAGCGGTTCGACCCGCGCGGCGAGTACGTGCGGCGCTGGGTGCCGGAGCTGCGGGACGTCAAGGACGGCCGGGTCCACGAGCCGTGGCGGCTGAGCGGGCCGGAGCGGCCCGACGACTACCCGGAGCCGCTCATCGACCTCGCCGACGGCCTGGCCCGGTTCAAGCGGGCCCGCGGCCGGGACTGACGGAGGATCACGAGTCCGGTTCGGACAACCGGCGCATCACGCGTCCGGTTCGGACAACCGCAGGATCACGAGTCCGTTCGTACGACCGATTCCAGGGCCGCCACGGCTTCCGCGAGGCCTCTGGGGCGGGACAGGCCCGCCACGGCCCGGCCCGCCCAGCCGGGGCCCAGGGTGAGGACCACCGCATGCCTGCGGGCCCCTCGGACGCCCCACCCCATGGCGGCGACGTGCTGCGCCAGGGGCGGGCTGGCCGTGGTGCGGGACTGGGCCCACAGGGCGACCGCGGCCGGTCCGGTCCTGCGTACGGCCGCGACAAGTGACTCGACCGGGACCGCACCGCCGAACATGCGCACCGGGAGCCCGCGTTCGGCCAGGGCGGCGGCCAGCACCTCCAGCGGCAGGGTGTGGTTCTCGCCCGGTACGCAGGCGAGCAGGGTGGTGGCGCCGGGGCGGTCGACGGCCGCGGGCGGCAGGCCGCGGCGCAGGGCGCAGGAGACGTGCCAGGACAGGAAGTGCTCCACCTCGACGTAACGCTCGCCCGAGCGCTCCCACTTGCGGCCCACCGCCTGGAGGGTGGGCACGATGACCTCGGTCCAGGCGGTGACCAGTCCGTGCCTGTCGATCGCAGCCGCCAGGAGGTCGTCCAGGGCGGCGGCGTCGAGGCGCAGGGCGGCGCGTGCGATGCCCTTGCACTCCTGGCGGGCGTCGCCCAGGCTCAGCCCGCTTCCGGCCTTGCGGCGGCCGCGTGACGGTGCCGTCTTCGGCACGTCGACGGGCTCTCCGCTCAGTGCCAGGCGGGCGGCTTCGGCGGGGGCCATTCCGGTGGCCGTGAGGGCGCACATGCGCTCCAGCCGGGCCACGTCCGCGGGCGTCCAGCGGCGGTGCCTGCCATCGGTGCGGGTGTCGGGGCCGAGGCGGTAGCGGCGGTCCCAGGACCGGACCGTGGTGGGCGCGACGCCGAGCCGTCTGGCGACCTCGCCGGTGGTCAGGCCGCCGCTCGTGATGTCCTCCCGGTGTTCCTCCATGCCGTCAGCCTACGCCCTCAAAACGACGCACAACCGATGCATGTTGTCCGCGTCGTTTCTGATTCAAACACTGGGAGGCACACACAGGGCGGAAGGAACCGGGCCATGGACGAGGACGAACTGGGACGCGGACTGCGCGCCGCCGACGAGGACGCCTTCGCGGCGATCTACCGGCACTGGGGCGGACTCGTCCGCACCATGGCCACCCGCTCCCTCGGCGACACCCACGAGGCCGAGGACGTGACCCAGCAGGTGTTCATCGGCGCCTGGCGGGGCCGGGCCGGATTCCGCCCCGACCGGGGGCCGCTCGGCGCCTGGCTCGTCGGCATCACCCGGCGCAAGATCGTCGACTCGCTCGCCGCCCGGACCCGACGCCTCACCCTCGTCGACTCCGCCGCGCACGGCACGGGCACACCGCGGCCCGACAGCGCGGCACTGGACGACGTGCTCGACCGGGTCGTCCTGCTGGACGGACTCGCCCGCCTGCCCCGGCACCAGCGGCAGGTACTGGGCCTCGCCTTCTACGAGGACCTCACCCAGGCCCAGATCGCGGACCGCACCGGAATGCCGCTGGGCACCGTCAAGAGCCACACCCGCCGCGGCCTGCACGGGCTGCGCCGGGTTCTGGAAACCGCACATCTCCCCTCCAAGGACTGATCCTGATGGTCTCTCGCACCTCCCTCACCATCGCCACGGCGGCCGGCGCCTGCGCCCTCGCGCTCGGCGTCACCGTCACCCCCGCCGCCGCCGACAGCGACGACAAGGCCATGGTCTCCGTCTTCCACGGCGTTCCCGGCCTGACCGTCGACGTGTACGCCAACGGCGACGAACTCCTCGGCGACTTCAAGCCCGGCACGGTCACCGACCCGCAGCCCCTGGACGCCGGCACCTACGACATCCAGGTCTTCGAGGCGGGCAAGGGCCCCGAGGGCGAACCCGCCATAGAGAAGAAGATCGAGGTGCCCGCCGGGGCGAACGCCACCGTGGCGGCGCATCTGTCCGCCGACGGCACCCCGCAGTTGACGGCCTTCGTCAACGACGTGTCCAAGGTCGACGCGGGCAAGGCACGCCTGACGGTCCGCCATGTCGCCGCCGCGCCCGCCGTGGACGTCCGGGCCGGCGGACAGCCGGTGTTCAAGGGCCTGGAGAACCCCAAGGAGCAGCTCACCGAGGTGGAAGCCGGTTCGGTCTCCGCCGATGTCGTGGCGGCCGGCACCGACACCGTGGTCATCGGCCCGGCCGACCTCGACCTGAAGGAGGGCACCGGCAACGTCGTGTACGCGTGGGGCAGCGCCGAGGACAAGAACCTGGCTCTCGCCACGCAGACCTTCGGGGGCATGGAGACGACGCCGCAGGCCGTCCACGCGGGCGGCAACGGTGCCGCCGTCTCCGCCAACTCCTCCGGCGAGTGGATGGCCTGGGCCGCGGCGGGCGGCACGGTCGCGCTGAGCCTGCTGGTGGCCCGCCGCTTCTCGGGCCGCCGTGTCTGAGAACGCCCGGCGCGGCGCTGCCCGCACCTCGGCGCTGATTCCGCTGGCGGTGGCGGCGGCCCTGCTCACGGGCTGCTCCACCGCCGGGCCGGACGCGCCTCCCGTCGACTTCGGATCGACGGCGGGAGCACCGGCCCCGGCGACCGCCACGGCGGCACCGGCCCGTTTTGCAGCCCCTGAGCGCGTCCTGGTGCCCGCGGTCGGCCTCGACGCCCGGATCCGTCCGGTCGGGGTGACGGCGGACGGCGCCGTGGCCGTACCGGCCGATCCCGGGCGGGCCGGGTGGTACCGCTTCGGGCCGGAACCGGGGAGCGCGCGGGGGTCGGCGGTGCTGGTCGGGCACGTCGACGGCGAGACGGGCGCGCTGGGCGAGTTCGCCGCGCTGTACGACGTACGCCCCGGCGATCGCGTCGAAGTGCGCCGCACCGGCGCGGAACCCGTCGTCTACCGGGTCGTCTCACGGACGACGGTGTCCAAGGACGACCTTCCGTCCTCCGTGTTCCGCCGGACCGGGGCACCGGTGCTCACGCTCGTCACCTGTGCTCCGCCGTTCGTGCCGGAGCGCGGCGGTTATCAGGCCAATCTCGTCGTGACGGCGCGACCGCTGGAGGCGTGAGCCAACGGAGTGGCCCGGGCGGTGTCGGCCGGCTCGCGGGTGGGGGGTTCGGCGATGCTGGGCGGCGCGGCACCCGTTCTCGTGACAAGGAGCACCGTATGCGCACCGACCCGGTCGAACGCTTCCTGGCCGTCCTGGACCCCGAGCAGCGCGAGGCCGTGGGTGGCAAACCGCGCGAGGAGCAAGAACGCCTCGCGGACGCCTGGGAACGGGAGCTGGCCTCGGACGACGAGCTGGACACCCTCGACGAGCTGTCTCCCCCGGCGGCCGAGGCCGAGGCGGCGCGCCGGGTGCTGGAGGGGGAAGCGGGGTAACGCCCGGCGTGCGCTGCGACCCCGGGCGGGGTCGCAGCGCCCTTCGGTTACTCGGTCACCAGGCCGTGGCCGTCGTGCAGGCCGCCGCCGCTGCCCGCGTCCCCGCCCGTCGCGGCGGAACCGACCGGCTTGCTCAGCGGTTCGAGGTCGTAGGCGTAGTGGCCGACGGCGTTGGCGATGACGTCGATGTTGACGTCCAGGGCCCGCATGTTGATGTTGCGGATGTCGTCGCCCGCGCCGTGGTAGTTGACGTCGTACGCCACCCCCGCCCGGCCGCCGAACTTCGCGGCCTGCGCCTCGGTCTTGATGCCCTCCGCCCCGGTGAAGGTGCCGCCGGAGGGGATGCCGACCTCGATGAACGGACCGTAGTCGGAGCGGCCGGTGAAGTCGGTGCCCTCGTGCGGAATGCCCTTGGAGTCGAGGAAGTCCGTGATCCCCTTCTCCAGTTGGGCCGAGCCCTCGGGGCCGGGTCCGGCGCCGACGCCGTCGGAGTCGTCGCCGTCGTAGACGAAGTACGCGGCGTTCGGCGAGGCGATCATGTCGAAGTTCAGGTAGAGCTTGATCTGCTTCCGCTGTGCCTCGGTGAGGGAGGCGACATAGGCCTCCGAGCCCAGCAGGCCGAACTCCTCGGCCGACCACCAGGCGAACTTCACCTTGTTCTTGATCTTGTACTGGGACTTGCCCAGCTTCTGCGCGACCTGGAGGAGGCCGGCCGAGCCGGAGCCGTTGTCGTTGATGCCCGGCCCCTCGCTGACGCCGTCCAGGTGGGCGCCGAGGAAGACGGTGTTGTCCGCGTCGCCGCCGCGGGTCTCCGCGACGAGGTTGAAGGTCTTGCGGTTCTCGCGCAGTTCGCGGACGTCGAGGGTGATCCGCACCGGGCCGCCGGCCGCTTCGGCGGCCAGCGCCTCGCCGTCGGCCTGGGTGATGCCTCCGGTGGGGATCTTGCCGAGGGTGGGGTCGCCGATGGTTCCGTTGAGCGTGCCCTCGGTGTTGTTGTAGATCACGGCGCCGACCGCGCCCGCCGCGTGGGCGTTGGCCTGCTTGACGGCGAAGGTGCAGCCGCCGCGCTTGATCAGGGCGATCCTCCCGGTGAAGGCGCCGTCCGCGAAGTCCGTGGCCTCGCAGCCGTGGGTGCCGTCGGCGTCCACGGGAGCGACGGCCACGTCCGCCGTCACGCCGCCCTCGGGGCCGCTGGCGGTGTAGGTCATCAGCTCGATGGGGATGTCGCGCGGGGTGGGGGTGACCACGGCGAGGGTCTCGGCGATCTCGTCGGTGTAGACGAAGTCGAACTCGTGCTTGGCGACTTTGTAGCCCGCGGCCCTGAGCACCGCCTCCACGTAGGCGGCCGAGAGCCTGTGTCCCTGCGAACCGGCCGCGCGGGTATCGCCGTTGTGGTCGGCTATGGCCTGGAAGACCTTCAGGTGGAGCTGTGCGCCCTTCGCTGTGGACTCCTTGACGAGCTTCCTCGCCAGTGCGTCACCCCGGTGTGACCGGCTCGGGTGGTCACCGCCCGCGGTGGCGGGTCCGGCAACGAGGAGGGGGGTGACCAGTGCGGCGGCAGCCAGGGTTGCGGTTGCCGCGCCTCTGTGACGTGCGGACATATCGGTCCTCTCACGCAGGTCGACTGACAGTTCGACAGTTCGGGAGAACTTCGGGAGAACACGGTCGAGGCACGTTATCCGCCTGACTGCTCACTGCCAAGAAGGAGTCCTGCAACAGGGGGACCCGATAGCGCTCCCCTTCCCCGCCGGGAGCGCCGTCGCGGAACGGTTCGCCGCGCGGGCCCCGGCAAGACGACCGACCGCGCACATACACCCGTACGAGTGACTGTCCCGACAGCACATCACCGGCCCGAGCGCACCTCCTGAGCCGCGCCCGCCCGGCCGGTCACTGATACTGAGGAAATGGGCAAACTCGGGCGAACAGCTCCAGCGAGCCGCAGGGACGACCGCGAGCCGCCGAAGGCCGGGCCGCCACCGGAGTCCGGACCGGAGGCCGGTCGCCCATCGGAGCGCCGACGCGCGCTGACGCTGCTCAAGCCGCGCAGTGTCGCCGGTCAGGTGTTCCTGCTGCAGTTCGTGGTCGTCCTGCTGCTCATCGCCACGGCCGTGGTGGCCCTGGTGATCCAGGACCGCAACCGGGCGATCCAGGAGGCCCGCGACCGGTCGCTGGTGGCGGCCGAGTCCTTCGCGAACGCCCCGGGCACCGCCGAGGCGATGCAGAGCGACGACCCGACGGCGGCCCTCCAGCCGCATGCCGAGGCGGTACGCAAGAAGACCGGTGTCGACTACGTCGTGGCGCTCAGCCCCTACGGCTTCCGGTGGACGCACCCCGACCCCGACCAGATCGGCAAGCACGTCTCCGCCTCCTACAACGAGGCGCTCGGCGGCGAGCCCCACCAGACCACGTTCGACAGCAGCCTGGGCAAGGCGGTCGACTCGACCGTGGCCGTCTTCGACGACGAGGGCACGGCCGTCGGCCTGGTCACCGTCGGCGTCACGGTCGACAAGGTCACCAGCGTGGTGCAGCACCAACTGCCGGTGATCTTCACCGCCGGCGGTCTCGCGCTGCTGCTGGCCGCGGGCGGCTCCGCCCTGGTCAGCGGGCGCCTGCTGCGCCAGACCCAGGGTCTCGGCCCGGTCGAGATGACCCGTATGTACGAGCACCACGACGCGGTGCTGCACGCGGTCCGGGAAGGCGTGATCATCCTGGACGGCGACGGCAAGCTGGTGCTGGTCAACGACGAGGCGCGCAGACTGCTCACCCTGCCCCCGCAGGCCGAGGGCAAGCCGGTCACCGAACTCGGGCTGAGCCCGGCCCTGGCGGAGCTGCTGAAATCGGGCCGGTCGGCCACGGACCAGGTCTTCCTGGCCGGGGACACCCTGCTCGCGGTCAATGTGCGCCCCGTCGGCCAGAAGGGCAGCAGCGTGGCCACGCTGCGGGACACCACGGAGCTGCGCGCCCTCGCGGGGCGTGCGGACGTGGCCGGCGGACGGCTGCAACTGCTCTACGAGGCGAGCACCCGGATCGGCACCACCCTCGACATGAAGCGCACCGCCGAGGAGCTGACCGAGGTGGCCGTGCCGCGCTTCGCCGACTTCGCCACCGTCGAACTGGTGGAGCAGGTGCTGCGCGGCGACGAGCCGTCGGGGGCGCGTCTGGACATGCGCCGGATCGCGGTCGCGGGCGTCCGGCAACCGGCGCCCTTTCACCCCGTCGGGACGCTGCTGCGGTTCGTCCCGGACAATCCGGTGGCCATCGGCATCACCACCGGGCAGCCGGTCCTGGTTGCCGACCTCACCACGGCCAGGGCCTGGCAGTCCCAGGACCCGGAGCGGGCCGCGAAGGTGATCGCCCAGGGCATCCACTCCATGATCTCGGTACCGCTGCAGGCGCGCGGCCAGTTGCTCGGGGTGGTGGAGTTCTGGCGCTCGGAGCAGAACCCGTTCGAGTCGGACGATCTGTCCCCCGCGGAGGAGCTGGCCGCGCGGGCCGCCGTGTGCATCGACAACGCCCGCCGCTACACCCGCGAGCACACCACCGCCGTCACCCTCCAGCGCAGCCTGCTTCCGGGCGTGCTCCCCGAGCTGTCCGCCCTGGAGGTCGGCCACCGGTATCTGCCCGCGCAGGCCGGTGTGGGCGGCGACTGGTACGACGTCATCCCGCTGCCGGGCGCGCGGGTGGCGCTGGTGGTGGGCGATGTCGTCGGGCACGGACTGCACGCCGCCGCGACCATGGGGCGGCTGCGCACCGCGGTGCACAACTTCGCCTCCCTGGACCTGCCGCCGGACGAGCTGCTGGCGCACCTGGACGACCTGATCACCCAGATCGACGAGGACGCGGCCGCCCAGGGCAAGACGGACGCCGTCACCGGCGCCACCTGCCTGTACGCCGTCTACGACCCGGTCTCCGGTCGCTGTGTGCTCGCCCGGGCCGGTCACCCGGGTCCGGCGCTGGTCACCCCGGACGGCTCCGTGACCTTCCCGGACATCCCCGTCGCCCCGCCCCTCGGCGTGGGAGGAGGGCTGCCGGTGGAGACGGCCGAGCTGCAGCTGCCCGCCGACAGCCGGCTGGTGCTCTACACCGACGGGCTGGTCGAGACCCGCGACCGGGACATCGACATCGGTCTGGGCGTGCTGCGCGAGGCACTCGCCCAGACCGAGGGCGCCAGCCCCGACGACACCTGCGAGGCGGTGCTGGACGCCATGCTGCGCACCCGGTCGGGTGACGATGTCGCGCTGCTCGTCGCCCGCACCCGGCTGCTGGACCCGGACCAGATCGCCGAGTGGGAGGTGCCCGACGACCCGGCGGCGGTCCCCCGTATCCGCGCCGAGGCCACCCGCAGGCTGGCCGACTGGGGGCTCGGCGAGGCGGCCTTCACCACCGAGCTGATCCTCAGCGAGCTGGTCACCAACGCCATCCGCTACGGGGCGAGCCCCATCCGGCTGCGGCTGCTGCACGACCGCGACAGCCTGATCTGCGAGGTCGCCGACGGCACCAGCACCTCACCGCATCTGCGCCGGGCGGCCTCCACCGATGAAGGCGGACGGGGTCTGTTCCTCGTCGCGCAGATGTCCCGCCGCTGGGGGACCCGGTACACGGACCGCGGGAAGATCATCTGGGCCGAGCAGTCGCTGGACAGCGGGGCCGTGGCCGATCTCGGGGCGTTCCTCATGGCGGAAGCGGAGGAGCTGTGAGGGGCTCGCAAGGCCCTGGTACGCGGCTCAGGACCCGGGGACGACCTTGAGGTACGGGATCTTGGCCGGGTCCTGGCCGAAGGCGGAGCCGAGGTAGACGGCCGACAGCTTGGCGAGCGTCCCGTCGTCGATGAGCTGCTTGATGATCCGGTCCAGCTCGTCCTGGTTCGGCGAGCCCTTCGGGTACAGGGCGCCGTAGCCCTGGTTGGTCCGGTACTGGCCGATCAGGCGTACCCGGCTCTCCTTCTCCTGCGGGTACGCCAGCAGGATCGTTGTGTCGTGGACGACCGCGTCGATCCGGCCCTTCTCCAGCGCCGCGACCATCTCGGGGTCGTTGGGGTAGGAGACGACGGGCTGGGTCGGCTTGATGCGGTCCTCGACGAACTTCTCACCCGTGGTGCCCTCGGCCACACCGATCCGGACCTCACTGATGTTGTCCTGGTCGATGTCCTCGCCGTCCCGGATCAGCACGCCCAGCGTCGAGGAGAGGTAGGGCGGGGAGAAGTCGGCGACCTCGCGCCGCTCGGGCGTGATGGTGATCTGGGCCAGGGCGAGGTCGAAGTTGTCGGTGCGGCCCGAGACGACCACCGGGAAGGGCGCGTTCTCCACCTTCAGCCGGTCGAGTCCTGAGCGGTAGGCGATGTTGGCCGCCATGCAGTACTCGTAGCCGCTCTTGACGGTCGCCGGTGTCTGCCCGTTCCACCAGCCGGGTGCCGGCAACGTCGTCTTGACCGTGAGGGCCCCCGCCGTGCGGGGCGACAGATGGAACTCTCCGTACTTGCCGGACACCGCGCAGGACCCGTACCGGACGACCGGCTTCTCCGTGCCGTCCTGGTCGCACGCCGTTGCCGCGACGATGAGCGCCGCGCTGACAGCCAGAGATACGGTCGCTGCCGCGGCGCGCATCATTGCACCTCCGGTGGGACATACTCCTTGAGCCACCATAAATCACCCCGGACCATACGACTGCCGGAGCCACGAGGGCGACCCCTAGGTCGCGGGTCCGTAAGAACGCGCAGGCAGCCCGGGTGCCCGGTCAGGGGGGCGTGAGGGTGTCGAGTTGCTCGGCGAGGTCCGGATGGGTGCCGGTCAGGTGCGGGCGGGTGGCCGTCAGCGGGCGGATCAGCTCGGCGGGGTCGTCGCGGGCGAGCGCTTCGTGGAGCTCGCCGAGGGGGGTGCGGGCCGCGGCGGGCAGGTCGGTGAGCGCCGCGATCTGACCGGCGATGCGCCGCAGGTCCGCCGCGTGGCGCC
>NZ_FLSP01000079.1 GCF_900091315.1 Streptomyces sp. DI166
TGTCCTCGAACGCCGGACCGGCTGGGGTGGCCGGGCTCTGTGGCCGTCTGCGGGTGGGTGGGGGTTTGGGTGGGTGGGGGTCGGCTGAAGCGGCCTTGTCCTCAAGCGCCGGACGGGCTGGGGTGGCCGGGCTCTGTGGCCGTCTGCCTTGTCCTCGAACGTCGGACGGGCTGGAGGGGCGGGCCTCGTCCTCAAGCGCGCCGGAATGGCTGGGGGGTGGCCGGGCCTCGTCCTCAGGCGTCGGACGGGCTGGAAGTGGCCGGGCGGAGTGCTCGCGGAGCCGTTGCCTGGGCAACCGGGTGGATCTTGGCGCGTCGTGGGGTGGGGTTATGTCGAGTTTGTCTGATTAGCGCGTACCGTCGGTTCATGCCCACGCCATACGGATCTCGCGGTGGCATGGCGTTCGGCGTCGAGGAGCTGCGTGTGCTCCGACGCGCGCTCGCCCTTGCCCTGAACCCCGACCCCGCCTCGGCCGAGGACGTCCAGGATTGTCTCCGTCTCGCCGAGTCACTGGACGAAGCGATGCGCGAGGGCGCTCGGCTGCGTGCCTTCCTGGTCTCCGATCTCGGACGGTATCGCGCCGCCCTGCCCGGGACCGCCGCCGGTTATCTCGCCCTGCTGGAAGAAGCGCTCGGTGCCGGATACCGGCCGGAGCCCGACGATCTCGCCGGACTGCGCGCCCTGCGGGGCAATCCCGTCGCCGCGGCGCTGCTGGAGCGCTGCCAGGTGATGGCCGAGCAGGACGTACGGGCCCGTCTCGCGCGCCGTACGGGACTGGGGGCCGCCACGGTCACCCCCGTCGTCCCGGCCTGCCGTACCCGCCTCCACGCCCTTCCTGGAGGGCTCTCCGAGGGGTCCGCCAGGGGCGCTGAGGGCGACCCCGAGCAGGAACCCGCCAAGAAGCCCGCCACCCCGCCCGCCGAGAAGCCGGGCACCGGCCCCGAGCCCGCGAGCCCCGCGGAGCCCCAGCAGCCCCGGCGGCCCATCCCCACGCCCGGCGAGGTCTTCCCCCGGCGCAAGCCCACCCCGCCCCCCGCCCAGCCGCCGCAGCAGTTGGCCGCCGGCTGAGCCCACCGCCCCCCTCGCTACTCTGGAGGCATGGACTACGTCTCCGCGCTTCTGCCCCCCGTCGTCATGGCTGTCTTCTTCGGTGCGGTCATCCGGGTGATCGTGAAGACCCAGGGCGGCGCCAACAAGACCAAGGAGGACGCCGCCGTCGACGCGGCGCTCGCCCGGGCCGAGAGGGCCCAGCAGGGCGCGGGGCGCGTCGACGGCTGAGGCGGCTTCGACAGCGTTCACAGGCGTCGGCAACGGCGTAAGGGCGTACGACTCCCACTTCGAGTCGTACGCCCTTTTTGTGTCTGTTTGCCCGGTAAAGCGCTATTGTGCTGAGCTGTGCCTCGCCCATTGGGAGAACTCGAAGACGCGGTCATGACGCGGGTGTGGAAGTGGAACCGCCCGGTGACCGTTCGAGAAGTCCTCGAAGATCTTCAACAGGAACGGACCATCGCGTACACCACGGTGATGACCGTTTTGGACAATCTCCATCAGAAGGGCTGGGTGCGCCGTGAAGCGGAAGGCCGGGCCTATAGGTATGAGGCGGTCTCCACTCGTGCCGCATACGCCGCCGCCCTGATGAACGACGCATGGGCGCAGAGCGACAACCCCGCCGCCGCCCTCGTCGCCTTCTTCGGCATGATGAGCGAGGAACAGCGACAAGCCCTTCGGGACGCCATCCGCATCGCCCAAGGACCGGAAGAAGCGGGGCAAGCCGATAGCGGCTCGGATACTCCCGCTACTCCCGCGGAGAACCCCGGCTCGGCACCGGAGGGTGACGGGCGATAGCGTCCGGTCATGTCCGCACAGAGCTCACCGGCAGAGAGACCGGAAGCCACCGCAAAAGCCATCACCGTCCGACGGGCCCGCACCAGCGATGTCCCGGCGGTGCGCCGCCTGCTTGACGCCTACGTCCGCGGTCGCATCCTGCTCGACAAAGCCACGGTGACGCTTTACGAGGACATCCAGGAGTTCTGGGTCGCGGAACGGGACGACAACGCCGAGGTCGTCGGATGCGGCGCCCTGCACGTCATGTGGGAAGACCTCGCGGAAGTCCGCACTCTCGCGGTGAAGCCCGGACTCAAGGGCGCGGGTGTCGGTCACCAGTTGCTGGAGAAGTTGCTGCAGACCGCGCGATGGCTCGGTGTTCGCCGGGTATTCTGCCTGACCTTCGAAGTGGACTTCTTCGCCAAGCACGGCTTCGTCGAGATCGGTGAGACGCCGGTCGACACCGATGTGTACGCCGAGCTGTTGCGTTCCTATGACGAGGGTGTCGCGGAGTTCCTCGGTCTCGAACGAGTGAAACCGAACACCCTGGGCAACAGCCGGATGCTTCTGCATCTGTGATCGCCGGTAAGCCGAAGCCGCGGTAGCGGTCGCCTATGTCCGAAACTTCATGTTTCCGGGCGGGGAGGAGGCCGAGAGTCTCTCCCAGGGGTTTGTGTTTTTCCAGCAAAAGCGGTTTGCTTTCCGACGTACTGCAGTACTGCATATAACAGGGGGCGGCGAAACGGCGGGACGCCGCAGACCCCGGCCCGCAAGTTATCGATGAAAGGAAATCCGGTGGCACAGAAGGTTCAGGTCCTTCTTGTCGACGACCTCGACGGCGGCGAGGCGGACGAGACCGTGACGTTCGCGCTGGACGGCAAGACGTACGAGATCGATCTCACGACCGCCAATGCGGACAAGCTCCGCAGCCTTCTTGAGCCTTACGTGAAGGGTGGTCGTCGTACCGGAGGCCGTGCTTCGGGTGGGCGTGGAAAGGCGCGCGCCGCTTCCGGCGGCAGCCAGGACACCGCCCAGATCCGTGCATGGGCGAAGGAGAACGGTTACGAGGTCAATGACCGCGGCCGTGTTCCCGCGTCCATTCGCGAGGCTTACGAGAAGGCCAACGGCTGACGGCATACGCGGCGCAGCCGCAATCGGTGGCAGTGTGTCGCCACCGTGTTCAGGAGCCGTACGAGATCGGGGGCGTCCCCACCGCCCCCCAAGGCCGACAGCGTCGGCAGCGAGGCCTCGACCTCGCACCCCGGCTCGGGGGGTCGCAGCCATACGGCGACCCCCTGCGGCGTGTCCGGGCGGCCCCCGGCCCACTCCCGGGAGCCGGGTCCGCCGGTCGCGCCGGAGCCGGGTGGCGCGGGCGCCTTCATGACGCCCCCCTCACCCGTCACCGTGAGGTCCAGCGGCAGCGAGTCCCACTCCAGCCAGCTGAGCACCCCCGGCAGCTCCTCCGCGCTGCCCGCGGCCACCAGCAGGCGCATCCGGTCACCCCTGACGGCCACCGGGGAGCCCGGCGCCAGATGGCGCAGCGCCGCCCGGCCCGCCTCGGCCGGCACGTCCAGGACGTCGAAGCGCAGGCCCAGCCGGAGTCCCGGAGGACTTCCGGGCACCGTCGGCCACCCCAGTTCGTTCTCGTACCACCGGCGGACCTGATCGCTCGTATCGAGCGGCCGGCGAGGGGGCGGGACCGCCGTGACCTGAGGGGTGCCCGGAGGGAGGCTGCCAACCATGACAAGTGCAACCGCCGGAAAGCCCCGCGAGTTACGCTGGGTGTCCTCATGGGTGCGCAGAGTGTCGACCGAGGGGGCGTACGGGGGTGCGGGGAAGCGTGAGGTTGTTCGCCCGTAGCGGAGGGAACCGGTGCGCGCGGCATGGACTGTCAGTGACGGCGGGTAAGACATCCCTAGTGGGAGGGGGCGACACGCAGTACAGGACGTCTCACGTTCGCCATCGGCGTACTGGCGAAGCGGGTAACTGCCTGGCCTGCGGGAACATCGTCTCGCACCATCAGGTTGGAGCAGATGTCGGCGTTCGGGGTCAGGAGGCCATCGACGGTGTCGGCAGTTGGAATGAGCGGTCCCCGCTTGCGGGACTAAGCTGCGGAAGGACAGGGAGGGGAAGTTCCCCCCACTGCCTGACCGCTCTGAGGAGCGATTAACGATGTTCGAGAGGTTCACCGACCGCGCGCGGCGGGTTGTCGTCCTGGCTCAGGAAGAAGCCCGGATGCTCAACCACAACTACATCGGCACCGAGCACATCCTCCTGGGCCTGATCCACGAGGGTGAGGGTGTCGCCGCCAAGGCCCTTGAGAGCCTCGGGATTTCGCTCGAGGCGGTCCGCCAGCAGGTGGAGGAGATCATCGGCCAGGGCCAGCAGGCGCCCTCGGGCCACATTCCCTTCACCCCCCGTGCCAAGAAGGTCCTGGAGCTGTCGCTCCGCGAGGCCCTTCAGCTGGGCCACAACTACATCGGCACGGAGCACATCCTGCTCGGCCTGATCCGTGAGGGCGAGGGCGTCGCCGCCCAGGTCCTGGTCAAGCTGGGCGCTGATCTCAACCGGGTGCGGCAGCAGGTGATCCAGCTGCTCTCCGGTTACCAGGGCAAGGAGACCGCCACCGCCGGCGGGCCTGCCGAGGGCACCCCCTCGACGTCCCTGGTCCTCGACCAGTTCGGCCGGAACCTCACCCAGGCCGCTCGTGAGTCCAAGCTCGACCCGGTCATCGGGCGCGAGAAGGAGATCGAGCGGGTCATGCAGGTGCTGTCCCGCCGTACCAAGAACAACCCGGTCCTGATCGGTGAGCCCGGTGTCGGCAAGACCGCCGTCGTCGAGGGCCTCGCCCAGGCCATCGTCAAGGGCGAGGTGCCCGAGACCCTCAAGGACAAGCACCTCTACACCCTCGACCTCGGCGCGCTGGTCGCCGGCTCCCGCTACCGCGGTGACTTCGAGGAGCGCCTGAAGAAGGTGCTCAAGGAGATCCGCACCCGCGGCGACATCATCCTGTTCATCGACGAGCTCCACACCCTGGTGGGTGCGGGCGCCGCCGAGGGCGCGATCGACGCCGCCAGCATCCTCAAGCCGATGCTGGCCCGCGGTGAGCTGCAGACCATCGGTGCCACCACGCTGGACGAGTACCGCAAGCACCTGGAGAAGGACGCGGCCCTGGAGCGCCGCTTCCAGCCCATCCAGGTCGCCGAGCCGTCCCTGCCGCACACCATCGAGATCCTCAAGGGTCTGCGCGACCGGTACGAGGCCCACCACCGGGTCTCCATCACCGACGAGGCGCTGGTCCAGGCCGCCACCCTGGCCGACCGGTACATCTCCGACCGCTTCCTGCCGGACAAGGCGATCGACCTGATCGACGAGGCCGGTTCCCGGATGCGGATCCGCCGGATGACCGCGCCGCCGGACCTGCGCGAGTTCGACGAGAAGATCGCCTCCGTCCGCCGGGACAAGGAGTCCGCGATCGACTCGCAGGACTTCGAGAAGGCCGCCTCCCTGCGCGACAAGGAGAAGCAGCTCCTGGCCGCCAAGGCCAAGCGGGAGAAGGAGTGGAAGGCCGGCGACATGGACGTCGTCGCAGAGGTCGACGGCGAGCTGATCGCCGAGGTCCTCGCGACCGCCACCGGCATCCCGGTCTTCAAGCTGACCGAGGAGGAGTCCTCGCGTCTGCTGCGCATGGAGGACGAGCTCCACAAGCGGGTCATCGGCCAGGTCGACGCCGTCAAGGCGCTGTCGAAGGCGATCCGCCGTACGCGTGCCGGTCTGAAGGACCCGAAGCGCCCCGGTGGTTCGTTCATCTTCGCCGGTCCGTCCGGTGTCGGTAAGACCGAGCTGTCCAAGGCGCTCGCCGAGTTCCTCTTCGGCGACGAGGACGCGCTGATCTCCCTCGACATGTCGGAGTTCAGCGAGAAGCACACGGTCTCGCGTCTCTTCGGTTCGCCCCCCGGTTACGTGGGCTACGAGGAGGGCGGCCAGCTGACGGAGAAGGTCCGCCGCAAGCCGTTCTCGGTCGTCCTCTTCGACGAGGTCGAGAAGGCCCACCCGGACATCTTCAACTCGCTGCTGCAGATCCTGGAGGACGGTCGTCTGACCGACTCCCAGGGCCGGGTCGTGGACTTCAAGAACACGGTCATCATCATGACGACCAACCTCGGCACCCGGGACATCTCCAAGGGCTTCAACCTGGGCTTCGCCGCCGCGGGTGACACGAAGACCAACTACGAGCGCATGAAGAACAAGGTCTCGGACGAGCTCAAGCAGCACTTCCGGCCCGAGTTCCTCAACCGCGTCGACGACGTGGTCGTCTTCCCGCAGCTGACGCAGGAGGACATCCTCGCGATCGTCGACCTGATGATCAGCAAGGTGGACGAGCGCCTGAAGGACCGGGACATGGGCATCGAGCTCTCCCAGTCCGCCAAGGAGCTGCTGTCCAAGAAGGGCTACGACCCGGTGCTGGGTGCGCGTCCGCTGCGCCGCACCATCCAGCGCGAGATCGAGGACACGCTCTCGGAGAAGATCCTCTTCGGCGAGCTGCGCCCCGGTCACATCGTGGTCGTGGACACCGAGGGTGAGGGCGACTCCCAGACCTTCACCTTCCGCGGTGAGGAGAAGTCGGCGCTGCCCGACGTCCCGCCGATCGAGCAGGCGGCCGGCGGTGCCGGTCCGAACCTGAGCAAGGAGGCGTAAGCCTCACCGCTCCTCGGAGCGAGCGAGAGGGGCCGGTGCCACGATGGCACCGGCCCCTCTCGTCTGCCCGGGGGCTCTGTTACTTACGACAGCTGGCCGTCGTAGTCCGGCAGCTTGTACGTCTTCTCGGCGTGGCCGCCCGAGAGGTCGGTAGCGCTGTTGCCGATGTTCGCGATGATCGTGTAGCCGCGGTTCTCGATGTCGACGCGCTGGGCGGTCTTGTAGTCGGCGACGTCCTTGAACAGGTCCAGGAAGCCGCGGACGTAGAGTCCGGCGACCTTGTAGCCGCGGTACTTGAGGTTGTAGTCCGTGAAGGCGTAGATGATGCCCGGGCGGGCGGTCACGAAGAACAGGGCCACCCCGTGCTCCTGGGCGTACTTGGCGACCTCCAGGACCGGCTTGTTGGCGGGCTGGGGGTAGCTGAAGCCGAAGTCGGTCTCCAGGGTGGTGTTGTCGATGTCGAAGACGATGGCCTGCTTCTCGCCCGGCCTGGCGTTCGCGATCCGCTGCTTGATCTCGGGCAGCGCGCGCTCCATCACCAGCCGGCAGTCCTTCTGCCAGGTGTTGTAGTCGACGTCCGCGGTGGCGGCGGCGGTGGCGACGGTCTGCGCGCCGGTGCTGGTGGCGGCCTCGGCGGGGCCTGCGAGAGCGACGAGGGCGGCTGCGGAGGCTGCGGTGGCGCCTATGCGGAGCGCCCAGGGGCGTCGGGTGGTCATCTGTGGGAGGTTCCCTTCGCGTACGGCCAGCATGTCGTGTGCATGTTCGTCGTGCCGGGTTGCGCGAGAGGAACCGTAGGGTTACTGGGGGGTAGGGCGCTAGAGGCGTGCATTAGACAATGCGGCGGATGCGTTCGAATGTGCGGTCGGGGGGGAGAGGGGTGAGCGTTTCCTCGGGGATCCGGGTGATGTTCGCGGCGGGGACGACGGTGGCCGAGCGCAGGTTCGGGAACAGGGCGGGGACCGTGGAAAGGTCCTCGGCGCCTTGGAAGTTGTTCAGCTTCAGGTGCGTGATGCCGGGCAGCGGGGGACCGTTCCAGCCGCCGTGGTGCTGCCAGTCGATGTGCAGATGGGTCAGCTCCGGCAGGCAGGTGATCTCTTCGTAGTCGGCGGGGGAGAGCGGCGAGGTCAGCCTGGACAGGCTGAGCAGGCGCAGCGAGCGGAAGTGGCGCAGTCCGCGCAGTCCGGTCAGTTCCAAGGCGTGCTTGGTGAACCGCAGATAGCGCAAAGTCAGATCCCGGGGCAGCGCCTCGACGAGGGACTCGCCCTCCAGCAGGATCCCCAGGTCGAGATGGTCCAGGGTGGGCGAGCCGGAGAGCACGGACAGGTCAAGTCCGCGCGGCAGGAGGTCCAACGACAGCCAGGCGAGGGGGAGATGGGCTGCCCCGGCCAGGCTCTCCAGGGCGAAGCACTGGCTGATGTCGAGGGAGGACAGTCCGTGCAGGCCGGACAGGCACTCCAGGTCACGCAGCTCGTCGTTGTTCTCGAAGCTGAGTCGGGTCGTCTTCCCGGCATCGAGCCCGGCTCGGACCTCCTCCGGCGCGATACCGCCGACGAGGTGAACGGCGGGCCTGCCCCCGAGCCCGCACAGAAAGCGGAGATGGTCGGCCGAGTGGGCGCTGAAGAACAGCTCCTCCTGCTGGAGGTGGGCGATGACTTCCTCCCCGTACCGCTGCGTCGGGAACCGGTCCCAGGCCCACGACAGCTGCGCCCGTACCGCCACCGCCGGATGCTCCCGGAACCGCGCCAGCACCGGCAGCGCCGCCTCCGTGCCGATGAGGGACGCGGTGACGACGACCGCCCGTGCCTCCTCCTCGTCCAGCCCCTCGGGGCCCGGCAGCAGCTCCAGGGCCAGCGGGCCGACCTCCGCGAGTGCCCGTGCCTCCTCCGTGGTCCGCGGCGGGATCAGCGAGGCTGCATCGCGCTCCACCTCCGCCCGCACCCCCGGGTCCAGCTCCGTCGCGTGCTCCAGCGAGGCCAGTGCGAGCAGCCGCAACCGGGCGCTCACCGCTCCCTCGGCCGACTCGGCAGCCGCACCCAAGTCCCGTAGCAGCTTGGCCCGTTCGCGCGGACGCGCGTGCGCCACCGCCATCCGGACCACGTCCGCCCACTGCTCGTCGGCGGCCCCGCGCACCAGCAGTCCGAAGTCGCCCTCCTCCACGGCGGCCTTGGCGCCCAGGTAGTCCTGGAAGGTGCGGTGCACGAACTCCACGGTCCCCGCGGCCGGTTCGCGCAGCAGACCGGAGCGGACCAGCAGATGGCGCAGGATCCGACCGGCGTCGCCCTGCTCGGCGACTGCGGGCAGCGACGGCAGGGCGTCGCCGATGATCCGCTCGGCGCGGTCGCGGTCCAGCTCGGACTGGTTGTTGCGGATCAGCCAGTACGCGAGCCGCTGGAGCAACTGGATCTGGGGCTGCTCGGTGAGGAAGACCTGCCCCTGCCCGAACATGTCCCGCTCCTCGTCCCGGCGGGCCAGCAGCATCGACAGAGCGGCGTCGTACAACTCCTTGCGGCCGTGCGGGAGGTAGCCGCGCCGGTCGCGGTGCAGGGCGCACAGCAGGCCGCACATCAGCGGGTTGGTGGCGAGCCGTCCGAGGTCCGGCTTGGTGCGTACGGCGTCCAGGAGGGAGCGCCGGTAGCCGTCCAGACGCTCCGGGTCGGGGGCGTCCGTCCGGGCCGCGGTGTGCCAGCGCTCGATGAAGGCGGCCACGTCGTCCTGGCTCATCGGCAGCAGGGCAAGCTCGGTGAAGCCGTCGGCGGCGAGCCAGTCCTCGCGTACGGCGGAGGGGCGGGAGGTGACCAGCCACTGGTTGCCGGGGTAGACGTCGAGGAGGTCGCGCAGCCAGCGGCGGGTGCGTTCGCGCTCCCGCTCGGGGATCTCGTCGATGCCGTCCACCAGCAGCAGCCCGCGTCCGGCGGTCAGCACGCGGTCGGCCCAGCCGTCGGGCTGGCTCGCGTGGAAGGGGACGCGTACGGCGGACAGGAAGGCGTCGGGCGCCGGGAGCCCGTCGGGGCGGCGGACGAGGGTGCGCAGGGGCAGCACGAACGGGATCGTGTCGCCGCGCTCACCCCGGGCGGCGGTCACCGCGAGCCACTGCACCAGCGTGGTTTTGCCCGAACCGGCGACCCCGCGCAGCAGCACCCGGTCGTGCGCGGACAGCGCCCGCTCGGCGGGCTGCGCCCCGGCGGCGGAGGTGATGTGCGGGCCGCCCGCGCCGGTGGCCCGTTCGTCCTCGCCGGGGCCCAGGGCCTGGAGGCTGAGGTAGGCGGCGTCCAGGGGCCAGCGGTCGGGGGAGTCGGCGAGGTCGATGCCGTAGATCGTGAGCTGGCCGTGCTTGGTGGTGATGTAGGCCAGGTAGCGCTGTTCGAAGGGGGTGTCGGTGCCGCCGACGGGTGGCGTACGGGCGATCAACTCGTCGACCTTGGCGATGAGTTCGCGCTGGCGGCGGGACTGCTCGACGAGGGTGCGTTCGGCGAAGGCGGAGCGCTGGGTGAAGAAGTTCAGGATGTGCAGGCAGGCGGTGGTGAGCAGGCGGTCGTAGAGCTGCGCGGCGTCGTAGGACAGTTCGCGGTCGGGGTGGCCGGCGGATTTGCGCAGGCTCGCGGCGAGGGCCTCGTGTCCCAGCTCCACGGCCTGTACGTCGGTCATGGTCAGGTCACCGAGGGCGTACAGGGTGTCCGTCAGGGCGTGGACGACGGCCTCCTCCTCGCTGGTGGGAACTGGGCGCTCGCCGCTCTTCAGCGCCCGGCTCACCAGCTCGGCGGAGAGCTTGTGCAGCGCAGGGCGGTCGAGGGTGCGCTTCTCACCGCGGAAGGAGACGAAGCCGGAGATCCGCACGGGGCGGTCGACCAGGACGGCTCCGGAGCGCTCGACCACGAACAGCTTCTTGACCAGGGGCGTCACCAGGGAGGACGCCAGCCTTACGCCTATGGCTGCGGGTTCCACGGGTGGCTACTCCTTGGGGCGGTTGCTGACGAGGACGGAGAGGACCGGGAGCGCGAAGGCGTTGACTGCGCGGCAGCGGAATGCCGGGTCCAACCCGCCCTCCCCCGTCGTCATATCAACGCAGGTCAGCGTAGCGCCGGTCACATTGCGACGTCCTTGGATCTTGGGTACCGGTGACTTGCCGCACAGGTGATTTGTCCCTTACTAGGCGGAATAGTTGATGCGCCCGTGGGGGCAAATCGGACTTTTGGTTCAGACCTCTGGAGCTCGCAGGGCTGTGATGTGCGGTTTCGTCCGCCATGGGTGCTCTGTCAAGAAGTCGTCAGCGATGTGCTGAACTACTAGTTTCCGTCGTAGATCACACGTTTGAGGCGAGATGGGCGCCGGGGTTACCAATGACGAGCCGCCCGGCAGCCGCCAGGCAGTCACCCGCTCGCCGGGTGGTTCTCCTGTCCCCGACACCACGAGGTCTCGATGTCCCAGCGCGTCTCCGTCCGTTCTTCCCGTACGTCCACGCTCCGCAACCGCGTCGCCGCCGTGGCCGCCGCCCTGGGGGCGACGGTCGTGCTGGGGGCCGGAGTCGCCTCGGCCGCCGAGCCCGCCGCCGCGAAGAGCGTCGCCACCGCCAAGACCGCGACCGCCGTCAAGGCCGCCAAGGCCAAGAAGGCCCCCTCCTGGGTCAAGCCGGTGAAGAAGTACACGAAGTCCGCGAGCTACGCCCAGAGCGGCGCCCGCTGGCAGTCCACCCACAGCGGCCAGGACTTCGCCGTCCCGAGCGGCACCCAGGTCTACGCCGCCCACGGCGGCACAGTCGTCAAGGCCGGCGGCTACGGCGCCGGTGACGGCCCCGCCTACGGCAACGCCGTCGTCATCAAGCACGGCAACGGCACGTACTCGCAGTACGCCCACCTGTCGAAGATCCAGGTGAAGACCGGTCAGGTCGTGAAGACCGGCCAGAAGATCGCCCTGTCCGGCAACACCGGCAACTCCAGCGGTCCGCACCTGCACTTCGAGATCCGCACCACCGCCAACTTCGGCTCGGCGGTCGACCCGGTCGCGTTCCTGCGCGGCAAGGGCCTCTCGCTCTGACGAGCTTGACCCCGGTGCTCTAACGAGTCTGATCCCCGGAACCCTTGGCGCCCCCGTGCGCCTGGGTGACCAGACCGATGGCGACCTCCAGGACGGCCTTGCGCTTGTCCTCGGGGTCACCTTCGAGTTCCATGTGCACGAACATCCCGGCGTGCATGGTGAACAGGGCACTGATGCAGCGGACCTGGTCCACCAGGGCGGCGTCCGGGTCTATGACGATCTCGCGCATGCCCGCCATGCGCTCCTTGAACATCTCGCCGATGCTCAGGTCCCGCACGGTGGCCTGGTTCTCCTGCATGAAGCGGAACAACGGCGCGGCGTCGTGCAGTACGTCGCCGTAGCGCCGCAGGATCTCCCGCTTGGTCTCCAGCGTGTGCGGCTGCTGCCGGCCCCACTCGACCAGTTCCTCGATCGGTCGCGTCAGATCCTCGAAGAGGCTGACGATGATCTCTTCCTTGGTCTTGAAGTGGTAGTAGAGCGCCGCCTTGGTGACACCGAGGCGCTCGGCGATCTCCCGCAGCGAGGTCTTCTCGTACCCCTGCTCGGCGAAGAGTTCCAGGGCCACGTCCTGGATGCGCTGGCGGGTGTCGCCGCGGCGCCGCTGCCTGGTGCCGTCCGTGTCGCCCATGCCGCCCATCCTCGTACTCCTCGCGCTTGCCAAAAACTTACTTGACGCCCGGCTAGTTACGCATCTACCTTCCTGCAGTGTAGTAACTAGCCGGGCGGCAAGTAAGTAGACGGGGAGTGGGAGTCATGGCGCAGGCCCAGGCAGAGGCGCAGATCGCCGACGCGATACCGGAGAAACGGCCGAGGAGCGTGCGGGTGGTGCTCCTCGCGCTCATGATCACCATGATGCTGGCGATGCTCGACAACATGATCATCGGTACCGCGATGCCGACGATCGTGGGCGAGCTGGGCGGACTCGCACACCTCTCCTGGGTGGTCACCGCCTACACCCTCGCCACCGCCGCCTCCACCCCGCTGTGGGGCAAGCTCGGCGACATGTACGGCCGCAAGGGCGTCTTCATGAGCTCGATCGTGCTGTTCCTGATCGGCTCCGCGCTCAGCGGCATGGCCCAGGACATGGGCCAGCTCATCGGCTTCCGCGCGGTGCAGGGCCTCGGCGCGGGCGGCCTCATGGTCGGTGTGATGGCGATCATCGGCGACCTGATCCCGCCCCGTGAGCGCGGCAAGTACCAGGGCATGATGGCCGGCGTCATGGCGCTGGCGATGATCGGCGGTCCGCTGGTCGGCGGCACCATCACCGACCACTGGGGCTGGCGCTGGGCCTTCTACATCAACCTCCCGCTCGGCATCGTCGCCCTCCTCGCCATCAGCGCGGTCCTGCACCTGCCGAAGAAGCGGGCGCAGGCCCGGATCGACTACCTGGGCGCCGGGCTGCTGACCATCGGCATCACCGCGATCGTGCTCGTCACCACCTGGGGCGGCACGGAGTACGCCTGGACCTCCGCGCGGATCATGGAGCTGATCGGCATCGGGGTCGCCGCCCTCGTCGGGTTCGTCTTCTGGCAGACCAAGGCCGCCGAGCCGGTCGTGCCGCTGCACATCTTCCGCAGCCGCAACTTCACGCTGATGTCGGTCATCGGCTTCCTGGTCGGCTTCGTGATGTTCGGCGCCACCCTCTTCCTGCCGCTGTACCAGCAGTCCGTGCAGGGCGCCTCCGCCACCAACTCCGGGCTGCTGCTCCTGCCGATGCTCGGCGCGATGCTGGTGACCTCGATGGTCGCGGGCCGGGTCACCACCAGCACCGGCCGCTACTACGTCTTCCCCGTCCTCGGCAGCGCCCTGATGGCCGTCGGCCTCTACCTGCTGTCCACCATGGACACCGGCACCTCGCGCCTCACCTCGGGTGTCTTCATGGCCGTGGTCGGTCTCGGCATGGGCTGTCTGATGCAGGTCACCATGCTGGTCGCGCAGAACAGCGTGGAGATGAAGGACATGGGCGTCGCCTCCTCCACCACCACCCTCTTCCGCACCCTCGGCTCCTCCTTCGGCGTCGCCATCATGGGAGCGCTCTTCAACAACCGGGTCCAGGACGTCATGGCCGAACGCGCCGGATCCCTCGGCGCCGAGGTCACCGAGCAGTCCGCGCAACTGGACGCGGCGAGCCTGGCCAAGCTGCCCGACGCGGTGCGCGAGGCCTACCAGCACGCCGTCTCCTCCGGCATCCACTCGGCGTTCCTGCTCGGCGCGGTGGTGGCGGTGGCCTCGCTGGTGGCCGCGGTGTTCGTCAAGGAGGTCGCGCTGAAGGGCAGCGGTCCGAAGGAAGAAGCGGCACCGGCGGCGTAGACCGCTCCCCCGGTCGCTGTCAGTACCGCGTGCCACCATCGGCACATGGACCGGACCCGGCAGCTGCGCCTGGCCAAGGACGCGATGGATCGGGAGTGGGCAGACCCCGCTCTCGATCTGGACGCCGTGGCCGCGCACGCCGGGTACTCCCGCTACCACTTCGTACGGGCCTTCAGGGCGGCGTACGGCGAGACCCCCGGCAAGTACCTCACGCACCGGCGGATCGAGCGGGCCGAGGAGATGCTCCGCGGCGCGGATCTGTCCGTCACGGAGATCTGCCATCTGGTCGGCTTCAGCAGCCTCGGCACCTTCTCCGCGCGGTTCAAGGCCCGCACCGGCCTCAGCCCGAGCGCGTACCGGGCCGAGCACGTGGGCCGGGGCGCGTCCCTGATCCCCGGGTGCTACGCGATGCTCTGGGCGGGCGGGTTTCCCCGCACCCCCGGCGCCGGAAGAGACTCCGCAACTTTGAAGAAGCGCCCCGGCCCCGCCCCTGCCTACGGTGACGAGGAAAGCAGCCCGCAGGACAGGAGCGCGGAACCATGATCAAGGGCCTGGGCATCACCACCGTATGGTCCTTCGACCAGCAGCGGACGAAGGACTTCTTCACCGGCAAGCTCGACTTCGAGGTGCGCAGCGAGGTCGCGATGGGCGACATGCGCTGGGTCACCGTCGGCGCCAAGGACCAGCCGGACGTGGAGCTGGCCCTGATGAGCCTGGACGGCCCGGGCCTCGACCCCGAGTCCTCCCAGGCGCTGAAGACCCTGGTCGGCAAGGGAGTCATCGGCGCGGGCGCCTTCCGTACGGACGACTGCCGCGGCGACTACGAGACGTTCAAGGCACGCGGCGTCGAGTTCATCCAGGAGCCCAAGGAACGCCCGTACGGCATCGAGGCGATCTTCCGCGACGACAACGGCAACTGGTACTCGCTGACCGAGCGCAGCGAACAGCTCGACATGTCCAAGCCGTTCTGAGCCCGACGCACCGTCCAAGCCACCGTCAGACGCGCCGTCCGACGCACCGTCACGGCAGCATCGGATAGCTCCCCGTGTTCGTCGGCGCGTGCTCCGGCAGCCACAGCACCGCCACCGCGCCCTCCGCCGGCACGCCCTCCGGGGCGCCGGCCGGGCGGATGTTGCGGAAGGTCAGGCGGGCGCCGAGCACCCGGGCCTGGCCCGCCGCGATGGTCAGGCCGAGACCGTGCCCGCGCCCGGCCCGGTCGCTGCTGCCGGTGCGGAAGCGGCTCGGACCCTCCAGGAGGAGCGCCTCCGGGAACCCGGGGCCGTGGTCGCGGACCCGGATGACCCGGCCCTCCACGGTGACCTCGATCGGCGGCTTGCCGTGCCGGGCGGCGTTGGCGAGCAGGTTGAACAGCACCCGCTCCAGGCGCCGCGGATCGGTGGTGACCTCCGACTCGTGCACGACCCGCACCTCGACATCCGGGTCCTTCGCCGCGACCCGCCGGGTGATGAACTCGCCCAGCATGATGTCCTGCAGCTCTGCCCGCTCCGAGGCCCCGTCGAGCCGGGCCACCTCCAGGACGTCCTCCACCAGCGTGCGCATCGCCTTCGCCCGGTCCAGCACCAGCTCGGTCGGCCGCCCCGGCGGCAGCAGCTCCGCCGCCGTCAGCAGCCCGGTCACCGGGGTGCGCAGCTCGTGCGCGATGTCGGCGGTCACCCGGCGCTCGGCCTCAAGGCGCTGCTGGAGGGCGTCCGCCATGGCGTCCACCGCCCGCGCCAGATCGTCGGTCTCGTCGCGTACGACCCCGCCGATCGCGTCCCGCACCCGGACCTCCGTCTCGCCCTTGGCGACCTGACCCGCCGCGACGGCCGCCTTGCGGAGCCTGCGCGACATCTGACCGCCGATCAGCACGCCGATCGCGCTGCCGCCGAGGACGACCGCGATGGAGCCGATCACCAGCGCCTGGTCGAGGTCGTTGAGGATGTCGGTGCTGCGGTCGGTGAACCCGCTGTGCAAGGACAGCACCCGCCCGTCCTGTACCGGCACGGCCGCCCATATGTCCGGCCCGCCGCGCGAGGAGTCGGTGACGTAGGTCGCCCGCCGCTTCTGTCTGACTTTTTCGCGCAGGGGTTCCGGCAGGTTCGGGTCGTCGACCTTGACGTTCGGGAAGTTCGGGCGGCCGGACAGCTCGTAGTTGCGCTGGGCGATCTGGATGCGCTCGGCGGCCAGGTCACGCGCGTTGTCCAGCATGGACACCCGCGCGGCGTTGTGCACGACCAGACTCAGCGCCACCGCCACCAGCGCGCCGACCAGCGCGATGGCCGCGCTGAGCTTCCACTTCAGCCCGGTACGGATATCGGCCGCGCGCAGATCCGCGCGGCGCCAGGAGAACCCCCGCATGCCCGGTCCCGCTCAGCCCTTGAGCTTGTAGCCGAAGCCGCGGACCGTCTCGATCCGGTCCTGGCCGATCTTGGTGCGCAGCCGCTGCACATGGACGTCCACGACCCGGGTGTCCCCGCCCCAGCCGTAGTCCCACACCCGCTCCAGGAGCTTGTCCCGGGAGAGCACGGTGCCCGGCGCGGCGGAGAACTCCAGCAGCAGCCGCATTTCGGTCGGCGTGAGCGCCACCGGCTGACCGGCCCTGCGCACCTCCATCCCCTCGGTGTCGATCTCCAGCTCGCCGAAGGTCAGCACCCCGCCGCTGGACCCCTGCCCCGCCTCCTCCGCCTGAGCGCCGTTGGCGTGCCCGAAGCGGCGCAGTACCGCGCGGATACGGGCGACCAGCACAGCGCCGTCGAACGGCTTGGTGACGTAGTCGTCCGCGCCCGCCTCCAGACCCAGCACCACGTCGATGGAGTCCGCCCGCGCCGACAGCATGATCACCGGCACGGTCGACTCGTCCCGGATCCGGCGGCACAGGCTGACGCCGTCCAGGCCGGGCACCATCACGTCCAGCAGGGCGATGTCGGGCCGGTTCGCACGGAACGCCTCCAGGCCGGACAGGCCGTCGGGCATCGCGGTGACCGCGAAACCGTCCCGCTCCAGGGCGAGCTGGGTGGCCTCGCGGATGACGTCGTCGTCCTCGACGAACAGAACGTGGGTCTGGTCTGCCATCCCGGTGCTCTCAGTCCTCGTGGCTAGTGGTGGGCTTTCAGCGTCTGTCAGCGTCTATCAACGTCTGTCATCGGCTTTCAACAGGAGATCGGTCGGAGGGGCCCGATCGGTTCACCCCGACGGCACCGAATCACACCGGCGGCTGCGCATCGCACCGCCCGCGTCGGTCACACCGCCGGCGCCGAACCGGCCCCGTGTCCCCGGCACCGCGCTCAGGCCTCCGGCACCGGCGAGGGCGGATCGCCGACGACGGCGCCGTAGTCGTTGTGCCAGAAGTACTCCTGGTTGAAGCGGGTCCCGTTCCAGCGGTACGTGATCACGTTCTCGCCGGACGGGCTGGACACCGGGTCGCCCTTCTCGTACACCTGCTTGCTCACCACCAGATCGCCGCGGTCGATCTGGGCGTAGACCGGCGGCTCCTCCGCCTGGAACACATTCTCGTACGAGCCGTCCTGCTCGCGATACACATATGAGCCGATCCCGACGCCGTCCCCGCAGGTCAGCACATTCACCACGACGTCCTGCGCGGTGCCGCCGGTGAGATCGCCGAAGGAGGTGTCGATCGGGTACTCGTCGGCGGTGCAGGGCTGGAGGCCGCGCTTGACCTCGGCCGACACCTGAGGGTCCGCCTTGATCAGCCGGATCACCTCCGCCTGCCCGGGGCGGTCGCTGGCCGAGGGCAGCGGGGACGCCATGGGGGAGGCGGCGAGGGCGGCGCCCGCTCCGGACTCGTCGCGGGCCGGGCCCTCGTCGCGGGCGCCGGTGCCGCCGGTGCCGCAGCCGGACATGAAAAGGGCGAGGGCGGCGAACACGGCCAGCGCCGTGATCACCGCCTGATGGGTTCCCCGGGCCGGTTCCGGCCCCGCGTCGGGTGCCTTGTTGGCTAGGCCGCGCACCGCTCCCGCTCCTCACGCTCCAGCGCGCGTGCGTCCAGATCGCGGCTCTCCAGCTCCTCGCGGAGCCGGGCGAGCGCCCGGTGCAGCGTGCTCTTGACCGTTCCGGCCGACATGCCGAGGGCGGCGGCCGTCTCCTCCGTGGACATCTGCTCCCAGTGTCGCAGCACGACCACACTGCGCTGCTTGGGGGCGAGCACCTTCATGATGTCCATCAGCAGGGCGCGGTCGGCGTGCTGTTCGGTGGAGTCCTCGACCGAGGCGTCCGGGAGCTGCTCGGTCGGCACCTCCTCCAGCTTGCGCGCCCGCCACCACTCGGTCCGCGTGTTGATCATGACGCGGCGCAGGTAGGCGTCCGCGAGCCGCTTGTCCTCGATGGTCTCCCAACGGCCGTACGTACGCACGAGCGCGGTCTGGAGGAGGTCCTGGGCGTCGACGGGGTCCGGCACCAGCCGACGGGCGCTGCGCAGCAGCGCGTCCTGCCGGGTGCGGACGTACTCCTCGAATTCGAGCACCTCGCCCTGCGCCATGTTGACCGCCTCCACATCCCCGTTGGACTACCTCTGTGCTTCTGTCGAGCACGGGAATGAAGCTACGGAGGGGTTGTCACGGCGTTGTCCGAAGCAGCCTGCGGCCAGCAATCGGCTGTCCGTCGGTTGTGTAACGGAAGTAGGAAACGGGTAAAGCGGCACACCGAGTTGTCGCGGTACAGGTGGATTTGGCGGTGTCGTCAGGTCAACGGCAGCCGATACAAACCCCCGGGCAACGGCTCGACCAGTCCGTCCGCCACGAGCCCGTCCAACGCCCGCGCCCGCTGCACCGGTTCGTGCCACACGCGGTCCAGGGCCGCCTGCGGCACGGGCGCGTGGGCCTCGCGCAGCACGGCGAGCAGCTTGCCGCGGACCTGGCGGTCGGTGCCGGCGTAGGTCTGGCCGCGGCGGGGCGGACCCTCGTGCTCCGGCTTGCCCTTGAGCCGCCAGGCGCAGCGCGCGGCGATCGGACAGCGGTGGCACGACTCGTTCTTCGCCGTGCACACCAGCGCGCCCAGCTCCATGGAGGCGGCGGCCCAGCGCGCGGCCGTCGACTCGTCCTCCGGCAGCAGCTCACGGGCCAGCTTGCGCTCGGCGGCGGTCGTGGCGTTCGGCGGGTACTGCACCCCGGTCACGGCTCGCGCGAAGACCCGGCGGACGTTGGTGTCCAGCACGGGGTGCCGCTGCCCGTACGCGAAAGAGGCGACGGCGGCGGCCGTGTACTCCCCGATGCCGGGCAGTGCGAGAAGCTGCGCGTGATCGGTCGGTACGTCACCGCCGTGCCGTTCCGTTATCGCCACCGCGGCCCCGTGCAGCCGCAGGGCCCGCCGGGGATACCCGAGCCGGCCCCAGGCCCGTACGGCCTCTCCGGGCGCCTCCTCGGCCAGATCGGCGGGCCTGGGCCACCGGGCCAGCCACTGCTCGTAGACCGGCAGCACCCGGCTCACCGGCGTCTGCTGCAGCATGAACTCGCTGACCATCACTCCCCAAGGCCCGGCCTCCGGCCGCCGCCAGGGCAGATCACGCGCATGGTCGTCGAACCACTCGATAACGGGAACGTGCAACGGCTCGCTGGACACACCGCCGAGGGACTCAGGACGGGCGTCGAACTCTGTGGGCGCAGTCATGACCCTCCCGATCCTGCCATGCGGGACAGGGGGGACGGGGGGACCGCCGCACCGGGTCCGCCGTCGGGGCGCAGTCGTCGCCCATGTCCGGCACGGCCCTCCCGGCATGCCGTTGTTCACCCGTAAGCGGGACGCCCGGCCCACATGCCCGACACGGCGTCCCCGGACCGCACATGATGCCCTCCTCGACCGCACGACCTGGGGGGACCATGCGCGCCCGCGCCACGGCGGCCCTTGCCGCCACCCTGCTCCTGACCGCGATCGCAGGCTGCTCGTCCGACGGCTCCGGACAGCCGCGCGTGGCGAAGGCGCCCGAGGCCCCGTCGGGGGTCGGCTCGGCGGGCCCGTCGCCATCGCCCGGACGGGAGAGCTACGCCCTCGGTGACACCGTCGACATCGCGATGAGCGGTCACGATTTCTCCGTCACCGCGATCGCCCACAAAGACCGGGGCGTCCCCAGCCCTCCCGGTCTTCCGGCCGACGGGCAGAAGTGGGTGCTCGCGGAGGTCAAGCTGTGCAACAAGGGCGGCAAGGCCCTGGGGGTGACCCCCTTTGCGTGGTCCCTGGCCTACGCCGACGGATCGCGGATGGAGCCCACCCATGTGAGCGGGAGCGGCGTGCCCCTGCCCATGTATCCGCTGGAGGCCATGATCCGCGGCGGTGACTGTCTGCGCGGGAACATCCTCTTCGAAGTGCCGGAGGACTACCCCCGCGCCCAGCGCGTGCTGTACTCGCCCACCGGTCTGGACGAGCCCGTGGAGTGGGTCGTGCCGAAGGGGTAAGACAGGTCAACGGCCGCTGTGCGGTGTGGAGTTCCCCGTTCCGTCAGGAATGGGGGAAAGTGCGGGGTCGGCCCGCTGTTGTGGTCGTTTCCGGAATGATGATCCGGAAAAGTTGTGGCTCGGGGCGGCGGGTGGGGCAAGCGAACGCGCCGATCTCTCGTACAGTTTGCGCCGTGGGATCTCTGCGCAATCCGGTCGGGCCGCTTCCCTCCTCCATCTACTGGCGACGGAGGGCCGTACTGCTGTCTGTTGTCGCCCTGTTGGCGTTGCTGATCGCGTGGGTGCTCGCCTCGGGCGGTGGGGGCGGCAAGGACAACGCGAACGGGAGCAACGGCAAGAATCCCTCGCCGTCCACCATCACGCCCGGCCCGTCCGGCTCCGGTCCCGCCATCAGCCAGGCTCCGGGCGGGCGGGACGAGTCGGAGGACGAGGGTTCCGGGGACTCGGAGGGCTCGGGTTCGGGTGCGGACGACGACTCCGGGAACGGTGACGGGCCCGGAGGATCCGGCTCGGACGGTGCCGCCGGTGGCGGGGCCACGGGCGGCGGGACGGGTGTCGGCGCCGGCGACGCGCTTCCCGCGGGCTCCTCGCTGCCCAACTGCACGCCGGGCGCGGTGAAGTTGACCGTGCGCAGCGTCCGCAACACCTACGGCCCCGGTGAGACGCCCAGGCTCCAGCTCACCGCGACCAACTCCTCCGGCGGCGACTGCAAGGTCGATCTCGGCCCGAAGAACACGGTGGTGACGATCACTCAGGCCGACAGCGACGACGACTACTGGTCCTCCGCGCACTGCCCCAAGACGGCCGGCAGCCTGGTCTTCCGCGTGGCCGCCGACAGCAGCGTCACCTACACCGTGAAGTGGGACCGCAAGCCCAGCGCCCCGGAGTGCGCGACCCCGCCGTCCGGCTCCGCCCCCGCGGGGACGTACCTGGTGGAGGCGACCACGCCGGGCTTCGGCAAGGCGCAGACCTCGTTCGTACTGGAGAAGGACTGAGCGGAGGCCGAGGCCTCAGACGTAGCGCTCCAGGATCGAGGACTCCGCCAGCCGGGACAGGCCCTCGCGCACGCTGCGCGCGCGGGCCTCGCCGACGCCGTCCACCGTCTGGAGGTCGTCGACGCTCGCGGCGAGCAGCTTCTGCAGGCCCCCGAAGTGCTCCACCAGCCGGTCGATGATGGCGCCCGGCAGTCGCGGCACCTTCGCCAGCAGCCGGAACCCGCGCGGCGACACCGCCGAGTCCAGCGCCTCCGGAGACCCGGTGTACCCCAAGGCCTTCGCCACCGTGGGCAGTTCCAGCAGCTCCGCGTGGCTGAGCGCGTCCAGCTCGTACAGCGCCTCGTCGACCGTGCGGGACCGCTTCGCCGTCGGCTCGGGCACATAGTCCCGTACGACCAGTTCCCGCTCCGGCTCCACGCCCGCGATCAGCTCGTCGAGCTGGAGCGCGAGCAGCCGTCCGTCCGTGCCCAGCTCCACCACGTACTCGGCGATCTCGGTGGCGATCCGCCGGACCATCTCCAGGCGCTGCGCCACCGCGGAGACGTCCCGGACCGTCACCAGGTCCTCGATCTCCAGCGCGGACAGCGTGCCCGCCACCTCGTCCAGCCGCAGCTTGTACCGCTCCAGCGTCGCCAGCGCCTGGTTCGCGCGGGACAGGATCGCCGCGGAGTCCTCCAGCACCCGCCGCTGCCCGTCGACGTAGAGCGCGATCAGGCGCATCGACTGGGAGACGGAGACGACGGGGAAGCCGACCTGCTTGCTGACCCGGTCCGCCGTGCGGTGCCGGGTGCCCGTCTCCTCGGTGGGGATCGTCGGGTCCGGGACCAGCTGCACGCCCGCGCGCAGGATCTTCGACAGGTCCGAGGAGAGCACGATGCCGCCGTCGAGCTTGCACAGTTCCCGGAGCCGGGTCGCCGTGAACTCGACATCCAGGACGAAACCGCCCGTGCACATCGCCTCGACGGTCTTGTCCGAGCCCAGCACGATGAGCCCGCCGGTGTTGCCCCGGAGGATCCGTTCAAGGCCGTCGCGCAGCGCCGTGCCCGGTGCCACGGCGCTCAGTGAGGCGCGCATCAGGCCATCGGCACCGGAGCTCCCACCGGCCTTTCCGGGAGCTGCTGCCCGGTCGTTGGCTGCCACTGCACTCCTCCGGTCGCAGGTTCTGGGGCGCTCCCGTTTCGCACATTCGGTTCGTACGGACGGGCGAGACCTGGGCAAAGTCTACCGGCGGTCCTCCGCTTCCCGTGGGGCCTCTCGGCGACGCGAGCGGGGAAGGACCCGGAGCGCGTCCCCTATGTCCGCGACTTCCAGCACCTTCATGCCCGGCGGGATCTTGCCGGGATCCCCCGGTACGAGCGCGTGCGTGAAGCCCAGCCGGTGCGCCTCGGCGAGCCTTCGCTGCACGCCCGTGACCCGTCTGACCTCGCCCGCGAGCCCCACTTCGCCGATGGCGACGAGGTTCTTCGGCAGCGGGGTGTCGCTGGCCGCGCTGGCCAGCGCGAGGGCGATCGCGAGGTCCGCGGCGGGCTCGGAGAGCTTCACGCCGCCGACCGTCGCGGAGTAGATGTCCCGTTTGCCCAGGGCGCTGATCCGGCCGCGCTGCTCCAGGACGGCGAGCATCATCGACACCCGGGAGGTCTCCAGGCCGGAGGTGGTGCGGCGCGGGGAGGGGATCTGCGAGTCGACGGTGAGCGCCTGCACTTCGGCGACCAGCGGACGGCGGCCCTCCAGGGTGACCGTCAGACAGGTGCCGGGGACCGGTTCGTCACGCCGTGTCAGGAAAAGTCCGCTCGGGTCGGCAAGGCCCGTGATGCCCTCGTCGTGCAGTTCGAAGCAGCCGACCTCGTCGGTGGCGCCGTAGCGGTTCTTGACGCCGCGCACCAGGCGCAGGCGCGCGTGCCGGTCGCCCTCGAAGTGCAGGACGACGTCGACGAGGTGCTCCAGCAGGCGCGGGCCCGCGATGGCGCCGTCCTTGGTGACATGGCCCACCAGCAGCGTGGACATGCCGCGTTCCTTGGAGGCCCGGATGAGGGCGCCCGCGACCTCCCGCACCTGGGCCATGCCGCCGGGGGCGCCGTCGATCTCCGGGGAGGCGACCGTCTGCACGGAGTCCAGGATCAGCAGGGAGGGCTTGACCGCGTCCAAATGGCCGAGCACGGCCGCCAGATCCGTCTCCGCCGCGAGATACAGGTGGTCGTCGATGGCGTTGATGCGGTCGGCGCGCAGCCGCACCTGGCTCGCCGACTCCTCGCCGGTGACGTAGAGGGTGCGGTGTTCGTCACTGGCCGACTTGGCGGCGACGTCCAGCAGCAGCGTCGACTTGCCGACGCCGGGCTCGCCCGCCAGCAGCACCACGGCGCCGGGCACCAGACCGCCGCCGAGGACCCGGTCCAGCTCCGGCACGCCGGTGGGGCGGGCGGTGGCCTGCCGTCCGTCGACCTGCCCGATGGGCAGCGCGGACGTGGTGACACGCCCCGGCGCCGTCGTACGGACCGCGGGCGCGCCGTACTCCTCGATCGTCCCCCACGCCTGGCATTCGGGGCAGCGACCGAGCCATTTCGCCGTCTGCCAGCCGCACTCGGTGCAGCGGTAGGACGGGCGCTCCTTGGCGGTCTTCGTACGGGCAGCCATGACCGAAACGGTAACCGCCCCCACTGACATCCCCCGCGCACCCGGGGCGAACCGGCCACGGCGACCGGGACCGGACCGCGGAATCGGGGGTTCCTGTACCCGTTTGAGGGATCGTTTCACCCGTACGAAGGAAATGTGCTCAAGGTGCGAGAAGCCGCCTCACCTACCCGCCTACGGTCCACGGATGACGAGCAGCCGACCGGAGACCCCCATCCGCACCACCGGCGCACACCGAGCGCACCGGGAGGCGCGTGACCGAGGCGCGGCGCGCACCCTGGCGCAGCGTCCGCCCGCGCGTTACGAGCCCTACCTGGACGGCCTGTTCACCTACTGCCTGTCCGTCCTGTGCGACCACGACACCGCGACCGCCGCCCTCGGTGACGTCCTCGTCCTCGCCGAGCGCCGCGGCCAGCGCGGCCCGGAGTCCGCCGGTGACCGCCGCGCCTGGCTGTACGCGCTGGCCCGCTGGTCCTGTCTGCGCAAGCTGGCCGAGGCAAAGCAGAAACGTCAGACCACCCATGCCGCGGGCCGCCACGGCCCTTCGCGGCCGCCCGCCGCACCGCCCGTCTCCGAGCAGGTCCAGGAGGAGCGCCGACGGCAACTGGCCCTCCTCGCCTGGCCGGAGGCGGCCGGCACCACCCCCGAGCAGCGCGAGGCGCTCGAACTCGCCGTGCGCCACCACCTCGCCGCCCACGAGGTCGCCGCCGTCCTCGGCACGGACCCCGCGGCCGCGCGCGAGCTGCTCGCCTCCGCCGCCTGCGAGGTGGAACGCACGCGTGCCGCCCTCGCCGTGGTGGAGACCGGCACCTGTCCGAGCGTCGCCGGGCTCACCGGCGACCACCAGCTCGTGCTGTCCACCGCGCTGCGCCGGGAACTGGTCCGGCACGTCGACGACTGCCCCCGCTGCCGCCGCACCGCCGAACGCGCGGTCCCCGGCCACTGGCCCGGTTCCAGCGTCACCCCCGCCGAACTGCCCGTCCTGGAGGCACCCCGCGCGGCCCTGTACCTCGCCATGACGCACGGCCCACGCGCGCGTGGCGCCGCGCCCCGCTTCGACCGGCGCGGCTTCCCGATGGACCCCAAGGACCGCGCCGCCCGCCGGGACCGGCTGCGCGCGCGTGCCGTCACCACGACGGTCGTGGCCACCGTGGTGGCCGCCCCCGTCCTCGCCCTGTGGGCCGCCTACCGGGGGACCCCCACCGGCGAGGGCGTCGACGGCCGCTCGGCCAGCGCCAGCGAGGCGCAGGGGCCGGGCGCGCTCGACGGCCAGGCCGCGGGCGGCGGCTACGAGAACGCGGGCAGCGCCAGCAGCCGCCCCGGCGGCCGGCCCGGACGGGACGGCAGGCCCGATGTCACCGTAGAGGTGATCAGCGTCACCGGAGCCGGGAAGAAGGGCGCGGCCCAGCTCGACGTCTCCGCCGACTCCAGCGGCGACACCACCCTCATCACCCTCACCGCCACCGGCGACGCCCCCGTGCGCTGGTCCGCGAGCACCGGCGCCGCCTGGCTCTACCTGAACCGTTCCGCGGGAACCCTCGCGCCGGGCGAGTCGTTCACGATCAAGGTGTACGTCGACCCCCTCCGGGAGCCCTCCGGGTACTGGACGGCCCGGGTCGCCGTCTCCCCCGCGGGAGCGGTCGTCCGTATCGACGGCTACGGCACCGCGCCCAGCCCCACGGCGCCGGGCTCCGGCACCCCGACGCCCACACAGCCGACGCCGAGCGACCCGCCGCCCACGACCCCGGACCCCACCCCCACGGACACCACGCCGACCCCGACCGACCCGCCGCCCACGGACCCCGCGCCGAGCGACCCGCCTCCGTCGACCTCCGACCCGGACCCACCGCCCAGTGATCCGGGAGACACAGCGAGCCCGGGGGACCCGGGAGGTTCGACACCGCCCGGCGGCAGCGCCGACCCGAGTCCCTCCACCTCCTAGGGCTCAGCCCACCGGGTCCGCCGGATGCGGTGCCACCAGGGGCAACTGCGACGCCAGACGTGCCTCGCAGAGCTCGACCAGCCGGTCGTAGCCCGCCTTGCCCATCAGTTCCGTCAGCTCCGCCCGGTAGGAGACGTACACCGGTTCCCCGGCGCCGTGCGCCGAGGTCGCCGAGGTGCACCACCAGTGGAGGTCGTGGCCGCCGGGACCCCAGCCGCGGCGGTCGTACTCGCCGATCGACACCTGCAGTACACGGGTGTCGTCGGGGCGGTCGATCCAGTCGTACGTGCGCCGGACCGGGAGCTGCCAGCAGACGTCCGGTTTGGTCTCCAACGGCTCGCGGCCCTCCTTGAGGGCCAGGATGTGCAGCGAGCAGCCCGCGCCACCGGGGAAGCCCGGACGGTTCTGGAAGATGCAGGAGCCCTGGTAGGGGCGGGTCTGCCGCTCGCCGTCCTCGTCCAGGGAGACCCAGCCGGACTCCGTGCCCACGTCATGGTGCTGCCAGATCTCCGGGGTGAGCCGCGCCACATGCTCCGCGACCCGCTTCTCGTCGTCCTCGTCCGAGA
Organism: Streptomyces sp. DI166; assembly: GCF_900091315.1. GTDB lineage: Bacteria > Actinomycetota > Actinomycetes > Streptomycetales > Streptomycetaceae > Streptomyces > Streptomyces fuscus. The sequence goes on from NZ_FLSP01000079.1 coordinate 26,399, forward strand.
AGTGGGCACCCAGAGTGCAGCAGCCGTCGTCCGCCCGGCCCGCCTGGATGCCCTGGCAGCCCTGGCCGAAGATGCAGGTCCAACGAGAGGTCAGCCATGTCAGATCGCAGCGGAAGACCTGCTCGTCGTCCGCCGGATCGGGGAACTCCACCCACGCGCGTGTGAAGTCGAGGCCCTTCTCGTCCGCGACCAGGTCCTTCTTCTTCGCCTTCTTCGACGGCTTCACCTGCGAAGAACCTCCGGATGATTTGGCCGTCTTCTGGTCCTTCGCCTTTTTCGTCTTTGGCACGCGTCCAGGGTAAGTCGCCCGGCCCCCGGCCCGGGACCGCTCCGGGGGCCGCACAGGGCCCGGCGGGCAGTAGCGTGCCCTACATGAGACTCGGTGTCCTCGACGTGGGATCTAACACGGTGCATCTGCTGGTCGTGGATGCGCACCCGGGCGCGCGACCGCTGTCCGCGCACTCGCACAAGGCGGAGCTGCGCCTCGCCCAACTGCTCGACGACAGCGGAGCGATCGGGCCCGACGGGGTGGACAGACTGATCTCGGTCGTCCAGGAGGCGCTCCAGGCCGCCGAGGACAAGGGCGTGGAGGACCTGCTCCCGTTCGCCACCTCCGCGGTGCGCGAGGCCAGCAACGCCGACGAGGTCCTCGCCCGGGTGAAGGCGGAGACCGGCGTGCAGCTCCAGGTGCTCAGTGGCGCGGAGGAGGCCCGGCTGACCTTCCTCGCGGTACGCCGCTGGTTCGGCTGGTCGGCCGGGAAGCTGCTGGTGCTGGACATCGGCGGCGGTTCGCTGGAGATCGCCTTCGGCATCGACGAGGAGCCGGACGCCGCGGTGTCGCTGCCGCTGGGCGCGGGCCGGCTGACCGCGGGATGGCTGCCGGGCGATCCCGCCGACCCCGAGGACATCCGCGCCCTGCGTCGTCATGTCCGCGCCGAGATCGCCCGTACGGTCGGCGAGTTCAGCCGGTTCGGGCCGCCCGACCATGTCGTGGCCACGTCCAAGACGTTCAAGCAGCTCGCCCGGATAGCCGGGGCGGCCCGCTCCGCGGAGGGGCTGTACGTCCAGCGCGACCTCAAGCGCGAGTCCCTGGAGGCCTGGGTCCCGCAGCTCGCCGGGATGACCACCGCGCAGCGTGCCGAACTGCCCGGCGTCTCGGAGGGGCGCGCGGGCCAACTGCTGGCGGGCGCGCTGGTCGCCGAGGGCGCGATGGACCTGTTCGGGGTCGAGGCGCTGGAGATCTGCCCGTGGGCCCTGCGCGAGGGCGTGATCCTGCGGCACCTCGACCACATGCCCGTCACCGTGGCGCCCGCGTGACCTGTACCACTTCGTCGGACGGCCGGTTCCGGCCGCCCGCCGCCTGAGCGGTGGCATCGGCGTCCCGGCGCCCAGCCGGGCCCCGTACTCTGTCCCTCGTGGCAGAACCTGTAGTGCGCATCCCGGATGCGAAGGTCGCTCTGTCGACGGCCTCGGTCTATCCGGAGTCGACAGCGACGGCCTTCGAGATCGCCGCGCGCCTCGGGTACGACGGCGTCGAGGTCATGGTCTGGACGGACCCCGTCAGCCAGGACATCGACGCCCTGCGCAGGCTCAGCGACTTCCACCGTGTGCCGATCCTCGCCGTCCACGCCCCCTGCCTGCTCATCACCCAGCGCGTGTGGTCCACCGACCCCTGGGTCAAGCTCCAGCGGGCCCGCGCCGCCGCCGAGAAGCTCGGCGCGAGCACGGTCGTGGTGCACCCGCCGTTCCGCTGGCAGCGCCAGTACGCGCGCGACTTCGTCTCCGGGATCTGGCGCATGGCCGACGAGACGGATGTGCGGTTCGCCGTCGAGAACATGTACCCCTGGCGCTACCGCGACCGCGAGATGCTCGCCTACGCCCCCGACTGGGACGTCACCAAGGACGACTACCGTCACTTCACGATCGATCTCAGCCACGCCGCGACCGCCCGCACCGACGCCCTTCATATGATCGACCGCATGGGCGACCGGCTGGGGCATGTGCATCTCGCCGACGGGCGGGGATCGGCCAAGGACGAGCACCTCGTCCCCGGTCGCGGCACCCAGCCCTGCGCCGAGGTGCTGGAACGTCTCGCCCGCACCGGATTCGACGGCCATGTCGTCATCGAGGTCAACACCCGCCGGGCCATGTCCAGCGCCGAGCGCGAGGCCGACCTCGCCGAAGCGCTCGCCTTCACCCGGCTCCACCTGGCCTCCGCCGTGAAGGTGCCCCGGCCATGACCGGCAGCACCGCAACCCCGCGCCGGGGCCGGGGCCGCCGTACCCGCAGCGAGGCCGCCGACACCCGGGCCCGGATCCTGGCCGTGGCCCGCGAGGAGTTCTCCGAACGCGGCTACGAGAAGACCTCCGTACGCGGCATCGCCAAGGCGGCCGGGGTGGACTCCGCGCTGGTGCACCACTACTTCGGCACCAAGGAACAGATCTTCGGGGCGGCCGTGGAGGTCGCCTTCGCCCCTGCTTTCCGGGCCCGGGACGACATCCTGGACGGCCCCCTCGACGGCGTCGGCGAACGGCTCACCCGGACCATCTTCGGCCTCTGGGAGAACCCGGTCACCAGGGCCCCGCTGCTCGCCATCGTCCGCTCCGCCGTCAACAACGAGACCGCCGCCGCCGTCTTCCGCCGGCTGGTCGCGACCCAGCTGCTGCGCCGCATCGGCGAGCAGCTCGACCTCCCGGACGCCGACCTGCGCGCCGAACTGGCGGCCGCCCAGCTCGTGGGCGTCGCGATGATGCGGTACGTCATCCGGATCGAGCCGATCGCCTCGGCGGACGCCGAACGGATCATCGAGCGGGTGGCGCCGGTGGTGCAGGGGCATCTGACGGGGCCCTGACGGGTTCGCCGACCGGTCCTGGCGGGCGCACCGATCAAGTCCTGACAGGTCCCCGCCCCCGGCCCGGCGACCGAGACGTGCGTCCCGCATTCCGGACATCGTGTCCGGACCCTGGATGACCGGCGTACGCTCGTTAGCAGCCCCATCCGTCCGAAGGAGCGAGCGACGATGCCCGAGCTGAGGTCCCGCACAGTCACCCACGGCCGCAACATGGCGGGCGCCCGCGCCCTTATGCGCGCCTCCGGTGTACCCGGTGCGGACATCGGCCGAAAGCCGATCATCGCCGTCGCCAACTCCTTCACCGAGTTCGTGCCGGGCCACACCCACCTGCAGCCGGTGGGCCGGATCGTCAGCGAGGCGATCGTCGCGGCCGGCGGCATCCCGCGCGAGTTCAACACCATCGCGGTCGACGACGGCATCGCGATGGGTCACGGCGGCATGCTCTACTCGCTGCCCTCCCGCGACCTCATCGCGGACAGCGTGGAGTACATGGTCGAGGCGCACTGCGCCGACGCCCTGATCTGCATCTCCAACTGCGACAAGATCACGCCGGGCATGCTGAACGCCGCGCTGCGGCTGAACATCCCCACCGTGTTCGTCTCCGGCGGCCCGATGGAGTCCGGCCGTGCCACGCTGGTCGACGGCAGCGTCCGCACGCTCGACCTGGTCGACGCGATCTCCGACGCCGTGAACGACAAGATCTCCGACGAGGACATCCTCCGTATCGAGGAGAACGCCTGTCCGACCTGCGGGTCCTGTTCCGGCATGTTCACCGCCAACTCGATGAACTGCCTGACCGAGGCCATCGGCCTGTCCCTGCCGGGCAACGGCTCCACCCTCGCCACCCACACCGCGCGCCGCCGCCTGTACGAGGACGCCGCCCGCACGGTCATGGACATCACCCGCCGCTACTACGAGCAGGACGACGAGACGGTCCTGCCGCGCTCCATCGCCTCCTTCTCCGCGTTCGAGAACGCGATGGCGCTGGACATCGCGATGGGCGGCTCCACCAACACGATCCTGCACCTGCTGGCCGCCGCCCAGGAGGCGGGCGTCCCCTTCGGCCTCGCCGAGATCGACGAGGTCTCCCGCCGGGTGCCGTGCCTGGCGAAGGTGGCACCGAACGTCGCGAAGAACCGCACGTACTACATGGAGGACGTGCACCGCGCCGGTGGCATCCCGGCCCTGCTGGGCGAGCTGCACCGCGCGGGCCTGCTGCGCGAGGACGTCCACTCCGTGCACAGCCCGTCCCTGGCGGACTGGCTGAAGACCTGGGACGTGCGCGGCGGCTCGCCCTCCCCGGAGGCCGTCGACCTGTGGCACGCGGCGCCGGGCTGCGTCCGCTCGGCCGAGGCGTTCTCCCAGTCCGAGCGCTGGGAGACGCTGGACGACGACGCGGAGGGCGGCTGCATCCGCTCCGTCGAGCACGCCTACTCCAAGGACGGCGGCCTCGCGGTCCTCAAGGGCAACCTGGCCGTCGACGGCTGCGTGGTGAAGACGGCCGGCGTCGACGAGTCCATCTGGACCTTCGAGGGCCCCGCGGTGGTCTGCGAGTCCCAGGAGGAGGCCGTCCAGAAGATCCTCACCCAGCAGGTCAAGGAGGGCGACGTCGTCGTCATCCGCTACGAGGGCCCCAAGGGCGGCCCCGGTATGCAGGAGATGCTCTACCCGACCTCGTACCTGAAGGGCCGCGGCCTGGGCAAGGCGTGCGCGCTGGTCACCGACGGCCGCTTCTCCGGCGGCACTTCGGGCCTGTCCATCGGCCACGCCTCCCCGGAGGCGGCGGCGGGCGGCACCATCGCCCTCGTCGAGGACGGCGACCGCATCCGCATCGACATCCCGAACCGCACGATCGAGCTCCTGGTCGACGACGCCGAACTCGCCCGCCGCGAGCAGGCGTTGGGCGGCGTGTACGCCCCGAAGAACCGCGACCGCAAGGTCTCGGCGGCGCTGAGGGCCTACGCCGCCATGGCGACCAGCGCCGACAAGGGCGCGGTGCGGGACGTCAGCAAGCTCGGCTGACACGGAACGTGTCGAGGGGCCGCCTCCGGTCGGGGCGGCCCCTTCGTCATGCCCGCCGTACGGTCGTCACCAAGCCGCCGGGTCCCGGGCGTCCACCGCGAACACCGAACCGTCCGGCGCCCCCGCGTACAGGTGGCCCTCCGCGAGGACCGGGGCCGGGAGTTCCGTGGCCACCCAGTCCGCCTTCGCGGGCAGCCGGGCCCGGGTCTGGCCCACGAGGACGCCGTCCTCGGCGTCCACCGCGAGCAGCCGCCCGTCGGCCGCGCTGACGAACACATGGCGCCCGTCCGTGACCGGGACCGAGCCACGGCTGACGGAGGTCTCCAGGGACCACAGCCGGGTCCGCCGCTCCAGGTCCACGGCATCGAGCGAGCCGCCCGGGGCGAGCAGGTAGACACGGTCACCGCGCACCGCGGCCAGGGGGTCCTGGCGGGGCACCGGCAGCCGCACCCGGAGCGACTTGCCCGAGTCCGGGTCGTAGCGGACGAGCGCGGTCGTACGCCCGCTGGCGGTCTCGACGGCCTGGAAGTGGACCACGCCCCGCCGCACGGCGAACGGTTTCAGCGTCCCCTTCAGCCGCGCCTCCCACCGCACCTCGCCCGAGGACGGGTCCACGGCGGTGACGAGCGTGCCCGTGCCGTCGTCCGCCGGACGCACCGCGTACGCCAGCGGGTCCCCGGCGAAGGAGGAGAAGTACGGCTGGGACAGGCCGGGGATCCGCTGCCGCCACTCCGTTCTGCCGGTCCCGGCGTTCACGGCGGTGACCGTGCCGTCCTCAGCGGTGAACAGCAGCATCCCGCCCGCCGCGCGCATGCTGCTGTGACCGGGTGTCTTCCGCTCCCACCGCACCTTGCCCGTAGCCGGGTCGAGGCCCTCCAGCCGCGGGTCGCGGTCCGTCAGCGGCTGCACGAGCCCGCCCGCCAGGGCCGGCGGCTCATCACGGAAGTCAGTCCTCGCGACGGAGTGCCGCCACAGCACCTTCCCGTCGGAGGGCCTGAGCGCGAACACCGACCCGGGCTGGGCGCACAGCAGTTCCGCCGCCCCGTAGGAGCACTGCGGCACGGACTTGCCCCCCGTCACCGACGGCGTCTCCCAGGACCGGAACGCCGCCTTCGAGGGGTCCCGTACCGCCTTCCCCGCGGGCTCCGCCTCCGCCCCCGCCATCCGCACCACGGCCAGCGCCCCGCCCACCGCGAGCACCACCCCGGCCGCCACCAGGACCGCCCACCGCCGCCGGAACCGCCCGAGTCTCCGGGGAGCCTGCTCCTCGGCGGACGGCACCACGGGCGGCAGGGGCCCGTCGTCGTCACCCGCCCGCTGTGCCGGAATGAACGCCTGCGTGTCGTACTTGGCCGCCTCCGACCGCAGTTCGCGCATCAGCTCGTCCGGCGTCGGCCGGTCCTGCGGCTCCTTGGCCAGGCAGCGCCCGATCAGCGGCGCGAGACCCTCCGGTACGCCCGTCAGGTCCGGCTCGTCATGGACGACCTGGTAGGCCACGACATACGGGCTGTCGGAGTCGAACGGCCCCCGCCCCGTCGCCGCGTGCACCATCACCGACCCGAGCGCGAAGATGTCCGCGGCGGGCCCCACCTCCCGGGGCCGCCGGAACTGCTCCGGCGCCATGAACGGCGGCGTCCCGATCAACTTCCCGGTCTCGGTCCGCAGTTCGCTGTCCTTTGGCCGAGAAATGCCGAAGTCGATGACCTTCGGACCGTCCTCCGCGAGCAGCACATTGCTCGGCTTCAGATCCCGGTGCACGACCCCCACCCGGTGGATGTCGCGCAGCGCCTCCGCCAGCCCGGCCATCAGCCGGCGCAACTGCTCCGGTGTCAGCGGCCCATTCCGCTTCACATGCTCGGACAGCGTCGGCCCGGGGATGAACAGGGTGGCCATCCACGGCCGTTCGGCCTCCGGGTCGGCGTCCACGACGGAGGCCGTGAAGGCCCCGCTCACCTTCCGCGCCGCCGCGACCTCCTGCCGGAAACGCCCCCTGAACTCGCGGTCCTTGGCGAACTCGGCATGAATGACCTTCACCGCGAGCTTCATCCCGGAGGTGCTGCGCGCCAGGTGCACCACGCCCATGCCGCCGGAGCCCAGGCAGGACTCCAGCCGGTAGTGCCCGACGTACTCCGGAAGTTCCGCTTCCGCGCCCGCTCCGGCGTTCCGCTGTGGCGCCATGGGACCACCCCCGTGCTGTTCGTACGCGCGCGCGACGGACGGAGCCTAGTCGATGACTCGTACGGGACAGAGGCGACTTGCTAGCCTCTGTGTGCGAATTACGTACGCGTGTTTCGTGGCGAGATCCGAGGGAATCATGGGGGTCCCATGGCAGCCATGGGGGTCCAACGGGGGAGGTTTTTCCATGAGTGTTGACCGCGTCGAAGGCACCGAGGAAGTCGAGAGCGCGCAGGCCGAGACGCTTGCCGCGTCCGTCAAGACGTACCCGGTCGCCCCGGGGGTCCAGCTGAACGTCCGCAGCGGCCCCGGCACCGGCTACAACATCGTCCGCGTCCTGCCGGCCGGCTCCCGCGTGCCGATCTACTGCCAGACCACCGGCACCAACGTGACCGGCCCGTACGGCACCAGCAGGATCTGGGACAACATCAGCAACGGCGAGTTCGTCTCGGACGCCTACATCTACACGGGCAGCGACGGCTACGTCGCCTCCCGCTGCGGCTGAACCCACAGCGGGGCCTGCGGCCGGACCGGGCCATAATCGACGCGTGAGCGACGAGAACGGCACCCCGGAACCGACCGCAGGCCCCCGCCCCGAGCCCCTGCGCTTCTTCGGCACGACCTGGGTCGACCACACCGACGGCTACACCGCCCGCCGCATCGGCGTGGCGGCCGGCGCGCTCGCCGCCGCCGCGGTCTCCTGCCTGGTGCTCCGCTTCGCCTACGAAGGCCTCCAGATCGCCGCCGTCGGCGGTTTCGTCACGGTCCTGATGGTCGTGATGTTCGCGATCTGCTCCGCCCTGGCCTTCAGCAACACCTGGGGCGGCTTCAGCAAGCGCCACGACCCGGCCCGCCAGGCATCCCTGCGCGGCCTGCTGATGATCGGCTTCATCGGCTCCCTGCTCGCCTACTTCCTGCGCGCCCTCGTCGAGGCCCCGGGCGAGAAGCTGCACCGCGAGGAGTACGAGACGGCCCGCGAGCAGTTCGAGAAGCGCAGCAAGCGCCGCTCCGGCAACCCCGCGAAGAAGCGCCGCCGCTCCTGAGCGGCACTCCTACCGAAACTCCGTCGCCCGAGACCCCGTCCCCGGCCCACCATGTCCGCATGACGGCACCCTCCTCCCACGCGGGCCGAGCCCACTCCTTCAACGCCGCCGCGGCCCAGTACGCCGCCAACCGCCCCTCCTACCCGCCCGCCCTCCTCGACGCCGTCGAGGAACTCAGCGGCCGCCCCCTCGCCGGCGCCCGGGTCGTGGACATAGGCGCCGGTACGGGCATCGCCACCGCCCTGCTCCGGGACCGCGGCGCCGATGTCGTCGCCGTGGAACCCGGCGCGGGCATGGCCGCCGAACTGCGCCGCGCCCACCCCGGCATCCCCCTGGTACGGGGCGACGGCAACGCCCTGCCCCTCGCCGACGCCAGCGCCGACCTGATCACCTGCGCCCAGGCCTGGCACTGGACCGACCCCGCGCGGGCACTGCCCGAGGCACTGCGCGTGCTGCGGCCGGGCGGCGCGCTCGCCCTGTGGTGGAACATGTACGCCCTGGACATCCCCTGGATCGCCGCCCAGGCCGAACGCATCCAGCACTGCTTCGGCCTGGAGCCCGACAAGGAGAAGAGCGGCACCAGCAGCCGCGTCGCCGACCCCGAGGGCCGCGTCGACTTCACCCGCCGCCTGGTCCGCTGGAGCCGCAGCGTCCCCGTCGACACCCACCTGGCCAACCTGGGCAGCCACTCGGTCTTCCTGGTCCACGCCGACCGGGCGAGCGCCTTCCTCACCGAGGAACGGGCCCGACTGCTGCACACCTTCCCCGACGGCACCGTCGAGGAGACCTACGACGTCGACCTCCTGGTCGCCACCAGGCCGTAACCCTCGTCGGTCCCGTCCTCGCCGCGCGCCGCGGCCCACCCCTCCAGGGCCGCGGCACAGGCGTGGTCCAAATGCCGCAGCCCGCCCAGCTCCAGCCGCACCGCACGGTCCCGGGGCAGTGCCTCCAACGCGTCCAGCAGCTTCGGCAGCCGCAGGAACGTCGCATGCCCCACCACCCGTACGACGATCCCGGCGTCCCCCAGGTCCTCGGTCTCCACGTGCACATGGCTCACGTCCCACGCCGTCTTCGCCACGGCGAGCGCCAGCCCCAGCAGCACCCCCTCGAAGAGATTCCCCAGCACGATCGCCCCGGCCGTCACCACCAGCACCACCAGCTCCCCGCGGTGCCCCCGCCACAGCGCGCGCACCTCCCGCACCGGGACGAGCTTGAGCCCCGCGCACACCAGCAGCCCGGCCAGCGCGGCCACCGGGATCCACCCGAGCACGCCCGGCACCACCGCCGTGAACAGCAGCAGCCACACCCCGTGCAGCACCCGCGAGGCCTTGGTGCGCGCCCCCGCCTGGACATTCGCCGCGCTGCGCACGATCACCGCCGTCATCGGCAGCGCCCCCAGCAGCCCGCACACCGCGTTCCCGGCGCCCTGCGCCATCAGCTCGCGGTCGTAGTCCGTACGTGGCCCCTGGTGCAGCCGGTCCACCGCCGCCGCGCTGAACAGCGACTCCGCCGAGGCGATCAGCGCGAACGCCACGACGCTGCCGATCACCCCCACTTCCGTAAGCCGCCCGAGATCCGCCGCCTCGGGCACCCGCACCGCATCCCACAGCCCACGCACTTCGACCCGCCGCACCTCCAGGCCGAACACCCCGGTCACCAGCGCCGCCACGGCCACCGCCACCAGCGGCGCGGGCACCAGCCGGGCGCCCCGCCGCCACCGCGGCCACAGCAGCACCACGGCGATGGTGGCGGCCCCCACCGACAACGCCACCGGATCCGCCCGCCCCGGCAGCTCCACCAGCCCGGCGAGCTTGCCGAGACCGCCGCCGGGCGCCTCGGCGTCGCCGAGGGCGTAGACCTGACCGGCCACCAGCACCAGCCCGATCCCGGCGAGCATCCCCTGCACCACCGCCACGGACACCGCCCGGAACCACCGCCCGAACCGCAGCGCCCCGAGCGCGAGCTGCACCAGCCCGGCCCCGAGCACCAGCACCCCGAGCACCTCGATCCCATGGGCCCGGACCGCCTCGTACACCAGCACGGTCAGCCCGGCCGCGGGCCCGCTGACCTGGAGGCTGCTGCCCGGCAGCAGCCCGGCCACCAGCCCGCCGACGATCCCGGTCACCAGCCCCAGCTCGGCCGGCACCCCGGAGGCCATGGCCACACCCACGCACAGCGGCAGGGCCACCAGGAACACGACAAGAGAAGCGAACAGATCGGCCTTGCCCACGCCACGGACCATCACAGCGGCACCTCCGGTTGCCAACGGGAGATGCGTGGGTGCCGTACCGGGGGAGGGCACGGCGAACGTGTGTGCAGGCATATGACCTCGCACTGAAACCCATTGTCAGGAGCGGGCACCCCTCGCGCAGCGGCGCGCGCCCATCACCTGAAGGCGACGGAGGCGCACAAAGCGGACCGCAAGCCTCCAATGACCCCGTCACGCGCCTGCGCCGGTCGGGCGCAACCACTTGACGGCGCACCTCGTTCGGAGAGTTAATCCGCACATGATGAATATCAAACGCCGGTCATCCACCCCCGAAACACCGCCAGACATGAACAAATCGCCCGAAGGAACCGGTCAGGCCCCCGGATCCACCGACACCACCCCCGCCATCCGCGCCGAAGGCCTCACCGTCGTCCGCGGCCCCCGCACCGTCCTGCGCGGCATCGACTTCACCGTCCCCCGCGGCCAGATCACCGGCCTCCTCGGCCCCTCCGGCTGCGGCAAATCCACCCTCATGCGCTCCATCGTCGGCACCCAGGCCAAGGTCACCGGCACCCTCGACGTACTCGGCCGCCCCGCAGGCCACCCCGAACTGCGCACCCGCATCGGCTACGTCACCCAGGCCCCCTCCGTCTACGACGACCTGACCGTCCGCCAGAACCTCGACTACTTCGCCGCGATCCTCGCCCCCGGCCGCCACGCCGCCGACCAACGCCACGCCGACGTCACCCGCGCCATCGAGGACGTCGACCTCACCGGCCACACCGACGCCCTCGCCGGCAACCTCTCCGGCGGCCAGCGCAGCCGCGTCTCCCTCGCCGTCGCCCTCCTCGGCACCCCCGAACTCCTCGTCCTCGACGAACCCACCGTCGGCCTCGACCCCGTCCTGCGCCGCGACCTGTGGCAGCTCTTCCACGACATCGCCGCCCGCCGCGGCGCCACCCTCCTCATCTCCTCCCACGTCATGGACGAGGCCGAGCGCTGCCACCGCCTCCTCCTCATGCGCGAGGGCCAGGTCCTCGCCGACGACACCCCCGACGCCCTGCGCACCCGCACCGGCTCCGACACCGTCGAAGCCGCCTTCCTGCACCTGGTCGACGAGGCGGTCGCAGCCGCCGCCCGCGAGAAAGAGACCGCCCGATGAGCTCCACCACCCACCCCGCCCCACCCACGGCGCTCACCCCCGCGCCGAGCAGCGCCCTGAACCTCTCCCGCACCCTCGCCACCGCCGCCAGGGTCCTGCGCCAGCTCCGCCACGACCCGCGCAGCATCGCGCTGATGATCCTCGTCCCCTGCGTGATGCTCTTCCTGCTGCGCTACGTCTTCGACGGCGACCCGCGCACCTTCGACAACATCGGGGCCTCACTCCTCGGGATCTTCCCGCTGATCACGATGTTCCTGGTCACCTCCATCGCCACCCTGCGCGAACGCACCTCCGGCACCCTCGAACGCCTCCTCGCCATGCCCCTCGGCAAGGGCGACATGATCGCCGGCTACGCCCTCGCCTTCGGCACCATCGCGATCGTCCAGTCCGCGCTCGCCACCGCCCTCGCCCTGTGGGGCCTCGGCCTGGATGTCGTCGGCAGCCCCTGGCTCCTCCTCCTGGTCGCCCTCCTCGACGCACTCCTCGGCACCGCACTCGGCCTCTTCGTCTCCGCCTTCGCCGCCTCCGAATTCCAGGCCGTCCAGTTCATGCCGGCCGTGATCTTCCCCCAGCTCCTCCTCTGCGGCCTGTTCACCCCGCGCGACAACATGCACCCCGTCCTGGAGGCCATCTCCAACGTCCTGCCCATGTCCTACGCCGTCGACGGCATGAACGAAGTCCTGAGGCACACCGACATGACGGCCACCTTCGTCCGCGACGCCCTCGTCGTCGCCGGGTGCGCCCTCCTCGTCCTCGCCCTCGGCGCCGCCACCCTCCGCCGCCGCACCTCCTGACCACGTCCCGCCCACCGGACACCCCACCCACACTCAAGCCCCCGATGGGAGGATGAACACCGGACGACGAACACCCGGAGGGCACCCCAGCCATGACTCAGAAAGTCGCAGTCCTCGGCACCGGCAAGATCGGCGAAGCCCTGCTCAGCGGAATGATCCGAGCAGGCTGGGGCCCGAACGACCTCCTGGTCACCGCCCGCCGCCCGGAACGGGCGGAGGAACTCCGCCAGCGGTACGGAGTCACCCCGGTCAGCAACCCGGAAGCCGCCAAGTCCGCCGACACCCTGATCCTCACGGTCAAGCCGCAGGACATGGGCACCCTCCTCGACGAGCTCGCCCCGCACGTCCCCGCCGACCGCCTGGTCATCAGCGGCGCCGCGGGCATCCCCACCTCCTTCGTCGAGGAACGCCTCACCTCGGGCACCCCCGTCGTGCGCGTCATGACGAACACCCCCGCCCTCGTCGACGAGGCCATGTCCGTCATCTCCGCCGGCAGCCACGCCACCGAGGACCACCTCGCCCACACCGAGGAAATCTTCGGCGGTGTCGGAAAGACCCTCCGCGTCCCCGAGTCCCAGCAGGACGCCTGCACCGCCCTCTCCGGCTCGGGCCCGGCGTACTTCTTCTACCTGGTCGAAGCCATGACCGACGCCGGCATCCTGCTCGGCCTGCCCCGGGACAAGGCCCACGACCTCATCGTCCAGTCCGCGATCGGCGCCGCCACGATGCTCCGCGACAGCGGCGAGCACCCCGTCAAGCTCCGCGAGAACGTCACCTCGCCGGCCGGCACCACCATCAACGCCATCCGCGAACTGGAGAACCACGGCGTACGCGCCGCCCTCATCGCCGCCCTCGAAGCCGCCCGCGACCGCAGCCGCGAACTCGCCTCCGGCAACAACAACTGACACCCGGCCGCCCCCGCCCGGCGCAGGGGCGGCCCACACCCGGTCCTCCGGGACTACACACTCACGCCGATATCAGCGCTCGCCGGCAGCAGCCCGATCGCCCGATACGCCGCATCCACGGTCGGCCGCGCCATCGCCCGAGCCCGCTCCGCACCATTCCGCAGCACCCCCTCCACATAACCGGCATCCGCGCACAGCTCCCGGTGCCGCTCCTGCACCGGCCGTAGAACCTCCACCACGGCGTCCGCGGTGTCCTTCTTCAAGGAGCCGTACGACTCGTATACACCGCTCAGGTCCTCGGGGTTCCCACCTGTGCACGCCGCGAGGATCTCCAGCAGATTCGCCAGGCCGGGCCGCCCCTCCCTGTCGTACACGACGTCCCGCCCGCTGTCGGTGACAGCCCGCATGATCTTCTTGCGCACCACGTCCGGCTCGTCCAGCAGATAGACGATCCCCGGCCCGACGTCCTCGCTCTTGCCCATCTTCGACGTCGGATCCTGAAGGTTCATCACCCGGGCCGCCACCGCCGGATGAGTCGCCCGAGGCACCACGAACGTGGTCCCGTACCGCTGGTTGAACCGCACCGCGAGATCCCGCGTCAGCTCCACGTGCTGCGTCTGGTCGTCCCCGACCGGCACCTCGTCCGTCCCGTACGCCAGGATGTCCGCGGCCATCAGCACCGGATAGGTAAGGAGCGACAGCCGCACACTCCCCCCGCGCTCCCGCTCCCGCGCCGCCTTCTCCTTGTACTGGATCATCCGCCGCATCTCACCGTCGGTGGCCACGCACTCCAGCAGATACGACAGCCGCGCGTGCTCGTCCACATGACTCTGCACGAACACCGTGCACAGCGTCGGATCCAGCCCCGCCGCGAGCAACAGGGTCGCCGCCTGCCTGCTCAGCCGCCACACCCGCGCCGGATCGTGCTCCACGGTGAGGGCGTGCAGATCGACGATGCAGAACAGCGCGTCGGCCCGGTGCTGATCGACCTGCACCCAGCGCCGCATGGCCCCCAGGTAGTTCCCCAGCGTCAGATGCCCCGTCGGCTTGATCCCGCTGAACACCCGCGTCATCTCTCCACCTCCTGGTCGAGACCGCCGTCCTCGGCCGGCCGACCCTCCGGAGGGAGATACAGGAACGGCCGCCGAGGCGGCGGCCGTTGTGTGCATACGTAGGAACGGCCGCCGTCAGGCGGCCCACCACAGCTGGGTGCACGTACGCGTCGTCATGCAGGCCAGCGTACGCCTCCAGGGGGTCTCAGGGGTCCGAGTTGACACTCCTCGACGCGATCCGTAGTGTTCTCCGAGTTGTCCGACGTGAGCGCCGACTCCGGTCGGTCCCCGGACAGCCATTCCGCAAGACCAACCAACAATCGACGACAGTCGACCTGTCTGCCGTCGTGTCATTGGTATGCGTATTTACGGAATGAGGAATCCACGTTCGAAAGGACGCGGCCCCCCGATTAGCTCGGGAGCCGGGAATCCGCTAAAGTCTCACTCGTCGGAACGGCCCGCAACGGCCGGGAAGGCAAATCCCGCT
>NZ_FLSP01000080.1 GCF_900091315.1 Streptomyces sp. DI166
TGCTCCTCTCCCTGCCCGGCTCGCCGATCCTCTACTACGGCGACGAGATCGGCATGGGCGACAACATCTGGCTCGGCGACCGCGACGCCGTCCGCACCCCCATGCAGTGGACCCCCGACCGCAACGCCGGCTTCTCCACGGCCGACCCGGGGCGGCTCTACCTCCCCACGATCATGGACCCGGTCTACGGCCACCAGGTGACGAACGTCGAGGCGTCCATGGCCTCGCCGTCCTCGCTGCTGCACTGGACCCGCCGGATGATCGAGATCCGCAAGCAGAACCCCGCCTTCGGACTCGGCTCCTTCACCGAACTCCCGTCCTCCAACCCGGCGGTCCTGGCGTTCCTGCGCGAGTACGAGGACGATCTTGTTCTGTGCGTGAACAATTTCTCCCGTTTTGCCCAGCCCACCGAGCTCGACCTGCGCGAATTCGACGGGCGGCACCCGGTCGAACTGTTCGGCGGGGTCCGCTTCCCGGCCATCGGCGAACTGCCGTACCTGCTCACCCTGGGCGGTCACGGCTTCTACTGGTTCCGGCTCTCCCGAGTCGCCTCCCGGATCGGCCGCCGTCACTGAGCGTCTGCCCCTTGCACGTGTGCCCTTGAGCGTGTGCCGACGAAAGGACGCGTCACCATGACGAAGACCGCACCACTCAGGCCGAGCCCCCCGGCCGTCGCCGACATCATGGTCTCGCTAGGCGGTCTGCTGCGTCAGTGGCTGCCGCGGCAGCGGTGGTTCGCGGGCAAGGACCGGCCCGTCACGGACCTGGCCCTGCTGTCCATGACCGAGCTGTTCCCCGGCTGTATGCATCTGCTGATCCACGCCGGCCACGTCCCCGTGCCCGCGCCCGGCGGCACCACCGCGCCACCGGCCGGCGACTGCTACCAACTCCTGCTGGGCGTGCGGGAGCACCCCTCCCCGCGCCTGGGCCGCAGTCTCATCGGACGGGCCGAGGAGGGCCCGCTGGCCGGGCTGACGGTCTACGACGCACTCCAGGACCTCCGCTCCGCGCAGATGCTGTTCGACCGGCTCCGGCACCCCGGGTCGGCCGGTCCGCTGCGCTTCGAGTCCTGCTTCTCCGTACCGGTCCCGCCGGGGCTCACACCGCGGCTGATGGACGCCGAGCAGTCCAACTCCTCGCTGGTGTACGGCGACGCCTTCGTGCTGAAGGTGTTCCGGCGCATCCAGCCGGGCGTCAACCCGGATCTGGAGGTGCCGGGGGCGCTGGCCCGGCAGGGCTGTGCGCGGGTGCCCGCGCCCGTGTCCTGGTTCCGCACCACCCGCCCGTGGGAGGCCACCCTCGGGGTGCTCCAGCCGTTCCTGCCGAACGCCACCGACGGCTGGGCACTGGCGCTCCAGGCGCTCGCCTCCGGTGACGACTTCACCGCCGAGGCACACCAGCTGGGCCGGGCCACCGCCGAGGTCCACCTCGCGCTGGCCTCGGCGTTCCCCTGCGAGGCGGCACACGAGAACGACCGTACGGCGGCGGCCATGACCGAGCGGCTGGACGCCGCGGCGCACTGTGTGCCCGCGCTGCGGCCGTTTGTCGCGGGCCTGCGGACCGCGTTCGGGACGCTCACCACCTGCGACTCCGGCCCGCCCGCCCAGCGCATCCACGGCGATCTGCACCTGGGCCAGGTGCTGCGCGCCGGACGCGAGTGGTTCGTCATCGACTTCGAGGGCGAGCCGTCGCGTCCGCTGGCCGAGCGGCGCAGCCCGCACTCCCCGGTGCGGGACATCGCCGGAATGCTGCGCTCCTTCGACTACGCGGCGCGTCAGCGCCGCCCGTGGCGGCCCGAGTGGGCCCGCCGCTGCCGGGAGTCCTTCTGCGCGGGCTACGCGTCCGCCGCGGGGTGGGACCCCCGCAAGAAACACGGTCTGTTGCGCGCCTACGAGACCGACCGTGCCGTTTACGAAGTGCTGTACGAAGCCAGACACCGCCCGGACTGGCTGCCCGTGCCGATGGCGGCGATCGAACGACTCGCCGTACGAGGAGGCTGACCCCCCATGGCCCTGCGTGACACCACGCTGCCCCAGCCGACCAGCGCCGCCCGGCGCGGGACGGCGCCGCCGCTGGACCCTGCCGACCGCGGTCGGCTGCTGGCCGGCGCGCATCATGATCCGCACGCGCTGCTCGGGGCCCATGTGGTCCCGGGCGGGGTCGCGGTCCGGGCGTTGCGCCCGTTCGCGCGGGCGGTGAGCGTGGTGGTCGACGGCAAGCGGATCCCGCTGGTCTCCGAGGGCGACGGCCTCTTCTCCGGCGTACTGCCCCGGCGGCGGAAGATCCCGGCGTACAAGCTGCTGGTGGCGTACGAGGACGGGGAGCACGAGGTCGAGGACCCGTACCGCTTCCTGCCCGCGCTCGGTGAGCTGGACCTGCATCTGATCCGGGAGGGGCGGCACGAGCAGTTGTGGCGGGCGCTCGGTGCCGAGCCGATGGTCCATCAGGGTGTGGCCGGTACCCGGTTCACGGTGTGGGCGCCGAACGCGCAGGGCGTGCGGGTTGCGGCGGACTTCACGTACTGGGACGGCACCGCGTTCCCGATGCGCTCCCTCGGCGCGTCGGGTGTGTGGGAGCTGTTCCTGCCCGGGGTCGCGGAGGGGACGAAGTACAAGTTCGAGATCCACTCCCGGCACGGGCACCGCTTCCTCAAGGCCGACCCGATGGCGCGGTACGCGGAGGTGCCGCCGGACACCGCGTCGATCGTGCACTCCTCGCGCTACGAGTGGGGCGACGCGGAGTGGATGGCGCACCGCGGGGACGTGCCGGTGCATGTGGCGCCGTTCTCGGTGTACGAGGTGCATCTGCCGTCCTGGCGGCCCGGACTCTCCTACCGCGAGCTGGCCGAGGTGCTGCCGGCGTATGTGCGGGATCTCGGTTTCACGCATGTGGAGTTCATGCCGGTCGCCCATCACCCCTTCTCCGGCTCCTGGGGCTACCAGATCACCGGGTTCTACGCGCCGATGGCGAAGCTGGGCACACCGGACGACTTCAAGTTCCTGATCGACTCGCTGCACCGCGCCGGGATCGGCGTGATCATGGACTGGGTGCCGGCGCACTTCCCGAAGGACGACTGGGCGCTGGCCCGCTTCGACGGGGAGCCGCTGTACGAGCCCGGGGACGCGCGGCGCGCGGAGCACCCGGACTGGGGGACGTACGAGTTCGACTTCGGGCGGGTGGAGGTGCGCAACTTCCTCGTCGCCAACGCCGTGTACTGGTGCGAGGAGTTCCACATCGACGGGCTGCGGGTGGACGCGGTCGCCTCGATGCTCTACCTGGACTACTCCCGTGACTCCGGCCAGTGGGCCCCGAACGTGTACGGCGGGCGCGAGGATCTGGACGCGGTGGCCTTCCTGCGGGAGATGAACGCCACCGTGTACCGGCGGGCGCCGGGCGTGGTGACGATCGCGGAGGAGTCCACCGCATGGGAGGGGGTGACCCGGCCGACCGACAGCGGCGGGCTCGGCTTCGGCCTGAAGTGGAACATGGGCTGGATGCACGACTCGCTGGGGTACATCTCGCACGAGCCGGTGCACCGCAAGTACCACCACAACGAGATGACCTTCTCGATGGTGTACGCCTACAGCGAGAACTACGTTCTTCCGATCTCCCATGACGAAGTCGTCCACGGCAAGCAGGCGCTGGTGTCGAAGATGCCCGGCGACTGGTGGCAGCAACGCGCCAATCACCGCGCCTATCTGGGCTTCATGTGGGCCCACCCCGGCAAACAACTGCTCTTCATGGGGCAGGAGTTCGCGCAAGGGGCCGAGTGGTCCGAGCCGGAGGGCCCGCACTGGTGGCTGCTGGATCCGCAGTACGGCGCGGAGGCCGACCACCGGGGTGTGCGGGATCTGGTGCGTGATCTCAACTCCGCCTACCGGGCGACCCCGGCGCTGTGGCAGCGGGACACCGACCCGGGCGGCTTCCGCTGGGTGATCGGGGACGCGGCGGACGACAACGTCTTCGGTTTCCTCAGGTACGCGGTCGACGGCACGCCCCTGCTCGCGGTGTCGAACTTCTCCCCCGTCGTGCGGGACGACTACCGGATCTGGGTACCCGAGGACGGGCCGGTGTGGGAGGAGACCCTCAACACGGACGCGGCCCGCTACGGCGGCGGTGATATCACCAACCCCGGGCCGATCAAGCCGGAGGAGGACGGCATCCGGATCACTCTGCCCCCACTGGCCACGGTCTGGCTGACGCCGTACCCCTGCTGAGTCCAGCGGCCCGGTGCGAGGTGTCCGAATGCCCTGAAAGGGGCAGTCGGGGCGTACGGCGAATCCCTCGTCGTCCTCGCATCGGGCCACAGAAGGGGTGCCTCAGGTGCGCACCGTCGGAGTGGAGGAGGAAATCCTCCTGGTCGACCCGGAGACGGGTGATCCGCGGCCGCTGTCCGCCGCGATCGTCGCCCGCGCCGCGCTGGACAACGCGGACGGGCGGGATGTGTTCGAGAAGGAACTGCACGAGCAGATGCTGGAGTACGCGACCGCTCCGCAGTCGGACATGGACGCTCTGGGCAGGGAGATCGTCCGCTGCCGCAAGGAGGCGGCACGGCACGCGGGTGAGATCGGCTGCGCGGTCGCGGCGCTGGCCACCTCCCCGCTGCCGGTCCGGCCGAGCGTGGGCGCGCATCAGCGCTACCAGTGGATGGACGAGCAGTACGGCATCGCCACCCGGGAACAGCTCGTCCTCGGCTGCCATGTGCATGTGGCCGTCGACTCCGACGAGGAGGGCGTGGCGGTCATCGACCGGATGCGGCCGTGGCTGTCGGTGATCTCGGCGCTGAGCTGCAACTCGCCGTTCTGGCAGGGCACGGACACCGGGTACGCCAGCTACCGCAGCCGGGTCTGGCAGCGCTGGCCCTCGGCGGGCCCGACCGAGGTGTTCGGGTCGCCGGAGCGGTACCGCGAGGTGGTGGCGAGCATGGTCGACACCGGGGTGATCCTGGACGAGGGGATGGTCTACTTCGACGCCCGGCTGTCACGGAACTACCCGACGGTGGAGATCCGGGTCTCGGACATCTGTCTGCACGCCGACACGCCCGTGCTGATCGCCACTCTGGCGCGCGGTCTGGTGGAGACGGCGGCGCGCGAGTGGCGGGCCGGGGTGCCCCCGGCGGCGCACGGGGTGAGCGTGCTGCGGCTGGCCGCCTGGCAGGCCGCGCGCGCCGGTCTCGACGACACCCTGCTGCACCCGGTGACCATGCGCAGCACACCGGCGCCGGTCGTCGTACGGGCGCTGCTGGACCATGTCGCGGACGCGCTGGAGGAGACCGGCGACCTGGAGACCGCGCGGGCCAGGGTCGCGCATCTGCTGGCCCGCGGCAACGGCGCCCGCACGCAGCGCGAACTGCTGCGGCGCACCGGCAGCCTGCGGGAGGTCGTCACCGAGTGCGTGCGACGCACCCAGGAGTGAGGACGCCGAGCGGGCGCCGGGTGCGGGCGCCGCTCATACGGCGAGGACGATCGCGTAGACCAGGAAGAAGGCCGCGATCAGGACGGCGAGGGCCAGGATCAGCAGGAGCGGGGTCCTGGCCCAGCCCGTGGGCGGATTGTGGGTCTCCCGGGGGCCCGCCTCCGGCAGGCTGCTCTCGGCCGGCGGGGTTTCGCCCGGCGGTACCGACCCGCCGGGCTCCAGGCCGGTGGTGCGTTCGGGTTCCGGATCAGGGTTCACATGGCTCATGTCTTCCGGGTCCCCCGAAACCCAAGAGATCATCAGGGTCTTCGGCTTGTCGGATTCGGGCACGGTTCGCTCGTACCTCGGCTAGATTCGAGCACCGCCGATAACCCTGCTCGTCGGTGGCGTCACACCCCGTACACATCAGGAGCTGCGCATGCGCGACTTCGCCCTGGCTCCCTCCATCGCCGCGCCGCCGGTCGGCGGCCTCGCCGACAGTGTCTTCGAGCGCGCCAGGCTCGAACCGACACTGCCGGTCCTCGCACGCCGTGTGCCGGGCTCCGCCGAGTGGACGGAGATCAGCGCGGTGGAGCTGCGGGACACGGTGGTGGACCTGGCCAAGGGCCTGGTCGCCTCCGGGATCTCGCCGGGCCATCGGGTGGCCCTCATGGCCCGTACCCGCTACGAGTGGACGGTGCTCAGCTACGCCCTGTGGGCGGTGGGCGCCGAAATCGTCCCGGTGTACCCGACGGCCTCCCGCGACCAGGTGGAGTGGATCCTGCGGGACGCCGCCTGTGTGGGCGTGGTGGTGGAGGACGAACAGGCGGTGATGACCGTCGGCTCGGTGTGCGCCTCGCTGCCGATGCTGCGGCACGTGTGGCAGCTGGACGCGGGCGCGCTGGACAATCTGGTGGCGCGCGGCGAGGTGGTGCCGGCCACCACCGTCGACTCCCTGCGCCGGATCGTGCTGCCTGACTCCACGGCCGTGATCTCCTACACCTCCGGCTCCACCGGCCGCCCGCTCGGCTGTGCGCTGAGCCACCGGAACCTGGCCGCCCCGTGCGACACGCTGCTGGCGGGCTGGGGGCACCAGGTGGTACCGCCGGGCGAACAGGCGTCCGTCCTCGCCTTCCTGCCGTTCTCCCATGTGTACGGGCTGATGGTGCAGGGGCTGTGCGTCCGCGGCGGGATCCTGATGGGCCACCACGGCGACCCGGGCGGAGAGGCGCTCGGAGAGGCGCTGCGGACGTTCCGGCCGACGTACTTCTGCGCGGTCCCGTCGGTCTACGAGCGGATCTACAAGGGCTTCATGCGCGCCGCCCGGGAGTCGGGGCGCGGCGCGCTGTTCGAGCGGGCGGCGGGCACGGCGCGGGACTTCGCGCTGGCCTCGGAGCGGCACCGGCTCGGCGAGGGGCCGGGGCCCGGCTTCGATCTGCGGCTCCAGCACGCCCTGTACGAGCGCACGGTGTACCGCGGGCTGCGGGGGGCGCTCGGCGGCCGGGTGCGCCGTGCCTCGTCCGGGGGCACGCCGCTGCACCGGGAGATAGCCCTGTTCTTCGAGGGCATCGGGATCTACCTCAACGACGGGTACGGGCTCACCGAGACGGCCGGCGGGGTCACCGCGCAGCCGCCGGGCCGGGAGAAGTCGGGGACGGTGGGCAAGGTGCTGCCCGGCATGGATCTGCGGGTGGCCGACGACGGGGAGATCCTGGTGCGCGGGCCGTCGGTGTTCCAGGGCTACGTCAACGACGACGCGGCGACCCGCAACGCGCTGCGCGGCGGCTGGCTGGCCACCGGTGACCTCGGGGTGCTGGACTCCGACGGCTATCTGACGATCACGGGCCGGAAGAAGGACGTGATCATCACCAGCAACGGCAAGTCCGTCGCCCCGGCCGCGCTGGAACAGCGCCTGAGGATGCATCCGCTGATCCACCAGGCGGTGGTCGTGGGCGACGGCCGTCCCTGTGTGGGGGCGCTGATCACCCTGGACCCGGACTTCCTGGCGTACTGGCGCGGCACGCTGGAGCCGCGCCCCGATCCGCGCGGCCGGGACGCGCGGGACGCCCGCGAGGAGAACGCGCTGCGCGAGGAGGTCGCCCGGGCCGTGGCCGCCGCCAACAGCACCGTGTCGCGGTCGGAGTCGATCCGGGTGTTCCGGGTGCTGCCGGAGCCCTTCGACGTCGCCAACGGGCTGCTGACGCCGTCCATGAAGCTGCGCCGGGACGCGATCGTGGAGCGCTACGCGCTGGAGATCGACGCCATGTACCAGGCGCGGGCGAGAACCAGGCGGGATCCGGCGCCGGACGAGCCCGCGGTGTGGGACGACTCCGACAACGTCTTCAGGTGAACGTGCGTAGACCTCGGCGAGCGGGGAAGCCGGACATCGTCAGAGGTTGGGGGGAGAGACGGACGACGACGCATTGGGTGCACAGGAGATCGCGGACCGTCTCGTCCGCTTCACCGGCGCGCTCGGGGACGTGACCGAGGCACGGTTGGCGGCCGAGGCGTTTCTGCGGGACCTCACACGGGTCCTGCCCCCCACCTCACCGGACCACTACGACGACATCCTGCTGGTGGTCACGGAACTGGCGGCGAACAGCGTGGAGTACGCGCCCGGCCCGTTCGAACTGCGGCTGCGCCGTGCCTTCGACGGGGTGCATGTGATCCTGCGGGACACCAGCCAGGAGGCGCCGGTGGCGCGGTCGTTCGATCCCGGGCGCGGCGGGCGGGGCATCGGCTGGTACCTGGTGCAGTCCCTCAGCAATCAGGTCGGGGTCATCACGCACGAGCGCGGCAAGGACGTGCACGCGTTCCTGCCCTGGTGAGCCGGTGGCCGACTTCGGCGAACCGGGTGTGGGTGTGGTTCTTGTGGGGCAAGGTGGCCGGAACAGGCGAGTTGGCTCGAAGTCGTCGTTCATCTGCCTGCCGCACCCGACTGGCGGAGCGGCCGGGGGCGCGGTGGGATCGAAGGGGTGCGAGGCAGTGACCCGGGGCAGGCGAGCGACGCCGAAGCAGACCGCCCGGAGCCGCAGAAGGGATGAACACCGTGACACGACCCAGGATCCTGGTGGTCGGCGCAGGCTTCGCCGGCGTGGGGTGCGTGCGCCGCCTGGAGCGCAGGCTCGCCGCCCACGAGGCCGACGTCACCCTGGTGACACCGTTCGCCTACCAGCTCTACCTCCCGCTGCTGCCCCAGGTCGCCTCCGGCGTGCTGACGCCCCAGTCGATCGCGCTGTCCCTGCGCCGCAGCAAGCGGTACCGCACCCGGATCATTCCGGGCGGCGCGATCGGCGTCGACCTGGACGCCAAGGTGTGCGTGATCCGCACGATCACCGACGAGATCGTCAACGAGCGCTACGACTACATCGTGCTGGCCCCCGGCAGCATCACCCGCACCTTCGACATCCCGGGCCTGACGGACCACGCGTACGGCATGAAGACGCTCGCCGAGGCCGCCTACATCCGTGACCACGTCATCGCCCAGCTCGACCTGGCCGACGCCAGCCACGACCCGGACGAGCGGGCGGCGCGGCTGCAGTTCGTGGTGGTCGGCGGCGGCTACGCGGGCACCGAGACCGCGGCCTGTCTGCAGCAGCTCACCCACAACGCGGTCAAGCGGTACCCGCGGCTGGACCCGGCGCTGATCAAGTGGCATCTCATCGACATCGCGCCGAAGCTGATGCCGGAGCTCGGCGACAAGCTCGGCCGGGAGGCCCAGGAGATCCTGCGCCGGCGCGGTATCGAGATCTCGCTCGGGGTGTCCATCGCGAAGGCCGGCGCGGAGGAGGTCACCTTCACCGACGGCCGGGTGGTGCCCACCCGCACCCTGATCTGGACGGCCGGGGTGGTCGCCAGCCCGCTCATCGCCACGCTCGGCGAGGAGACGATCCGCGGACGGCTCGCGGTGACCCCGCAGCTGGCCCTGCCGGGGCGGGACGGGGTGTTCGCGCTCGGCGACGCGGCGGCCGTGCCGGACCTGGCCAAGCCCGGCGAGGACGCCGTCTGCCCGCCCACCGCGCAGCACGCGATGCGGCAGGCGAAGGTGGCCGCCGACAACGTCATCGCCTCGCTGCGGGGCGGGCCGGTGCAGCCGTACGAGCACAGGGACCTCGGGCTCGTCGTGGACCTCGGCGGCGCGGACGCGGTGTCCAAGCCGCTCGGGGTGGAACTGCACGGGCTGCCCGCCCAGCTCGTGGCGCGCGGCTACCACTGGTCGGCGCTGCGCACCAATGTCGCCAAGACGCGGGTGCTGACGAACTGGATGCTCAACGCGATCGCGGGCGACGACTTCGTGCGCACCGGCTTCCAGGCGCGCAGGCCCGCCAAGCTGAAGGACTTCGAGTACACCGACGCGTATCTCACCCCCGAGCAGCTTCGCGAGCACGTCACGGGCGCGGAGGGCCGGGGATAGGCACGGGTCCGGGTGGGCGCGGGTTCGCGGTGGGCGCGGCTGCGCGACCGGATCGCGGCATCGGATCCGGGGCTGCTGCGGCTGGCCTCGGGCCTGCGCACGGTGGCCTCCATCGTGCTCACCCTGGTGGTGCTCGTCCTGTTCGGGGCGTCGGTGCCGCATCTGGTCGCGGGCGCCATGGCGTCGATGGTCTCCAACTTCGCCGTACGGGAGCGGGAGCGGCGCGCCCAGGCCGTCACGCTGGCGCTGGGGCTGCCGGTGGCGCTCGCCTGTGTGTGTCTGGCCGCGCTGCTGCACGACCGTGTGGTCGCCGGTGACCTGTTCTTCGTCGCGCTGATCTTCCTCGCCGTCTACGGGCGCCGGTTCGGGGACCGCGGCACGGCACTCGGGCTGTTCGGGTTCCAGCTGTACTTCGTGTCGCTGTTCGTCGGCGTCACGGTCGAGGAGCTGGGGGTGCTGTGCGCGGTCGTCACCACGGCCGTGGTGTGCAGTGCCGTGGTGCGGTTCGCGCTGGTGCCGCAGGCCCCGACGGGGGTGCTGGAGCGGCTGCGGGAGGCGTTCCGGGCCCGGTTCGCCCAGCTGGTGGCGGCACAGCTGGAGCTGCTGGACGCGGGGCCGGCGGACGCGGACCGGGCGCTGGCGAACGTACGGGAGGGCAATGCGCGGCTGCACGAGACGGCGCTGCTGATCCAGGGGCGGCTGGAGGAGGGCACCGGCGACGAGCACACGGCGCGGCTGCTGCAGCGACGGGTGGCGGACGCGGAGATCGCCGCCGAACGGCTCGGGCTGCTCCTGCTGACCGCGCGCAGCGCCGAGCGGACGGACACGCTGACGCTGCATCTGCCCGGCGCGCCCGTGCCGGAGGCCGGGCGGCTACCGGTGCGGGACCGGGGCGTGGAGGCGCTGCGGCGGGATCTGCGGGCGCTGCGTGTGCTCGTACGGCGCCCGGGCGGGGCGGGGCTGGCCCAGGTGCGCAACCGGCTGCTGTCGTACCGCGAGGAGGAGAACCTGCCCGCTGCCGCGCCGCCCGTGCAGGACGTCTTCCGCGGGGTCGGGGAGGCCGCGCGGGCGGTGCTGGGGCTGCGGATCGCGCTCGACGGGCCGCAGGACGAGTCGGACGACACGCCGTCCACGGCCCGCTCCCGGGAGGAGCTGGACGCCGAGGACGCGGCCATCGACGCCGCGGAGGAGACCCCGGTGGAGGAGCCGACGGGGCTGCGGCGGCCGACCACACGGGCCGCCGTACAGGTGGCGGTGGGCTCGTCGATGGCCATCGTGGGCGGGGAGCTGCTGTCCAGTCACCGCTGGTACTGGGCGGTGCTGACGTGCTGGATCGTGTTCGTGAACACCTCCTCCACCGGCGAGATCCTGGTCAAGGGCTACCGGCGGCTGCTCGGCACGGTGCTCGGGGTGGTCGCGGGCATCGTGCTGGCGGGTGCGGTCGGGCACCACACCTGGACGGCGTTCGCGCTGGTGCTGCTGTTCGTGTTCCTGATGTTCTACGTGGCGCCCCTGTCGTACACGCTGATGTCGTTCTTCGTCACGGCCGCGCTGGGGCTGCTGTACACGCTGCTGCACACCTACAGCCTGTCGGTGCTGGTGCTGCGGATCGGGGAGACCGCTCTGGGGGCGGCGTGCGGGGTGTTCGCGGCGGCGGTGGTGCTGCCGGTGGCGACGGACCGGCGGACCAACGACCTGCTGGTGGACGTGCTGGACCGGCTGCGGGAGGTCACGACCACGGCGGTGGACCAGCTCAGCGGCGGCCCGCCGGTGGAACTGCTGGACCAGGCCCGCGAGCTGGACCAGGCGCTGGCGGATCTGCGGTCGGCCACGAAGCCCCTGACCCACCCGGTCACCCCGCTGCGCGCCCGCCGCGACACGGCCCGCTATGTGGTGGCCCTGCTGGAGACGTCGGCCTACCACGCCCGCTCGCTGGCGGCGACCGCCGAACTGCTGCCCACCCACCCCTCGATCGCCGCGGACCCCCGCCTGCGCGGCGCCGGGCGCCGGATCGCCACGAACATCGAGGCCATCGCCGCGCACCTCGCCGACGACCGGGCCAAGGCCCGCGTCCAGACCGGCCCGAGCATCGCCTCGCTCCTGGAACCCCAGCTCCCGGGCAGCCCCCGCTACGGCAGGGTGACGGACCGGGTGCTGCGGCATCTGCAGCGGCTGGACGAGTCGGTGATGGGGCTGGCGCGGCCGTTGGAGGTGCCGGTGGGGAAGGAGGAGAAGGCGCGGGCCGGGTAGCCGGGGCGGCGCGCCATGGCTCAGCAGGCCGTCGGCAGACGGTCAGAAGTCCGTCGGCAGGCCGCTGACCGCCGCGATGCCGCGCAGTTCCTCGTCGTCGTGACGGCGTTCCTGGATGTAGGTCGCGATCTCGCCCAGCCGGACCGGGTCCGCGGCGGTGGCGGCATCGGTGACCAGGCGCACCGAGCCGGTTTCGCCGAGGTCGATCTCGACGACCTCGTTGTCGAGGCGGCCGGTGACGGCGGCGGCGATGACCAGGGCGGCCTCGTCGCGTATCTCCAGGGGCAGTGCCTCGGCGCCCTCGCCCTCCAGGGCGATCTCGGAGGGCGGGAGGCGTCGTTCCTCGATGGCGCGCAGGACCGGCTCGACCACGTCGAGCAGGCGCAGGAATTCCTCGGTGTCCATCCGCGAACGCAGCAGGCCGAGATAGATGTCCACGGGCCGGCCGTCGGGCGGAAGCTCGTAGTCGCTCATGGTCCCCGCGTTCCCCGTACGCGGAGTCTCAGACACGCCGCCGGGCAGCCAGGACGAAGGAGAACACGCCGAACAGCACCAGGCCGAGGGCGACCACGGCCAGCAGCCAGGGGCCGAGCGCGGTGTCGGCGAAGGTGCGCAGGGTGTCGTCGAGGCCCTTCGCCTCGTCGGACCGGTGCTTGACGGCCGCCTGGACGGCGAAGGTGCCGATCGCGGCGAAGAGCAGTCCGCGGGTCACTCCCCCGCCGATGCCGGTCACGTCGGCCAGCCGGCGTCCGGCCGGGGACATCTCGCCCGTCTTGAGTGTCTCGCGGTACGTCCGCCGCACCGCCTGGACGCCGATCCACACGCCCGCGACGACGATCACCGCGCCGCCCACGGCGACGAGCCAGCGTCCGGCGGGCAGGTCGAGGGCGGTGGCGGTGGCGTCCCGGGACTTCTCGTCGCCGGAGCCGCCGCCGTCGCCGCTCACCGTGAAGCGCAGTACGGAGTACGCCACGAAGGAGTAGAACAGGCACCTGCCGAGGGCGAGCAGCCGCATGTGGGGCTTGCGTCCGTCCGGGCCGGCGCCGCCGAAGACGGCCTCGGAGAGCCGCCACAGGGCCATGCCGACGAGGCCGATCCCGAGGGCCCACAGCAGGACGGCGCCGAACGGCTGGTCCGAGAGCGTGGCCAGGGCGCCCTGCTGGTCCGCCTGGGCCTCCCGCCGCCCGAAGGCGACCTGGAGGGCCAGCAGACCCACCAGCAGGTAGATCACTCCTTGTGCGGCCAGTCCGGCCCGTGCGGCGGCCTCGGTGGCCGGCGCCGCCGCCTTCGGCTGGGCCGGTGTGCGGCCCGGCCCCGCCATGATGCTCAGGTTCATCTCGACCTCCCGGACACCGAATGCCCAGGTTCGGGCCGGACTCACCTGCCGGATCGGCGGCAGAGGCGCGGTTCAGCGGCGCCCGTTGCTCCGCCCCAGGGCGTGCAGGTGCTCCAGGGCGTCCACGACCACGGTGCGCTGGTGCCAGGCGAGCCAGCGGCCCGCCTCGGCGCCGACCACGTCCAGGGCCTTGGTCTCGGCCGCCGTCAGGGGCGCGATCCGGTGGTCGAGGTGGCCGGAGACCATCCCGACGCACAGGCCGCCCGCGGTGGTCAGCGGCACGCTGTGGCAGGAGACACTGCCCTCGGCGAGGACCATCTCCCGGGCCCGGTCGGTGAAGAGCGGATCGGTCGCCACATCCGGGACGGTGATCTGGGCAACGTTCACGGCGGCCTGCCCGCAGGAGGTGCCCACGGCACCGACGTGCGCGAAGAAGTCCACGAACTCGTCGCTGAGCCCGGTGTGCCTCTCCAGGCGCAGCCCGCCCCGGGCGCGGTCGGCGATCTGCACATTGCCCATCGGGGTCTGGAGCACCGAGAGCGTCTGGCTCAGTACGGCCGACAGAACCGCGCTGCGGGTGCCGGTACCGGTGGCGCGGGCGGCGGGGAAGGTCAGGGGCGGTTCGGTGGTGCGGGTGCGGCGCGGGAACCACAGGCCCGCGCGCTCGTCGGGCCGGGGCAGGGTCACCAGGGCCTCGGCGAGGGTGTGCATACGGACATTGCGCTGCTGGGAGGCCCGGCGGATGAGCGCGAAGGCGCTGTCCGAGTCGGGCAGGGCGTAACGCTCCTGGACGATGCCCTGGGCGTGGGCGATCAGCGGGTGGGTCACCGCGCGGGCGCGCAGATCGCGCACCTCGGCCCGCAGCCGTGCCAGTTCGGTGCGCTCGGAATCTGGATCGGGTTCTGTCATCGGACTCCTCGGTCGGACGTGAACTGCGCCGGGTACCCCCGTCGGCGCGGTTCACACCCGGGGCAGGTCAGTCGAGGGGGACGAGCGCGCTGATCCGCTTGCCGCCCGCGGGCAGCACCGCCACCTCGACGTCGGTGGCGAGGCGGCACACGATGGGCCAGCCGTGGCCGCCGAAGCGGTGGTGCACGCGGTGGTCGTCGGGTGCGGTGGTCCTCGGCAGCCGTTCGCTGCGGTCGCTGACCGAGACGCGGACCCCGGGTTCGACCAGGTCCACGCGGAAGTCGGTGATCCCGCCGCCGTGCAGGATCGCGTTGGTGGTGAGTTCCGAGGCGACGAGCAGCGCGTCCTGGACGGCCCCGGCGTCGCAGGGCGTGCCGGTGGCCCTGCAGTGCTCGGCGACCGCGCAGGCGACGGCCCTGCGTGCCTCGGCGGGCGCGCGTACAGGTGGTGTCAGGTGCTCCCCGCGCATCATGGGACTCCGTGTAGGGGTGGATCGTTCGCGACGTTCCGGGCGCCACGGGCCTCTCTTCTGTCTGGTCGCCCTCGAACGGCCGGTCAAACCTCCCGGCGCCGCCGAGCCTGCGCGAACCGGCCGTACCTGGGTACGCGGGACCCATGACCGAAGTCGTGGACTCGGACGAACTGCTCCGCCGCATGCAGCGCGCCCGCGCCTGGGCCCGGCAGGAGGAGCGGACCTGGCGGACCCGGAGTTTCGGCCTGCGCTCCAGCGACCCGGACGGCGCCCGCGAGGCCGCCGTACGGATGCTCGCGTACGAGGTCGTGCTCGGGGTGCTGGACGAGATTCTGACGCCGGGGACGCATACGGAGGAGCCCTGAGCGGAAGGCCGGATTCGACGTCCTCAAGCCGGGAACCCGGCGTGGCATGAAGGACGACCATGCGCGGGCGCCGGTGCTGGAGGCGTTGACGGAGTACCACCGCAAGGGACGGACGGCGTTCTCGCCGCCCGGCCACAAACAGGCGCGCGGGGCCGACCCGGCCGTACGGGAGGTGCTCGGCGACGCGGTGTTCCTCGGGGACGTGCTGGCGTCGGGCGGTCTTGACGACCGGCTCACCCGGGGCCAGGTGCTCCAGCGGGCCGAGGAGCTGATGGCGGACGTGGTCCACGCCGACCACACCTTCTTCACCACCTGTGGCTCCTCCCTGTCCGTCAAGGCCGCGATGCTGTCGGTGGCCGGACCGCACGAGCCGTTGCTGATCGGGCGGGACGCCCACAAGTCGGTGGTGTCGGGGCTGATCCTGGCCGGGATCGAGCCGGTGTGGGTGGAGCCGAGCTGGGACACCGAGCGGCAGCTGGCGCATCCGCCGTCCCCGGACGACTTCGAGCGGGCCTTCGACGCGCATCCCGGCGCCAAGGGCGCCCTGGTCACCAGCCCGACGCCGTACGGCACCTGCGCGGATCTGCGGGCCCTGGCCGAGGTCTGCCACCGGCGGGGGCGGCCGCTGGTGGTGGACGAGGCGTGGGGCGCGCACCTGCCGTTCCACCCCGATCTGCCCACGTGGGCGATGGACGCGGGCGCCGACATCTGCGTGACCAGCGTGCACAAGATGGGCAGCGGGCTCGAACAGGGTTCCGTCTTCCACCTCCAGGGCGATCTGGTGCCGCCGCAGGTGCTGAAGACGCGCGCGGACCTGCTCGGCAGCACCAGTCCCTCGGTGCTGATCTACGCCGGTCTGGACGGCTGGCGGCGGCAGATGGCGCTGCGCGGCAAGGAGGTGATGGGCGGGGCGCTGGAACGGGCGGCCCGGGTGCGGGAGTCCGTCGAGGCGCTGGACGGCATGCACGTGAACGGCCGGGACGACTTCTGCGGTCCCGGACTCGCCCACGATCTCGACCCGCTGATCGTGATGATCGACGTGGACGGGCTCGGCATCTCCGGGTACCGGGCGGCGGACTGGCTGCGGCAGTACCGGGAGATCGACGTGCACCTCAGCGACCACCGGCGGCTCGGGGTGCAGATCACGCACGGGGACGACGAGGAGACCACGGGCGAACTGCTCGCCGCGCTGACCGACCTGGCGGGGGCCGCGTCCGGGCTGCGCCCGGTTCCCGGGGTGGAGGTGCCCGGACCCGGCCAACTCCGGCTGGAACAGGTGCGGATGCCGCGGGACGCGTTCTTCGGCCCCGCCGAGGACGTACCGGCCGAGGAGGCGGCCGGGAGGATCGCGGCGGAGATGATCACGCCGTATCCGCCGGGCATCCCGGTCGTCCTGCCCGGGGAACGGCTCACCGAGCCGGTACTGCGGTATCTGCTCAGCGGCCGGGACGCGGGCATGAATCTTCCGGACCCGAGCGATCCGCATCTGGCCACGATCCGGGTGACGGCGGCCGAGGCGGACCCCGCGGAGTGAATCAGGTCACTTGACCCGGTGGCGATTTCTCACCAGCACCAAAAATGGTTTACGGTTCATACAACGTGGTCGCGGGGTTGACGCAACCGTCCCCCGTACCCCGCATACGGCCCTGGCTGGCTTCCCCCGTCCAGCCAGGGCTTTTACATGCCCAGGGAAATCTCCACCGGTTCTGTAGTCCGCCGAGGTGCCCTACCCGCCGACAACGGCTGAAATGGGCGTAGGGAAAGCCCCGGAACCCCGACGCCGGCGAGGAGCCCCGTGTCATGACCAAAGCGACGAAACTGCTGCCCGCCCTTCCACCGCCGCAGCGAGAGCGGCTGATGGCGCTGGCGAGGGAGGTCTCCTTCCCGGAGGACGCCCGGATCTTCGAGGCGGGCGGAATCGCCGACCGTTTCTGGGTGATCCGCTCCGGCGCCGTCTCCCTCGACCAGCAGGTCACCTCCCTGCAACGGGTCACCGTGGCCACGCTCGGCGCCGGCGACCTGCTCGGGTGGTCCTGGCTGTTCCCGCCGTACGAGTGGGACTTCGGCGCGGAGGCGTTCAGCCCGGTGCGGGCCTACGAGTTCGACGCGGCGGCCGTACGGCGGCTGTGCGACGAGGACCAGCACCTGGGGATGATCCTGCTGCGCCAGGTCGCCGAGATCCTCGCGTACCGCCTGGAGGCCACCCGCGGCAAGCTGCTGGAGCAGTACCGGCACCGGCACAGCGCGCTGTAGGCACCGGAGGTCAGACGCGGTAGCGGCGCAACGCGGGGACCGTGAGGGCGAGCACGAGCATCGCCGCCACGACCAGCAGACCGCCGCCCGCGACCGCCTGCCGGGCGCCGAAGGCGGAACCGGCGGTGCCGTGCAGCACGTCCGCGAGCCGGGGGCCGCCCGCGACGACGACCGTGAACACGCCCTGCATCCGGCCGCGCATCTCGTCGGTGGCGGCGGACAGCAGGATGGCGCCGCGGAACACCATGGACACCATGTCGGCCACCCCGGCCGCGATCAGGAACGCCACCGCGACCCAGAGGCTGCGGCTCAGCCCGAACCCGGCAATGGCCAGGCCCCAGGCGACGACGGCGCCGATCACCATCCAGCCGTGCCGCCGGGCCCGGGAGAAGGTGCCGGAGAACAGCCCGCCCAGCACCGCCCCGACCGGGATCGCCGCGAACAGCAGGCCGAGCGCGAGGCCCTCGCCGTAGGAGCCGTAGGTCTCGGCGGCGAGCTGCGGGAACAGGGCGCGGGGCATGCCGAGCACCATGGCGATGACATCGGCGAGGAA
Source organism: Streptomyces sp. DI166 (assembly GCF_900091315.1). GTDB lineage: Bacteria > Actinomycetota > Actinomycetes > Streptomycetales > Streptomycetaceae > Streptomyces > Streptomyces fuscus. The sequence goes on from NZ_FLSP01000080.1 coordinate 17,947, forward strand.
AGACAGCAGCAGCACCTTGTGCAGGGCGATGTAGCGGAACCCGGCGCCGATCTCCCGCACCCCGGCCCGGCGCTTGGTCTCCCCCAGCGGCGGCAGCGCGGGCAGCCGGTGCACCGCCCACACGGTGACGCACAGCGCGAGCGCGTCGAGGAGGTACAGCTCCGGCAGGCCGATCACGGGGATGAGGGCACCGGCCAGCAGGGGCCCGGCGACCAGGCCGGTCTGCATGACGGTCGAGCCGAGGGCGTTCGCGGCGGCGAGTTCGTCGGCCGGGACGAGCCGGGCGATGGAGGCGTTGCGGGCCGGGGAGTTCAGGCCGAAGAACGCCTGCTGGGCGGCGAGCAGGAGCATCAGGACCGGCACCGAGTCCAGGCCCGAGACCGCCTGGAGCCAGAACAGCACCGAGGTGACGGCGATGCCGGAGTTGGTGATCAGCAGCAGTCTGCGCCGGTCCATGCTGTCGGCGACCGCCCCGCCCCACAGGGCGAACACCACCAGCGGCAGCAGTCCGGCGAGGCTCGCGTAGCCCACCCAGGCGGAGGAGCCGGTGATGTCGTAGATCTGCTTGGGCACGGCGACGGCGGTGAGCTGGCTGCCGATCGCCGTGACGATCGTCGAGGACCACAGCCGCCGGTAGGCGGGGCGGCGCAGCGGGCGGGTGTCCATGGTCCAGCGGCGCGGGCCGCGCCGGGGCCGGGCGGGCGGTGTCTGCTGTTCTTCGGTGTCCACGGGGGTCCTGGTGGCTCGGCGCAAGGCTGGTTGCCCAGTACAACTTTTCCGGACCAGGATTCACCATGGCACCGCCCGCCGGGCGTTGGGGGTCGGCTCAGCTGCCGGCGATCAGCGTCACCCCGAGCACGAGCATGGTGGCGGCGACCAGGCCGTCCAGGATCCGCCAGGCGACGGGGCGGGCCAGGTAGGGGCTCAGCAGCCGGGCGCCGAAGCCGAGCGCGGCGAACCAGCAGAGGCTGGCGACGGCGGCACCGAGCCCGAAGGTCCAGCGCAGCTCGCCCCGGTCGGCGGCGATGGAGCCGAGCAGGAAGACGGTGTCGAGGTAGACGTGCGGGTTGAGCCAGGTCAGGGCGAGGCAGGTGAGCACCGCCCGGCGCAGTGAGCCCGCCGCCTCCCCGTCCGCCTTCAGCGCGCCCTCGGGGCGGAACACGCGCCGGGCGGCGAGCAGCCCGTAGGCGATCAGGAACGCGCCGCCGACCCAGCCGACCACGGTCAGCACCGCGGGCCAGGCCACGACCACCGCCCCGACGCCGCCGACCCCGAGCGCGATCAGGACGACGTCGGACAGGGCGCAGATGCCGACGACGGCGAGGACCGCGTCGCGGCGGATCCCCTGGCGCAGGACGAAGGCGTTCTGGGCGCCGATGGCGACGATGAGCGAGAGACCGGTGCCGAATCCGGCGGCGGCCGTGGCGAGTGCGGTGGACATGGTGTCGACGTTAGGGACGCCTGGATCATGTGTGCAGCTAAAGATTCTTACGTACCATTAGCACTCGTGATGGTTTCGGAGCTTCCCCTGGACCAGGTGCGGACCCTGCTCGCGGTGGTGGACGAGGGGACGTTCGACGCGGCGGCGGCCGCCCTGCACGTGACGCCGTCGGCGGTCAGCCAGCGGGTCAAGGCCCTCGAACAGCGCACCGGGCGCGTGCTGCTGGTGCGCTCCAAGCCGGTGCGGCCCACCGAGTCCGGCGCGGTCGTGGTCCGGTTCGCCCGGCAGCTCGCCCGGCTGGAGCGGGACGCGCGCGCCGAGCTGGGCATGGGCGGCGCCGAGGAGGAGGCGACGCGGGTGTCGGTCGCGGTGAACGCCGACTCGCTGGCGACCTGGTTCCTCGACGCCCTCACCGCCGTACCGGCCGAGCCCCGGCTCTGCTTCGAGCTGCGCCGGGAGGACGAGGCGCATACGGCGGCGCTGCTCAGGGAGGGGCTGGTGATGGCGGCGGTGACCTCGGCGTCCGAGGCGGTGGCCGGGTGCTCGGTGCGGCCGCTGGGGAAGATGCGGTACCTGGCCGCCGCGAGCCCGGACTTCGCCGAGCGGTTCCTTCACGGGCCGCTGTCGCGGACGCTGCCGCGTGCGCCGGTGGTGACCTTCGACCGCAGTGACGAACTCCAGGACCGGTTCCTGCGACGGCTGCGGCCGGAGGCGGGCGCGGCGGTGCGGCACCAGATCCCCACCTCGGAGGGGTTCCTGGCGGCCGTGCGGGCCGGGCTCGGCTGGGGGATGGTGCCGGAGATCCAGGCGGGGGAGCTGCTGCGCACCGGGCGGCTGGTCCCGCTCGCGCCGGACCGGCCGCTGGACGTTCCGCTGTACTGGCAGCAGTGGAAGCTGGACTCCCCCGCACTGGCCGCGGTCGCGGACGCGGCGGCGCGGACGGCGGAGCGGGCGCTGCGCCCTTGAAGCGGTGGGTCAGTCCCAGACGGCGCCGTCGTGCGGGAGGGCGGCGAAGTGGTCGGGGTCGTGGGACAGGAAGATGCGCACGCCCGCCCGTGCCAGGGCTCGGATGCGGCCGTAGGTGAGCAGTTTCTGCTCGATGTTCCAGTCGCTGGTCATGGGGACGTTCCCCTCCAGCGCCTCCTGGAGGTGCGCGGCGTCGCCGAGGAAGGCGATCCGGCCCTGGTTGTCCAGGTCCAGCACGATCCCCTGGTGGCCGGGGGTGTGGCCGGTCGTGCGGAACACGCGCACGGAGCCGTCGAGGAACAGGTCGGTGTCACCGTCGAGTTCGAGGAAGTCGAAGCCGCGGGTGTCCCTGATGTCGTTGTACGCGTACCCGCGTGCCGTCCAGCGGTCGGGCCACCAGGCGTGGCGCAGTTCGTCGTGCTGGACCACGTGCACGGCGTCGGGGAAGTAGCCCATGCCGCCCGCGTGGTCGAGGTGGAGGTGGGAGTAGATCACGTAGGCGATGTCGGAGGTGCGGTGGCCGAGGCGCCCGAGCTGGGCGTCGACGGCGTGTTCCCGGGTGAAGCCCTGGGCACCGTACGCCTCGCGCAGGCCGGGGCCCCAGTGGGTTTCGGCGGTCTCGGGGTCGGCCACCAGGTGGTTGATGCCGGTGTCGAAGAGGATCAGCCCGTGGTCGGCGTGCTCGATGACGGCCACCGTCGACGGGATGGTGACGGTGCCGCTCGCCCCGTACATGAGGTCGCCCTTCGACATGGTGAAGGGTCCCGCGTCCACGGCCGTCACTCTCAGTTTCGCAGCCACGAGCACCACCGTCCCCGTACCGCTACCTAAGCCCATGGCACCACGCGCGGGGTGGGTTCGCCTCCCGCAGTCAGTCGGTGACGGCCTCCAGCCGGGCCTCGGCGCTGTCCAGCAGCATCTCCAGGGCCGTCGGGTAGGCGCTGGTCACCATGCGGGTCGCCAGCAGGGGCGCGGCCTCGGCGATCCGGGGGTGGCTGGTGCGGGGCAGCCGGGCGTACGTCGAGCGCCACATCTCCTCGTCGGCGCGCTGCGAGGCGCTGGGCAGGGCCAGGGAGGCGGCGTCCAGGGCGGCGAAGGCCAGCGTCTGGTCGATGAAGGCGTGGTAGATCCGCACCGTCTCCGGCAGTGGGAATCCGGCGGTGCGCAGGACGTCCAGGACGGCCTCGTCGGCGGCCAGCTCGTTGGCGCGGCCGGTGACACGGTTGGTGGTGAGCAGGGCGGCCTGCGGGTGGGAGACGTAGGCGGCGTGGATGCGCAGGCCCACCTCCTTGAGGTCGGCGCGCCACTCTCCCGTGCGCCGCCAGCCCTTGAGGGCCTGGCCGATCAGCGCGTCGCCTATGGCGAGGGTGAGGTCGTCCATGCCGCGGAAGTAGCGGTACAGGGTGCTCGGGTCGGCGTCCAGGGCCAGGCCCAGGCGGCGGGCGGTGAGCCCGGCGCTGCCGTGCTCACGCAGCAGCCGCAGCGCGGTCTCCACGATCAGCGCCTCGGACAGCACGGTGCCGCTCTTGGTCGGGCGGCGCCGACGCCGCTTCTCCTCGGGGACCACCGGTTTGGGCATGCCCGCTCCCTCTCACCCGTTCGGCTTATGCCAACGCCATTGACCTTAACCGAGGGGCGGGCGTTGTATCTCTCCCAGGGGCCCCTCGTTCCGCCACCTCCAGCAGGGAGTTCTCGATCATGCGTGTACTGCTCGTGGGCGCCGGCGGTGTCGGCACCGCCGTCACCCGTATCGCCGCCCGCCGCCCGTTCTTCGAGGCGATGGTGGTCGCCGACTACGACCCGAAGCGGGCCGAGGCGGCCGTCGCCCACGTCGGCGACCCCCGCTTCACCGCCGAGCGCATCGACGCCGGCGACCAGGAAGCGGTGACCGAGCTGCTGCGCCGCCACTCCTGCGACGTGCTGCTCAACGCCACCGACCCGCGCTTCGTGATGCCGCTGTTCCGGGCGGCAAGGGCGGCCGGGGCCGGCTATCTCGACATGGCGATGTCGCTGTCGCGCCCGCACCCCGAGCGCCCGTACGCGCAGTGCGGGGTCAAGCTCGGCGACGAGCAGTTCGCCGAGGCCGACGACTGGGCGAAGGACGGCCTGCTCGCCCTGGTCGGCATCGGTGTGGAGCCGGGCCTGTCGGACGTCTTCGCCCGGTACGCGGCCGACGAACTCTTCGACGAGATCGAGGAGATTGGTGTCCGCGACGGCGCGAATCTCACCGTGGACGGCTACGACTTCGCGCCCTCCTTCAGCATCTGGACCACCATCGAGGAGTGCCTGAACCCGCCGGTCGTCTACGAGGCCGACCGGGGCTGGTTCACCACCGAGCCCTTCAGCGAGCCCGAGGTGTTCGACTTCCCCGAGGGCATCGGCCCGGTGGAGTGCGTGAACGTCGAGCACGAGGAGGTGCTGCTGGTGCCTCGCTGGGTCGACGCGCGCCGCGTCACCTTCAAGTACGGCCTGGGCGAGGAGTTCGTCAACACGCTCAAGACCCTGCACCTGCTGGGCCTGGACCGCACCGAGCCGGTGACCGTGCCGGGTCCCGACGGGCCCGTGAAGGTCTCGCCCCGGGACGTGGTGGCCGCCTGTCTGCCCGACCCGGCGACCCTGGGCGACCGGATGCGCGGCAAGACCTGCGCGGGCACCTGGGTGCGGGGAACGAAGGACGGGGCGCCGCGCGAGGTGTACCTGTACCACGTCGTCGACAACGAGTGGTCGATGGCCGAGTACGGCAGCCAGGCCGTGGTGTGGCAGACGGCCGTGAACCCGGTCGTCGCGCTCGAACTCCTCGCCACCGGCGCCTGGTCGGGCTCCGGGGTGCTCGGCCCCGAGGCGTTCCCGGCCCACCCGTTCCTGGACCTGCTGACCGAGTACGGCACTCCCTGGGGCCTGCGCGAGCAGTGACCCGAGGGGCGGTCCGGCACCAGCGGTTTCACTCCCGCACCGGCAGATGACCCGAAGTCGCGTATCGACAGGTGCCCCGAAAGGGAGTAAAGCATCCGAAAGGGCACGTACGACTTCGATCGCAGGTGACTTCGATGGACGACTGGCGCGACCGTGCCGCATGCCGCCGTGAGGATCCCGATCTCTTCTTCCCGATCGGCACCTCCGGCCCGGCCCTGATCCAGACGGCGCGGGCGAAGGCGGTCTGCGGACGGTGCCCGGTGCGCGAGCGGTGTCTGCGCTGGGCACTGGAGACCGGGCAGGCCGTGGGGGTGTGGGGCGGCACGAGCGAGGTCGAACGGCTGGCGCTGCGGCGCCGGGCGCCGGCCTTCAGTCCTCCTGGGGTGCCTCCCCGGCCGGCAGCCGGAGCGTGAACACCGAGCCGCTGCCGGGTTCGCTGCTCGCCTCGGCCGTGCCGCCGTGCGCGGCCAGCAGGTGCCGGACGATGGGCAGCCCGAGGCCACTGCCTCCGGTGCGGCGGCTGCGGGACTTCTCCGAGCGCCAGAACCGGTCGAAGACGTGCGGCAGTTCGTCGGCGGCGATCCCGGTGCCGGTGTCGGTGACGTCCAGGACGACCTCGTCGTCCTCACGGCGGGCGGCCAGGGTGACAGTGCCGCCAGGCGGGGTGTGGCGCAGGGCGTTGGAGACCAGGTTGCCGAGCGCCTGCCGCATCCGGACCGGGTCGGCGTCCAGCCAGGGCGTGCCGTCGGCGGCGGTGCGCAGGGTGACACCGGCCGCGTCGGCGGCGACGCGGTGGGCGGCGGCGACCTGGTCGAGGAGTTCGTCGGCGCGGACCGGCTCGCGGTGCAGCCGCAGGGTGCCGGCGTCGGCGTCGGCGAGGTCCTGAAGGTCGTCGATGACGCGCTGGAGGACGACCGCCTCCTCGTGCAGGGAGGCGAGCAGGGCTGGTTCGGGTGCCACCACGCCGTCGCGGGTGACCTCCAGCCAGCCGCGGATGTTGGTCAGCGGGCTGCGCAGTTCGTGCGCGATGTCGCTGACCATGGCCTTGCGCTGGTCCTCCAGTTTGGCGCGGCGGTCGGTGAGTTCGTTGAAGGCGGCGGCGAGGATGCCGGTCTCGTCGCGGGTGGTGACGGGCACCCGGACGTGCCGGTCCGGCGGCTGCTGGGCGGCCTCGGTGAGCGCGCGCAGCGGCCGTACCAGGCGGGTGGCGACGACCGCGGTCACCGCGACCGTGACGGCGAGGACCAGGCCGGTGGCGAGGGCGACCTTGGACCAGTTGGCCGGGGACAGGTCGAAGCGCACGGCGGGGCGGTCCCCGATGCCGAGGTACAGGTCGGCGGGCGGGGCGACGTAGGGGTCGAGCTGGGCGCGCAGGGCCTGGTCGGTGCACTCCTGCGCCTGGCGCCGGTCGCTCGCCCCCGTCGGGAGCTTGCCCAGCACGTACCGGCTGTCCACGGCGGGCCCCCGGTCGTCCACGAAGTAGGCCAGCGGGCCGGGGACGTCGAGTTCGCGCCCGTCCAGGCACTCCCGGGCGCGCTCGGTGAGGTCGTCCAGTGCCTTCTTCTCGGTGGGTGTGGGGTTGTTGAGCAGTCCGTCGGCGCACTCCACGGGCACGTAGTCGAGGGTGCTGCCGTCGTCGTCGGTGAGCACCGGCCGGCCGCTCGGGGTACGTGCGACGGTCGCCTGGACGCCGTAGCGGTCGAAGCAGAGACGTCGTTTGTCGGCGAGCACGTCGAGTCGATCGCGTTCGGCCTTCGGCAGCCGGTACGGGCCGACGACCCGGGGATCGATACCGTCGCGCTGGGCGCCGCGGTCGGTGTGGGTGTCGACGTTGAGCGGGTCGACGGTGGCGGCGGCGCGCGGCGGCAGCGGGGTGCCGGGGGCCGCCGAGTCGGCGATCACCTCGCGGCCGGGGCCGCCGGTCAGGGCGATGCGTCGGCCGATCCGGGCGGACAGCTCGCGCAGGGTGCCCTCGACGCCCTTCCATCCGGGGTGGGTGGCCGCGTAGCCGCTCAGCTCGTTCAGGACGTCCATGTCGTCAGCGAGGACCTGGCCCTGTTCCTCGCGCAGGGCGCGGGTGGTGGTCTCCACCGCCAGCCAGGCCGTGGCCGCCACCGAGCACACCGCGATCAGCACGGAGGTGATCAGCAGCCGGACCAGGAGCCGCTTGCGCAGCGGTATGCCGGACCTCATGCGCGGCCGCCGCTCAGCTTGTAGCCGACGCCGAACACCGTCAGCAGCCGGGCCGGGCGCCGCGGATCGGCCTCGATCTTCCGGCGCAGGTTCATGATGTGCACGTCCACGGCCCGTTCGGTGGAGGCCCGGTCCGTGCCCCGGGTGCACTCCAGCAGCTGGCGCCGGGAGAACACCCGCTCCGGCTCGGCGGCCATGGCGAGCAGGATCTGGAACTCGGCGGGTGTGGTCTCCACCGGCTCCCCATCGCAGCGCACCTCGTGCCGTACGGGGTCGACGGCCAGGCCCGCGGCCCGTACCACGGGGTCCTCGCGCCGTTCCGCGCCGCGTCCGCTGCGCCGCAGCACCGTGCGGATGCGGGCCATCAGCTCACGCGGGCTGTACGGCTTGGTCATGTAGTCGTCGGCGCCCAGTTCCAGACCGAGCAGGACGTCGTCCTCGGCGGAGCGGGCGGTGAGCATCAGCACCGGGATGTCGTCGTCCCGGCGCAGCACCCGGCAGACGCCGAAGCCGTCGATGCCGGGCAGCATCAGGTCCAGGACGACCAGGTCGGGGCTGAGTCTGCGGGCGGCGTCCAGCGCCGCGGGGCCGTCGTGGACGACGGTGGCGGTGTGGCCCTCCGCCAGCAGGGAGCGCCGTATCAGTTCGGCCTGCATCTCGTCGTCCTCGGCGACCAGCACATGTGCACACACCCGGCGGATCCTAAGCGTCAGCGGGACAGGGAGGCCCGGTCGCCCATGACGACGACGGGGTTCAGATCGGGGTCGAGGGCCCGGAGCAGCGCTCTCATGTGCTCCTTCGGCAGGCTCACGCAGCCCTGCGTGGGGCCGCCGTGGTCGACGTGGATCCAGATGCCGCCGCCCCGCTTCTCGCCCAGCGGGCGGGTCCAGTCCAGCGGCGATGTGCCCTGCTTGCGGTTGTAGTTGACGGCGACGACGTAGTCGAAGGAGCCCGCCAGGGGTTCGCCCTCGAAGCCGGTGCCGCTGAGGGTGAAGGCGGGGCCGTGGTCGTAGGGCAGCCGGGTGCCGGGGTCGGGGAGCCGTCCGCCGGCGTCCGTGAGGGAGAACACGCCGATCGGCGAGCGCAGGTCCCCGGCCGTGTGGTGGTCGGTCCAGCCGCGCAGCGCGTTGTGCGCGGGCCAGCTCTCACCGACGGCCTCCCAGCCGGCGTCGGTGCGCCGGTAGAGGACGGCCCGGGAGGTCGAAAAGTCCTTGCCGCGCCCGGTCACGACCAGTGCCTGGCGGGTCCCGGACGGCACCTGCGCCCAGGTCTTCGGCCCGAGTCCGGGCAGTTGCTGCGGGGCCACGTCGAGGGTGAGGGCGGGGGCCGGCGACTGCGGCTGCGGCCGTTCCTGCTGCTGCCGCGCGGGCGCCTCGGCGGCGGGCCGGACCGTCTCGGCCCCGCATCCGGCGAGCAGGAACGCGGCAATCAGGAAGGTACTGGCCCGGGGGTTCGGCGTGATCATGCCTCGACCTTGACGGACACTTGTTTGGAACCCGTCAGAGTCGCGCAGGAGGACCGATCGTGAGCATCCGCATCCGCCGCGTCTACGAACCCCCCGAGCCGGACGACGGCACGCGCGTCCTGGTCGACCGTCTCTGGCCCCGCGGCCTGTCCAAGGAGGCGGCCCACGTGGACGAGTGGCCCAAGGCCCTCACCCCGTCGACCGAACTGCGCCGCTGGTACCACGCGGGCGAGGGCTCGTACGAGGAGTTCGCGGGCCGCTACGAGGCGGAACTGGCGGCTCCCGAGGCCGCCGAACTCCTGGAGCAGGTGCGGGCGTGGGCGGCGAAGGGGCCGGTGACGCTGCTGACGGCCGCGAAGACCCCTCAGGAGAGTCACGCGGCCGTCCTGGCGCGGCTGCTGGGCTGACGCCCCGGCGTGGCATGCTCAGCCGACCTGCTGTGCCGCCGTCCTGGCGCGGCTGCTGGGCTGACGCCCCGGCGTGGCAGGCTCAGCCGACCTGCTGTGCCGCCGCCCTGCCCGCCGCCCGTCCCGAGAACAGGCAGCCGCCGAGGAAGGTGCCCTCCAGGGCGTTGTAGCCGTGGACGCCGCCACCGCCGAACCCGGCCACCTCGCCCGCCGCGTAGAGGCCCTCCAGCGGTTGGCCGTCGGTGCCGAGGGCGCGGGAGTCGAGGTCGGTCTGGATGCCGCCGAGGGTCTTGCGGGTGAGGATGTGGAGCTTGACGCCGATCAGCGGGCCCGCGGCGGGGTCGAGGATGCGGTGCGGGGTGGCGACGCGGCCGAGACGGTCACCGATGTAGCGGCGGGCGTTGCGGATGCCCTGGACCTGGGCGTCCTTGCTGTAGGTGTTGCCGAGCTGGAGGTCGCGGGCCTCGATCTGGCGGCGCACCTCGGCCGCGTCGAGGAGGGGCTTGTCGGTGAGTCCGTTCATCTTCTCGACGAGTTCCTCCAGCGTGGACGCAGTGACGAAGTCCGCGCCCTTGCGCAGGAACGCGTCCACCGGTCCCGGCGCGCCCTTGCCGAGGATGCGCTCCTTGAGGAACCCCGCCCGGTCCTTGGCGGTGATGTCCGGGTTCTGCTCGGAGCCGGAGAGCGCGAACTCCTTCTCGATGATCTTCTGGGTGAGGATGAACCAGGAGTGGTCGTACCCGGCGATGTCCTCGGTGGTGCGCAGGTACTTGAGGGTGCCGAGGGTGTCGTAGCCCGGCAGGCAGGGTTCGGGCAGGCGGCGGCCGAGGGCGTCGAACCACATGGAGGTGGGTCCGGGCAGGATGCGGATGCCGTGGCCCGGCCAGATGGGGTCCCAGTTCTGCAGGCCCTCGGTGTAGTGCCACATGCGGTCGCGGTTGACCAGCCGTGCGCCGGCGGCCGCGCTGATGTCGAGCATCCGGCCGTCGACGTAGGCGGGGACGCCGGTGACCATCCGCTCGGGCGGGGTGCCGAGCCGCTCGGGCCAGTAGCGGCGGACGATGTCGTGGTCGCCGCCGATGCCGCCGGTGGTGAGGACGACGGCCTGTGCGGTGAGTTCGAAGTCGCCGACGCGGTCGCGGTTGGAGGCGACTCCCCGGGCCGAGTCGTCCTCGGCGAGCAGGGTGCCGCGCACGCCCCGGGCATGTCCGTCCTCGACGACGAGTTCGTCGACCCGGTGCCGGTGGTGGAAGGTCAGCAGCCCGTCGCGCGCCGCCTGCTTGGCGTACTCGACGAAGGGCTCGACCACGCCGGTGCCGGTGCCCCAGGCGATGTGGAACCGGGGCACGGAGTTGCCGTGCCCGTGGGCCCTGAGGTCGCCGCGTTCGGCCCAGCCGACGGTGGGCAGGAACTTGATGCCGTGCCCCTCCAGCCAGGACCGCTTCTCCCCCGCCGCCCACTGGACGTAGGCGCGCGCCCAGCGCACCGCCCAGGAGTCCTCGTCGTCGAGGCGGTCGAACCCGGCGCTGCCCTGCCAGTCGCTCCAGGCCAGCTCGAAGGAGTCCTTGATCTTCAGCCGCCGCTGCTCGGGGGAGTCCACGAGGAAGAGCCCGCCGAAGGACCAGAACGCCTGGCCGCCCAGGTTGCGGGCGTTCTCCTGGTCGACCAGGGCCACCCGGCGGCCCCGGCTGGTGAGTTCGTGCGCGGCGACCAGGCCCGCGAGGCCCGCTCCGACGACGATGACGTCAGCGTCCATGCGACCGTTCCCTTCCTCTAATCGGGGGTGCCGCTGCCGTCGGTCAGCAGGGCGGTGAGCAGTTGCTTGAGCCAGGCGCGGGCGCTGTCGACGTCCTTGTCCAGCAGCAGTTGGGTGGTGACCCCGTCGTAGGCGGCGACGACCGCGCGGGCGGCGCCGTCGATGCCGCCGAGCACGGCGGGCAGCTCGGTGTGCCCGGTGGCGCGGGCGAGCCGGTCGGCGATGGCGGCGCGCAGCCGCTCGCGGTGTTCCAGCAGGCTTTGGGCGACGGCCGGTTCCCGGGCGGCGTGCACCAGGAAGTCCGTCTTGACCAGCAGCCAGTCCACGTCGAGCAGCAGTACCTCGGTGACCCGGTCCACGGACTGCGGTACGTCCAGGCGCGGCCCGTCCTGCGCCAGCGCGCCCGCGACCTGCTCGGCGATCAGGTCGGCGCGCTGCTGGTAGAGGGCGAAGAACAGCTCGTCCAGGCTGGCGAAGTTGGAGTAGAAGGCGCCGCGGCTGTAGCCGGCGGCGTCGCAGACCTCCTCGATCGACACCCGCCCGAACCCCTTGGCGGCGAACACCTGGAACGCGGCGTCGAGCAGATTGGCGCGGGTGCGTACCCGGCGTCTGGTCACACGCCGTCCCGCCCGCTCCGCCACCATGGACCGCTCCTTCGTTCGATACGGGAATGTATCCGATACACCAATGCATCGAAAGAGCCGTGCACCACCCGGCCTGATTGGAACAGATTTTCGAATGCGGAGTACGCTGGAGCGCATGAGCACGCACCTCCAGGGCTCCCTCTTCGACCAGACGGACGAACTGCGCCTCGGCCCGCTGGACGGCGTCACGCGGACCGGCCTGGGCCGCGGCGCCTGGATCGACGTACTGCCCGGCTGGCTCGGCGGCGCGGACGCGCTGTTCGAACGGCTCGCCGCCGAGGTCCCCTGGCGCGCGGAGCGCCGGAAGATGTACGACCAGGTCGTCGACGTACCCCGGCTGCTCGCCTTCTACGGCGCCGAGGACCCGCTGCCGCATCCGGTGCTGACCGAGGCACGGGACGCCCTCACCGCGCACTACGCGCGGGAGCTGGGCGAGCCGTTCACCACGGCGGGCCTGTGCTACTACCGCGACGGCAGGGACAGCGTGGCCTGGCACGGCGACCGGATCGGCCGGGGCGCGCGGGAGGACACCCTGGTCGCCATCGTCTCCGTGGGCGAACCCAGGGACCTGCTGCTGCGCCCGGTGGGCGGCGGCGAGAGCGTTCGCCGGCCGCTGGGGCACGGGGACCTCATCGTCATGGGCGGCTCCTGCCAGCGCACCTGGGAGCACGCGATTCCGAAGACCTCCCGTGCGACCGGGCCCCGGATCAGCATCCAGTTCCGGCCGCGGGGCGTGCGCTGAACACCCGGCCCGCCGACGGTTCTGGTTTGCTGTCCGCATGCGCGTGGACATGCGGCAAGTCACCGACGGCACCTATCTCGTGCACGGCTCCCACACCAACTGGGTGATCCTGGCCGAGAGGGACGCCGTCACCCTCGTCGACACCGGGTACCCCGGCGACCGGGAACTGCTGCTCGCCTCCCTTGCGGAGGTGGGGAGTTCACCGGAGGCGGTCGCGGCGGTGCTGATCACACACGCCCACAACGACCACCTCGGGTCGGCTGAGTACCTGCGCGCCCGGCACGGTACGCGCATCCTGCTGCACGAGGCCGAAGTGCCGCACGCGCGGCGGGAGTTCCTGCACCAGGTGTCCGTCGGCACGGTGCTGCGCAACAGCTGGCGGCCGGGCGTGCTGCCGTGGGCGCTGCACGCCCTGCGCTCCGGTGGCACCGCGCACGTGCCGGTCGCCGAGCCCGAGGCCTTCGCCCTCGGCGCCCCGCTGGACCTCCCCGGGCGGCCGGTGCCGGTGCACTCCCCCGGACACACCGACGGCCACTGCGCCTTCCACCTCCCGGACCAGGGCCTGCTCATCTCCGGGGACGCCCTGGTCAGCGGCCATCCGACGTCCCCGCACAAGGGTCCGCACCTGCTGCCGGACATGTTCCACCGCGAGCGCGCCCGGGCCCTCGCCTCCCTTGAGGTGCTCGGCGCCCTCGACGGCGATCTGTTCCTGCCCGGCCACGGTCCCGCGCACCGCGGTCCACTGGGTGAATCGGCACTTCAGGCACGGGAGCGTGCCGTCTAGGGTGAGGTGACGATCACCCCGCACGGCGAGACGAGGACACCCCGGCCATGGCCCTCCAGATCAGCGCGACCAACCCGGAGCACCCCGCGCTCCTGCTGGAACTGCCCTGGCATCTGCCGCTGGAGGAGTGGCCGGAGGAGTATCTGGTGCCGCTGCCGCGCGGTATCTCCCGGCACGTGGTCCGCTACGCCCGCGCGGGCGACGAGGTCATCGCCGTGAAGGAGCTGGCCGAGCGGCCCGCGCTGCGCGAGTACGAACTCCTGCGCGACCTGGACCGCATCGGCATCCCCGCCGTGGACCCCCTCGCCGTGGTCACCGGACGCCTGGACGACGAGGGCACGCCCCTGGAACCGGTGCTGATCACCCGGCACCTGGGCGGGTCCCTGCCGTACCGCTCGATGTTCGAGACGACGATGCGCCCGGCGACCATGCACCGGCTGATGGACGCCCTGGCGGTGCTGCTGGTGCGGCTGCACCTGGCCGGGTTCGCCTGGGGGGACTGCTCGCTGTCCAACACCCTCTTCCGGCGCGACGCCGGCGCCTACGCGGCCTACCTCGTCGACGCCGAGACCGGAGACCTGCACCCGCAGCTCAGCAACGGCCAGCGCGACTACGACCTCGACCTGGCGCGCGTCAACATCAGCGGCGAGCTGCTGGACCTGGAGGCGTCCGGCGCGCTGCACCCCTCGGTCGACCCCATCGAGTTCGGCACCGAGATATGCGCCCGCTACCGGGGCCTGTGGCAGGAACTGACCCGCACCTCGGTGTACCCGGCCGGGAAGTACCACTACATCGAGCGCCGCATACGCCGCCTGAACGACCTCGGTTTCGACGTGGCCGAGATGCAGATCGAGCACTCCTCCAACGGCGACACCGTCACCTTCGTGCCCAAGGTCGTCGACGCCGGCCACCACCAGCGCCAACTGCTGCGCCTGACGGGCCTGGACACCGAGGAGAACCAGGCCCGACGGCTGCTCAACGACCTGGAGAGCTGGATGGCCACCCAGGACGACTACGCCCCGGGCGACCCGCTCGCCGCCCGCCCCGAGGTCCTCGCCCACCGCTGGGTGCGGGACGTGTTCCGGCCCACGGTCCGCGCGGTCCCGCTCGAACTGCGCGGCTCGATGGACCCGGCGGAGATCTACCACGAACTGCTGGAGCACCGCTGGTACATGTCGGAGCGGGCGCAGCACGACATCGGGCTCGACACGGCCGTCGCCGACTACATCGAGAACGTCCTGCCCAAGGCGCGCGAGACGCTCCAGCCGACCGAGCCCGAGGCCGGCTGAGGTCAGGAGGCGGGCGGCACCACGGCCACCGGGCAGTTCGCGTGGTGCAGCACACCGTGCGCGACCGAGCCGATCCGGGCGCCGACGGCCGTACGCCGGGCGCGCCGACCGACCACCATCAGCTGGGCGCGTGCGGCCACCGACAGCAGCACCTGTCCCGCGCTGCCCATCTCCACGTGCTCCACCACGTGCACGTCCGGGAACCGCTCCCGCCACGGCTCAAGCGCCGAAGCCAGCGCCTTCTTCTCGTACGGCTCCAGGCCGCCCGCATCGTCCAGGAGCTTGAGGGAGGACGGGCTGTAGGAGAACAGCGGGGGCAGCGTCCAGGCGCGCACCGCGCGCACGGTGGCGCCGCGCGCGGCGGCCGTCTCGAAGGCGAACCGCAGCGCGGCGGCGCTGTCCTCGGGCTCGCCCTGCTGACCGACGACGATCTCGTGCCCGGCGACCTCGTGGGAGGGCTGGTCCCCGGCGCGCACCAGCACGACCGGCCGCTCGGCCTCCACGATGACCTGCTGTCCGACGGAGCCGACCAGGAAGCCCATCACGGCGCCGTGCCCGCGCGAGCCCAGCACCAGCATCTCGGCGTCCACGGCGGCGGCCACCAGGGTGTCGACCGGGCCGCCCTCCAGCGCGTCGGCCGTCACATCGAGCCCGGGGTGCCTGGCGGCGAGGTCGCGGGCGACCTGCTGGACCGCCTCGCCCGCCCACTGGGCCTGGGTGTCCGGGTCGGCGCCCTCGACGGCCTCCAACGGCTGGAACCGCCAGGCGTGCACCACACGCAGCGCCCGCCCCCGCCGCACGGCTTCGCGGGCCGCCCAGCCCAGTGCGGCGAGGCTCTCCTCGGTTCCGTCGAATCCTGCCGTGATCGGGCGCGTCATGCGGCTGCCTCCCTGGGTCGCGTTCCTGTTCGGGTCCCCAGTCTTCACTACGCTGACTTCATGACCTTGGAGTGGGAGCAACTCAACGTCGACGCGGCCGATCCGGTGGCCCTGGGGAGCTGGTGGGCCGAGGCCCTGGGCTGGGTGGTGGTGAACGACTCCCCCGAAGAGTTCGAGATCCGCCCCGCTCCGGACCGGCTGCCGGGCCTGCTGTTCGCCCCGGTCCCGGAGGCCAAGACCGTCAAGAACCGCCTCCACCTCGACTTCCGCCCCGACGACCAGGGGGCGGAGGTCGAACGGCTGCTGGCCCTCGGCGCCCGCCGCGCGGACGTGGGCCAGGGCGAGCAGTCCTGGACGGTGCTCATGGACCCCGAGGGCAACGAGTTCTGCGTACTGTCCTCGCGGCGCCGCTGACATGGACGGCTCGCTGACGGCTGCGGCCGATTCGTTCCAGCGGCTGCGGCCCCGGCTCTTCGGCATCGCCTACCGCGTACTGGGCTCGGTGGTGGAGGCCGAGGACGTGGTGCAGGAGGTGTGGCTGCGCTGGCAACGGGCCGACCGGGAGCCGGTCCTGGACCCGGGCGCGTTCCTGGCGAAGACCACCACCCGGCTGGCCATCAACGTGGCCCAGTCGGCGCGGGTGCGCCGGGAGGCGTACGTGGGGCCCTGGCTGCCGGAGCCGGTGGACACCGGCACCGACCCGCAGCTCGGCGCGGAGCGCGGGGAGGCGCTGGAACTGGCCGTGCTGCTGGTCATGGAGAAGCTGAACCCGGTGGAGCGGGCGGCGTACGTGCTGCGGGAGGCCTTCGACTACGGGTACGGCGAGATCGCCCAGTTCCTGGAGCTGAACCAGGCCAATGTCCGGCAGATCGTCAGCCGGGCCCGCAAGCGGCTGGCCGACGGGCGCCGGGAACCGGTCGACACCGCACAGCACCGGCGGCTGCTGGACGCGTTCGTCGCCGCGGCGCGGGACGGGGACGTGGCGGCGCTGGAGAGCGTGCTGTCCGCCGATGTGGTCACCTACGCGGACGGCAACGGGCTGCGCGGGGTGGCGCAGGTGGAGATCGTGGGCGCCGAGCGCTCGGCCCGGGTCACGGTCTTCGCGCACAAGTTCTTCCCCGACGCGGAGTACTCGGTGGCCGAGGCCAACGGGCGGCCCTGTCTGCGGCTCGACGTCGACGGGCGGACCGTGGCCCTGGTCGACATCACGACGGGGCCGGACGGCATCGACGCCATGTACTGGGTCATCGCGCCCGAGAAGCTGCGGGCCTATGACCGCTCCCGGCTCGGGGCCTAGAACCGCTCCCGGCTCGGGGCCTGGACAAGTGGGGGCACCGCACCGGCGGCGCCCCCTCCCTCACCTCATGTCAGTGCTGCTTGAGCCAGTCCTCGTAGCGGACGGCCGACACGTCCACCGCGCCGTCGCCGGTGAGCACGTCGGGCATGCCGGCGAACAGGCTCGCGGTCTCGTCCGTGACGACCGTGCGGCCGTCCGGCCTGGCCGCCAGGGTCAGCTCGCCGAGCCGGTCCAGGCCGTGGATCTCGGGTCCCGCGATATTGCGGATGCCGTTCGTCGGCTCGCCCTGGGCCGCCTCGGCGACGGCGGCCGCCACCTCGGAGGAGGCGATGGGACGCAGCCGCAGGGACGGCAGACGCACCTCGGTGCCCTGCGTGGACATGTCCATCACCGGGCCGACGAACTCGAAGAACTGCGTGGCACGCACCAGGCTGTACGGCACCCCGCTGGTGCGCACCGCGTCCTCCTGGGCGACCTTGGCCAGGTAGTAGCCGTAGTCCGGCACCCGGTCCACGCCGACTATGGACAGCCCCACGTGGTGGCGCACCCCGGCCTCCCGCTCGGCGGCGAACAGGTTCCGCGCCGAGCGGGTGAAGAAGTCCAGCGCCGCATCCGCCTCGAAGGACGGCGAGTTCGACACGTCCACCACCACGTCGGCGCCCTTGAGCACCTGCTCCAGCCCCTCGCCGGTGAGGGTGTCCACGCCCGTGGACGGCGCGGCGGGCACCGCCTCGTGGCCGTTGGCCCTCACCAGCTCGATCACCTGCGAGCCGATCAGCCCGGTACCGCCGATCACGACGATCTTCATCATCTGTCTCCGTAAGCCGTTCCGCTTTCTCGCGGCCCCGGCGACCTGCGCCGGAGCCCGGTGCGCGGGCGCGCACACCAGAAGGACAGGGCAGCTGCCGGATCTGTGACAGCCGGGCCCGCGGCGGCGTCCGGCATATCTGAGCGAAGCGACTCGATCGAACATACGATGGCCACTGTCGGCACGGCGGCGGCTCGTCGCCGGGCCGGGACACGCGACCACTCGGGGTGGGAGACGCATGGCACAGGCCGCCGATTCGGCGCGGACCGTCATCCTGACCGTGGACGACGATCCGGGGGTCTCCCGCGCCGTCGCCCGCGACCTGCGCAGACGCTACGGCGAGCAGTACCGGATCGTGCGCGCGGAGTCCGGCGACTCCGCCCTGGAGGCGCTGCGGGAGCTGAAGCTGCGCGGCGAGTTCGTCGCCGTGATCCTGGCCGACTACCGGATGCCGCAGATGAACGGCATCGAGTTCCTGGAACGGGCCATGGACATCCACCCGGGCGCCCGCCGGGTCCTGCTCACCGCGTACGCCGACACCGGGGCGGCCATCGACGCGATCAACGTCGTCGACCTCGACCACTATCTGCTCAAGCCGTGGGACCCGCCGGAGGAGAAGCTCTACCCGGTCCTGGACGACCTGCTGGAGGCCTGGCGGTGCAGCGACCACCGGCCGGTGCCCGCCACCAAGGTCGTCGGGCACCGCTGGTCGGCCCGGTCCTCGGACGTACGGGAGTTCCTCGCCCGCAACCAGGTCCCCTACCGCTGGTACTCCTCCGACGAGCCGGAGGGGCAGCGGCTGCTGGCCGCCGCCGGGGCGGACGGGCGGCGGCTGCCGCTGGTGGTGACGCCGGAGGGGACCGCGCTGGTCGAACCGGACGTGCCGGAGCTGGCCGCGCACGTGGGCCTGGCGACCACGCCGGCCGCCGACTTCTACGACCTGGTGGTGATCGGCGGCGGCCCGGCCGGGCTCGGGGCCGCGGTGTACGGGGCGTCCGAGGGGCTGCGGACGGTGCTGGTGGAGCGGTCGGCCACCGGTGGGCAGGCCGGTCAGAGCTCCCGCATCGAGAACTACCTGGGCTTCCCCGACGGGGTCTCCGGAGCCCAGCTCACCGACCGGGCCCGCCGCCAGGCCGCCAAGTTCGGCGCCGAGGTGCTCACCGCGCGCGAGGTCACGGCGCTGGAGGTGAGCGGCGCCGCGCGGATCGTCCGCTTCTCCGACGGCTCGGCCATCGCCGCGCACAGCGTGATCCTGGCGACCGGGGTGTCCTACCGCCGCCTTCAGACGCCCGGCTGCGCCGAACTGACCAGCTGCGGCGTCTTCTACGGCTCCGCGCTCACCGAGGCGCCCTCCTGCCAGGGGCACGACGTGTACATCGTCGGCGGCGCCAACTCCGCGGGGCAGGCGGCGATGTACCTGTCCAAGGGCGCCAAGTCGGTGACGCTGCTGGTGCGCGGGGCCGATCTGTCGGCGTCCATGTCGCACTACCTGATCCAGCAGATCAACGAGGCGCCCAACATCTCCGTCCGCCCGCGCACCGTCGTGGACTCCGCCCACGGCGAGGGCCACCTCCAGCAGCTCACCCTGCGCGACGTGGACACCGGGGAGAGCGAACTCGTCGACGCCCAGTGGCTGTTCGTGTTCATCGGCGCGGCCCCGCTGACCGACTGGCTGGACGGCACCGTGCTGCGCGACGCGAACGGCTTCATCCTCGCCGGGCCCGACCTCACCCCCGACGGGCGGCCCCCCGCGGACTGGGAGCTGGACCGGCCGCCGTACCACCTGGAGACCAATGTGCCCGGGGTGTTCGTGGCCGGTGACGCGCGCGCCGAGTCCGCCAAGCGCGTCGCCTCCGCCGTGGGCGAGGGGGCGATGGCCGTGATGCTCGTCCACCGCTATCTGGAGCAGTCGTGAACGGATGTCAGGAGCAGTCGTGAGCGGAATGCCCATGCCGTGCAGCCCGGCGGAGATCAGCTCGCTGTTCCTGTTCGAGAAGCTCTCCCCCGAGCAGCTCGGCAGACTGTGCGCCGAGGGACGGGTGGAGCGGTTCGAGCCGGGCCCGGTCTACACCGAGGGGGCTCCGGCGACCTGCTTCTACGTCATGATCGAGGGCACCGTGGTGCTCTCCCGCCGGGTCGGCGGGGACGACGTCGAGGTGATCCGCAGCTCCCAGCGCGGGGTGTACTCGGGGGCGATGCAGGCCTACCTCGGCGACCGGGCGCGCCAGGTCTACAACAACTCCATGCGGGTGACGGAACCGACCCGGTTCTTCGTGCTGCCCGCCGACACCTTCGCGGCCGTCATGCAGGAGTGGTTCCCGATGGCCGTGCATCTGCTGGAGGGCCTGTTCTTCGGTGCCAAGAACACCCAGCAGGTCATCGGGCAGCGCGAACGGCTGCTGGCGCTCGGCTCGTTGTCCGCGGGGCTCACCCATGAGCTCAACAACCCCGCCGCCGCGGCCGTCCGGGCGACCGCCACGCTGCGGGAACGGGTGGCGAAGATGCGGCACAAGCTGGCGTTGATCGCCTCCGCCCCGTATCCGCGGGAGCAACTGGCCGGGCTGATCGAGATCCAGGAGCGCACCGCCGAACTCGTCGGCAAGGCACCCGCGCTCAGCCCGCTGGAGGCGTCCGACCGGGAGGACACGCTCACCGACTGGCTGGACGACCACGGCATCCCCGACGGCTGGCGGCTCGCCCCGACCTTCGTGCAGGCCGGGCTCGACATCGACTGGCTGGAGCAGGTCGCGGCGACCGTGCCCGAGGAGGTCCTGCCGGGCGCCGTCGGCTGGCTCAACTACACGGTGGAGACCGAGCTGTTGATGAGCGAGATCGAGGACTCCACCACCCGGGTGTCGAACCTGGTCGACGCGGCCAAGCAGTACTCCCAGCTCGACCGCGCCCCCTTCCGCACCGTCGACGTCCACGAACTCCTCGACAGCACCCTGATGATGCTCGCCGGGAAGATCGGCCCGCGGATCAAGGTCGTCAAGGACTACGACCGTACGCTCCCGGAGATCCCCGCCTACCCGGCGGAGCTCAACCAGGTGTGGACGAACCTCGTCGACAACGCGGTCGCCGCCGTCAACAGCGCGGGCGGGGAAGGGACGTTGACCGTGCGGACGGCGGCCGACCACGACCGGCTGCTGGTGGAGTTCCGGGACACGGGCACCGGTATCCCGCCGGAGATCCGCGGCCGGATCTTCGACCCGTTCTTCACCACCAAGCCGGTGGGCGAGGGCACCGGGCTCGGTCTGGACATCTCCTGGCGCATCGTGGTCAACAAGCACCACGGCGCGCTCCAGGTCGAGTCCGAGCCGGGCGACACCCGCTTCCAGGTGCTGCTCCCGCTCACCGCCGCGGACCACGAGAACCCCGAGGAGAGCCCATGACCGACGGCATCGACCCGAGCGTCCCGCCGAGCGGCACCGGCTGCGTGGAGTGCGACGAGGCCGGCGGCTGGTGGTTCCATCTGCGGCGGTGCGCCCAGTGCGGGCACATCGGCTGCTGCGACTCCTCGCCCGGCAAGCACGCCACCGCGCACTTCCGGGCCACCGGGCATCCGATCGTGCAGAGCTTCGAGCCCGGCGAGGGCTGGTTCTGGGACTACAGCGCCTCCGACCTCTACGAGTCGGGACCGGAACTGACGCCCCCGGCCAGCCATCCGGCCGAGCAGCCCTCCCCGGGGCCCGCGGGCCGGGTGCCCGGCAACTGGGCGCAGGTGCTGCGGGGCGCCTGACCGCGTGACCGCTCCGGCTCGTCTGGCAGGATTGGCCAGTGACACAGAACGTGACCTCCGCCCCGCTCATCGGCCGCACGCAGGAACTCGACCGGCTCCTGGGCGTGCTGGAGCGGGCGAGGGCCGGTGAGGCACGGGCCGTACTGGTCGCGGGGGACGCCGGTGTCGGCAAGACCCGGATGCTGGACGAGGTCTCCGCGCGGGCCGCACGCGACGGGATGACCGTGCTCACCGGGCACTGTGTCGACCTGGGCGACGTCGGTCTGCCGTACCTGCCGTTCACCGAGGTGCTCGGGGTGCTGGCCGGTGACCCGCGGTTCGCGCCGGTACTGGCGGCACATCCGGTGGTCGAGCGGATGCTGGGCGGCGCCGCGGACACCGCCCGCGACTCCCGGCTGCGGCTGTTCGAGGGCATGGCCGCGCTGCTGACGGACCTCGCGGACGCGGCCCCGCTGCTGCTGGTCCTGGAGGACCTGCACTGGGCCGACCAGTCCTCCCGGGACCTGCTGCGGTTCCTGCTCAGCCGGGGCGTGCTGCACCGGCCGTCCGGCGGGGTCGCGGTCCTGGCCTCCTACCGCGCCGACGACCTGCACCGCCGCCACCCCCTGCGCCCTCTGCTGGCGGAACTGGTCCGGCTGCCCGCCGTGGAGCGCCTGGAGCTGCGGCCGCTGGCCGACGCCGAGGTCGCCCAGCTCGTACGGGCCCTGGAGGAACGGCCGCTGCCGGACACCACGGTCCGGCGGATCGTCGAGCGCGCCGAGGGCAACGCCTTCTACGCCGAGGAACTCCTCGCCGCCACCGACGCCGAGGCCGGCGGGGTGCCCAGCGGGCTCGCCGACGTCCTGCTGATCCGCTTCGAGCAACTGTCCGACACCGCCCAGCAGGTGCTGCGCACCGCCGCGGTCGCCGGACGCCGGGTCGAGCACGACCTGCTGCGGGAGACGGTCGGCATCCCCGCGGACGAGCTGGAGTCGGCGCTGCGCGAGGCGGTGGGCCGCCAACTGCTGGTCCCCGGCGACGGAGACACCTACGCCTTCCGGCACGCCCTGGCCCGCGAGGCGGTCTACGCCGATCTGCTGCCCGGCGAACGGTCCCGGCTGCACGGCGCGTTCGCCCGGCTGCTCGCCGCCCGGCCCCGGCGCGCCGAGACCGCCGCCGAGCGCGCCCACCACTACCGCGAGAGCCACGACCCGGCCGAGGCGCTCGCCGCCTCCCTGGAGGCCGCCGACCACGCCGCCCGGGTCGGCGCCCCCGCCGAGGAGCTGCGGCACCTGGAGACCGCCCTGGACCTGTGGCCGTCGGTGGATCCGTCCGCACGCCCGTCGGGCGAGGGCGTGGACCGGGTGGCGCTGACCCTGCGCGCCTCCTCGGCGGCGGCGCACGCCGGGGCGGCGCACCGGGCGGTCGCCCTGACCCGGT
>NZ_FLSP01000081.1 GCF_900091315.1 Streptomyces sp. DI166
CCGCTACCGTTGCCGCATGAGCTACAAAGTCCGTTCCATTCAGTCCCACGAGTGGCCCCAGGCCAAGGCCCTGCGGCTTGCCGCCCTTCAGGACCCGGTGGCGCACCTCGCCTTCCTGGAGAGCTACGAGTCCGCCGTGACCCAGCCCGACTCGTTCTGGCAGGACCGGGTCACGCGCGCCGCCGAAGGAGCTGCCGACGCGCAGCAGATCATCGCCGAGGGGCCGGACGGGGAGTGGGTCGGGACGCTGACCGTGCTCATGGAGGAGGCCGGCACCGAGGACTGGGCCGGTATGCCCGTCGAGCGGCGCCAGGGGCACCTGGTCGGGGTGTTCGTACAGCCCACGCACCGGGGGATCGGGCTTACCGAGGTGCTCTTCGACGCCGGCCTGGAGTGGGCCTGGGCGCAAGGTGCCGAGCGGGTGCGGCTCATCGTGCACGAGGAGAACGGGCGGGCCCAGCGGCTGTACCGCAAGGTGGGGTTCGAACCGACCGGCGTCACCGTGCCGCTGCCGCAGGCGCCGGACGACTTGGAGCTTGAGTTCGCTCTCGAACGGGCCCGGCTAGACCGGTAGTTCGTCGTGCGGCCAGCGGGCGCGGGCCTGTTCCCGGGAACGGAGCAGAGCCAGGGTCGGCAGGCCTCGGTCGGTGCCGGTGGCCAGCAGTTCCGGGAGTTGGGGCAGGGGCGCCACGGCGGCGACGTCGTCCAGGACGAGGGTGAGTGGTGGGTCGAGGCGACCGGAGGATGACCGTTCGGCCATGCGCCGGCCGCGCTCGACCACGCTTGCGGCGAGTGCCGTGAGCAGGGGCATCGCGCCCGGGTTGGTGCGCGGGTCCTCGATGGATTCCCCCACTACATAAAGCGTGCCCCCTTCGTTGACGAAGGAATCCAAGGCAAGCGCATCAGTTCGGTTTGGAGTGCAGGACTCCCGGATGTTGACCGTGAAGAGGGCGGACAGTGCTCGGGTGGTCAACTGCTGGGCCATGTCCCGGCGTTCGGGGTGCGCGGTGAGCGCCGCCTCCAACTCGCCCGCGGCACCGGGAGCGGCCTTGGGGCTCGTACGGAGAATGCGTACCGCGTCCTGGAGTTGAGTGCCCTGGGACCAGCGGTGGACGTGGCGGATGGTGCGGCCGTCTATCGCGGCGGCGTGCAGGGCGCTGCGGAGGAGCGTTTCCGCGACGTCGGCCACCGCCTGATCCATCTTCGCTGTGGGGCGGACGGGGGCCAGCAGGGCCGCTGCTCTGGCTGCCGCTGTCTGCTTGTCCTCGCAGCCCGCCGTGGGTGACCAGTGCAGGCGGGACGGGGTGTCGCACAGGTGGGTGGGGTCGTAGAGGTGGACCGGGCCCAGTTTGGCGCGGGCGTCCTTGGTGTCCTGCCAGACGGCCGGGTTGGAGGTGATGACGAGGGCGGGGCCGTCGGCGTCCCGTACGGCCTGGGCGGCGGTGGCGTGGCGGGTGTCCTTGGTGCCGTAGACGACGGGGGAGCGGGTGGGTTCCCACGTGTTCGCCGGTTCGAGGGGCGCGGGTCTTGGGGGCTCCTGCACCGGTCTGTGGGTGACTGGTTCCGCGGGGCGAGGGGTCGGTACCTCGTGGGTGACGGGGGGCTGGGGTTCGGGGGTCTGGGCCGCCAGGCGCTTCTCCTCGCGGCGCCGTGCCCGTACCGCGCGCCAGCGGGCCAGGGTGCCCATCACGAACACCGTGAGCACGATCAGGACCATCAGCTGGCCGATGAACAGGCCCCAGAACAGGCCGTACCCGGAGAGTTCCTCCGCGGGTGTCTCCGGCCAGGCGCCGGGGAGGTCGTGGGCGGCGCCGAAGAGGTGGCGCATGGCCAGGGGTGTGCGGGTGAAGGTGACGCCGGTCGGCCAGGAGCCGTGGGCGAGCAGACCGGCCAGCCCGGTTGCCGTCCACACCAGCAGGGTCATGCCGAGGAGGAAGGCGAGTATGCCGACCAGCAGCCCGTCGGGGATGCCGCCAGAAGTCTCCTGCCGCCGGTCGTCCGCACGCACTGTGCCGCCCTCCCCCTTATGCCACCGTCGACTCGGAGTCGCCGAGGTGTTGTTCCACGAAGGCCGCCGCCCGTTCCTCCGCCTCCAGCTCCGCGGCGCGCAGGACGTCGTCGGTGGTTTCGGTGGAGGACTCGGTCATCGCGCGGTCGGTGAAGACCAGCGGGCGTTCGGTCTCGGTGACCAGGTGTTTGACCACCTGGACATTGCCGTTGACGTCCCAGACGGCGATACCCGGGGTGAGCGAGGGGATGATCTCCACTGCCCACCTGGGCAGGCCGAGTACCCGTCCCGTCGCCCTCGCCTCGTCCGCCTTCTGGGCGTAGATGGTCCTGGTGGAGGCCATCTTCAGGATGGCCGCCGCCTCCTTGGCCGCCGCGCCGTCGACGACGTCGGACAGGTGGTGGACGACCGCCACGAAGGACAGACCCAGGCGTCGGCCGAACTTCAGCAGGCGCTGGAAGAGCTGGGCGACGAACGGGCTGTTGATGATGTGCCAGGCCTCCTCGACCAGGAAGATGCGCTTCTTCCGGTCGGGGCGGATCCAGGTGTGCTCCAGCCACACGCCGACGATCGCCATCAGGATGGGCATGGCGATGGAGTTGCGGTCGATGTGGGACAGGTCGAAGACGATCAGCGGGGCGTCCAGGTCGATGCCGACCGTGGTGGGGCCGTCGAACATGCCGCGCAGGTCACCGTCGACCAGTCGGTCCAGTACCAGCGCGACGTCCAGGCCCCAGGCCCGTACATCGTCTATGGCGACGTTCATCGCCTCCGCCGACTCCGGTTCGGGGTGGCGCAGTTGCTCGACGATGTCGGTCAGGACCGGCTGGCGTTCGACGATGGTCTCGTTGACGTAGGCGTGCGCGACCTTCAGCGCGAAGCCGGAACGCTCGTCGAGGCCATGGCCCATGGCGACCTCGATGATGGTGCGCAGCAGCGCGAGCTGCCCGGTGGTGGTGATCGCCGGGTCCAGGGGGTTGAGCCGGATGCCGTGGTCCAGGGCGGCCATCGGGTCCAGCCGGATGGGAGTTATCCCCAGCTCCTGCGCGATCAGGTTCCATTCGCCGACCCCGTCCTCGCCCTGCGCGTCCAGGACGACGACCTGCCGGTCGCGGAAGCGCAGTTGGCGCAGGACGTACGTCTTCTCCAGCGCCGACTTGCCGTTGCCGGACTCGCCGAGGACGAGCCAGTGCGGGGCGGGCAGCTGCTGGCCGTACAGCTGGAAGGGGTCGTAGATGTAGCCCTTCCCGGAGTACACCTCGCGGCCGATGATCACGCCCGAGTCGCCGAGGCCGGGCGCGGCGGTCGGGAGGTAGACGGCCTGGGCCTGGCCGGTGGAGGTGCGTACCGGCGGCCGGGTCGTCTCCACCTTGCCGAAGAGGAAGGAGGTGAAGGCGTCGGTGAGGATGGACAGCGGATCCCGCATGCGGCGGCCCTACCTTCGAATGCCGGTGGCGAACGGGAGTGTGTTCACGAAGGCGCGGTGGTGCTCGCGGTCGCACCACTCCAGCTTCAGGTACGACTTGCCGGCCGAGGCGCGGATGGTCCGCTTGTCGCGGGCCAGGGCCTCGGGGGAACGGGAGGAGACGGTGATGTAGCCGACGAGGTTGACCCCCGCCGCGCCGCTCGCCAGGTCCTCGCCGCGTTGGTCCAGGCGGTTGTGGGCGGCGATGTCGCGCGGGTCGACGGTGCGGTTCATCTTGGCGGCGCGGGACGCCTCGGCCTCGTCGTTGGTCTTCTCCGTGAGCATGCGCTCGATGGCGATCTCGGTGGGTTCGAGGTCCATCGTGACGGCGACCGTGCGGATGACGTCCGGGGTGTGGACCAGCAGCGGCGCCAGGAAGTTCACGCCGACCGGGGTCATCGGCCACTCCTTGATCCAGGCCGTGGCGTGGCACCAGGGGGCCCGGGTGGAGGATTCGCGGGTCTTGGCCTGGAGGTAGGTGGGCTCCATGGCGTCGAGCTCGGCGGGCCAGGCATTACGTTTCGTCATCGCCTGGATGTGGTCGATGGGGTGGTCCGGGTCGTACATGGAGTGGATCAGCGAAGCCAGCCGCCCCTGACCGAGCGGCTGCCGTACGCGGATGTCGGCCTCCTGGAGCCGCGAGCAGATGTCCGTCAGCTCACGGGCCATGACGACGGCGAGCCCGGCGTCCTTGTCGATCTTCCGGCCCTGCTGCGGGCGGGCGGCGCGGGCCATGGCGTGGGCCTCGGCGGCCAGTTCGCGCGTGTAGTGCATACAGGCGACGAGGTAGGCGCGGTGCTGCTCGCTGCTGGTCGACACCATCGACTGGAGCTGGTCGTACGACTGCTGCAGCCAGGGCAGCGCCTTGTCGTCCCCGCGTACGGCGACGTCCTTGGCGTGGGCGTCGGGGTCGGCGGGGAGGGTGCGGGCAAGCATCTGGAGCCGGGTGACGAAGCCGTCGCCGTTGGCCACGTGCTTGAGCAGGGTGCCGAAGCGGTCGACGAGGGCTTCCTGGTCCTCGGAGTCGCGCAGGCCGACGCCGGGGCCCTCGATCTCGATGGCGGCGGTGACGGTCTTGCGGTCCGCGTGCAGCAGTACGGCGATCTCGTCGGGGCCGAAGGGGGCGGCGAGCCAGGTGATCCGGCCGATGCCGGGCGGCGGCCCGATCTCGACCTCCCGCCCGTCGATCCGGGTGCCCGCCTCCATCGCCGCCGAACGGTAGACGGTGCCGGCCCGCAGGGTGCGCTTGTAGCTGCGGTTGATCTCGTACCACTTGTAGAACGTGCGGCGCTTGTACGGCACGTAGACCGCGGCGAGCGCGAGCAGCGGGAAGCCCATCAGCAGCACGATGCGCAGTGCCAGGAAGGGAACGAGGAGCCCGCACATCATGCCGAGGAACGCGCCGCCGATGATCAGCGCGATCTCGCCGGTCTCACGATTCCGGCCGACGATCGCGTTCGGCCTGGCGCGGCCGATCAGATATGTACGGCGGGGCGTGACCGGATGGGACAGGTGGGACTCGGTCGTCAACGCCCTTCACCTCCCGTGCGGTTGGTACTGCTGTTGCGGGTGTTGCTGGCGTGCGGGCTGTTGACCGCGGTGCTGCCGCCGGAGCGGGGTACGGGTGCGGCGGAGGGGACAGATCCGCCGCCTCCGTTCGCGGTACGGGAGCTGTGCGCGGCGACTCCGCCGGCCGCCTGGTTGGCGGGGCGGGGGGTGGCCGAGCTCTGGCCGCCGTTGTTGTCGGCCCGCGAGCTGTGGGTCTTGATGCCCTGGGCGACGAGGGTCGCCGGGGAGCTGATGACGGCCGCGGCCTTGCCCTCGGCGCCCTGCATGATGCGGTTGTTGCGGGAGTTCGCGATCTCGTCGCCGAAGCCGGGGACGAAGCGGTAGATCATCGCCGAGGCGAAGATGGCGAGCAGGATGATGGCGAGGCCGGAGACGACGGCGGAGAAGGCGTCGGGGCCGTCGTCGGCGGACAGGGCGCCGGCCAGGCCCAGCACGATCACGATGACCGGCTTGACCAGGATGACGGCGATCATGATGCCCGCCCAGCGGCGGACGTGGCCCCACAGGTTCTTGTCGACCAGGCCCGCGTACACGACGGTGCCGAGGAGGGCGCCGACGTAGAGCAGGGCGGCGCGGATCACGAGCTCCAGCCAGAGGACTCCGGCGGCGAGGATGGACACCAGGGAGACGACGATCAGCATGATCGGCCCGCCGCCGATGTCCTCGCCCTTGTCCAGAGCCCCGGAGAAGGTGCCGAAGAAGGTGTCGGTCTGGTCGCCGGTGGTCGTGGCCAGCACCTCGGAGATGCCGTCGGTCGCCGAGACCACCGTGTACAGGATCAGCGGGGTGAACGCCGACGCGAGCACCGTCAGCCAGAGGAAGCCGATCGCTTCGCTCAGGGCGGTGGTGAGCGGTACGCCTCTCACGGCCCGCTTGGCGACGGCCAGCAGCCACAGGAGGAGGGTGAGCACGGTCGACGCCGCGAACACGACCGCGTACTGCTGGAGGAACTTGGGGTTCGTGAAGTCGACGTTCGCGGTGTCCTTGACCGCCTCACTGAGCTTGTCGACGGTCCATGCGGCGGCGTCGGCACAGCCTTTGGCGAGGGAGGAGAGGGGGTCGAGGGTGGAGGGGAGGGTGGTGTCGGTGGAGCCGGAACGGCCGCCGCGGTTGTCGCTTTCGCAGTAGTCCTTGGCGGGGCCGTGGATCAGGTCGCAGGGGTCGTTGCTCGGCGTGGGTGAAGGCGTGGGCGCGGCGAAGGCACGCGTGGCGGTGAGCAGCAGGGCGCCCTGCGCGGCCGTGCCGAGGGCGAGCAGCTTGAGTACGCGGCGGCTAGCGGGCATACGTGAACCCTCCGTACTCCTCGACGGCCTTCGCCATTTCATCGGCGGTGGAGGCCCTTTCGTCACCGGGAACGGGCGTGGGGCCGTCCTTCTGGGAGTGGCTCACGATCTTCCAGTCATCGTTGGTCCACTCAAGCTGCATGGTGATGGTGAACCAGCTGTTGGTGACCGGCTTGGTGGACTTCTCACCGGCCAGCCCGAGAAGCCCGCTGCACCAGACCTCCACGGTGGCCTGGCTGTCCGACGCCTCGGTGACCTTGGTGCCGATCGGAGTCGTACGCGATACGAAGGTGTAGCCCTCGGGCGCTGAGCCGTCCTTGTTCAGGCCGACGTTCGCGTTGAACTCCGGTGTGTACGCCTTGTCGAGGTTCGCCTCGAACTCCGACACGCGGGAGGGAACGATGATGGCCTGCAGGATGGAGTCTCTCTTGGCCTTGTCGAACATCTCGGCCGATCCCAGGGCCACCGCATAGTTCGCCGCCGCACTCTGCGCCCCCTGCTCGTCCCGGGCGAAGCCGGACTTCACCGGCTGTGTGCCCGTCGCGGCCGTGGGCGCCGCCTTCGGCTTGTTCTCGGGGGTGTCGTCGGAAGAGGAATCGTCTCCTCCACGGTTCGCGAACGCGATCGCCGCGATGAGGAGGACGACCACGCCCACCACCGTCACCAGGCTCCGGGAGGAGGTGCGGCGCGGCGGGGCGTAGGGGTCGGTTTCGTTCTCCGGGAGGCGGATACGCGTATGGCCGGTGCCCCCGTAGCCGCCGGAGGATTCGCGGTCGTCGCCGAGACTCATGCCGGGTACGCCCCCTCACCGTCGTACCGGAAGCCGTGATAGCCGTAGGAGTACGACGGTAGCCGTGCTGGTTCCCGCGCGGGCGCGGTGTGGTGACTCGACATCAGGGAAACGCAACCTCAGCCGGTGGGCACGACGGGCGGGTGGGAAGGACGGGGTACCGGACCGGGCGTGCCCGGAGGGGACGGGTGGGCGCGGCTACACGGCCATGCCGTACACGATGGTGAACAGCGTGCCGAGCGAACCGATGATGAAGACGCCGGTCAGGCCCGCGATGATGAGGCCCTTGCCCTGTTCCGCGCTGAACGTGTCGCGCAGTGCGGTGGCTCCGATGCGCTGCTTGGCGGCACCCCAGATGGCGATGCCGAGGCAGAGCAGGATGGCGACCGCCATCACCACCTCGATCATCACCTTGGCCTCGTTGCCCAGGCTGCCGAAGGGGCCCCAGTCCGGAGCGATCCCGCCGATGATGGTGTTGATGTCTCCCTTGTCGGCCGCAAAGAGCATGTAAGTCACCGCCCCTGTTGGGTAGTTCCACTTCCTCTGTCGTGGCGCAGAGGTCAGGCATCATTGTCGCCGACAATGCCGCTGCCGTATGTCGACTTGGCGTCATTGATTGGCGGGTTTCGTACGAATAGCTTGTCACCGTCGCGCGCGGGGTCTCCTCGGGGAGCGCGGGGCGGTGTACGCGGAGTCGTATCGTCACTCTGTGTATCACGGCAGGTTACACCGGGCAACGAAGTCGGAGCGGAACCTGTCGTGTGGTTCCGTCGTTGACCCCTCTTGCGCCTACTTGCCCGGCTCGTGCGGTTTCTGACGGCCGGTCGGGTGACGGGTCGGGGAGATGTTCCCCGGGTGAAGGCTACGCCCCTGGCAGGCCCGGACTTTGAGCGGGCGTCACGGCGTGCGCGGTCAGCGGGGCTTGATGCCGTACAGCATGTAGTGGACCAGTTCCTCGATGCTGCCCAGGGCTTCTTCGGGGGCGAGCAGGCCGCCGGCCGCGAGTGAGGCGAGGCCCTGCAGTCCGGCGCCCGTGATGATCGTGAGGTGGGCGGGGTCGGCCTCGATGATCTCGCCCCGGTGCATGGCGTCGGCCATGACCCGCTCCAGTGAGCCGACCGTGCGGTCGACGGCGGCGGCCATCTGCTCGTGGGCGTCGGGGTCGTGCTTGCGCGCGTACATCAGCTCCAGCAGCTCGGCGTGGTCGAGGGCGAAGCCGAGGTAGGCGCGGGCCAGGGCGGTGAGCCGGGGTTCGAGGGGGAGCTCGGGGTCGTCGGCGGCGTTCAGGGCCTGTTCGAGGCGGTCGTAGCCGACCAGGGCCAGGGCGTTGAGCAGGGCCTGCTTGTCCTTGAAGTGGCGGCCGGGTGCGGCGTGGCTGACGCCGGCCTCGCGGGCCAGTTCGCGCAGGGAGAGCGCGGTGACGCCCTTGGTCCGCAGGGTGCGCTCGGCGCTGGCGAGCAGGGTGGAGCGCAGGTCTCCGTGGTGGTAGGGGCGGCTCTCGGGCATGGGTTCATGGTAGCGGGATGTTGACGTCGTCAATTTTATTGGCGCCGCCAACATTGTTGTCATTGACAGCATTGTTGGCGGCGTCTACATTCAGGAGGCATGATCGAGACGCAGAAGTGGAACGAGACCCAGCTGCCCGACCTGCACGGCCGGACGGCCGTCGTCACGGGCGCCAACAGCGGCATCGGGCTCACCGCCGCCGACGCGCTGGCCCGCGCGGGCGCGCATGTCGTCTTCGCCGTACGGGACCCCGAGCGCGGCCGGGCCGCCGCCGCGACCGTGTCCGGCAGTACCGAGGTGCGCCGTCTCGACCTCGCCGATCTGGCCTCCGTGCGGGAGTTCTCCGCGGACTGGAAGGGGCCGCTGGATCTGCTGATCAACAACGCGGGCGTGATGATGATCCCGCGGCAGCGGACCAAGGACGGCTTCGAGATGCAGTTCGGCACCAACCACCTCGGGCACTTCGCCCTGACGAACCTGCTCCTGCCGCACATCACCGGCCGCGTGGTCACCGTCGCCTCGGCCGCCCACCGCTGGGGTTACGGCACCATCCGCTTCGACGACCTGAACATGGACGCCGACTACGACCCGCGCCGCGCGTACGGGCAGTCCAAGCTCGCGAACCTGCTGTTCACGCTGGAACTTCAGCGGCGGCTGACCGAGGCGGGCTCCGAGGTCCGCGCCCTGGCCGCGCATCCCGGGTACTCCGCCACCAACCTGCAGAGCCACGCGGCCAGCACGGTGGCCCGGGTGGGGATGTGGATCACCAACCGGCTCGCGGCGCAGTCCGACCGCGCCGGGGCGCTGCCGACGCTGTACGCGGCCACGCAGGATCTGCCGGGCGCCAGCTACGTCGGCCCCGACGGCCCCGGTGAGTGGCGGGGGCGCCCCACCCTGGTGAGCCGGTCCCGGGCGGCGAGCGATCCGGTGGCGGCCCGGCGGCTCTGGACGGTGTCGGAGGAACTCACGGGGGTGCGCTGCCCGTTGGAGGTGCGAGTGGCCTGAGTAGCCGACGTGTGGAGGTGGCCGACCGATGCCGAGCCTGCTGGCCGTGTACGCCCACCCCGACGACGAGTCCCTGTCCTCGGGCGGCGTCCTGGCGCGCAACGCCGCCTCGGGCGGCCGTACGGCGGTCGTGACCGCCACCTGGACCGAGGGCACCCACCGGGCCGCCGAACTCGCCGAGGCGGTGCGCCTGCTCGGCGCCTCCGAGAAACCCCGCCTGCTCGGCTACGCCGACTCCCGGGTGCCCGCGTCGGCGCCCGGCAGCCCCCGGCTGTGCGAGGCGCCCCTGGACGAGGCGGTGGGGCGACTGGTGGCGCACATACGGGAGTTCCGCCCCGAGATCGTCCTCACCCACGACGCGTACGGCGGCGTGACCGGCCACGAGGACCACGTCCGCACCCACCGCCTGACGGTACTGGCGGTCCAGGCGGCCGGGTACGAGCGCCTGTACCCGGAGGCCGGCGCCCCTTGGCAGCCCCGCGCGCTCTACCTGGCCTCCCACCCCCACTCGGCCGTCCGGCCCCTGGCCGAACTCGGGCTGCCGACCGACGACCTGCGGACCGTCCCGGACGACCGGATCACCACCACGGTCGATGTACGCCCCTGGCTGCCCCAGAAGTGGGCGGCGATCTCCGCCCACCGCAGCGAGGCGGAGCGCGGGGCGGCCCCGGGGCTGCTGGCGGCCCTGCGGGAGGAACTCCGCGACCGGATCCTCGGAACGGAGTGGTACATCCGCCAGGACCTCATAACCGGGGGCGAGGAGACGGAACTGACGGTGCGGCGGGTGCCCTCGTGACCGAGTCGGACGCCTTCCTGGCGTGTGTGCGGAGAGTTGTTCGCCCCGCTGATGGCGGCATCCGTGTACGACCCGGACCCCAGCTTCTGCCGCTGGTTCGTCGAACCGGCGGTGTACGCCTTCGGCCGCCGCCGCGTGATGGCGGCACTGCTCGACTACCGGCGCGGCGGCACGGACGCCGAGCGGGCGGGCGCCGACAGGGCCTGGTACTGCGCCCATGTGCCGTTGAATGCGGAGCGCTCCCCGGCCTACGGGCCCGGTGGGATGCGTGATCCGGCGCTGGACGAGGTGGGGGACATCAAGGAGGCGTGGCGGGCTCTGTGAGGCTCACCCCGAGGGCGTGGCGTCGTCCTCGCACAGGGTCCGTACCTTCTTGGCGGTTGTGGCGGGGTCGTAGCCGTCGGGGATGCCCTCCACCAGGATGATGTCGCCCTTGATGTGGCGGGTGCGGAGGGGCGCGATCTCCTGGTAGGCGGGGGAGGTCCACCACTCGCGGGCCTTCGTGAGGGTGGGGAAGGCGATCACCACCACGTCGCCGGGCCAGTCGCCCTCCACCGTCTCGCGGGTGGCTCCGTGCACCAGGAAGCGGCCGCCGTAGGGCTCGAAGGTGGCGGTGATGCGCTCGATGTAGTCGGCGATCTCGGGGTGCGGGGTGATCTCGCGGAGGTGGGCTATGGCATAGGCGGTCATCTGACGTCCTTTCCGGTCGCGGTGCGCCGCTGCGGTCGGGATCCCTGTGGTCACGATCGTGGCAGGGCGTCGGAGCGGGGTCGATGACCTGTCAGGTAATGGCGCCCTCGCCGTGGGTGCCCGGTTGCGGACGGTTGTGCGGGGGAAGCTCCTAGACTGGCGCGGGCGGAATCCCGGTGGGTGAGGGGCGGTTGACGGTGCGTAAGGCTTGGATCGTGGCGGGTGGCGCTGTCGCGGCGGGGCTCAGCTTTGTGATGCTGCTCGTCGTGGGGGTCTACATCGTCGCCGGGAACCTCGCCAACGGGGTCGGGGGCGGGGCCAAGAACCTCGCCAAGGGAGCCGTGCCGGCCGCGTACAAGGATCTTGTGCAGAAGTGGGGCGGGCTCTGCCCGGCCATCAACCCCGCGCTGCTCGCCGCCCAGCTCTACCAGGAGAGCGGGTTCAACCCGAAGGCGCAGAGCCCGGCCGCCGCGCAGGGGATAGCGCAGTTCATCCCCGGCACCTGGGCCACGCACGGCATCGACGGGGACGGGGACGGGGACCGGGACGTGTGGGACCCGCAGGACGCCATCCCGTCCGCCGCCTCGTACGACTGCGAACTCGCCAAGTACGTCGAGGACGTGCCCGGGGACCCGACCAAGAACATGCTCGCCGCCTACAACGCGGGGGCGTACGCGGTCATCAAGTACGGGGGCGTGCCGCCGTACCGGGAGACGCAGAACTATGTGAAGACCATCACCACGCTGGAGGCCAGCTTCGCCGCGCCCGTCGGCCGCGTCGATCCCTCCGAGCAGGCCGCCGGGGCCATCGCCTACGCGCAGAAGAAGCTCGGCACGCTCTATCTGTGGGGCGGTGACGGCACCGCCGAGGACGGCGGGCGGTTCGACTGCTCGGGGCTGACCAAGGCCGCGTACGAAAGTGTCGGGATTTCGCTCCCCCGGGTCGCCAACGACCAGTACAACGCGGGCCCCCATCCGTCGCGGGAGGAACTGCTTCCGGGGGACCTGGTGTTCTTCTCGGACGACCTCACGAACTCCCGTGCCATCCGCCATGTCGGGATTTATGTCGGCGGCGGGTACATGATCGATGCCCCGAGAACGGGTGCTGTGATCCGGTTCGACCCGATCGACACCCCCGACTACTTCGGGGCCACCCGGGTCACCGAAGATGGCGCGAAAGCGCTCCCCACCTCGGTGTAAGCGCAGCGTGAACCCACCCCCTGAGCTGCGGCGATGTATCTCTCTTCGATAACGTCTGCGTGATCATTCAGTGGAGTGTGGAACGTATCAACAGGGACCGTGCGTTCCTGTTCACGTAGCCGAGCGCGGATCTACAACCACGGGGGTGGCAGAAGGGCGCGTGAACAGGCGTGCCGTGAGAGAGACGACGAAGGGGCCGCAGCATCATGGCTGGACTCGCCGCATCCGGGTCGAACCCTGACGTCGAGCTGCTGTACGACATCAATGGCCTGGCCAAGGACGCACCGCCGTGGTTCGACCGCGTCATGGAGTACGTGGGCGAGTACGGCCTGCTCTTCGCCATGATCGCGCTCATCCTGTGGTGCTGGATGACTGTCCGCCGCAAGGGCGGGGAGGACGCGCCCGCGTCCGTCGCCGCGCTGGTGTGGGCGCCGCTCGCCGCGGCCGTCGCGGTGCTGGTGAACGTGCCGATCCGGGGCTTCGTCGAACGGCCGCGGCCGTTCCTCGACCATCAGGGACTCGAAGTCCTCGTCTCCGGCAAGACCGACTACTCCTTCGTCAGCGACCACGCGACGATCACCATGGCCATGGGCGTCGGACTGTTCGTCGCCAACCGCAAGTTCGGTCTCGTCGGACTCCTGCTCGGGCTCCTCGAAGGCTTCTGCCGGGTCTACATGGGTGTGCACTACCCGACCGACGTCATCGGCGGGTTCGCCCTCGGCACGGCCGTCACCCTGCTCCTGTCGCCGGTCGCCTCGGCGCTGCTCACTCCGCTGATGAAGGCGATCGGGCGGTCGCGGCGGGGCGCGTGGCTGATCCGGTCGCGGAAGGCGGGGTACGACGGGCAGGGGGCGTTCGTTCCGGGCGCCCGCAAGGAGAGCGCGGGGAGCGAGGAGCGGGATCTGGCGGCCTGAGGGGCATGGCTGGCGTGCCCGAGTCCTTCACAGTGACTGCGGGTACCTGAAGAAGCCGTTCGGGTCGTACACCCGCTTCAGACGGGTCAGCCGGTTCGCCGCGTCGCCGTAGTACGCCGTGCGCCAGTTCTTCAGGGTCGGGTCCGTGTAGTTCTGGTACGCCGCGCCCGATGCGTACGGGCGCATCGCGGTGTGCGCCTCGGTCAGCCAGGACTGGGCCGTCGTGCCGCTCGTGCCCGCCCGCCACGCGGCGATGTACTGGGCCAGCATGCGGGAGCGGCGGTGGACGAACGCCGTGGCCGTGGGGTCGACGCGGTTCACGGCGCCGCCGAGTGCCGTGAGGGCGATGCTGCCGGAGCCACCGCGTACCGACTTGATCTTCGCCAGCAGGGCCTGGACGCCCGCCTCTGAGATCGAGCGGTCGAAGAAGTCCGACTTCGCCGCGTACGTCTCGCGCTGCAGGGCGCCCTGCGGGGAACGGCCCGGGGTGCTGCCGGGGAGGTGGCACTGGGCGTCCGAGGTGAAGGAGGAGCAGCCCGCGTACAGCTCCATCGACTCCTCGTAGGAGCGGCGGCGCAGGGTGACGGTGGTGGCGGGGGCGCCGATGCGGTCGGCCAGGCGGTCGACGGCGTTCTGGAGTTCGCCGTAGGTGCCGAGGGAGAAGGCGGCGACGGAGACGGTGGGGGTGCCGCCGGCGGCGTTGGCGAGGTGCAGCGAGGACCAGATCTCGTCGGGCTGGGTGGGGCCCCACTCCTGCCATGCCTTCAGTACGGCGGCCGCCCTCGACCACGGCCAGGACAGGTACGCCGTGACCGCCTGGGGCGCGGGGTGGGTCTTGAAGCGGAGTTCCGTGACGACGCCGAAATTGCCGTTGCCCGCGCCGCGCAGGGCCCAGAAGAGCTCCTTGTGGTGGGTGGCGTCGGCGGTGAGCTGCTTGCCGTCCGCCGTGATGATCGTGGCGGAGGTCAGGCTGTCGCAGGTCAGGCCGTACGCCCTGGAGACGACGCCGTGGCCGCCGCCGAGGGTGAGGCCGGAGACGCCGACGGTGGGGCAGGAGCCGGCCGGGATCGTGACGCCCTTGGCGGCGAGGGCGCGGTAGACGTCGATGAGCTTGGCGCCCGCGCCGATGACCGCGGTGCCGTTGCCCGTGCGGACGCGGTTCAGCTCGGAGACGTCGATGATCATGCGGTTGTTGCCGGAGGACCAGCCGGCGTAGGAGTGGCCGCCGTTGCGGATCGCCACGCGGATGTTGTTCTTGCGGGCGTGGGCGAGGGCCGTGCGGATGTCCTCCGGGTGGGCCGGGTAGGCGACCGCGGCCGGTTTCAGGGTGTCGAAGCGGGTGTTGTAGAGCTGGCGGGCGCTGGGCCAGTCCGTGTCGCCGGGGCGGACGAGGGTGCCGTCGAGGTCCTTTGCGAGGGCGGGCCAGGAGAGGGCGCGGGAGGTGGCGGCGGCGGGGGTGGAGTTAGGGGTGGAGGTCTTGGGCTTGCTCTTGCTCTCGGTGCCTGTGCAGGCGGCGGTGGTGCTGCTCGCGAGTGCGGCTGCGCCGGCTGCGATGAAGGTACGCCGTTCCATGTCGCCTCCCCTGGGTTACGTGGAACGAGACGGGGTGGTGGGGGCGGGGGTTCCATCGCCGCCGCGCCTCCGAGCAAGTTACGCCCCCGCCGCCCCTACCCGTCCCACCTCCAGGGGCTTCGCCCCTTCGACCCCACCAGGGGGCTCCGCCCCCTGGACCCCCATCGGCCTGAACGGCCTCGTCCTCAAGCGCCGGACGGGCTGGGGATGGCCGGGCTCGCGTAGCCTGCGGGTGGGTGGGGTGGCCGGGCTGAGTTGTGGTCTGCGGGTGGGTGGGGGGTTGGGGGGTGTCGGCCCTGAACGGGCCTTTTCCTCAAGCGCCGGACGGGCTGAGTTGTGGTCTGCGGGTCGGGCTGGGTGGGTTCGGGTGGGCGTTACGGGGGCTGGTGGGCGTCGTTAAGGGGAGCGGTGGGGGCCCGTGACGGACGTACCGGACTGGGGGGTAGGCAGGCGATGGCGGAGCGGCAGTTCAGGCGTAGGGGGGCGGTTGTCGCCGCCGCCGGGGTTGTGATGGTGGCCGGGGGGTGTGGTGAGGCCGTGCCGGACGGGGGTGGTGAGGAAGGGGCCGCCGTGGTGCGGGGGGCCGCTGCCGAACTGGTGCGGGCTCGTAGTTCCAAGGCGCGCACCTCCATGGAGATGGCTGCCGGGGGGACCCGGGTGACCATCCGGGGGCGCGGGGTCTACGACTTCCGGGAGCAGGTCGGGCAGTTGAAGGTGTCGCTGCCGCAGGGGCCTGCGGGGGACCCCACGCGGCAGCCCATTACCGAGCTGCTCGCGCCCGGCGCGCTGTTCATGAAGAACCGGGGGCCGGGGTTCCCGAGGACAAGTGGGTGCGGGTGGAGACCGGGTCCATGGCGGACGGGAATCTGGTCACCGGGGGCGCCACCGATCCGCTCGCCGCCGCCGAGATCCTGCGCGGCGCCCGGGACGTCCGGTACATGGGGGCGGAGCGGGTCGGCGGGGTCGACGTGCGGCACTATCGCGGGGTCGCCGACCTGGGGCGGGCCGCCCGGCGGGCCTCCGAGGGGCCGCGGGACGCGCTGGCCGCGGCGGCGAAAGGGTTCGCCACTCCCCGGGTTCCGTTCGATGTGTACCTCGACGAGCAGGGGCGGGTCAGGAAGATCCGGCACCGGTTCAGCTTTGTGAACGGGCAGCAGGAACGGCCCGTCGACGTCGCCTCCACCACCCTGCTGTACGAGTTCGGCGTCGACGTGGACGTACGGCTGCCGGACCGTGACGACATCTTCGCGGGGCGTATCGCGGAAGAGTGAGGGTCGTCAAGAACTAGCCCGTCCGTGCCATGCGCGGTGTGTAGACCTCTCCCTACTCTAGGAAGTCGGTAACGGCAGAGAAGAGGTGATGCGCGTGGCTCCGGTCGGCGGTACGGCAGTTCAGGACCACGTGGCCCTCGCCGAGATCGAGCTGTGCGGTGAACTGATCATCGCGGCCTCGGCCGCCGAGGACCGGCTCAGCATGGAGAGCATCGACCAGGTGCTGCGGGTGGCCGAGGAGCGGGACCGTCTGCCCGGCCCCGGCGCCGACCCCGCAAGATCGCAGCGGTGACTTCCGGCCGGTCGGCCTCACGTCCGCAGTAGCCGGCCGATCGCCTTCGTCGCCTCTTCCACCTTCGCGTCGATCTCGTCGCCGCCCTTGACCGCCGCGTCCGCGACGCAGTGCCGCAGGTGCTCCTCCAGGAGCTGGAGCGCGAAGGACTGCAGGGCCTTGGTGGAGGCCGACACCTGGGTGAGTATGTCGATGCAGTAGACGTCCTCGTCGACCATCCGCTGCAGACCCCGGATCTGGCCCTCGATCCGGCGCAGCCGCTTGAGGTGCTCGTCCTTCTGCTTGTGGTAACCGTGCGTGGCGTGGTCGTGCGCCTGCTCGGAGGGCGCCGTGGCGCCGGCCTCGGTCGTCGTCATCGCGTCCTCCAGACATATACCCCTACTGGGTATATCGTACCGAACTTTGCTGGGTATAGGGCCCTTGGTACGCCCCCGTGATGATCACTGTGCCTGATGGGCGACACTGGGGGACGGCCCATTAGCCGTGGCCGGATGATGCGCCTAGCATCAGCCTGACCGAAACCGAAGCACCCCGAGGACCCCACGTGCGCTTTCGTCTGACCCCCAGGGAGACGAGCTTCTACGACATGTTCGCCGCGTCCGCGGACAACATCGTCACGGGCTCGAAACTCCTGATGGAACTGCTCGGGGCGGATTCCGCCGCCCGGGTCGAGATCGCGGAGCGTATGCGGGCAGCGGAACACGCTGGTGACGACGCCACGCACGCGATCTTCCACCAGCTGAACTCCTCCTTCATCACGCCTTTCGACCGCGAGGACATCTACTCCCTCGCGTCGTCCCTCGACGACATCATGGACTTCATGGAGGAGGCCGTCGACCTGGTCGTCCTCTACAACATCGAGGAACTGCCCAAGGGCGTCGAGCAGCAGATCGAGGTGCTCGCCCGGGCCGCCGAGCTGACCGCCGAGGCCATGCCGAACCTGCGCACCATGGCCAACCTCACCGAGTACTGGATCGAGGTCAACCGGCTGGAGAACCAGGCGGACCAGATCCACCGCAAGCTGCTCGCACATCTCTTCAACGGCAAGTACGACGCCATCGAGGTCCTCAAGCTCAAGCAGATCGTGGACGTCCTGGAAGAGGCGGCCGACGCCTTCGAGCACGTGGCGAACACGGTGGAGACGATCGCCGTGAAGGAGTCCTGAGCGCGTCCATGGACACCTTCGCTCTGGTCGTGACCATCGGGGTCGCGCTCTTCTTCACGTACACCAACGGCTTCCACGACTCGGCGAACGCCATCGCCACCTCCGTCTCCACCCGCGCCCTCACGCCGCGGGCCGCGCTGGCCATGGCCGCCGTGATGAACCTCGGCGGTGCCTTCCTCGGGTCGGGCGTGGCCAAGACCGTCAGTGAGGGCCTGATCGAGACGCCCGAGGGCTCGACGGGGATGGGCATCCTCTTCGCCGCGCTCGTCGGCGCCATCGCCTGGAACCTGATCACCTGGTACTTCGGGCTGCCCTCGTCCTCCTCGCACGCCCTCTTCGGCGGCATGGTCGGGGCCGCGCTCGCGGGCGGCACCACCGTGTACTGGAGCGGGGTGATGGAGAAAGTCGTCATCCCGATGTTCGTCTCCCCGATCGTCGGTCTGGTCGTCGGTTACCTGGTCATGACCGCGATCATGTGGATCTTCCGGCGGGCCAACCCGCACAAGGCCAAGCGCGGCTTCCGGATCGCGCAGACCGTCTCGGCGGCCGGTATGGCCCTCGGTCACGGTCTCCAGGACGCCCAGAAGACCATGGGCATCGTGGTGATGGCCCTGGTCATCGCCGATGTCGAGGACTACGGCGATCCGATCCCGGTGTGGGTGAAGATCGCCTGTGCCGTGATGCTGTCGCTGGGCACCTATGCCGGTGGCTGGCGGATCATGCGGACGCTGGGGCGGAAGATCATCGAGCTGGACCCGCCGCAGGGGTTCGCGGCCGAGACCACCGGCGCGTCGATCATGTTCACCACGGCGTTCCTGTTCAAGGCGCCGATCTCCACGACCCACGTCATCACCTCGGCGATCATGGGTGTCGGCGCCACCAAGCGCGTGAACGCGGTGCGCTGGGGCGTCGCCAAGAACATCGTCCTGGGCTGGTTCATCACCATGCCGGCCGCGGCGGTGGTGGCCGCGGCGTCGTTCGGGATCGTGGACCTGGCGTTCCTGTAGCGGACGCGCCGCGTCGTGCCGGGGCGTAGGAGAAACGTCACGGCGGAGGGCCCGTCCCCCGGGAGAACTCGGGGAACGGGCCCTCTCTGTGCCCCG
The DNA here is from genome assembly GCF_900091315.1 of Streptomyces sp. DI166. Taxonomy (GTDB): domain Bacteria; phylum Actinomycetota; class Actinomycetes; order Streptomycetales; family Streptomycetaceae; genus Streptomyces; species Streptomyces fuscus. Next base: position 18,629 of record NZ_FLSP01000081.1, read on the forward strand.
CGGTGGCACCGCCATGCAGCACCGCGAGGGGTCTGTCAGCCGAACCGGCCCGAGATGTAGTCCTCGGTGGCCTGGACGGACGGGTTGGAGAAGATGCGCTCCGTGTCGTCGATCTCGATCAGCCTGCCGGGCTGCCCGACGGCCGCCAGGTTGAAGAAGGCGGTGCGGTCCGAGACGCGGGCCGCCTGCTGCATGTTGTGCGTCACGATGACGATGGTGAACCGCTGCTTCAGCTCGCCGATCAGGTCCTCGATGGCGAGCGTGGAGATCGGGTCCAGGGCCGAGCAGGGCTCGTCCATCAGCAGCACCTTCGGCTCCACCGCGATGGCCCGGGCGATGCACAGGCGCTGCTGCTGACCGCCGGACAGGCCCGAGCCGGGCTTGTTGAGGCGGTCCTTGACCTCGTTCCAGAGGTTGGCGCCCCGCAGGGACTTCTCCACGACGTCGTCGAGCTGCGACTTCTTGTACGAGCCGTTCAGGCGCAGGCCCGCCGCGACGTTGTCGTACACCGACATCGTCGGGAACGGGTTCGGGCGCTGGAAGACCATGCCGACCTCGCGGCGCACGGTCACCGGGTCCACGCCGGTGCCGTACAGGTCCTCGGCGTCCAGCATGACCTTGCCCTCGACCCGGCCGCCTGGGGTGACCTCGTGCATCCGGTTCAGGGTGCGCAGGAAGGTGGACTTGCCGCAGCCGGAGGGGCCGATGAAGGCGGTCACGGAGCGGGGCTCCACGGTCATCGAGATGTCCTCGATGGCGCGGAAGGGGCCGTAGTAGGCGCTGAGGCCGCTCACGTCGATGCGCTTGGCCATGGGTATCACTGCTTCTTTCGGGAAGGTGTGGCGCCGGTCGCGTCCGGCGCTCGGTCGCTGGGTGGCCGCGTCAGCGACCGGTCTTCGGGGCCTTCCAGCGGGCGATGCCGCGGGCCGCGAGGTTGAGGATCATCACGAAGGCGATCAGGGTGAGCGCGGCGGCCCAGGCGCGGTCGTACGCCGCCTCGGAGCCCGCGCTGTTGGCGTACTGCTGGTAGATGTACAGCGGCAGCGACGCCTGCGCCCCGTCGAAGGGGTTGTTGTTGATGAACGGGTTGCCGAACACCAGCAGCAGGACCGGCGCGGTCTCACCGGCGATCCGGGCGACCGCCAGCATGACGCCGGTGGTGATGCCGCCGACCGCGGTCGGCAGGACGACCTTCAGGATCGTGCGCCACTTCGGCACGCCCAGGGCCAGGGACGCCTCGCGCAGCTCGTTCGGGACGAGCTTGAGCATCTCCTCGGTGGAGCGCACCACGACCGGCATCATCAGGATCGCCAGGGCGAGCGCGCCCGCGAAGCCGGAGAAGCTCATGTCGAGGATCAGCAGCAGGCTGAGGATGAACAGACCGGCGACGATCGAGGGGATGCCGGTCATCACGTCGACGAAGAAGGTGACGGCCCGGGCCAGGGCGCCGCGGCCGTACTCGACCAGGTAGATCGCGGTGAGCACGCCGATCGGCGCCGCGATCAGGGTGGCGATGCCGACCTGCTCCAGGGTGCCGATGATGGCGTGGTAGATGCCGCCGCCGGGCTCGCTGTCGCCGACGACGCCCATGGAGTGGGTGAGGAAGTAGACGTCGAGGACCTTCACACCGCGCTCGACGGTCGACCAGACCAGGGAGAACAGCGGCACCACGGCCAGCAGGAAGGCGACCCAGACCAGCGAGGTCGCGATACGGTCCTTGGCCTGCCGCCTGCCCTCGACGCGGGCGGCGAGGACGTACGTGCCGAGCACGAACAGCAGCGAGGCGATCAGGCCCCACTGGATGCGGCTCTCGATGCCGGCGGCCAGGCCCAGGCCGACGGAGACGGCGACCGAGCCGCCCGCGATCGCCCAGGGGGACCACTTCGGCAGCCGGGCGCCCTTGAGGGAGCCGGGGTGTTGGACGACGGTGCTCATGCGTTGGCCCCCGAGTACTCCTTGCGGCGGGCGATGATCGCGCGGGCCGCGCCGTTGACCAGCAGGGTGATGACGAACAGAACGAGACCGGAGGCGATCAGCGCGTCCCGGCCGAACTCGTCGGCCTCGCCGAACTTGCTGGCGATGTTCTGCGCGAAGGTGCCGCCGCCCGGGTTGAGCAGGCTGCCGTGGATCAGGAAGTCCGGGGAGAGCACGGTGGCGACCGCCATCGTCTCGCCGAGGGCGCGGCCGAGGCCCAGCATCGAGGCGGAGATCACACCGGAACGGCCGAAGGGCAGCACCGCCATGCGGATCACCTCCCAGCGGGTGGCGCCGAGGGCCAGCGCGGCCTCCTCGTGCATCCGCGGGACCTGACGGAACACCTCACGGCTGACGTTGGTGATGATCGGCAGGATCATCACCGCCAGCAGGATGCCGACCGTGAGCATGGAGCGGGCCGGGCCGCCCTCCCAGTCGAAGACGCCGGTCCAGCCGAGGTAGTCGTCCAGCCAGCCGAACAGGCCGTTCATGTGCGGCACGAGGATCAGGGCGCCCCACAGGCCGTAGACGATGGACGGCACCGCGGCGAGCAGGTCGATCACGTAGGCGATCGGGCCGCTCAGCCTGCGGGGGGCGTAGTGGGTGAGGAACAGGGCGATGGCCACCGCGATCGGGACGGCGATCAGCATGGCGATGACCGAGGAGACGACCGTGCCGTAGGCCAGCACCGCGATGCCGAAGACCGGCTCGGTCCCGGCGGTGTTCCACTCGAAGGTCGTGAGGAAGTTGCCCTCGTCCTCGCTGATCGCGGCGGCGGCCCGCCAGGTCAGGAAGACCGCGATGGCGGCCATGACGAGCAGCAGGAAGATGCCGGAGCCGCGGGCGAGGCCGAGGAAGACGCGGTCTCCGGGGCGGGTGGCGGCGCGGGCGGCGCGCCCGGGCACGAGCACCGGTGGGCGGGGACTCGGGGGTGGTGCGTCGGTTATCTGTGTGGTGTCCATGATTCTCCGGTCTGCGGAGCCGCGTGCGGGCGCGCTTGCGCGTCCGTACGGCTCCTGGCGGCGGTGCACCGGACGGTGCGGCCCGGTCGCCGGGGACCGGGCCGCACTCGGGTCAGCTCAGGCCGGCGACGGTCTCGCGGACCTTGGTGATGATCTCGTCGGGCATGGGGGCGTAGTCGTTCTCGGCGAGGATCTTCTGGCCGTCCTCGCTCGCCATGTAGGTGAGGAGGGACTTCACCGTCGGCAGGGTGTCGGCCTTGTTGCCCTTGTCGCAGACGATCTCGTACGTCACCAAAGTGATCGGGTAGGCGCCCTCGGCCTTGGTGGCGTAGTTGACCTCCAGGGCCAGGTCCTTGCCGGTGCCGACGATCTTGGCGTCGGCGATGGCGGTGGTGGCGCCCTCGACGGAGGCCTTCACCGGCTCACCGGCGCCGGTGTCGATGGCGACGACGGAGGAGTCCTTGGCGTAGGAGAGCTCCATGTAGCTGATCGCGCCGGGGGTCTGCTTGACCTGCTGGGCGACACCGGAGGAGCCGGACGCGGACTGGCCGCCGGGTGCGGTCCAGGCCTTGCCGCCCTCGTACTTCCAGTTGTCCGGGGTGGTGGCGATCAGGTACTTGGTGAAGTTGTCCGTGGTGCCGGACTCGTCGGAGCGGTGGAACGCCTGGATCTTGAGGTCGGGCAGGTCGGCCTCGGGGTTCAGCTTCTTGATCGCCGGGTCGTTCCAGTTCTTGATCCTGTCGCTGAAGATCTTCGCCAGGGTCGGCGCGTCCAGGACGAGGTTGTCGACGCCCTCGACGTTGTACGCGACGGCGATCGGGCCGCCGACCATCGGCAGGTCGATGCCCTGACCGCCCTCGCAGACCTCCTTGGAGGCGGTGATCTCCTCCGGCTTCAGCGCCGAGTCGGAGCCCGCGAAGGCGACCGTGCCCTGCGTGAACGCGGTGACACCGGCGCCGGAGCCGCCGCCCTTGTAGTTGATCTGGACGCCCTTGCAGGCGGCGGTGAACTGCTTCACCCACGCGTCGATCGCGTTCTTCTGCGCGGACGAGCCGTCGGCGAGCAGCTGGCCCGTGGCGCCGTCGCACTTGATGTTGCCGGCCTGCGCGCTGGCGGCGGCGTCCCCGTTGCCGCTGCCGCCGGTGTCGTCGGAGCCGCACGCCGTGAGGGCCAGGGCGCCGGAGACGGCGAGAGCACCGAGAGCGAGGGCCCGCCGGTTCATGCGCTGAAGCTTCACTTTGAGGGAGTTCCTTCCGGGAGCCGCCGTCCTGAATCCGGCGGCGTGCGAAGTCTGGGCGGCGGGGGCGGGGTCCTGTCCTCGGCCTTGTCCTCGGCCTTGTCCTCGGCCGTTGCCCTCGGGCTTTGTCCTCGGGCTTTGTCCTCGGGCCTGTTCGGGACCGCGTTCCTTACCGCGTAAGGCCGAAATTAGGCAGGGCAGGTGAAGGCGCCGATGGGCGTGAATGAACGGGGGGTGAACCCCTGAGGACGGTGCGGTGCGGTGCGCCCGCGGCGGCTCAGCGGGTGGGTATGCCCAGCTCGTCGAGGAGGGCGCGGTCGCGGGGCTGGGTCAGCCTGCGGCGGGCGGCCTCGGGGGTCAGCCAGGCGATGCGGTCGACCTCGGTGCCGGGCACGAAGGTGCCGGGGCCTGCCTCGGCGGCCCAGTAGCGGACCTCCTTGGGGCGCGCGTCGACCATGTAGCGGACAGTGGAAAGCTCCGCGCCCGGTGTGGCCCGGTAGCCGGTCTCCTCCTCGACCTCGCGCAGGGCTCCGGCCAGCGGGTCCTCGGTGCGCTTCAGCTTGCCCTTGGGGTGCGACCAGTCGTCGTACTTGGGGCGGTGGACGAGGCAGATCTCCAGCTCGCCGGTGGCGGGGGAGCGGCGCCACAGGACGCAGCCGGCGGCCTGGACGGGGCGGTCGCGATCGCGGTCGTCGGTGGGGGATGTCACGGGGCGCCTCCTTCGTCCGTCGTGTCAGCGTGCGGTGAGGGCGACTTTCTGGGTGCGCCAGGTCTGCTGGAAAGCGAAACGGGCGGCTTCGACCTCGTGGCGCTGGTCGGCGTGGAGGACGCCGAGCGCGTAGGCCGTGGCGGGGGTGATGCGGGGGGTGCGGGCGGCTGCTGCGGCCTCTGCGGCTGCCTCGGCGGCGTCCTGGTGGCGGTCGAGGGTGCGGGTGGCGGTGAGCAGGCGTTCGTCTTCCGGGGGGTTGTGCTGGGGGTGGAGGACTTCGCGGGCGTAGCGGTGCAGGCGGAGGAGGCGGCGGGTCTGGTGCCAGGGGGTGTCGTGGGGGTGCGGGTGCGGGTCGGGGGGCAGGCCGGGGGCGGTGACCGGGGGGAGGGCGGCGATTGCCTCGGTGAGGCGCTCCTCGGCTGCGGTGGCGTGGGGGCGGAGGTCTGCTGTTCGGGCGGTTCTCGTCAGGGGGACCTCGCTGGCCAGTACGGCGATGGTGTCGGCGAGGGCGTGGAAGCGGGCGGAGTCCAGGGACTGGAGGGCGGTGCTGTGGGCTCGGGTGCGGGCGAGGGTGAGACGGCGGGTGAGGAGGGCGGCGGCCTTGGGGGCGCCGGGGGTGGGGGAGCCGGGGGAGCCGTCGGTGGGGAGGTGGCCGGGGGCTGGGGGTGCCGTGGGGGGTGTGGCTTGCCCGCGCGGGCGGGGTGTCGCTGCTTTGGCTGCGGGGGCCGCCCCAGCGGCACGACTGCCCGTAGCTGGGGTGGTGATCGAGCTCTGGCCCGGCACCGTTGTGCCCGACAAGCGGTGCAGGGCCGTGAGGAGGCGGTCCAAGCGGGCCGCGTACGTGTGTTCCTGGGTCAGTGTTGAGGTCAGCCAGGTCAGTTCTGGGCGGAGGCTGTCCGTCCAGGTGGGGGTGAGGAGGGGGCCGTACGTGTGGAGGGTGGCTGTGAGGCGGCGGGTGGGCCGGAGCAGGGTGGCTCCGGCGCCGTCACCCACGCCCGCCTCCCGGAGGAGGCGGAGCGCGCGGAGGAACTCCGTGGCCTGGGTGCGCAGGTAGCTCTCCAGGGCCTCCCCGTCAGGGTGTTGCTGTGCCACGTCGGCGCCTCCGGGCGTCAATGAGCATCTCCTGGACGTTGCGCAGGGGTTGGCCGTCCGCGTCGGTCGCGTGCCGGGTCCACTCGCCGTCCGGGCCGAGGTGCCAGGAGGCGGTGGTGTCGGACATGCCGGTCTCCAACAACCGGTTCAGGGCCGCCCGGTGGGCCGGGTCGGTGACCCTGACCAGCGCCTCGATACGGCGGTCGAGGTTGCGGTGCATCATGTCCGCGCTGCCGATCCACACCTCGGGCTCGCCGCCGTTGCCGAAGGCGAAGACGCGGGAGTGCTCCAGGAAGCGGCCGAGGACGGAGCGGACGCGGATGTTCTCCGACAGGCCCGCGACCCCCGGGCGCACGGCGCAGATGCCGCGTACCCAGACGTCGACCGGTACGCCCGCCTGGGAGGCGCGGTAGAGGGCGTCGATGATGGCCTCGTCGACCATCGAGTTGACCTTGATGCGGATGAACGCGGGGCGGCCCGCGCGGTGGTGCTGGACCTCTTTGTTGATCCGTGAGATCAGGCCGTCACGCAGGGACTTGGGGGCGACCAGGAGACGGCGGTAGGTCTCGCGGCGGGAGTAGCCGGAGAGCCGGTTGAACAGGTCGGACAGGTCCGCGCCGACCTGCGGGTCGGCGGTGAGCAGGCCGAGGTCCTCGTAGAGGCGCGCTGTCTTGGGGTGGTAGTTGCCGGTGCCGACGTGGCTGTACCGCCGTAGCGTGTCGCCCTCCTGACGGACCACCAGGGACAGCTTGCAGTGGGTCTTCAGACCGACCAGGCCGTACACGACATGGCAGCCCGCCTCCTCAAGCCGCTTGGCCCACTTGATGTTGGCGTGCTCGTCGAAGCGGGCCTTGATCTCGACCAGGACGAGGACCTGCTTGCCCGCCTCGGCCGCGTCGATGAGGGCGTTGACTATGGGGGAGTCGCCGGAGGTCCGGTACAGGGTCTGCTTGATGGCGAGGACGTCCGGGTCCTCGGCCGCCTGCTCCAGGAAGGCCTGCACGGAGGTGGAGAAGGAGTCGTACGGGTGGTGCAGCAGCACGTCCCGGCTGCGCAGGGCGGCGAAGATGTCGGGCGCGGACGCCGACTCGACCTCGGCGAGGTCGCGGTGGGTGCCGGCGACGAACTTGGGGTACTTCAGCTCGGGCCGGTCCAGGGAGGCGATCCGGAACAGGCCCGTCAGGTCCAGCGGGCCGGGCAGCGGGTAGACCTCGGCCTCGGTGATCTTCAGCTCGCGCACCAGCAGGTCCAGGACCTCGCGGTCGATGGACTCCTCCACCTCCAGGCGCACCGGCGGCCCGAAGCGGCGCCGCATCAGCTCCTTCTCCAGGGCCTGCAGGAGGTTCTCGGCGTCGTCCTCCTCGACCTCCAGGTCCTCGTTGCGGGTGATGCGGAAGGCGTGGTGCTCCAGCACCTCCATGCCCGGGAACAGCTCCTCCAGGTGCGCGGCGATGACGTCCTCGATGGGGACGTAGCGGCCGGGGCTGGACTCCAGGAACCGGGAGAGCAGCGGCGGGACCTTCACGCGGGCGAAGTGACGGTGCCCGCTGACGGGGTTGCGCACCACGACGGCCAGGTTCAGGGAGAGGCCGGAGATGTAGGGGAAGGGGTGGGCCGGGTCGACGGCCAGCGGGGTCAGCACGGGGAAGATCTGGTGCCGGAAGAGGGTGAACAGGCGGGCCTGCTCCTTCTCCGTCAGCTCGTTCCAGCGGACCAGGTGGATGTCCTCCTCCGCCAGGCCGGGGGCGACGTCCTCGTGGAAGCAGGCGGCGTGCCGGGCCATCAGCTCCCGGGACCGGGCCCAGATCATCTCCAGCACCTGGGTGGGCTGTAGGCCGGAGGCGGAGCGGGTGGCGACGCCGGTGGCGATACGGCGCTTGAGACCGGCCACCCGGACCATGAAGAACTCGTCGAGGTTGCTGGCGAAGATGGCCAGGAAGTTCGCCCGCTCCAGCAGCGGGGTGGTGGGGTCCTCGGCGAGTTCGAGGACCCGTTCGTTGAACGCCAGCCAGCTGCGTTCCCGGTCCAGGAAACGGCCCTGGGGCAGGGGGGCACCGTCGGCCGGGGACTCCTCGTAGGCGTCGAGGTCGGCGTCGATGTCGGGTTCGAGATCGGAGACCGAACCGGCCACGGTGCGCGAGCGGTGGGCCGCGATGGAGCCCACGGAGGGCTGCGCGTGCTGGGCCGGTGCCTGGGCGTTCTGCTGACTCATGGACCCATTCTTCCGCGCCATGGCCGATACAGGCGCGTCGGAAGTCGTGGGAGGGAGGACGGCGGCGAGACGGCGGGCCTTTCCGTCCCTCCTGACTCCCTCGGGAGGCGGCGAAGGCGCGGGCACGGCGGGCTTCATTCGCCGAGCGTCGCAAGGCTGTTTGAACCGGCGGTTACGGCGACATGGCGGGCGGGACACCGGGGGGCGGCTCCCGGGCGTCGGAGCGCACGCGAGGCCGGCCTGGGCCTGGTCGACCGACGGTATCCGGGGCGGCCCTCGGGCGTCGGGTCGCCTGTGGCCGGCCTGGGCTCGGTGGGCGTAGGCGGGGTGGCTCCCGGGCGTCGGTCGGTCTGGGCCCGGTGGGCGTAGGCGCGGTGCCCTGGGGCGTCGGAACACCGGGCGGCGCCCCGGGCGTCGGGGCCCGCGCGCGTGCCGGGCCCGTACGTCCCTCCCCCCGTAGGAGGGACGTACGGACCCGGAGATCAGGCGGTCCGGCGGCGCAGTATCCGGAACGCGGCGAGGACGGCGAGGGCCGCGACCGTGAGCAGGATGCCGCTCTCGACGTACTGGATCGGCCAGAAGTGCGAGCGTGGGTGGAAGGCCAGCTCGCTGCCGTCGGCCGCCACCTGGAAGGCGGAGCGCGGTGCCTCCCAGCCGGTGGTGTCCCGGGTGACCGTGGGCCACAGGAACTCGCGGTACCGATCCAGGGCGTTGTACAGGAGCAGCGCGGCCCCGAGGGCGGCACCGGCGGCGGGCAGCGCCCGCCCGAGCAGCATCCCGGCGAGGGCGCCGAGGGCGAGGCCGGCCAGGGCGTGGGCGACGGCGGTGGGGCCGGTGCCGACGAAGACGTCGGGGTGGTACCAGTCCCCGACCAGGTTCGGGTTGTCCGCGCCGCGGGCCCAGACGTTGAGCAGGACCAGCCCGGTGGTGCCGAGGGTGAGCAGGGCGGCCGGGACGGCGAGCTTGGCGGCCAGCCAGCGGGCCGGGGTGACCGACTGGGTCCAGGCCAGGTGGGCGGTGCCGTTCTCCAGTTCGCGCCCGATGAGCGCCCCGCCCGCCCAGGCGGCCACCGGGACGATCAGCCAGGCCGTGCAGGCGGTGACGAACGCGATGCCGGTGGAGTAGGTCTCGTCCGCGGTGATCGCGTCGACCGCCGTGCAGGACGGCAGTCCGTCGGTGGCCGGTTCGGCGCAGGCGCTGTCGCCCCGCTCGGCCTCGTCCGCGAGCGCGGCCAGCCGGAACAGGAAGGACGCCGCGGCGAGCAGGGCGAGCCCCCATACGACCAGCGCCGCGCGGTGCAGCCGCAGCACGGCCCACAGCAGGCCCCGTGGCCGGGGCAGCCGGCCCGGAGTGCGTACGGAGGTGACGGGGATCGCGGTCATACGGCGCCTCCCGTGCGGCGGCGGAGCAGCCAGAAGGCGGCGCCGACGGCCACGGACGCGGCGGCCAGGACGATGCCGGTCTCCACCAGGTGCAGGGGCCAGAAGTGGGAGGTGGGGTGGTAGTCGGCGTAGTAGCCGGTGATGTCGTGCTTGGTGAGGCAGCCGGGTTCGCCCAGGCAGTCCGGGAGGGGGATTCGGCTGCCGTCGGAGGTGAGGGCGCCGTCGCGGACCACGGCGGCGGGGGCGGGGACGTCGTCCGTGGAGGTCACGGTCACGGTCGGCCACAGGTGCGGGCGGAGTTCGACCAGCGCACCGGCGATGGCCAGCGTCGTGACGGAGGCGACCGCCAGGGCGGGCAGGGCGCGCGGCAGGAGCAGGCCGACGAGGGCGCCGACGGCCAGGCCCAGCAGGGCGTGGGCGGTGGCGGTGGTGCCGTTGGTGAGGAAGATCGCGCTGTCGTCCCAGGCGCGTACGGCCCAGGCCTCGTGCAGTTCCGTGCCTGCGCTCCACATCAGCCGGTGCAGCAGGGTGAGCGTGAGCATGCCGGCGGTGAGCAGGGCGGCCGGGACGGCGAGCTTGGCGGCCAGCCAGCGGGCCGGGGACACGGACTGTGTCCAGGCCAGGCGGGCGGTGCCGTTCTCCAGTTCGCGTCCGATGAGCGCGCTCGCCGCCCAGGCGGCGGTGAGCAGCGGGACGAGGGTGAGGAGGCCGCTGCTGACGCCGACGATGTTGTCGTAGCGCTGGAAGGCGGTCCCGTACATGTCGCAGTCGAAGCCCGACGTCGTGGTGCCGCACCCCGCCTCGCTGTACTCGGCCCAGGCGGCGTCGGCGCCCGGCCCGTACGCCCACAGCAGTCCGCCCGCGGCGACGGTCACCAGCATCAGCCAGAACAGCAGCGCCGACTGGTGCACCCGCAGCATGACCCAGACCAGCCCGCGCGGGCCGCGGGTGCGGGGCTCGGCGGCGGAGGCGCGCAGGGAGAGGGCGGTCATACGGCGGCCTCCGGGGTGTGGGTGAGTGCGGGTGTGGTGTGCACGGTCACGGCGGTGTGGGTGCGCACGGTTACGTCGGTGTGCGCCAGGGCGTTCCTCATGCCGCCGCCTCCTCGCTCTCGGTGAGGCTCAGCGCCGGGGCGTCCGGGCCGCGCAGATGGCCGAGGACCAGTTCCTCCAGCGTGGGCTCGGCGGTCTGCCAGGAGGCGGGGACCGGGCCCGCGGGCCGGATCAGGGCGGTGAGCTGGCGGCCCGTGGTGCGGGACTCCACGACCGTGTGCGGGTCGAGGCTGTCCTGGGCGGGGCCGGTGACCAGGCGGTGGGCGGCGAGCAGGTCGTCCAGGGGACCGGCCAGGCGGACGCGGCCCGCGCCGAGGAGCAGGAGGTGGTCGCAGGAGCCCTCCAGCTCCGCCACCACATGCGAGGACATGACAATCGTGGTGCCGTGTTCGGCCGCGTCCGCCATCAGCAGGCCGGTGATCCGGTGCCGGGCGAGCGGGTCGAGGTCGGCCATCGGCTCGTCCAGGAGCAGCAGCTCGGGGCGCTTGGCCAGGGCGAGCGCGAGGGCGACCTGGGTGCGCTGGCCGCCGGAGAGGGTGCGGATCTTGGCGTCCATGTCCAGGTCGGCGTCGGTGACGATGCGCCGGGCGACCGACTCGTCCCAACGCCCGGGGTTCAGCTCCCGGCCGAGCCGCAGGGTGGCGGCGACGGTGAGGTGCGGGTGCAGCGGCTTGTCCTGGGCGACGTAGGCGAGGCGCTCGCGGGCCCCGGCCGGGGTGGTCCCGAGCACGGTGACCCGGCCCTCGCTGGGCCGCAGCAGTCCGGCGGCGAGGGACAGGAGGGTGGACTTCCCGGCGCCGTTGGGGCCGACGAGGGCGCAGACCCGGCCGGCGGGGAGTACGAATTCGCAGCGGTCCAGGGCCCGCCTGCCGCGTCGGCCGAATCTCCGGCCCAGCCCTTGCGCCGCGATGGCGATATCGGTCACGCCTCGTCCCCCTTGAAGTGTTCTTCCAGTACGGCGGCGAAGAGCGCCGCCACGTCGTCGTGCTCCAGGCCCGCCTCGCGGGCCCGTGCCGCCCAGTCCGTCAGTTCCGCGTGCAGCGGGGAGTCGGCGGGCGCGGCGCCCAGCGACCTGCGGACGAACGTGCCCAGTCCCCGGCGGGCCTCGACCAGGCCCTCGCGTTCCAGCTCGCGGTACGCCTTGAGCACGGTGTTCGGGTTGATGGCGGTGGCTTCCACCACCTCCCGGGCGGTGGGGAGCTTGTCCCCGGGCGCCAGCAGGCCCAGGCGCAGGGCCTGCTTGGTCTGCTGGACGATCTGCAGGTAGGTGGCGACGCCGCTGCGCCGGTCGATGCGGTACTCGACCACTTCCACCACCCTTTCACTAATTGAGTAGTGAAAGGGTGGTGGAAGTGGCCCGGAAAAGTCAAGCCGTGATTCCGTGAACCGATCGACCGGGCTCGTCCGATGAGGGTGACGTGAGCGAAACGAGAAGCGACGGGGATCTGCTGCGCGCCGTCGCCGCGGACGGGGACCGGCGCGCCTTCGAGGAGCTGTACCGCCGGTTCGCGCCCTGGCTGACGGCGCGGCTGCGCAGCCGCTGCGCCGACCCCGGCATCGTCGACGACGTCGTACAGGAGACGTTCCTCGCGGTGTGGCGGGGCAGCGCGCGCTACCGGGAGGAGGGGGACGTGGCCGGATGGCTGTGGCGGATCGGCTCGCGACGGCTCGTCGACGCACTGCGCGGCGACGGGGCGCGCGGCCGGCTGCGGCAGGCACTGGCCCGGCTCAGGCACCGGGAGGAGGCGTCGGCCGAGGACCGCGTGCTCGCGGGGGTTGAGCACGGGGACCTGGCCGGCGCCCTGATACGGCTCTCACCCGAACTGCGCGCGGTGATCCAGGCCACGGTCGTCGACGGGCTGACCACCCGGGAGGCGGCCGTGGTGCTGGGCATCCCGCCCGGGACGGTCAAGACACGGGCGATGCGGGCCCGGAAGCAACTGCGGGAGGCGCTGGCATGACCTGGCACGTATCCGAAGCCGACCTGCGCGCCTACGCGCGTGCCGAACTGGCGGCCCCCATGCTCTGGTCCGCCGACACCCACCTCGCCTCCTGCGCCGAGTGCCGGGCCGTCCTCGCCGAGGTCAGCGAGCCCGTCGACCTCGGCTGGGAGCGCCTGGACGCCGAGCTGGACGCGCCCCGCCCAGGGCTCTTCGAGAGGCTGCTGGTGCGGCTCGGGGCCGCCGACCACACCGCCCGGCTGCTCGCGGCGACACCCGTACTGCGCCGCTCCTGGCTGGCGTCGGTGGTGTTCCTGCTGGTGGCGACGGTGTTCGCGGTCCACTCCTCCGGTTCGCCGACCCTGTTCCTCGCCCTGGCACCGCTGCTTCCCCTGGCCGGGGTCGCGGCCAGCTACGGACCCGCCCTGGACCCGACGTACGAGATGGCGGTCGTCTCGCCTGTGCACGGGTTCCGGCTGCTGATGATCCGTACGGTCGCCGTGCTCACCGCCGGACTCGTCCTCAACGGCCTGGCGACGCTCGCCCTGCCCTCCTACGGCCTGCGCGCCCTGGCCTGGCTGCTGCCCGCGCTCGCCCTCACCGCCACCGCGCTGGCGCTGACTCCCCGCTTCGGGCCGGTCCTCGCACCCGCGCTGGTCGGCGGCGCCTGGGCGGCGCTGATCGCCATCGCCGACGCGATGGCCGACGGCGGCTCCCTCGCCCCCTTCACCGCGGCCGGACAGGGCGCCGCGGCCACGGTCGCCGCCCTCGCGGCCGGCCTTCTCTACCTCGTACGTGACCGATTCGACGTCTTCCTCAGGAGCGCCGCATGACCTCCACCGTCTCCGCCTCCGGGCTCAGCCTCCACTACGGAGGCACCCGCGCCCTCGATGAGGTCTCGCTGCGGCTGACCCCCGGCGTGACCGGCCTGATCGGGCCCAACGGCGCCGGGAAGACCACCCTGCTGCGGGTGCTCGCCACCGCCGTCCCCCCGCAGCGCGGGGAGTTCACCGTCCTCGGACACGACCCCGGCTCCCTGCGCGGCCGCCAGGAGGTCCGGCGGCGGCTCGGCTACCTGCCGCAGACGCCCGGCTTCCACCCGGACTTCACCGCCTTCGAGTTCGTCGACTACGTGGCGATCCTGAAGGAGCTCAACCAGCGCTCCGCCCGCCACGGCGAGGTGCGCCGGGTGCTGGACGAGGTCGGCCTCGGCGAGGTGCGCGGCCGGAAGATCAAGAAGCTGTCGGGCGGTATGCGGCAGCGGGTCGCGCTCGCCGCCGCCCTCGTCGGCGACCCCGGGTTTCTGGTCCTGGACGAGCCCACCGTCGGACTCGACCCCGAGCAGCGCATGCGCTTCCGGGAGCTGATCGCCCAGGCGGGCGAGGGCCGCACCGTGCTGCTGTCCACCCACCAGACGGAGGACGTGGCCATGCTCTGCCACCGCGTCCTGGTGATGGCGGGCGGCCGTATCCACTTCGACGGCACCCCCGCCGAACTGGCCGCCCAGGCGGCCGGCCGGGTGTGGAGCAGCGCCGAACGCGCCCCGCACGCCAAGGCGGGCTGGCGCACCGGCACCGGCACCTTCCGCAACGTGGGCGATCCCCCGCCCGGCGCCGAACTCCTCGAACCCACCCTGGAGGACGGCTACCTCCTCACCCTCGACGGCTACGGCATGGCGGTGACCGCATGACCACCCTCGTCCAGCCGGCGCCCGCCGCCGTGACCACCGAGCCCCGGAACGCTTGGGGGGCCGTGTTCGCCCTCGCCCGCCTGGAGGGGCGGCGCCTGCTGCTCTCCATCCCCGTCCTGGTCGCCTTCGCGGTCTACATCGCCTGGATCGTCTGGCACACCCTCGACTCCTACCACGGCTTCCCCGCCCTCCAGGACGCCGACCGGGACACCCAGAGCACCCCGCTGCTGGTCGGGCTCGCGGTGATGCTGAGCGTGAACCAGGCCGTGCTGCGCTCGCGGCGCCGCGACACCGAACGCCACTTCGCGGTGCTGCCCGTCAACACCTGGCGCCGGACCGTCGCCCATGTGCTCTCCGTCGTCCCGGCGGTGCTGCTGACCGCGGTGTGCGTGGGCGTCCAGTTCGGCTGGGAGGCGCTCAAGCCGGGCGCCGTCGGCCACGGTTCCCTGGGCGAACTGGCCGTCGGACCGCTGACGGTGCTGGTGTGCGGGGCGCTCGGGGTGCTGATGGCACGGGTGCTGAAGTCGACCTTCGTCGGCCCGATGCTCGTGGTGTTCCTGCTGTTCTTCTTCGTGCTCGGGGCGAGCCCGCAGGACGGCGAGGGCACGCGCTGGCTGAACCCGGTGGTCGGCGAGGGCAGCAGCAAGACCCTCCCCTCCGACCTGCTGGGCCGCCCGGCCGCCTGGCACGCCCTGTATCTGCTCGGCCTCGGCCTCACTCTCGGTGCGCTCGCCGTGCTGGCGGGCGGCGGACGCCGGGTGCGGACCTGCTACGCCGCCCTGGGCGCGGCCCTGTCCCTGCTGCTGGCCGGCGCGTTCGGCCAGTCCGGCGGCACCCCGGCCTCGTTGACGGCGGCACGGGAGAAGGCCACGCTCAACCCGGAGCAGACCTGTGAGCAGCGCGGCGGTTCGACGTACTGCGCGTTCCCGGAGTGGGAGCCCCGGATCGGGACCTGGGCCGAGGTCGTCGACGGTGTCCAAGGACTCGCGGGCGGCACGGCGAAGGACCAGAAGCTCCTCGTCCGCCAGCGCGTGGAGGCCCGCTACGGCCTCTCCTCCGACGGCGCCCTGGAGACCCTGGACGCCCCGAACGAGGTCACCGTCGGCACCCGTTGGGGCGGGCCCCGGGTCCCCGAGTTCTCCTCGGCCGTCGCCGCCGTCCTGGTGGCGGGGTCCGAGCAAGAGGGCACCTCGATGTGCGACGGACGGGTCGTCACCGTGATGTGGATCTCCCTGGGCTGGCAGGACAAGCCGATCGACGAACTGCGCAACGTCCGCCTCGACGACAGCATCAGCGGCTCGGCGATCGTGCTCCAGCCGACCTCGGCGATCTCCATGTCGGCCGCGCAGACCGATGTCGTCCGCACGCTGCTCACCCGGCCGCGTGCCGAGGTGACCGCCCTGGTGAAGAAGCACTGGAAGGAGCTGACGGCACCGGGCATCACCACCGCGCGGGCCGCCGAACTGGTCGGCGTGAAGGGCATTACCGAGAAGAACGGGTGCGAGGAGTGAGCGCCGCACGACCGGAGCGACAGGCGCGACAGGAGCCCGGGGGGAGCCCCGCCCGAGGGGCGGCCCCGGGGCCGCTGTCCCCGGCCCACGTGGCCGAACTGATCCCCGCCGTCTGGCGCACGCTGCCCTGGCGCGCGCTGGGCTCCGGCGCGGCGATGGGGCTGGTGATCGCCGGAACCACCCGGGTGTGGGAGGAGCACTACAACCCCTGGCTCGCCCTCAACACCCTGCGCGCCTCAGCCCTCGCCTTCGCCCTGGGCCTGGCCTTCCTCCTGGACGACCCGGCCCGCCACACCACGGCCACCGTGCCCACCCCACGGCCCCTCCGCCAGGCCCTGCGCCTGGCGGTGGTCGCCCCCTTCGCGGCACTGTCGTGGATCGCGGCGATCCTGCTGGTCCCCACCGGTCTGCGCCCTCCGCTCGGCCCGGTCACCCTGGAGGCAATCACCGCGGGCGTGCTGGCGCTGGCTCTCGGGGCGGCCTGGATACGGTGGTCCCAGGAGCCGGAACCGGGGGTGAGTATCGCGGTGGCACTCCTCACCCTCGCCGTACTGACACTGCTGCTCATACCCGAGGACTGGACGCTGTTCGTCGACCCGGACGACCCGCGCTGGGCGGACTCGCACGAGCGGTGGTGGGGGGTGCTGGCGGCGGCGGTGACGCTGGCGGCCGTATGGGCCAGGGAACCGCTGGGGCGGCGGGGGTACCGGCGGTCGGGGGCTTAGGGCTCCGTCCGGCGGCCACCCCACGAGACCCGGGGCCCGGCGCGTGCAGCTGGACCCTGGGTCTCCGTCCCCTACGTCCCCGTCCGGTACATCAGATCCGTCTCTTACGTTTCCGTCCGGTACATCAGGTCCGTCTCATACGTCTCGAAGCCCATCCGCTCGTACACGGACACGGCGGCCTTGTTGTCGGCGTCGACGTAGAGCATGGCGGTCGGCAGCCCTTGGTCCGCCAGGTGCCGCAGGCCGATCGCGGTGAGGGCCTTGCCGAGGCCGCCGCCCTGGGCGCCGGGCTTCACGCCGAGGACGTAGACCTCACCGAGCTGCTCCTCGGCGTGGACCTTGGTCCAGTGGAAGCCGATCAGCTCGCCGGAGCGCTCGGCGAGGAAGAACCCGGTCGGGTCGAACCACGGTTCGGCCATCCGGTCGTCGAGGTCGCGCTGGGTGAGGGAGCCCTGCTCGGGGTGGTGGGCGAAGGCGGCGGCGTTCACCGCGAGCCAGGCCGCGTCGTCCTGGCCGGGCACGAAGGTACGTACCGTCACATCGCCGGGCAGACCCGGCTCGGAAAGGTCCAGGTCGGTCAATGACCTGCGCATCTGCCGCAGTTCGCGGAAGAGGGTGAGCCCGAGGACCTGCGCCAGGTGCCGGGCGGCGGAGTGGCCGCCGTGGGCCCAGACCCGCAGCCGCTTGCCGGAGGCGGCGAGCAGGGCCGAGCCGAGCGCCCGGCCGTGGCCGTGGCCGCGGTGCGCGGGGTGGACGACCAGTTCGGCGGCCGGGGCCTCCACCGGATCGGTGTCCTCCAGCTGGGCGTACCCGACGAGTTGGTCGCCGACGGTGAGCAGCAGATGCGCCACTCCCTCCCGTTCACCGCCGCGCAGTTGCAGCCGGCCCTGCTCGGACACCGCCTGCTGGCCGTCGGTGCGGGCGGCCTCGGCGAGCAGGGCGAGCACGGCCTCGATCTGGTCCGGTTCGAGCGCGGAGTAGGTCTCGATGGAGCGGCCCGCGCCGCGCCGTGGGGTGTCGTCGCTGGTCATGCGTACACGGTAAGCCGAGGGCACCGGAAACCGGCGGCAAAAGATAAACCAGGATGTAACCGGAACCACCTTCCGCGCTACGCGCGTTGACTCTAGGCTGCGCCCGGGCACTACTGCCTTCTCATGACTCTCTTCCGCTCCGTACGACACGACCGCAGGGGTCCGTACGACATGACCACAGGGGGGCGCATGCCAGCCAAGTCCCAGCAGCCGCCGCACCGCAGCAGACGCCGGACACAGCTCGTCCTCACCGGCGCGGCGAGCCTCGCCACCGTCGGCGCGCTGGTAGCCGCGCTGCCCACGACGGCGAGCGCGCACGAGAACAAGCACAAGGGCAACCACGGCCACAGCCGCTACCAGGACGTCCAGCTGCTGTCCTTCAACGACCTGCACGGCAACCTGGAGCCGCCGTCCGGTTCCTCCGGCCGGGTCACGCACCTCAACGAGGACGGCACCACCCAGACCATCAACGCGGGCGGTGTGGAGTATCTCGCCACCCATCTGCGCGAGGCCCGCAAGAGCAGCAAGTACTCCATCACCGCGGCCGCCGGTGACATGGTCGGCGCCTCCCCGCTGATCTCGGGCCTGTTCCACGACGAGCCCACCATCGAGGCGCTGAACAAGCTCGACCTGGACGTCACCAGCGTCGGCAACCACGAGTTCGACGAGGGCTCCGCGGAGCTGAAGCGCCTCCAGTACGGCGGCTGCCACAAGACGGACGGCTGCTACACCGACAAGCGGTACAAGGGCGCCGACTTCCCCTACCTCGCGGCGAACGTGCTGAACGAGAAGACGCGCAAGCCGATCCTCAAGCCGTACTGGGTCTGGAAGAAGAAGGACGTCAAGATCGGCTTCATCGGCGTCACCCTGGAGGACACCCCGGGTGTCGTCTCGGCCGAGGGCGTCAAGGGCCTGAAGTTCAAGGACGAGGTCGAGACGATCAACAAGTACGCCCGCGAGCTGCAGCGCAAGGGCGTGAAGTCGATCGTCGCGCTGATCCACGAGGGCGGCGCCCCGGCGTCGACGGCGTACAACTACGACTGTGACTCCCCGGGCGCCGGCGACGGCATCTCCGGTCCGATCGTCGACATCGCCAAGAACGTCACCCCGCAGGTGGACGCGCTGGTCACCGGCCACACCCACCAGGCATACGCCTGCACGATCGACGACCCGTCGGGCAAGCCGCGCACGGTCACCTCGGCCGCGTCCTTCGGCCGCCTGTACACGGACACCACGCTGACCTACGACCGCCGCACGGGTGACATCGCCCGTACGGCCGTGAAGTCGGCGAACCACGTGGTCACCCGGGACGTCGCCAAGGCGGCCGACATGACCGCGCTGATCGGCAAGTGGAACACCCTCGCGGCGCCCATCGGCAACCGCGCGATCGGCTACATCTCCGCCGACATCCCCAGCACCGGCACCGAGTCCCCGATGGGTGACCTGATCGCCGACGCCCAGCTCGCCCACGGCAAGCAGCTCGACCCCGAGACCGATCTCGCGCTGATGAACCCGGGCGGCGTGCGCGCCGGCCTCACCTACGCGGCCCAGGGCTCCGAGGGCGACGGTGTGGTCACCTACGCCGAGGGCTTCACGGTCCAGCCGTTCTCCAACACGGTGAACCTCCAGGACCTCACCGGCGCCCAGCTGATCCAGGTCCTCAAGGAGCAGGTCAGCGGCGTGAACGAGAGCGCGCCGAAGGTTCTGCTGCCGTCGGCGGGCCTGACGTACACGCTGGACATGACGAAGACGGGCGCCGACCGTGTGCTCACGGACACCATCCGTCTGAACGGCGCCCCGATCGACCCGTCCGCCACCTACCGCGTCGCGACGAACAGCTTCCTCGCGGGCGGCGGCGACGGCTTCACCACCCTGGGCCAGGGCACCAACGACCTCGTCGGCTCCGACGACCTCACGGCCCTGGAGCAGTACCTGACGGCCAACTCCTCGCCCACGACCCCGATCGCCCCTCCGGCGGCGAACCGGATCACGATCGTGAGCTGAGCCCTTAACGGGCCGCGGACAGAAAGGCGGTGACGGGCCGAGGCGGCCCGTCACCGCCTTCGCCGTATGTGATCTCCACCCCATCTCAGTTGCGACCGCAACCGCAGACGCGGCTCCGAACTCTCCTTCCATACCGTCGATTTCGGACCCCGCGCAGAAGGTGGCATGTCGAACCTCCCGCACTACCCCCAACACCCCGGCTACTCCCCGTACCCCCACCCCGAGGGCCTCGCGCACCCCTTCGCCCTGGCGCTCCCCGGATCCCGGCTGGGGGCACGAGTGCTGGACGTGATCATCTGGTACGTCGTCTACATGAGCCTGGGCTGGTGGCTGGCCGACGAGATCGACGCCGGCAACGACACAGCGAGGACCGGACTCCTGGTCTGGCTCCTCACCTCCTACCTCATCTGCTTCGCCCTGCCCATCTGGCAGTTCGGCTCCACCCTCGGCAAACGCATCTGCGGCGTCCGCATCGTGGACCGCGAGACGGGCGGCAACCCCGGCTTCTGGGACGCGACCACACGGGAGCTGGTCTGGGGCGTCTCGATAGTGATCCCGGTGCTCGGCTGGACGAATTCCCTCCGCTGCACCTGGGACCAGCCGCTGCGCCAGTGCTGGCATGACAAGCTCGCGGACAGTGTGGCGGTGGAGCGCTAGGAGAAGACGGTGCGCCGCATCGACATCGACGACCCCGAGGTGGATATGACGGATAGTCAACTCCTCTACTACCGGGGCGAGCCATTCACGGGAGAGGTGGCGGAGTACGTCTTCGGAAACCTCGTGAGCCTGGACGCCTACACCGACGGCATCCCGAACGGCCTCTCCCAGGAGTGGTACGAGGACGGCACCCCGCGCTCCGAGGGCCTCGTGCAGAACGGCTTGCCTCGCGACGAGTTCAAGGAGTGGCACCGCAATGGCGTACTGGCGTCCCAGCAGGTGTTCGACGCCGATGGGTTGACGGTTCGTGAGCATTGCGAATGGGATGAGGAGGGGCGGCCGGTCAGGACTTGGCGGTTGGGGGAGGAGAGCGGGGCGTGAGTGTGCGGATCGTGTGGCATGAGCTTCCGGAGTCCGATGCGGCGGGGTTCAGCGACGCAGCGGCTGAAGGTGCCAGTGAGCGCCCAGGAGGGGGAAGCAGACGGTGATACGTGTTCCGCGCCACGCATTCCGTACGACAACGCCGGTGACGCCATGGCGCCCATCGTCGAGACCGCGCAGGCATCACTCGCCGAGATCGAGACCTCGGAATTCGAACGCTACGACGCACAAATGCTGACGCTGCCCGTGGCGAAGTGGCACTGCCTGACGGACCCGTTCGCCGGGCAGTTCCCGACCTGGGAGGCATGGGTCACGGCGACGCAGGTCGGTTCCGCTCTCTTCGCCGCGGGCACCGCGACGGAGGGCCCCGTGGCGTGCCGTATCGGCAGCATGGGCGAGGTGAAACACCTCCCGGCGACCGGTCCCCAGGACTACCTCCACGCCGGAAACTGGCTCACGGCGTACTACTTGGCCGTGATCTGCCGCGAGCACGACAGAGCCGAGCAGCTCGCGCGCGTCCCCGTCTCATTCCTCCGCGCATCTGGCGCGGAGTTCGACGAGTACGTCTACGCCTGGGTGGAAGCCTTGCAGCACGGTTGTTTCCACCATCGCGAGACCTGGAACGCCCTGGTCACGGCCGTGCAAGGAACCGACCCGCAAGTCGCGCGCATCGTCGGCGCAGAACTCGCCTTGAAGCTTCTCCATCCTCCGCTGGAGCTCTTCCACCGATATTCGCGCGGGCAGGCCGACGAATTCAACGCGGCGTTGGCCGACGCGCTGACCTGGCACCGGGAGTACTGGACCGCCAACGAGGCTCGCTCCCTGAGTGGCGAGGGCCTTGTCGCTCTCGCTCCGCTGGCCATCGCCTGCATGGCCTTCGACGCGGGCATGCCGATCGAGGTCGAGTCCGATTACCTTCCCAAGGCGCTGCTGCAACGCCACGCGCCAACGGTGGAGGGGGTGACCGGTGCCGACGCAACTGCTGCGCCATGAAATTCCTACCGCCTCATCACCGGAGGCGCTGAAAATCCTGCGCGACAGTCTAACTCGTTCCATCGACAGGCTTGAAAATTCGCCGAGCGGCTTCAATCGGATTTTTTTGAAGACATCCTTGCGGCAATGGCGAAGCGTGGTGAACGCGATCTTGTTCGTGCAATGGATAAGGCGTTGTGGGAAAGGGATTGGAGTACGTCGTGGTCCACGGTGAGGG
>NZ_FLSP01000082.1 GCF_900091315.1 Streptomyces sp. DI166
ATCCCCAAGGTCAAAGACATGCTGCTGGAGGCGAAGGACGACCTGACGGCCTTCGCCGCCTTCCCGGAGCGACATTGGAAGAAGATCCAGTCCACCAACCCGCTGGAACGGATCAACCGCGAAGTCAAGCGCCGCACCGACGTCGTCCAGGTCTTCCCCAACGACGACGCGCTCCTGCGGCTGGTCACCGCCGTGCTCTTCGAACTGCACGACGAATGGATCGCCTTCCCCCGCCGCTACCTGCCCGAGGGAAGCATGGACCAGCTCTACCCCACCGAGCGCCCCGCAAGCGCCCCCGCGCTACCCAACACCACCAACACAACCGCCAAGTGATCGGCTACACCACGAGAAGGGACACGACCGGGACCTGATTGGACTGGCTTGGGGTGCGGGGTTCAGCGGCCAGGGACAGGGAGGTCGCCCTCGACGTACTGGGCGCGGCCGTCGGCGAAGGACCAGTCGTCGGGGCGGTTCTCGAAGTACCTGACGAACAGGTTCTTGCCGTTCACGCCGACGGCGGCCAGGCGCTCGGCGAGTGTCTTGTGGACGAGCTGCTTGACCTCGGTGGAGCGGCCGCGCTGGGTGAAGATGTGGACGATCACTGCGCTCGTCGGGCTGCGCTCGAAGCCGAGGCGGCGTCCAGGGGATGCTGCGTGGACGGTGTCGCCGACGTGTGAGTGCCGGGCCTCCGCGAAGCCCTCGGTGCCCTCGTCGAGGAGCCGAGTGCATCGTCGGCCCGACCTGCCCCTCATCAAAGAGGGGCGAACGCCAAGCTCAGACGTCCTTGATCTGTACGCGGTCGCCGCACAGTTTCGACCAGTCGTCGCGGTCCGAGGTCAGCACCAGCACGGGTGGCGGGGAGCGGAGCGCCATCGCGGCGACGAGGGCATCGATGCCGTACTTGTGGCCGTGCAGGCCGCCGGCGTCGCTCAGCAACTGCACTGCGGTGAGGCTGTCCGCCTGGGTGACGTCCTGGACCTGAAGCCGGGAGAGCACCCAGCGCAGCCGAGCGGTGTCCGTCTTCCCGTAGACGGCCTCCACCACGGTCAGGGCCGATACGAGGACGGGCACGCCTACGCGCCGAGCAGCCTCGAGCCGGGTGACCATCTGGCGGTCGTTGCGCAGCAGCAGCGACAACGCCTGGGAGTCCAGCACCAGGGACCTGGCCGCGGGCTCCTTCATGCGGCGCTGTCGCCGGACGCGTACGGCGCCGGTGCGTCACCGAACAGTTCGCGCTGCGCGGCCTGGACCTCGGCCTCGCTCAGCGGTTCATGCTCGGCTTCGTAGGCAGCCACGATCTCGGCGAGGCCGTCCATCGCCAACTGGTGCCGGACGGCCGCGGTCACGTACGCGGACACGCCGCGCTTGCCGGTGCGCGTGCGCAGAGCGCCGAGCAGTTCCGAGGGCATCGAGACGGAGATGTTCTCCGTGCCGCCGGGGCGGGGTGACTTCATGGGGCCCATTCTAGTACAGGATCTATTACATCGGGTGGGATGCTGCGCAGCCCGCATCCGGCGGCGTAGTCTCGGCGTCATTGGATCTTCTTGTACTTTGTCGCGGCGCCCGTGCTGGGATGGTGCTGGGATGTGCTCGCATTTCCGCAGGTCAGAGCCTTGTCGTGGAGTTCCGGTTCAACGTGTAGCGGCTGATTCCTTGATCTGCTGAGATGCAGGTCAGAGGGTAAATCCGCAGGTCAGGGGCCAGATCTCACGGTCTGGCCCCTTCTTGTTTTCTCCTGCTGATTCCGGCCTTTTCCGGGTCCTGTGCTGACTTGGTGCTGACGTGCTGACGAGGGTTGACCGGCCCTGACCTGGGGCAACGGCGGGGGTGAGTGTGCTGATCAAGGACCTGAGTGTGCTGACTGTGCCGTCCTCTGTCTGGCTGGTGCCGAGACCTCCGAGAAGGCCCGTGCGGCATCGGTGGTCGAATATGGTTCGGTTCGACTGGGCAGGTCTTCAGGGACGATCGCCGGGGGGCGACGTGGGCGAGGGGTATGGGTTCCTCGATATCGACGAGCGGTGCACGCCTGGGCTCTATGGCCCGAAGGGCACTCGCCCCGGCTACGCCTACAGGACTGAGTGTGATCACCCCTCTCCGTGCGGCTGGCTCTACGTCGTTGAATTTTCCGATGGCGTCGTGAAGGTTGGAAGGACCGCTGACGCCAGACAGCGGATCAAGCGGCACGGCTGGGATGCCAAGGCCCGTGGTGCGGAGATCTGTAGCTGGTGGATCTCCGTGCTGCACTCCAACACAAGTGAAACGGAGCGAGTGCTCAAAGAGTGCTGCTCGCGCCACTGGGGCCTGTTCGACGGCGATGAGTACTTCGCTGATGCGGACTTCGATATGGCCGTCACGTATGCGATGTTCTTTCGCTACCAACGGCCGTGTAGCAGGGAGTACTGGAAGCAGGAGCTCGGCTCGCGAAGGCGGATCTGACTCACTCTCTTACGGCGGATAGGCGCGTGTCCCACAAGGTTTCCCGTTCTGGAAAGCCGGGGAGCTTGACCCGGAAGTTGGCAGGTCGGAAGCATCGGCTTGACCAAGCCTGTCGACAGGAGGGGGAAAGCCGTGGGTGCACCGCTGCGGAAGCTCTCGGGAGACCCGGACTGCAAGAACGGCACTTGCCCCACCCTGTGGGGCACGGCCGACGGCAAGGAGTACGTCGTACAGGGTTACGTGATCAACGACCCTGAGCGGCTGGCGCAGCTCGACCTACCCGAGGGTGAGACGGCGGTCATGGTCCCCGCAGCCGTGCTGGAGGAGTACTTTCGTGCTCACCGGTGAGGAGTTCGGGCGCCTCTTCGAAACGTTCGAGCGGACCGCGTTCCGGCTGGAGACACTGGCCGAGTACGACGTGGAAGAGGAGCGCGAGGAGATCTCGCGCTTCCTGGCCGGCGAGGACATGGGGCCGGAGTGGGACGACAACCCATGGGTGCGGTCCATGACCGACAAGGGCAAGCAGGTGTCCCGCGTCCACGTCCTGCGCTCCCCGCTGACCGACTACCTGCGCTACGAGCTGGCGGCCTACCCCGGCAACATCAAGGCCGGGGAGTCGATCGGCATCATCGACCTGGCCGAGCAGGACGTGGACGGTCTGCCCGACCATGACTTCTGGCTCTTCGACGACCGCGACGTGTACCGGATGCACTACACACCCGAGGGCCGGTTCCTCGGCGGTGAACGCCTGCCTGCCGTCCGCCTCCCGGAGTACCGGGGATACCGGCACCTGGCGCTCTCCCGGGCCGTGCCGTTCGCGACCTACTGGGAGCGGCACCACTGACCACGGAATCCCTCGGAAGAGCGCTGCGGACACTGCGCGAGGCATCGGGACTGACCGGCAGCGCAGTGGCCCGTAGGGCTTCCATGTCCGCAGCCAAGCTCTCGAAGATCGAGAACGGCCGGACCATGCCCACGGTGCAGGACGTCGACCTCGTCTTGTCCGCCCTCGGGGTGTCCGAGGAGGCCAAGGAACAGTTCCTCGCAGCGGCGCGAGTCGAGGCCACGGAAGCCACGGCGTGGCGTCTGCTGCGCCGTATGGGGGCGTGGAAGCACCAGAACACGATCAAGGGCATCGAGGCCAACACGAAGGCGCTCAGGCTGTTCCAGGGGCAGCTCATCCCCGGCCTTCTCCAGACTCCTGAGTACGCCACGGCGGTGTTCTCACTGCCGCCGGCTCTGCCGGACGAGACCAAGGCACGGACAGTGGCGGCCCGGCTGGAGCGGCAGGCCGCGCTGTACGAGGACGGGCGGTCGTTCCACTTCGTTATCTGCGAGCATGTGCTGCGGTGGCTGATCTGCGAGCCGGCCGTCATGGCCGTACAGCTCGACCGACTTGTGTCCCTGTCCAGGCTCCCCGCCGTGTCCATCGGCTTCGTCCCTCAAGCGGGCCGGAAGCCGGACTTCCCCATGACCTGCTTCAGCATCCACGACGACAGCCTCGTCATCGTCGAGACCTTCCACTCGGAGGTGACGACACGGGACCCGCGGGACGTCCAGACGTACGTCGACACTTTCGACAGGTTCGCCGCGGTGGCGCTCTACGGCGACGACATGCGCAGTCTCGTCGAGGGCATCCGGGACGAGTTCTTGCGGCAACAGGAAAGACGGTAGGTCCGCCAGGCGAGCAGCTCCACGATGAGATCAAAGTGGATCGGAGTCGGGAGAGCCATGCCAACAAGGACCAGCACCCAGTCGGGACCCGTGCACCTGTCCCTGCCCAGCGCCCAGCCAGAGCCGGTCTCCGGGTGCCGGCACTGCCTTGAACTCGCGGTGAGACGAAGGAACGCCGTCTCGTCGGGCGACTACTCCAAGGCGACAGACGTGAACGTGACCCTGCGAGCGCACCTCAAGGAAGCGCACGGAGGTGAGGGATGACCAGAGCGGTCCTGCGTTACGTCGAACACCGGATCACACAGCACCCCGGAACCGACGTGACGTTCGAAGCGGAGTGCCTGAACTGCGACTGGAAGACCAAGCCTTCGCAGGACGGGGCAGCCGTCGACCTGGAGTGCATGCGCCACACCGGCAGGACTGGGCATCAGAGCTTCCGACGAGTCTGCACCTCTCTCGCCCTCGTTGCGCGGGCTGAGTAGCAGCGACCTGTCCATCTGGACACGACGCGCTGGCACAGGCAGGCGAAAAGCCCTCGCGCCGTGCGCGGCTGAGGCGCATGACGCGAGGGCCTGTGGTGTGACTACTCAGAGGCGCGAGCAACGCGCAGGCGAGCATGAAGCGTCTGCCGAGAGATGCCTGTCATGCGAGCAAGGGCAGCGATGTTGACTTCGACTCCCAGCTCTTCCATGCGCAGCACTTCGTGCACGACGCTGTCGGCTGCGCCGTTACGCATCGCGTTGGCCATCGCCCACTCGCATGCGCGGCCTTGAAGAGTAGCGATGCGGTACTCCAGGTGCGGGTCGCGATCCCCGTGCGTCAGCAACTCCTCAGCCGAAACTCGCTCCACCTGATCGAGGAGCTTGCGTGCCTCCTCCGGGTCAGCTTCGAGGAGCCAGGCCATGGCCAGGGCAGGCCAAGGGCGTCCCTTGAGGCGTTCGTGTATCTCGGCCTTCTGCGTGGAGCGGACCGCCGCTTCGCGTGCTTGCTCAGCCTGGGCTTTGTCGCCCTGCGCGTCGTACTGGGCGGCCTTCCGGTAGTGATCGCCGGCGGTGACCCGGAGTTCTTCCGCTCGGCGAGCGAGGTGGGCGTCATCAAACATGCCTACATGTAAAGACCTTGTCTCTGATGAAGTCAAGTTCTTTACATACCCTGGGGTGGGGGGTGACCCCCTGGAGGGGATCCGCGCACCGCCGGGTTTTAGCGGCCAAGGTTGCGCCACGGTTTCAGGGTCGATCCGAGGGTGTGATTCCCAGCGTGCCGTCGAGGGCCTGGCGAACGTGGCCGGCAGTCAGGACCGTGCCAGGGTTGGCCGTGGCGAACAGACGGAGTCGGCCGAGCGGGGAGTCGGCAGGCGGGGGCGCATCCGCCAGCTCGGCGCCAGCGATCTGGAGGGCGAAGCGGAGGCCGGTGTCGTCCGGGTCGACGTGATGGTTGGACATCGCCCCAAGGTAACGCTCGGTAGGTCTGCCGTCTTCGGGCTTCCGGGCCGCTGTGCGGCTGTCTTGCGGCCGAGGTTCCTGACCGCCGCGTCTTACCGGCCGAGAGCGTGTCACGGTTTCAGGGTCGTTCCGGCTTTCGAACTCGATTCGCCAGGAGCCTTGTGCAGCCCTCCGCTGTGGATCCCGGCGCGGACACGCGCTACCGGTGGCGAAGTTCCCGCGCGATCATGGTTGCGGCGGATTCCTCGTCGCCGGTGCGGTAGTTGACGAAGGCATCGTGCATGGCGGTTCCCTTCGTGAGAGGACAGGGAGCAGGCTCCGGCCCCACGGCCGCATGGAGCGTCCATGGAGGGCATGCGAATGGAGGGGATGTCGTAGGCGCGGGAGCTGGTCGCGGACAGCGCAAGGCCGGCCAGGGCCGCGCAATGCGACGCGGCGAGCTGAAGGCAGAGGACGGCTAAGGCTCGTGTAGCGAGCCGGGAGAAGGGGACACGGGAGGGACCGACGGAGCCGAAGGCCGTGATCCCGCCTCGATTGTGGTGCGGCTGTCAGTCGTGAGCGGGGGCGAGTACGCGTGCCAGCCCGGGTTGCAGATCACGTACGGCGCGGCTGCTCCGGAACCGGGAGAGTTCCCGTGCGAGACGCCGGATGTCGCTGTTGACCGTTGCCGACGGAACAGCGGGCATGACGTCGAGCAGATCCTGGGCGATCGCACACGCGTGCTCGACCTCCCCGGAGGCAGCGTGGGCCAAGGACCGGCGGAAACCGTATCGGGTGCGAGTGCGCAGCGCGTGCGGAGGGAGGCGGCGGCACTCTCGGTCGAGGGTCGCGGCAGCGGCCTCGGGACGGCCGAGGTCGTACAGGCACCAGCCGGTCGACATCGCTGCCGGATCGCTCACATGGGAGGTGCCGATCACGGGTTCGCCGCCGCTGCGGGCGTCGTCGGCCAGCAGTTCCCGGGCCCTGTCGAGGCTGCGTAGGCAGTCGACTTCGTTGCCGACGAGTGCGTGTCCCTGGGCTTCCCGCTGGGCCGCAAGTCCTCGGATGCGCGGGGGGAGTTCGCTGCTTTGAGCGCGGCGGGCCAGGGCGATGGTGCCGGCGGCGTCCCCGCCGTACATCGTGACGAGGGCGCGGCGCACCAGTGTGTAGGAACCGAGGTACGGGTCACCTCCGGCGCGTGCCAACTCGGCTGCTTCCCCCGTCCAGCAGAGTGCCGCGTCGCCATTTCCGGCTTCTTGTGCCATCCAGCCGGTGAACTCCGCGAACCGGGAGGCCAGCAGGAGTGCGGAGGATCGTGTGGCCGACCGGGCGTCGGTGGCCAGCGCGGCGACCATGCGCGTCTGCGTCTCCAGCAAGGGCAGCAGGACCTTGGGGTCCGTGGACTGGCCGAGCGTACGCAACTGGTCGAACTGCGCGTGGAACGAAGGCAGGAGAGGATCATCGGTGGACGAGATCGCTTCGCTGCCAAGTTTCAGGCCGAGGTCGATCAACACTCCCGTACCCGCGGAGAGGACCGCACGACGCCCGATGAGCCAGCGACTTGGGCGGGTGGTGGATTCGGTGCCGTCCGCATCGGTCTCGGTACGGACAGCCAGGCGCTGGAGCTTGCCGTCCGCACCGAGGAAGGCGTCGCATCGCCGCGCCAGTTCGGGCGACGCGGCACGCTCGCCGCGCTCCACCTTGCTGAGATGCCCTTTGTCGTAGTTGAGCGCCACGGAGAACTCGGTCAGCGTCAGCCCCGCCTTCAGGCGTAAGCGGCGAAGTTCCGGTCCGAAACGCAATGCCATGCTCATCTACCCCCTTGGAATCGCGCCCGCGGGAGCCGTTCCGCCCTGCGGGGAGCCGTCGGCAGGTGAGCACCTACGGTGACGGCTTCGTTTCGCTTCGTTTCCGAGAGTGAGTCTGGCACGGCGAAAGCCTGGGTAATCACGGTTCGCCGTCGTTGCCCGTTGCCTCTTTTTGGTCATAGTGTGCTTACTAACCCTCATGTTGCTAACATCAGGGTTAGTTTCCCCTCAAGTGGCGGTGATCATGGTCGACTTCGTAGGCCGGCGGCAAGAGCTCGCGACGCTGGAGCGTGAGCTGCGGAAGGTGGCGGACGGGGTCGGTGGGGAGCGGCCCGGGCGGTGTGTGATGTTGCGGGGGCGGCGGCGGGTCGGGAAGTCGCGGCTGGTCGAGCGGTTCGCGGAGCGGTCCGGGGCGCCGTTTCTGTTCTACGCCGCCACGGGGGCGTCGCCCGGTGATGATCTGGCCCGGCTCGCCCGCGATGCCCAGGCGTCGACGTTGCCGCTCGCGGGGCTGATCTCCGCCGCGCGGCCGGAGAGCTGGGACGCGGCGTTCGACGTGCTCGGCGCCGCGCTGCCCGCCGACCGGGCCAGCGTGCTCGTCATCGACGAGGTGCCCTACCTGATGGATGCCGAAGGCGCCTTCGAGGGGATGTTGCAGCGGGCCTGGGACCGGGTGCTGGAGACCAGGCCGGTGCTGCTCGTCCTCATCGGTTCCGACCTGTCGATGATGGAGACGCTGAACAGCTACGGACGCCCCTTCCACCAGCGCGGCCGGGAGATGGTGCTCGGCCCCCTCAACCCCGCCGAGGTCGGACAGATGCTCGGCCTGGACCCGGCGGACGCCTTCGACGCCGCGCTCGTCACGGGCGGGCTGCCGTTGATCTGTGCCGAGTGGCCGCGCGGCGCCGGACTGTGGGACTTCCTCGGGGAGGCGTTGCAGGACCCGGTGTCCGCCCTGCTCGTGTCGGCCGAGCGATCGCTCGCCGCCGAGTTCCCGCCGCAGGCCCAGGCCCGCACCGTGCTGTCGGCCATCGGCAGTGGTGAGCGGACCTTCACCAATATCGGCCGGGCGGCGGGCGGGATCGGGGCCACGCCGCTCCAGCGGTCTCTGGAGCTGTTGATCGGCAAGCGGATCGTGGCCGGTGAACTGCCCATCTCAACGCGCCCGTCGAAGGACCGGCGCTACCGGGTGGCCGACCCCTACATGCGGTTCTGGCTGCACCTGCTCGAACCGTCCATGGAGGAGATCGAGCGGGGGCGGGGTGATCTCGCGATGGCGCGAGTGCGGGAGAACTGGACCAGTTGGCGCGGACGGGCGGTCGAACCGGTCGTCCGTGAGGCGCTGGCCCGGATGCTGCCCGACGACCGGCTTCCCGCGGCCCCGGCCGTTGGGGGCTACTGGACCCGTACGAACGACGTGGAGATCGACCTGGTCGGCGCCGACCGTGCCCCGGTCGCCCGGCAGTTGCTCTTCGTCGGCTCCGTCAAGTGGCTGGAGCGGTCGCCGTTCGACCGGCACGACCTGGCCGCCCTGCACCGGCACCGGGCCGCCCTCACCGACGAGCCGGTTCCCGTCGTGGCGGTCTCGCGCAGCGGAGTGGACTGCCCGGGGCTCGATGCCGTCTACGAGCCCGCGGACCTACTCGCGGCCTGGCCCCTGTGAAGGGGCGGCGTGGGGCTCCGACCTGCGAGCTCCCGCCGTCCCGTCAGTCCCGTGAGGGCGCCGTCAGCGTCGTCAGGGCCGTCGCCAGTTGGGTCAGGCGGCCGGGGGCGAGGGAGTACAGGACGTAGTAGCCCTCGCGGCGGGTGGTGGTCAGGCCCGCTTGGGTGAGTTGGTGGAGGTGGCGGGAGGTGACCGAGGGGGAGAGGCCGAGGAGGGTGGCCAGTTCGTGGGTGGTGCGGCTCTGGGCCGCGAGGTGGGTGACGATCTGCAGGCGGGGGGCCGCGGCCAGGGCGCGCAGCAGGGTGAGGGTGTCCTCCTGGCTGGCGGGGCGGGCCGCCGCGGCGGGGGCGAGGGGCAGGGCGGGGTAGGTGATCCGCAGGCCCCAGGGGCTGTCGCAGGTGACGCGGACGTGCGGCCAGACGTAGTGGCTCGCGATGAAGGTGACGGGGTTGGCCGGGGTGACGGTCAGGTCGTGGTCGTGCGGGCGGTCCAGGCGCAGGGTGCGGGCCGCGGGGTCGATGCGGATCTGCGGGGCCAGGGTGCGGAGCATCGGGAGCAGGCCCTGGTGGGCGATCCGGGCTCCGGAGCGGGCGATCGACTCGTAGAGGGAGGATTCGACGCGGTCCCATTCCTCGGCGAACGCCGCGCTCCAGTAGTCCTCCAGCGTGGTGAGGGCGGCGTCGAGGCGTGGGCGGGGGTCGGTGAGGATGTCCCGCAGGGTGGCGGCTCGGGCCGGGGCGGTCTGCTGAAGCTCCGTCAGGGCCGCGTCGCGTGCCGCTCGGTCGTGGACCAGGGCGGGTGCGGAGTGGCGGGTCGGGTCCATGAGGGTCTTGGCGAGTTCGACGGCCAGCAGGTCGGGTGGCTGGGCCCGTACGGTCGCGAGCTGCTCCGCGAAGTCCGCGTCCTGGTCCCAGGCCCCCGCCTCGAAGAGCGCCGGGATGTAGTCGGCCACGACGAAGCCGTACTCGCGCAGCCGGCGGCGCAGCGCGGCGGGGAGTTTGCGGCAGCGGCGTACCCACGGCACGTGCAGCGCGTGGTGCCCCGGGTCGGTGAGCACGTGCCAGGAGTGGACGGCTTCGAGCAGCGGTGAGACGGAGAAGGAGATGTGCTCCTCGGCCGACTCCGCGAAGCGCAGGGTGATCACGATTGCAGGATTTCACAATCAGTTGATCGGATCTCGCCGCGCCGAGCAGGCTGGGGGCCGGTCCTCTCCCCATCCCTGGTTGAAAGGCGTGGTGTGCCATGAGTGCTGCCGTTCCGCCCTGGCGGGCCGTGCTGGACGCCCACGGGTGCGCCTACGTCGTGCACGAGCACGCCGCAGCGCACACCGTCGCCGAGCGCCGGGCCCTGCCGTTCCCCTGGTCGCAGGCCGTCAAGACGCTCGCGTTCACGGCCCCCGAGGTGCCGCTGCTGCTCGTCGCCCTGCGCGCGCCGGACCGGGTGGACTTCGCCCGCCTCGCCGCCGCCGTCGGCACCAGCCGGTCCGGCCTGCGTACGGCGGACGCCGAGCTGCTCGCCGCGGAGGGGCTGGTCCCGGGCGGTATTCCGCCGGTCAGCCACCGGCCCGGGGTGCCGTGTCTGATCGATGTCGCGGTCGGCGAGCCGGACCGGCCCGTCTACTGCGGCGGCGGATCGCCCGCCCGCACGCTGCGGATCGCCTCCGGCGCCCTGGCCGCTCTGCCGCGCGCCCGCACCGTACACGTCGCCCGTGAACCGAACCCGCACGGCTAGGAGGAACCGGCCCATGGTGCACACCGAGAACCTGCTCGCCTTCGCCGCGATGTCCCTGGTCGTGATCGCGGTCCCCGGCCCGAGCGTCCTGTTCGTCGTCGGCCGCGCCCTCGCGCACGGCCGCCGCACCGCGCTCGCCACGGTGCTGGGGAATCTGCTGGGCTCCTACGCCCTCATCGTCGCCGTCGCGCTCGGGCTGGGCAGCCTGGTGCAGCGGTCGGCCACCGTGTTCACGGCGGTGAAGCTCGCGGGTGCCGCGTATCTCGTCTACCTGGGCGTGCAGGCGTTCCGGCACCGCGGGCGGCTGCGGACGGAGGTGGCGGCCGGGGCGGACGAACGGCGCGGTGATCTGCGTACCGTCCTGGACGGCCTGCTCGTCGGCGCGACCAACCCCAAGGGCCTGGTGTTCTTCGCCGCCGTCCTGCCCCAGTTCGTCGACCACGACGCCGGGAACATCCCGCTCCAGATGATGGTCCTCGGCCTGATCCCGGCCGCTATCGGCCTGGTCAGTGACACGCTCTGGGGGCTGTGCGCGTCGGCGGCCCGCACCTGGTTCGCCGGCTCCGAGCGCCGTATGTCGGCGATCGGCGGCACGGGCGGCGTCGCGCTGATCGGGCTGGGGTTCACCGTCGCCGTCAGCCGTCAGTGACGTCGGCGCCGAGCCCCGCCAGCAGTGCCGTGATCGCCCGGTCCGTGGACGCCGCCATGTCCACCCGGTCCGGTGCCAGCAGCCACTGGACCTGGAGGCCGTCCATGACGGCGATGACGGCGTTCGCGGTGTCCGTCACCGCCGTGTCGTCCGGGAGTTCACCCAGCTCGCATGCCTCCCGCAGCGCCTCGACGACCATGGCCCGCAGTCCCTCGTACCGGTCGCGGAAGTACTCCTGCGCCGGGTGGCCCTCCGTGACGCTCTCCGCGGACAGGACCGCGTACAGCCGTACGATCCCCTCGCGTTCGGCGTTGCGGGACGCGGTGTCGACCAGGTGGCGAAGGAAGGCCAGGCCACGGGGGCGTTCGGTGCCGAGCTGCTCGATGTCGGCGGCGTCACGCAGGTCCAGCACGCTGGTCAGCAGCTGGGCCTTGGTGCGGAAGTAGTGCAGCACGCCGGCCTGGGTGAGTCCGGCGCGGTCGGCGATCTCCTGGAGCGAGGCGTTGTGGTAGCCGCGGGCGGCGAACGTGTCCATCGCGATCCGCAGGATGTCCTGCTGCCGCCGCTTGGCCTCCGCGCTGCGCGGCGTCCTGGGCTGCGTCCTGCGGGGCGTACGGCTTACCGGCTGGTCACTCACCCGGCTCAGCATAGGTGGGCCGGAGCGCTCGTGATCGGCTTCCGAAACCGCTCCTCGACAGTGTGAGCTGTATCACTTACTAAGTACTTAGTGGGTGTGCTTTCATGTCGCCGCCCTTCGACGTCCGATCCGCGTCGGCGGACCGGGTGCACCACCCCTCGTGTCAGGTCACCCCACCGAAGGAGAGCCGCCCGTGTCCCTCCCCACGACCAGCAGAGCCCGCGCCGCGGGCGCGGCACTGATCCTCGCCGTGTCCGGTCTCACCGCGGCCGTCGGCACCGGTACCGCCGAAGCCGCCGACCCCACCGCCCAGGTCTGGGTCACCACCCCCGACGGTTCGCGGAAACTCGCCGTCGAGACCGTCCCGTTCGACAGCGCCCCCCAGCCCGTCGACATCCGCGTCGACGCCGGGAACCGGGGCCAGCGCTTCACCGGTGCCGGGGCCTCCGTCACCGAGGCCTCCGCCCACCTCGTCCAGCAGCTGCCCGCCGACAAACGCGCCGAACTGATGAAGTCCCTGTTCTCGCCCACCGAGGGCATCGGCCTGAACTACCTCCGCCAGCCCCTCGGCAGCACCGACTTCAACTCCGGCGGGTCCTACACGTACGAGGACACCAAGGGCGCCTTCTCCATCGCCCGCGACCAGGCGGAGATCATCCCGGTCGTCAAACAGGCCCAGGCCCTCAACCCGGAGATCCGGTTCATGGGCTCGCCCTGGTCGCCCCCGGCCTGGATGAAGACCGGCAACTCGCTCAACGGCGGCAGCCTCAAGCCCGACCACTACCAGGCGTACGCGGACTACCTGGTCAAGGCCGTCAAGGCGTACGGGCAGCAGGGCATCACCCTCACCGACCTCACCGTCCAGAACGAGCCCGAGTTCGCCACGACCTACCCGTCGATGGCGATGACCTCGGGCGAGCAGGCGGCCTTCCTCAAGGTCCTCGACCGCACCCTCACCGCCCACGGCCTGCCCACCAACCTCCTCGCCTACGACCACAACTGGGACCACCCGAACTACCCGATCGAGGTCTTCGACTCCACGCGGGGCGTCCAACGGATCATCGGCGCCGCCTTCCACTGCTACGGCGGCGACCCCTCGGCCCAGCAGCGGATCGTCGACGCGGGCAAGCGGGTCTTCTTCACCGAGTGCTCCGGTACGGACACCGCCGACACCTTCGCCGACACCCTCAAGTGGCACGCCGAGAACCTCGTCGTACGCAACATGCGCCACGGCGGTGAGACCGTCGTCAACTGGAACCTCGCCCTCGACCGGAACGGCGGCCCCCACCAGGGGCACTGCGCCGACCGCTGCAACGGCGTCGTCGAGATCGCGAACGGCACGGTCACCCGGAACGCCGAGTACTACGTCCTCGGGCACATCACCAAGTTCGTCAGGCCCGGCGCCGTCCGCGTCGGCTCCACCAGCCAGGGCTCCGGAGGCGTGCAGAACGTCACCTTCCAGAACCCCGACCGGTCCTTCGCCGCCTACGTCGTGAACACCGCCGCCGGCGCGCAGCGGTTCTCGTTGACCGAGGGGGGCCGGTCGCTCGCGTACACCCTTCCGGCCGGGGCCGTCGCCACCGTCGTCTGGAGCGGCGAGGCCGAGCCGCAGGGGCCCATCGACCCCGCCGCCTGGTACCAGGTGGTCAACGCCGGCAGCCGCGCCTGCCTGGACGCCGCCGACTGGGGCACCGGTGACGGCACCGCCCTGCAGCAGTGGGCCTGCACAGCCGGTGCGAACCAGAAGTGGCAGCTCAGGCCCACCGGTGACGGCTACTACCAGGTGGTCAACCAGTTCAACGGCCGGGTCTGGGACGTCGACGGCGGCCCCGGCGCGACGGGTGACGGGACCAAGGTCCACCTGTGGACGTACGTCGGCAACAGCAACCAGCAGTGGCGGCCCGAGGCCACCGGCGGCGCCGCTCACTACCGGTTCGTCGCCCGGCACAGCGGCAAGTGCCTCGCCGTCGACAACGGCTCCACCGCCGACGGGGCCCAGCTGTCCCAGCGGACCTGCGACGGCTCCGACGCCCAGCGGTTCGGTCTGACCGGCTGACAGGAAACGGCGGCGTCGGCGCGGGACACTGCTGGTGTGCGGGAAGCTGCGGTGCGTGTGCAGGCGCTGGGCCGGCTGCGGGTCCGCCCGGTCGGCGGGCCGGAGTGGCGGCTGGGGTCCGCGCGGGCCGAGTCGCTGCTCGGGTACCTGGTGCTGCACCGCGGTACCGCGCACTCGCGGCAGCACCTGGCCGGGGTGCTGTGGCCGGAGTCGGGCGAGGCGCAGGCCCGCACCAATCTGCGCCACCTCCTGCACGGGCTGCGGCACACCGTCCCCGAGGTCGAGCAGGTGCTGGAGCTCACCCCGCGCACCGTGGCGTGGCGGGCCGGGGCCGGGTGCCTGCTCGACGTCGAGGAATTCGAGCGGGGCCTGGAGCGGGCCGGTACCACGGCGCGCGTGGACCGGGCCGCCGCGCTCGCCGATGCCGTCGCCCTCTACACCGGGGACCTGCTCGCCGACTGCGGTGATCCCTGGCCGGTCGCCGAGCGGGAGCGGCTGCGCGGGCGGTTCACCGACGCCCTGGAGGAACTGGGCGGCCTGCTGCACGCGGCCGACGACCAGCGCGGCGCGGCCGACGTACTGGAGCGGCTGGTCCGGGAGGACCCGGTGAGAGAGTCCGCGTACCGGGTGCTGATGCGGGCCTACGACGCGCTCGGCGACCGGGCGCGCGCGGTCCGGGCGTACCACGCGTGCGTGTCCGCCCTGGAGCGCGAGCTGGGGGTCGCCCCGTCCGCGCCGACCCGGGCCGCCTACGCCGGGCTGCTGGCCGTCGAGGGGCCCGACCCACCGCGGCACGGCGGCTCGCCCCGGCTGGTGGGGCGGCAGGCGGAGCGGCAGCGGCTGTCCGAGGCGTGGCGTACGGCGGCGGCCGGGCGGCCGGTGCTGGTGCTGCTGACCGGGGAGCCCGGCATCGGCAAGACCCGGCTCGCCGAGGACTTCGTGGCCTGGGCGGACCGGCGGCACGCCGTCACGGCGGTCGCGCGGGCGCACGCGGCCGAGGGCGGCCTCGCCTACGCGCCCGTCGTCGCCTGGCTGCGGGCCCCCGCGCTCAGGCCCGCCCTGGACCGGCTGGAGACGGCGTTCCGGGAGGAGCTGGCGCGGCTGCTGCCCGAACTGGGCGCCCACGAGCCGCCCGAGACCCTCCCCGCGGACGAGCAGCGCCAGCGCCTGTTCGGGTCCGTCGCCCGGGCACTGGAGGCGGCGGGCCGTCCGGTCGTCCTGCTCGCCGACGACCTGCACCGCTTCGACCGGGAGTCGCTGAGCCTGCTGCACTTCCTGACCCGCGCCGAGCCGCCCTTCCCACTGCTTGTGGTGGGCACGGCACGGCCGGAGGAGACGGACCGCGGGCATCCGCTGCACGAACTGCTCGGCGGGCTGGGGGCGCTCGGCCGGGCCGAGGTGCTGGAGCTGGGCCCGCTGTCGCGGGAGGAGACCGCGGCGCTGGCCCGCGGGATCGCGGGGGAGGGCGTCGACGCCGACCGTCTGCACACCGAGGCCGAGGGCAACCCGCTCTTCCTGATCGAGGCCCTGCGCGCGGGCCGGCTCAGCCCTCGCGTGCAGGCCGTGATCGAGGCACGGCTGGCCCAACTGTCGCCCGAAGCAGGAGAGTTGCTGGGGGTGGCCGCCACCGTCGGGCGGGAGTTCACCGCCGATGTGCTCGGCGCCGCCGCCGAAGTGGACGAGGCCGCCCTGGTCGCGGGCCTCGACGAGCTGTGGCGGCGCCGCGTCATCCGCGAACAGGGCCTGGACGCGTACGACTTCGCGCACGAGAAGATCCGCGAGGTGGCGTACGCCGCGGTGAGCCCGGCGCTGCGCCGGCACCACCACCGCAGGGTCGCCGACGTGCTCTCCCGGCCGCGGGAGGCCACCCCGGACGAGGTGTGCGGCCAGATCGCCGACCACTACCAGCGCGCCGGCGACACCGCCACCGCCGTGCCCTGGGCGCTGCGCGCCGCCGACGCCGCCTGTCGGCTGCACGCCAACGCCGAGGCCGTGGCCCTGCTCGACCGCATGCTGCGCCTGCTGCGCGAGCGGCCCGCCTCCGCCGAACGCGACCGGCTGGAGCTGGAGCTGCTCACGGCGCTGCCCGCACCGCTCGGCCAGGTGGAGGGCTACTCCGGCCCCCGTATGTCCGCCGCCCACACCCGCGCCCTGGAACTCGCCGCAACACTCGGCGCCGAACCCGCGCCGCCGCTGCTGCGCTCCCTGGCCGTCGCCGCCACCGTCGCCTCCGACTTCACCGCCACCGAGCGCTACGGCGGCCAACTCCTCGCCCAAGGCCGGGAGTCGGGGGACGACGTGCTCGTCGTCGAGGGGTCGTACGTGCTCGGCATCGCCGCGTTCTGGCAGGCCCGCTTCGACCACGCACGCGAGCACTTCGCCCGCGCCATCCGCTGCTACCGCCCCCGGCAGCGCGCCGTCCACCTGCTCCGCTACGCCCAGGACCCGCGGGTGGTGTGCCAGAGCAGGCTGGCCAACACGCTCTGGTTCATGGGCCGCCCGCAGGCCGCCGAACGGGCCCGGGACGCCGCGCTGGCGTACGCGGAGGAGACCGGACACCAGTACAGCAGGGCCGTCTGCCTGATCTTCGCCTCGGTGCTCGCGCTGGACATGCGGGACGACCGGGCGCTCCGCGCCCACCTGCGCGAACTGACCGAGCTGGACGACCCGGCGCCCCACGTACGGCTCCCGGCGGAGGCGTTCTCCGGCTACAGGGACGTACTCGACGGCCGTACGGCCCAGGGCGTACGGCGCTGCCGTCAGGCGATCGTCCGGATGGGCGGCGTGCAGCACGCGCCCGGAATGTCGGCCGTGCTGCACCGGATCCTGATGGGCGCCGCCGAGCGGGCCGGGGACGCGGAACGGGCACGGTGGGCGGCCGAGCGGCTGCTGACCATGGGCGGCGCGGCCGTGGTCTGGCGGCCCGAGGCCCTGCGGGTACGCGAGCGGCTGGACGCGGCGGAGGGCGACCCGGCGGCACCCCGCCCGGAACGGCTGAGGAACGCTCCCGGAACGGTCACCCGGCAAGGCTCGGACCCCTAGGGCGAGCCCCTGGCCGCCCGGACCCGGCCGAAGAGGAGGACGCCATGTCCACCACCTACGACGCCGTCGTCGTCGGAGCCCGTTGCGCGGGCGCCCCGACCGCGATGCTGCTGGCCCGCAAGGGCTACCGGGTGCTGCTGGCCGACCGTGCCGAACTGCCCAGCGACACCGTCTCCACCCACATGATCCACCCGCCCGGCGTGGCCGCCCTGGCCCGCTGGGGACTGCTCGACCGGGTGCGCGCCTCCGGCTGCCCGCCGATCACGGCGTACTCCTTCGACTTCGGGCCGTTCACCCTCACCGGCAGCCCGCGCCCGTACGACGGGACCGGGGTCGGGTACGCGCCGCGGCGGCGGGTGCTCGACGCGATCCTGGTGGAAGCCGCCGCCGAGGCGGGCGCGGAGGTACGGGACCGCTTCCACATCGACGAGGTGCTGACCGAGGGCGGGACCGTGGTCGGGGTCCGCGGGCACGGCAAGGACGGCGCGCGGTCCGTCGAGCGGGCCCGCGTGGTGATCGGCGCCGACGGGCGCGGCTCGCACCTGGCCCGGGCGGTCGGCGCGCGGACCTACCGGGAGAAGCCCCGACTGGAGTACGCCTACTACTCGTACTGGGCGGACCTGCCGCTGTCCGGCTTCGAGACGTGTGCCCGGCCCGGCCGGGGCTGGGGGACGATCCCCACCAACGACGGGCTGACCGTGGTGATCGTCGGCTGGCCGTACGCGGAGGCGCGGGCGTACCGGGCCGACGTCGAGGGCAACTTCCTCGCCACGCTGGACCTCGTCCCGGAGTTCGCCGAGCGGGTGCGCTGCGCCCGGCGCGCGGAGCCGTTCCTCGGCGGGGCAGTCCCCAACTTCTTCCGGGTGCCCTACGGGCCGGGCTGGGTGCTGGTCGGGGACGCCGGGTACACCAAGGACCCGATCACCGCGCAGGGCATCAGCGACGCCTTCCGGGACGCCGAGGCGTGCGCCGAGGCGCTGGACGACGTGTTCAGCGGGCGCCGCTCCTTCGAGCAGGCCCTGTCCGCCTTCCAGGAGGCGCGGGACGCGCATGTGTCGGAGATGTACGAGTTCACCACCCAGCTCGCCACGCTGGCACCCCCGCCGGACGACACCGCGCGCCTGCTCGCGGACGCGCTCGGGAACCGGGAGCGCATGGACCACTTCGCGAGCGTGGTCGCCGGAACGGCGCCCCCGCACAGCTTCTTCGCCCCCGTGGGCGCGGAAGTCCGGGCCTGACGAAGGGAGTGGTGATGCGCACCGTGCTGGTGACCGGAGCGACCGGCAACGTCGGCCGCACCGTCGTGACCGCGCTTCGTGACCGTGGCGCCTCCGTACGGGCCTTCGTACGGGACGCCGAGCGGGCGCGGCGGGTGCTGGGCGACGAAGTCGGCCTGGCCGTGGGTGACTTCGGCGATCCGGCGGCCCTGCGCGCGGCGCTGCGGGGTGTGGACGGGGTGTTCCTCACCTCGGCGGACGGCCCGGACAAGGTCGCCCACGAGACCGCGGTGATCGACGCGGCCTCGACCGCGTGGGTGTCGCGCCTGGTCAAACTCTCCTCCCCGCGGGTGGAGATCGGCTCGGACCTCGCCTTCTGGGACTGGCACGGCCGTATCGAGCGGCACCTGCTGACCTCGGGGGTGCCCGCGGTGTGCCTGCGCTCCGGGTACCTGATGTCCAACCTGCTCGCGGCGGCCGAAGCAGTCGCCGCGAGCGGGCAGTTGATCGCCCCGGCGGGCACGGCACGCATCGCGATGACCGACCCGGCGGATGTGGGCGCGGCGGCCGCGGCCCTGCTCACGGAGGACGGTCACGACGACCGTACGTACACGGTGACCGGCCCGGAGGCGCTGACCTACGGCGATGTCGCCGCGGTCCTGTCGGAGGCGACGGGACGGGAGGTCCGGTACGTCGACGTACCCGACGGGGCCGCCCGCGCGGGACTGGCCGCCTCGGGGGCGCCGCAGTGGCTGGTGGAGGGTGTGGCAGTGCTCTTCGGGAAGCTGCGGGAGGGGGCCTGCGCGGAGGTGACCGGGACGGTCAGGGCGCTGACCGGGCGGGAGCCCCGCAGCCTCGCCGGGTGGGCCCGGGAGCACGCCCGGCCGTTCACCGGGGCGCTGCTGTGAGCTTCAGCGCGCTGTCCGCCGCGGCCAGTACCGTCCGCGTCTGGTGCTCCACCTGGCGGCTCACCGGCACCCAGCGCAGCCGCAGGGCCTCGGCGAAGTCCGTGGCCCAGGTGGTGAAGAGGGCGTCCAGTTCCCGGTGGAGGGCCGGGGCGGCCCGGTCGTCGGAGCGGGCGAGCAGGCGCAGCAGCAGGCCCCCCGCGCGCAGGGGCTGGCGGCGGGCGACCACGTCCAGGGCGCAGATGTCGGCCTTGGTCAGGGCGGGCCGGGACTGCTCGGCCAGCGGGGTCCAGGAGTCGGCGACCAGGTCGTAGAGGTCGTCCGCCATCCACTCCAGGACACGGGAGAGGGCGTTGTCCTCGGGCCGGGGCAGGAAGCCGCGGGCCTTGTCGAGGACCGCGGTGACCTGCCGTCCGCCGTCGCGGACCAGGCGGGACAGGTCGCGCAGGGCCGTGGCGGGATGCGGGTGCGGGGTGCGGTCGTCGGCCAGGTCGGTGGCCCACATGGGGACTTCGACGATCGCGGTGGCTGCGCCGTACCGGGACGGCGCGCACCAGGTGGAACGGTCGAAGTTCTCCGCCCCGGCCGCCAGCCGCGCGCCGCTGCCCGGCGGGGGCAGTACGTGGATGCCGGGGCTGGGGTTGTCCCAGTACAGGGCGTCGTACGTGCCGTGCTGGAGCGGGATGCCCAGCTCGGCCGCCGACTCGCCGAACGCGGCGGCGAGTCCGGGCAGCTCGCGGGTCAGCTGGACCCAGCTGCCGCCCGCGTCCACGCTGTGCAGGGAGCACTGCAGGACCGGCCGCCGCCGAACGCGAGCGGGCAGCAGGAGCATGACCCTCCAGCGCTAAATGGACCTCTGGCCGCGCTCCAGCCCCGCGCCGCTCGGCTCGCGCATAGATCCGGCCACGCGCGCCCGCGCCCCGGTGGGAGGATGCGGGGACCGTGAGTGAGGGGTGGAAGGACCGTGGGGCGCGAAGAGCGGGGCGTTGTCGCCAGGGGGACGCGGCTGAACGAGGCGGCGCGCACCCTGGTCGCCGATCACGACAGGGCCGTCGAGGCGGTACGGGCGGCCCTGGCGCCGCTCCATGACGCGGAGGTACGCCGAGGGCTCGACGCCATCCCGGTGGCCCGCCTCCAGGACGTCACCGAAGGACGGCTCCGGCTGGGCGGCGTCCAGGACAGCGGACTGCGCACGGTGGGCGCCGTACTCGACGCCGGGCCCTACCGGCTGCGGCAGATCCCCGGCGTCGGACAGCGCACCGTCGACCAGATGCTCGCGGCCGCCCGCAGGCTCGCCG
The DNA here is from genome assembly GCF_900091315.1 of Streptomyces sp. DI166. Classification (GTDB taxonomy): domain Bacteria; phylum Actinomycetota; class Actinomycetes; order Streptomycetales; family Streptomycetaceae; genus Streptomyces; species Streptomyces fuscus. The sequence goes on from NZ_FLSP01000082.1 coordinate 20,538, forward strand.
ACGCGGTGCACGAGACCGTCGCCGTCCACATCGACGTGGACCGGCCCGAGCCCGCCACCACCGCCCTGGTCACCGCCCTGCACGTCCTGGTGGAGGCGGGCGACGACACCCGCCGGGCCGTCGCCGGGGCCACGACCCTCGCCCAGCGCCTCGACCCGCTGCTCGCGGACGCCGCGCCCGCCGCCGGACGCTGGCGGATGCTGCTGGCCGGGCGGGAGAAGAAGGCCCGGGCGCTGGCCGCCGTCGCCGGGATCCGGTCCCTGCTGGAGGAGGCCGAACGGGAGCGGGCGGCCGAGCGGTTCGCGCAGGCGTCGGTCGACCTGCTGCGGGAGCCCGACTCCGACATAGCCGCCTGGGTGGACTTCGAGCTGCGCTCCGCCGAGTACTACAGCCTGCTCGCCGAGATCTCCGGACGGTCCCCCGACGCGGCCGCCGCGCAGGGCTTCCTGCCCGAGGAGATCGCCGAGCGCGTCCGCTCCCAGGACCTGGACGACACCCATCGGCGCGTCTCCCTGCGCGGCTACCAGGCGTTCGGCGCGCGCTTCGCCCTCGCGCAGCGCAAGGTGATCCTCGGCGACGAGATGGGCCTGGGCAAGACCATCCAGGCGATCGCGGTGCTCGCCCACCTCGCCGCGGAGGGGCAGAGCCACTTCATGGTCGTCTGCCCGGCGAGCGTGCTGGTCAACTGGACCCGGGAGGTGGAGTCCCGCAGCGCGCTGCGCGTGAGCGTGCTGCACGGCCCCGACCGGCAGGGTGCCTTCGCCGACTGGAAGGGGCGGGGCGGGGTCGCGGTGACCACCTTCGACGCGCTGCGCGGCTTTCCCGCGCCGGGCGGCGGCGAAGTCGGCCTGCTCGTCGTCGACGAGGCGCACTCGGTGAAGAACCCCAAGGCCAAACGGTCCCAGGCGGTCGCGCTGTGGGCCGAGCGCTGCGAGCGCGCCCTGTTCATGACCGGAACCCCCATGGAGAACCGGGTCGTGGAGTTCCGCAACCTGGTCGCGATGCTCGACCCGGGCGTCGCCGAATCCCTCGACGAGGGCGACGCGCGCGCCGGTTCGGTCGCCTTCCGCAAGGCCGTCGCCCCCGTCTATCTGCGGCGCAACCAGGACGACGTGCTCACCGAACTCCCCAGCCTCCAGCAGACCGACGAGTGGGAGGAGTTGAGCGCCTCGGACGAGGAGGCATACCGGGAGGCCGTCCGCGCGGGCAACTTCATGGCCATGCGCCGGGCCGCCTATCTGCGGCCCGAGAAGTCGGCCAAGCTGGGCCGCCTGCGCGAGATCGTCCAGGAGGCCGGTGAGAACGGACAGAAGACCGTGGTCTTCTCCTACTTCCGCGACGTCCTGGGCGTGGTCGAAAACGCCCTCAGCACCGGAACGAAGGACGCCCCGCCGGTGTTCGGCCCGCTCACCGGCAGCGTGGCCGCGACGCGGCGGCAGCAGCTCGTCGACGACTTCTCCGAAACACCCGGCCCCGCGGTGCTGCTCGCCCAGATCCAGGCGGCCGGTGTCGGCCTGAACATGCAGGCCGCCTCCACCGTCGTCATCTGCGAACCGCAGATCAAGCCGACCATCGAGCACCAGGCCGTGGCCCGCGCCCACCGGATGGGCCAGGTACGGCCGGTGCATGTGCACCGCCTGCTGGCCACCGGCGGCGTGGACGAACGCCTGGTGCGCATCCTCCGGGAGAAGACCCGCCTGTTCGACGCCTACGCCCGCCGCAGTTCCGTCGCCGAGGCCACCCCGGACGCCGTCGACGTGTCCGACACCGAGCTGGCCCGGCGGATCGTGGAGGAGGAACAGGCCCGCCTCGGCCTGTAGGTCAGGCGCCGCCCTCCAGGTGCAGTTCCAGGCTCGTCATCAGGTGGATCCGGGCGTCCGCCCAGGCGGGGACGGCCGCGTCCACGCTGTCCCTGCCCAAGCGGTCCGCCAGCTCGTCTAGCAGTCCGGCCGCCGTGTGCAGGCCGGTGCGGCGCAGGGCGGTCGCGTGGTCGGCGAGGCGGGTGCGGGCCGTCGGGGAGAGGTGGCGCAGGCCGTGGTGGGCGGCCTCGGCGAGGGCGCGCAGGGCCGATTCCATGGCGTGGGTGAGGGGGTCGGTCGTACGGCGGGCCGCGGTGGTGAGTGCCGTGTCGCCGTCGCCGGGGGCGAGGTCGGGGACGACGACGCCCCCCGGGGTGAGGACGGCGAGCGGCTCCAGGACGGTGCGGCCGTGGTCGCGGGTCAGCATGCCGCTGATCCACAGGGGTTCGTCGCCGCTGCCGCCCAGGGCCTCCGCCAGGGCGTCCAGGCGGGCCGGGCACAGGGGGTCGTGCTCGGCGCGGACCAGGACCTCGTTGCCCGCCGCGTCGTGGGCCACGGCCTCCAGGCGCTGGGCGGCGGGGTCGTAGCCGGCCGGACCTACGGACGCGATCTCCACCACGTGCACCGACTCCGCCTCCACGCGCGGGCGGATCAGCCGCGGCGGACGCCCGGCGAGGGTCTTCAGATGGGCGGCGGTGTCCTTCAGAGACAGGGGCGCGGGCAGGTCGAGCCAGGCCGTGCCCACAGGCGTGACACTGGTGGACGAGACCCGGCCGCGGGAGATCGTCACCGAACGGTCGGCGGCGCGGGCGGTGTGCTCGCTGACGACGTTCGCGGCGGCCAGCGCGCGCAGGGGCGAGCCGAGGACGCGGCGGGCCGCGAGGTCGTGGCCGGTGGGGGATCGGTCCTCCGGCACGTCCCAGCTGCGGCGCAGCACCAGGGCGACGCCCGCCTCCGGGTGCGCGAAACAGACCTCGGCGGTGCGGTCCCGCTCGGTGCCGCCGATCCGGCAGCCCAGCGCCACCAGCCGGACCCGGCGCAGCGGGGTCTCCGGCGCCTCCTTCGTGCCCAGCACCCCGACCGGGTCCAGGTCGGCGGCCCGCTGCCGGGCGTGCAGTTCGGTCAGCAGCCGCGCCACCCGCTCCGGGTCGTAACGGGCCCCGCGCACCGCGTACGCGGCGAGCTGCCCGGCCAGCTCCGCGACCGCGCCGGCCGGCCAGGGCAGCGCGGCCGAGGCCAGCGCGTCCCGGGCCCGGCCGAGGGAACCGGCGAACACCGGGCCCGCCTGGGGCACGCCGTCGAGGAGCAGGTCGTCGGCGAGCGCCAGCGCGGACCGCAGCGCCTGTTCGCCCCGGCCGCTCGGAGCGGCGCGGCCACCGACACTGACCTCGGGGTCCGGTCCTTCGGCGTTCGGTCCTCCCATGTCCGCTCTTTCGGCGTCCGCTTTTTCGGCGTCCGCCGCGCGGAACGCCCACACCGCCAGCGCCACGACCTCGCCGCGCAGGTCGTCGGCGGCGTCGGTGAGGGCGTAGCCCGGCTCGTGCGGGACCGGGAAACGGACGGTGCACGTGGGCAGTTCGGCCCGGGGGGTCGGGTCGGCCGGGGTGGGGCGGTGCAGGCGGGCGGTGTAGCCGCGGTCCAGGGTGCGGCGGGCGGCGTTCAGGGCCGGGCGGCCGAGCGCCGTCTCCAGCGACCCGTCGTCGAACTCGCCCGGGGACCAGTCCACGAACTCCCTGCGCTCTCCGCCCTCCGCGCTCCGCCGGTACGCCAGCACCAGGCAGATCCGGTGCCGGCAGATCCCGGGCGCCGCGCAGCCGCACTCCGCGCCGTCCAGGCCCCGGCCCGGCGGCAGGGAGGTGACGGTGCCGTCGGGGAAACGTCCGGTCACGGTGGTGTCGTCGGCGACGCTCAGCTCCGGGCCCGCACCCGCCGCGAGATCCTTCTCGGCGCGCTTGACGAGCCCCCGGTTGGCGAGCGAGACCAGCGTCTCGGGAGTGAGTGCCAGCAGGTCGGCGCGGCTCATCGGCCCACCTTCCCGGCCACGAACTCCGCGAGCCTTCCCGGCGTCATCGCGCCCACCGGGGCACCGGCGTCCGCGAGCCGCCCGGCCAGGGCCCGGTCGTAGACGGGGTCGGCCTCCTCGTCGAGCGCGGCCAGGCAGAGCACCGTGGTGCCCTGCTCGACCAGCCCGCGCACGGTACGGACCAGGCGGTACGCATCGCCCCCCTCGAAGAAGTCCGAGACGATCGCGACGATCGTCCGCCGCGGGTTCTCCACCAGCCCCGCGCCGTAGTCCACGGCCCGCGCGATGTCGGTGCCGCCGCCGAGCTGCACCCCCATCAGCAGCTCCACCGGGTCGGACACCTCCGAGGTGAGGTCCACGACCTCGGTGTCGAAGGCGACGAGATGGGTCTTCAGGCCCGGCAGGCTCCACAGGCAGGCCGCGGTGACCGCGGAGTGGATCACGGAGCCCGCCATCGAGCCCGACTGGTCGACCAGCAGCACCAGTTGCCACTGTTCGAGACGGCGCCGCGTGCGGGCGTGGAAGTGCGGGCGCTGGATGAGGATGCGCCGCTGCTCGGGCTGGTAGTGGGCGAGGTTGGCGCGGATGGTCGCCCGGTGGTCGAAGTCACGGGCCAGCGGGAGCCGGCTCGGACGGCGGGAGCGGGCACCGGTGAAGGCCTGGCGGACCTCCGGCCGCAGCCGTTCCATCAGCTCCCGGACGACGGAGTCCACGATCCGGCGCGCGGCGGCGAGCACCTGAGGGTTCATCAGGTGCTTGGTGCGCAGGACGGCCCGCAGCAGTGCCTGGCTCGGCTCGACCCGGGCCAGCACGTCCGGGTCGGTGACGATCTCATGGACGCCGTAGTTCTCCACCGCGTCCCGCTCCAGCCGTTCCACCGTCTCCTTCGGGAACAGCCGGTGGATGTCGTCCAGCCAGTCCACGGCGGTGACCTGCGAGGGCCCGGTGCCACCGGCCCGCGAACCGCTGGGCCTGCGCACCCCGCGCCGCCGCAGGTCCTCGTCCCTCCCGTACAGCCAGTCCAGCGCGGAGTCGCGCTCGGCCGCCGTCCCGTGCAGGGGGCCGGTGCAGCTCTCGGCCGGTGCGCCGAGGATGAGCCGCCAGCGTTCCAGGGTGGGGTCGGGGGTGTTCATGGGGCGGTCCTCGGGCCGTGGCGTGCTCATCGGGCCGTCCTCGGGCCGGTGGTGTGTTCGTTGGGGTGTGGCGTTCTCGGGCCGGTGGTGTGTTCGTCGGGGCGTGACGTCCTTGGCCCCATGGCGTGTTCATCGCGGCACGGCGTCCTCAGGCCGTGGCGGGTGAGGAGGTCGGTCACCGCGGCCTCCAGAGCTTTGGCGCGGGCGAGTCGCAGGGGGTCGGCGGTGGTGCGCAGGAGGGCCCGGGCGGAGCCGGCCCGGCCGCGGCGCTCCAGCAGGTGCGCGGCGACGGCCTCGCGTTCGCGGGGCGGGAAGAAGGCGAACGCCTGGCGCAGGGCGGGCAGTCCGGCGTGGAAGGTGTCCTCGGTCATCGCCGCGACGATGTCGTCCAGCACGTCGACCAGGGTCCCGTCACCCCGGCCGACCTCCTCCCGGGCCACCGCGAACAGCCCGGCGAGCCAGTCGCCGAGGGCGTCCGGGGCGAGGGCCCGTACCGTCGCCGCCGGATCGGCCGCACCGCCCAGGGCCCACCCCAACCCGCAGGCCGCGCCCCGCAGATCCTGCGGCGCGAGGGGGTCCCCGGCGATACGGGCGGCGGCCTCGGCGGCGGCCTCCCGGGTGATCGGCACCGCCTCGGGCGCGTACCGCAGCGCGTCCCGTACGGCAGCCAGCGCGCGCAGTCTGCCGAGGTCCACGCCGCCCCCGCTGCCGTGCAGACCCTCCGCCAGCCACAGCGCCCGCCGTACGGCGCCCGCGACGACCGCGCCCAGGACAGGGCCCCGGGCCACGCCGAAGACACGGTCGTGCCGCCACAGCCCCAGCGCGGTCGCCAGCACCTCGCCGAGCGGGCCGAGTTCACGGACCCGGCCGACCCGGTCCGCCAGCGTGTCCAGCAGATCGGCGGAGAGCGGGCCCACCCCGCACAGCACCGCGTCGAACAGCAGCCCGGCCAGCGGCCCGGCGTCCGTCCCGGCCGTGTGCGCGCGCTCGGCGAGCAGCACCGAGGCCGCCTCCTCCAGCCGGGCCCCGTAGGCGCCCGCCTCGATCAGCGCCGCCTCCCGCCCGGCCTTCGGTGACGGCTCCCAGCGCTCGGTGAACACCGGGTCCGCGCTGTCGGCAGGTCCGGAGACCCGGGTGAAGCCGGGCACGCCGAGCACCCGCAGCCGGTGCAGCACCCGGCTGCGCTCCAGGCCGCGCGGCTCGGTGAGGTCCAGACGCACGGGGCCCTCGGCGCCGTCGAGACCCAGCCGGGCGAGCCGTTCGGCCACGTCGTGCACCAGCGGCGGCAGCGGGGTGTCGGGGTGCAGCGCGCCCTCGGCCGTACCGGTGCAGGCGGCGACCATCTCGGCCACCACCGGATGCGTGCCCGCGTGCAGCGTGCCCCGGGTCGTCCACGGCAGCGGCCGGTCCAGGTCGTCCGTGATCAGCGCGCCCGCCAGCCCGTCCAGCACGTCCACCCGGGCCTCGTACGGATGCCCACGCATCAGCGCCAGCCCCTGCGCGAGCGAGCGCGCCGCCACCAGGGCGGCCGTGGACACCGCGATCCCGCGCCCTCGCAGCCGCTCGGCGACCGCGCGCGTCAGCTCACCCGCGGCGGCCTCCGCCCCGCTCTCCCACAGCCGCTGGTAGTAGCCCGGCGACGGCATCCCCGACTGGTAGCCACCGAACGCGTCCAACTGCCGGAAGGAGTAAGGCACCAGGAAGCTCCCGCCCAGCGCCCCCTCGGGCGGCTCGGGAACCTCGGGCCACTGCGTCCCGCCCACTGCCGCGAGCGCGCGCAGCGCCGGGCGGTGGAAGCCGCCCGTCACCACCAGCACCGGCCGCCCGCCGCTGCGGGCCACCGCCGCGCGCACCCAGGACGCCATGTACTCCTCGCGCGCCCGGTCGCCCGCGTCCGCCTCCGCGTCCCCGCGCACCAGGTCGAAGTAGGTGTCCAGCCGCTCCTGGAGCCCGTCGGGGTCGTCCGCCACCTCGAACAGCCCGTCCCACAGCGCGTCCACCGAGTCCACCGAGAACCGCTCGCACAACCGCGCCGTCGCCTCCGCGTACCGCGCCTCGGCGTCCGCGTACCGGTTGGCGGCGCCCTCTGCGCGTTCGGTGAACGCCGGATGCCAGGCCGGCAGGTCGATGAACCGCACCTGTGCGCCCGCCGCCCGCCCGTCGCGCAGTGCGATCCACTCCGGGGAGTAGTCGCACAGCGGCGCCCACGAGGTCGCCACTCGCGTCTCGTCCCGGTAGTGGCTGAACACCGCCACCGGCAGCCGGTGTTCGAGCAGCAGCTCGTCCAGCCGCCCGTTCATGTCCGCGGGCCCCTCCACCAGCACGTACGCCGGCCGCAGCGCGGCGATCGCCCGCGCGACGAGCCGGGCGCAGGCGGGGGAGTGGTGCCGTACGCCGATGAAGTGGGCCGTCTCCGGGGAAGGAGCCGCCGCCGGGTCCGTCGCCATCAGTCCGCCAGCAGATGCCGTGCGTCGTGCAGTGCCCGCCACTGTCCGCCCTTGCGGCGCGGCACCTCCTGCTCCAGGAAGCGGCGCAGCCGGGCCAGGTCCTCGGGGCTGTCCTTGGCCGCCGTGCCCGCGAGGCTCGCCACCACGTCGGCCGCCGTGCCGGGCTCGCCGCGCAGGAACCAGCCGCGCACCCCGACCGCGTGGGCGACGGACACGGCCTCGGCGGTGCTCATCACCGTGGACATCCGCTCCCCGCGCTCGGCCGCCCCGCGCAGCTCGCGGAAGGTGCCCACCAGCACCTCCAGCACGTCCCGGCGCGGCGGCGCGGTCACCCCGGACTGCTTCAGCAGCGCCGTCGCCTCGGCCTCGACCAGGGCGAGTTCGGTGTCGAAGTCGGGGATCGGGAAGACGGTCTCGAAGTTGAAGCGGCGCTTGAGCGCGGCGCTCATCTCGTTGACGCCCCGGTCGCGGGTGTTGGCGGTGGCGATGACGTTGAAGCCCTGCCGCGCGAAGACCATGCCCTCGGGGCCGTCCAGCTCCGGGATCGCGATGACCCGGTCGGACAGCAGCGACAGCAGACAGTCCTGCACCTCCAGTGGACAGCGGGTGATCTCCTCGAACCGCACGATCCGCCCCTCCGCCATGCCGCGCAGCATGGGCGCGGGGACGAGGGAGCGCGGCGAGGGGCCCTCGGAGACCAGCAGCGCGTAGTTCCAGGAGTACTTGATCTGGTCCTCGGTGGTCGCCGCCCCGCCCTGCACGGTGAGCGCCGAGTCCCCGCTGACCGCCGCCGCGATCAGCTCGGACAGCAGCGACTTCGCGGTGCCGGGTTCGCCCACCAGCATCAGACCCCGGTTGGTGGCGAGCGTGACCAGGGCCCGCTCCACCAGGGACACGTTGCCGACGAACTTGCGGCTGATCCCGGCCTGTTCGTCGCCGACGACGAACCGCAGCGCGGCCCGCAGACCCATCTGCCAGCCGGGCGGACGGGGACCGTCGTCGGCGGCGCGCAGCGCGGCCAGCTCGTCGGCGTAGCGGACCTCGGCGGGCGGCCGCTGGAGCAGCGGCTCGGTGGACTCCTCGGTGACGGTCACTTGGCGGTCACCTCGGTGAGGTCGGCGAGCAGCTCGGAGGCGATGACCGGGCCGATCCCGGAGAAGGGGGCCGTGTTGTCCGTGTGGCGCCAGAAGTTGTGGGGGGCCTCGCTCAGCCACACCGCGCGGAAGGTCTGGTCGCCGAGCATGTCGACGGCGCCGACCGCGATCCCCGGGTCGAGGTCGATGACCAGGTACCGCTTCTCGTCCAGGCGGCGCAGGAACCAGTTCTCCACGCCCGCGTCCTGCGGCTCGCCGCGCTCCCAGCCCCGCTTGGTCAGACCGAGCAGCTTGCCGACCGGCACCGTGGCCCCCTCGAACCGGGTGAGCCGGTTGCCGCGCGCCTCGTCCTCGGTGAGGGCGTGCACCGCCCGGCCGAGCTGCGGGAACGGCTGGAGGATCTCGTAGTCGGCGAACAGCTCCGACCAGGCGCCCAGCTCCTCTCCCAGGTGCAGCGGATGGGCCAGCCGTACGCCCGCCTGCTCCGGCAGCGTCAGCTCGTCGTCCTCGACGTCCGCGAACGTCCGGTCCTCCGCGACCCGGAACGCCGTCACCTCGCCGTCGATGTCACGGAGCCAGACCAGCCGCCGCACCAGGTGCCACAGCAGCGGATGGGCCACGAACAGGTCCTGGAACTCCCCGGCCGTCCAGGAGCGCTGGGTCACCATCGCCGCCTCCAGGCGCCGCACCTGGTCGGCGGCGACGGTGCGCACATCCTTCTTCAGCGCGGCGAACCGCTTGCGCTCGGCCGGGGCCAGCTCCGGGTCGTCCTTGGCGGCGGGCGCGGGCAGGGCCTTGCGGCGCTTGCCGTCGGAGTCCAGGACGTAGGGGCGCAGCTGCTCGTCGAAGCCGACGGTGAACCGCCGGGTGCCGTAGTCGATGACGGTGCTGCCGTCCGCGTCCAGGCCGAAGTCGGGCACCAGCCGGTCGCCGAGCTGCTCGGCGGTCAGCCCGAGGCCCTCGGCCACCTCGGCGATCTTCTCCTGGGCGCGGGTCTTCAGGGCCTTGAACGGCACACGCTGGGCGATGCCGTGGAGATGCATCAGCGCCACGTCGGTGCCGATCGCGGCGAGCACGTTCAGCCCCTCGACCGCGCGGTGGTGGGCGTTCTCCCCGGGCCAGGCGCGAATGACGGGGGTGAGCCGCCGTACCACCTCGTCGTCGCCGAGCCGGCCGAGCGCGTGCAGCGCCCAGCTGTCCTTCGCGGGCATCCCGGCCAGCCGCCAGTGCTCGAACACACCCCAGGCGAAGGCCGACAGCGACTGCGCGGTGCAGTGCTTGGTCAGCACGGCCAGGCCCGGGTAGAACTCGCCCGGCTTGGACAGCGCGAGCACGGTCAGCACGTGCCGCACCGCGTGCGTGGGCAGCGCCCCGCCCTCCTTGAGCAGGATCTGCGGCAGCAGCGCGGGCTCGGCCCAGGCGCCGACGGCCGGCATCCGGGCGGGCAGGGTGCTCTCCAGCGGATCGGCGGACAGCGCCTCCGCGACGATGTCCGCGCACTCCGGTCCGGCCGCCGCGGACGCCGCGAGGACGGCGTCGGCGCCGTGGGCGTCCGCCAGCACGCGCAGCGCCTGCTCGGCGGCCTGTCGGGCCACCCCGGCCCTGCCGACGGCGCCCGGCACGAGGTAGGGGACGGCGGCGAGACCGTGCCGCTTCAGCCAGGCGCGGGCCGTGGCGTCGGCCGACTTCAGCCGGACCAGCCAGCCCGCCACCAGGGCGGCGACCTCGGCGCTGAGGAACGGCATGATCAGCACGCCCAGGTCGGCGGGGTGCCGGGTGGCGGCGCGCACCATCAGCGCCAGCGCGTCCGTCTCGAACCGCGCGGCGATCGGCTTCAGGACGGACCCGCCGTACCAGTAGTCGTCGGGTTCGCACAGGTGCAGGAACGGGCGGACCTCGTCCTCGGGCCGGAGGACGAACAGCAGGGCGTCCCGGAGGTCCCCCATCGGCACGCCGTTGCGGAGACTCTCCAGCTCCCGGGTCCAGTCGTGCGTGAGGTAGTACCGCCCGTACGGGGAGGTGACCTCGGCCCAGGACTCCCGCTCCTCGGGCAGCCACGCGACCCGGGGCCCCGGAACCGCGGGCGCCTCGCCCGCCACGCGCGGCTTGGCGGCCTTGCGCCGCTTCTCCCACGGCGGGCTGACCAGCAGCGCGGGCAGCGCCTCGACGGGAGCCTCTTCCACCCGGGCCGAGGCGGAGAGCCGCGCTTCGACGAACTCGGCGACCGCTGAGGGCAGTTGGGGCAGCGCCGCCGTCGTCACATCCGGGTGGGCCAGGATGTGCGCCGTCAGCAACTGCCCCGCCAACGGGGCCCTCTCACCCGTACCCGTCGCCGCCGCGCCCATCAGCCGCAGCGCGCGCACGGGATAGCGCCGCATCGCCTCCATCAGGTACGGCCGTACGTTCTTGTCGCCCGCGCGGTCCAGCAGCACCTGGAACGCCTCGTCCGTGGGCAGCTCCACCAGGGCGGCCGCGAGGGCGCGCTGCTTGTCGGCGCCGTACGCCTGGTCCAGGCCGGCCCCGACCACCGTACCGATGCCCGGGCCGACGCCCTCGGCGAGCGTGGCGACCAGCGCCATCGTCCAGCCGTTCCAGCCGAACTCGAACTCGCCGTTGAAGTGGGCGAGCTGCTCGGGCGAGTTGAGCGAGCACAGCAGCATCGACCGCAGATCGCCCTGGGCGACCTGGTCCGCCTCCGCGGCGGCCTCGGCGGCCCAGTCCAGCTCGGAGGGCACCACGTAGGAGACGACGAGGCGGCGGCGCGTGGTGTCCCGGCACTTGGCCAGTACGTCGACGACCTGCCGGTAGGTGTCGTCGTCCGCCGCGCTGACCAACGCCCGGATCCGGTCGGCGAAGTCGCGGGCGCGGTGGTCGGCCGTGGTCGTCCCGGAGCGGTACCGGATCCACCAGTCCTCGCGCTGCGAGCCGTACTGCTTCCAGTAGGCCTCGATGTCGAAGAAGTCCACGACCGCGCGGGCGGCGAAGACCAGCCCGTGGGTGCTGGCCCAGGCGTCCACGAAGATGCCGTCCGGGAGCTGGTAGTGCAGGGTCAGGGACGCGATCGCGGCGGCGCCGAGCGGGCTGGGGCTGCCCTTGAGATGGGCGCGCATGGCGTCGACGATCTCCGGCTCGCTGCGCTCGGCGGTGAGCATCTGCTCGATCCAGTCCTGTTGCTCCTTCAGCCGCTCGTCCCACAGCCTCTGGGCGTCGGCGCGGAGTTGGGGAACCGACCGGGAGATTCCCCCGCGCCTGGGGTGGACCATGCGGCGCCAGGCCGGGGGCATGACGAAGGTGTCCTCGTCGGGGAGGAGGGGTTCGGCCGGCTCGGGGTCGGCCTGCGGGCCCGGTTCGGCGCCGGCCTCGTCGGGGGCGTCGGACGCGCCGAGCGCCGCGACCGCCGTGTAGCCCTTGCGCTCCTTCTCCGCGACCGCCTTCGCCAGATATGCCTCGGCCGCCTCCGCGGACTCCAGCTCCTTCGACTGTGTGCGCCCCCGCGAGCCCACCCGGCCGTAGCGCACGGTGACCGTCGCGCCGTCCGCCGCCGCTTCCCAGAACTTCGCCGAGCCGTCCCCGGCCAACTCCCAGCGCTGCACAGCCCCTCCCCTCCGCCCGACCCCCCGGCCGGTGATCGTCCGATCCCAAGTGGCTGTCACCGTAGCGGCCCCCACTGACAGTGACCGTCGGCAGGGCACGGTGACGGCGTTGTCAGTGGCGGCTGTCATGATCCGCAGCAGGCTCGACGAGAAGGACGCCCGATGGATCTGACCGCCCGGTTGATGAACGCGCTGACCGACCCGGACTCCGATTTCGCGGACCCGGCGCCCGACATGTCGCGCGTCACCGACGAGCAACTGGGCGATCTGGTCGCCGAGTCCTGCGCGCCCCGCCCCTGGACCCCGGCGTCGGGGCTCGCCTGGGGCGCCGTCCGTGGGGCGGTGGCGGAACGCCGACCGCGCTTCACGCCCGAGGCGTGCCGCCGGTTGTTCGGGATCATGTGCGACCGGGCGGAGCGGGGCGAGTTCGTCGACCTCGCCCAGGTCCTGACCGCCGTGGAGCACCGCACCGGTCCGCTCCCGGACCTCACCGCGCTGGTCGAGTCCCTGCTCGGACTGCTGCTGGAGACAGAGCCGGAGACGCGCCGGCCTCATCTGCTGCTCGCGGTGGCCGGGCTCGCGGACGAGGAGACGGCGCGCGCCATCGAGGCCCGGCTCGTCCGGAAGGTGGGCCCCGTCGTCGCGGACGAACTGGCCGTGGTCGCCGCCCTGCCCGCGGAGGAACAGCGGCTGCTCCGCCTGACCCACCGGGACCGCGCCCACCACGAGCCACCGCCGCTCGACGACTGGCGCCGACTGGTCGGACACCCCGGCTACGCCGCCTACGCCCGCCGCGCGCTGGAGGCCGCCGCCGACCGTACCGACGCGATCGCCAAGGGCGAGATCCCCTACCGCGCGGACAAGGCGTTCACCGACGAGGAGGTCCGCACCGTCGGCCAGGCCGCCCGCGTCGCCCTGCTGCGCGACGAGCCCTGGCTGCCCGAGCTGTTCGACCGCCTGCTCCCCGGCGTCGCCCTCGCCCCCACCGCCGCCAAGACCCTCCCCTCCCAGGCGATGCTCTACGAACTGGTGCGCGCCGCGCAGGACTTCCCCACGCCCGAGCTGGTCACCACGATCCGCACCGTCCGCCGCACGGTCCGGCACGCGGGCGTGCCCAGACAGCTCGACAAGATGCTGCGCAAGGTCGAGGCGGCCCTCGCCGAGCGCACCGACGTGGCCCTGCGCCTGCCCACCCTGGGCTTCGAGACCGACGCCACGACCGAGGGCGGCGTCCTGCGCCGCACCGCGGGCGACTACACGGCCGTCATCACGGTCACCGACACCGCCGAACTCACCTGGGAGAAGGACGGCCGCCCCCTGCGCAGCACCCCCGCGCCGGTCCGCCGCGACCACCCCGCCCTGGTGAAAGAGGTGCGCGAGCTGGTCAAACGGGTGAACGCCCAACTCGTCACCCTGGTCCGCGCCCTGGAGGGCGGATACACCGTCGACACCCACCACCCCTACGGCCGGTGGCGCACCGAACTGGCCGGACATCCGCTCGCCCGGACCGTCGTGCGCCGCCTGATCTGGGAGATCGAGGTCGCGCCCGGCGACTGGCGGGCCGTACTGCCGGAAACCGCCGACGCCCTGCCCGAGGCGCCGGACGACGCCGCCGTACGGCTGTGGCATCCGCTGCGCGCCGACGCCGACGAGGTGCGGGCGTGGCGGGACCGGGTCACCGAGGCGCGGCTGCGGCAGCCGTTCAAGCAGGCGTTCCGCGAGATCTACCGGCTCACCCCGGCCGAGGAGGAAACCCGCCTGTACTCCAACCGCTTCGCCGGTCAACTCGTCCACTATCCGCGGATGTTCGCCCTGTTCCGGGCCCGCGGCTGGAAGAGCGGGCGGCTCGGCCCCTGGGCCATGGGGGACGAGGACGTCGCCGAGCGCGTGCTGGCGGCGGGGGAGTGGCGGATCCGCTTCTTCCACATCTGGGCCGACTCGCCGGACGGGGCCGAACTGGCGGCCACCGACCAGGTCCGCTTCGACCGCCGCGCGGAGGGCGGCTGGCAGGAGGCGCCGCTGGCCGAGGTGCCCGCGCCGGTGTTCAGCGAGGCGATGCGGGACGTGGACCTGTTCGTCGGGGTCTGCTCGATCGCCGCCGACCCCGACTGGGCCGACAGCGGTCCCGAGCGCGCCTACTGGCAGCGGGCCTCCTTCGCCGAGCTGACCGAGAACGCCGAGGCCCGCCGGGACGCCCTGGCGCGCCTCCTGCCCCGGCTCGAAATCGCCGAGCGGTGCGAGCTGGACGGGCGCTTCCTGGTCGTCCGCGGCGACCTGCGCACGTACCGGATCCACCTCGGGTCGGCCAACATCCTCATGGACCCGGACGGCGCCTATTTGTGCGTCGTCCCGGACCGCACCAAGCGGGACGGCAAGCTGTTCCTGCCCTTCGAGGACGAGCGCCTGTCCCTGATCCTCAGCAAGGCGTTCCTGCTGGCGGCGGACACGGAGATCACGGACGAGACGATCCGCCGGCAGATAGGCAGGCGGGCCTGACGGAGAGCGGGCTCACATCTCCCCGACCACCACCCGCGCACAGGCCCGCGCGTATCCCCGCACCAGCGCCCGCTGCTCGTCCTCCCGCCGCCAGGCCAGGGCGTAGCGGGCCGGGGAGAGCCCCCCGCACCGGGCGCGTGACCACCCCGCCCAGAGTGATCAGCGGGGCGTTCCCGCTGGCGACGAGGCAGACGCCGAGCCCGGCCACCAGCGCCTCGTACGTCTCCTCCGTACCGGCGATCTCCGCGCCGATCCGGGGCGGGCGCCCCTGGCGCTCGGGCAGGGCGAGCCAGTGGTCGCGCAGCACGCCCGCGCTCGACGGCAGGGCGAGGAACGGCTCCTCGAACAGGTCGTCGAGCCCGACCTCGTCCTGCGCGGCGAGCCGGTGTCCCTCCGGCAGGGCGACCAGCCGGGGTTCCTCGGCGACCACGACCCAGCCGTAGCGGCCGGGGTCGGGCAGCGGCAGCCAGACGAACGCCACGTCCGCCTCGCCGTCCGCGAGTCCCGCTGTCGGATCGTCCCAGGTCACCTGGCGCAGACGGAGCACGGCGGCGGGGTGGTCGGCGGTGAAGCGGGAGCGGATCGCGGGCAGCAGTCCGCCCCGGCCGGGGCTGGTGCTCATCCCCACGACCAGCGTGCCGCGCGCGGCGGCCCGCGCCGCCTCAAGCGCCGCCGCGCCCTCGGCCCAGGTCCGCAGCACCTCCCGGGCGTGCGGCAGCAGGGCGGCCCCGGCCTCGGTGAGGGTCACGCCCTGCGGCCCGCGGTGGAACAGCTCCACGCCGAGTTGCCGTTCCAGTGCGCGCACCTGCTTGCTGAGGGCGGGCTGGGAGACGTAGAGCCGCTCGGCGGCGCGAGTGAAGTGCAGCTCCTCCGCCACCGTGACGAAGTACCGCAGGTCCCGCACATGCACGTCGCTCGTCATAGCCATCGGTTATCAGCCTAGGTCTTGGACCGCGAACTGGCCCGTCCAGCACGATGGTTGGCACAAGCGAAGCGACCACGGGGAGCTGTGATGAACAAGGTGTGGCTGATCACCGGTGCGAGCAGCGGGTTCGGCCGGGCGATCGCCGGGGCGGCGCTCGCCGGGGGCGATGTGGTGATCGGTGCGGCACGGCGGCCGGAGGCACTGGACGACCTGGTGGCGGCATACCCGGACCAGGTGGAGGCGCTGCGCCTGGACGTCGCCGACACCGCCGCCGCCGAGGCCGCCGTACGGGACGTGGTGGCCCGGCACGGACGGATCGACGTCCTGGTCAACAATGCGGGCCGCACGCATGTGGGCGCCCTGGAGGAGACCACGGAGCAGGAGCTGCGGGCGCTCTTCGACGTGCATGTGTTCGGTCCGGCGGCCCTGACCCGGGCGGTGCTGCCGGGCATGCGCGAGCGCCGGTCGGGGGCGATCGTGCAGATGAGCAGCATGGGCGGGCAGATGTCCTTCGCGGGCTTCTCCGCGTACAGCGCCACGAAGTTCGCGCTGGAGGGCATGTCGGAGGGACTCGCCGACGAGGTGGCCGAGTTCGGGATCAAGGTGCTGATCGTGGAGCCGGGCGCCTTCCGCACCTCGCTGTTCGCGGCCGACCGGGCGGGGGCGAGCCCCGACAGCGGGCTCTACCCGAAGGTGAGCGCGACCCGAGGCATGATCGAGGGCGGGGACGGCACACAGCCCGGCGATCCGGCGAAGGCGGCGGCCGCCATCCTGGCCGCGCTCCAGGCCGAGCGGACCCCGCTGCGACTGCCCCTCGGCGATGACGCGGTGACCGCCGTACTCGGGCACTTGGACCAGGTCAGGGACGAGGTGACCGGCTGGGAGAAGGTGACGAGGGCGACCGGTTTCGACGACTGATCCACCGGCCGCGAACCGGTCGGCGAACTTTCCGCAAGGGTCCCGCGCAGGGTGACGGCGTGTCATGTCTGGCATATGGCACGTGTGTTACGTCTGTGCGGGACCCCTTGTGCAATTCCTGTGGAAGCCTCAATCTTTCGGCTGGTGCACAGAGTTCGCACAGGAAGCCCCATAGGCGTGAACTTGACATGATCACGTCCATTCTGGCGGGCTCGGCCCACCGCACCACCCCCCACCAGCGCACCACCGATTGAGGAGGATCCCTCAGATGGCAGTGATGCGTTCCACTCGGCGAAGACTGGCCGCGATCAGTGTGGCCGCCTCCGCGGTGCTCACCGCGGGCCTCGTCTCCGCCCTCCCCGCCGGCGCCGCCCCCACCGCCCAGGAGGGCAGGATCCAGTACGCCGAAGCGGCCAACGCCGTGGCGGACAGCTACATCGTGACCCTCAAGCCGGACGCGGCCCGGGCCGGCAGCGCCGAGGGCAGGGCGCTCGCGAAGAAGTACGGCGCCGACATCGAGCGCACCTACAAGAAGGCGCTCAACGGCTACGCGGTCGAGGCGTCCGAGACCGAGGCGGCCCGGCTCGCGGCCGACCCGGCGGTCGCCTCGGTGGTGCAGAACCGCACCTTCACCATCGCCGCGACCCAGCCCAACCCGCCCTCCTGGGGCCTGGACCGGATCGACCAGCGCAGTCTGCCGCTGAACAACTCGTACACCTACCCGGAATCGGCCGGGCAGGGTGTGACGGCGTACGTCATCGACACCGGCGTGCGCATCTCGCACAGCGACTTCGGCGGCCGGGCCTCCTACGGCTACGACGCCGTCGACAACGACAACACCGCCCAGGACGGCCACGGCCACGGCACGCATGTCGCGGGCACCGTCGCAGGCTCCTCCTACGGTGTCGCGAAGAAGGCCCGGGTCGTCGGCGTCCGTGTGCTGAACAACAGCGGGTCCGGTACGACCGCCCAGGTCGTCGCCGGTATCGACTGGGTCGCGCAGAACGCGGTCAAGCCGGCCGTCGCCAACATGTCCCTCGGCGGCGGCGCGGACACCGCGATCGACACCGCGGTCCGCAACGCCATCGCCTCCGGCGTCACCTTCGCGGTGGCGGCGGGCAACGAGTCCACCAACGCCTCGACCAGGTCCCCCGCCCGCGTGACGGAGGCCATCACGGTCGGCGCCACCACCTCGTCGGACGCCAGGGCCAGCTACTCCAACTACGGCTCCGTCCTCGACCTGTTCGCCCCGGGCTCGTCCATCACCTCGGCGTGGAACAGCAGCGACACCGCCACCAACACCATCTCCGGTACGTCGATGGCGACGCCGCACGTGGCCGGTGCCGCCGCCCTGTACCTGGCCGACAACCCGACGGCGACGCCCGCGCAGGTCTCGTCGGCGCTGACGACCGCGGCCACCACCGGTGTCGTCGGCAGCCCGGGCTCCGGCTCGCCCAACCGACTGCTGTTCGTGGGCGAGGGCGACACGACCCCTCCGCCGCCGGGTGACCGGTTCGAGAACACCACCGACTACGCGATCAACGACAACGCCACGACCAACTCGCCGATCACCGTCAGCGGGGTGTCGGGCAACGCGCCCTCCGACCTCCAGGTCGAGGTGAACATCGCCCACACCTACATCGGTGACCTGCGCGTCCAGCTCATCGCCCCCGACGGCACCGCGTACCTGCTCAAGGACTACGGCACCGGCGGGAGTTCGGACAACATCAACACCACGTACACCGTGAACGCCTCCTCGGAGACCGCGAACGGCACGTGGAACCTGCGGGTGAGCGACAACTACTGGTGGGACACGGGCCGCATCGACTCCTGGGCCCTGGAGTTCTGACCCCGGTCGGCTGACCTCACCTTCTCACCTTGCCCCCGTCGCGGCCGAGTTCGCGGCGGGGGCGAGCCGTGTCCGCCCGGTCAGACGCCCCTCACCACACGTCGTCCTCGTCCTCGTCCTCGTACTCGTAGCGCAGCGGCTCCACGACCCACCCCGCCGCCAGCGCCAGCCGGGTGTGCCGATGCACGGCGAGGAAGCCGAACGGACGGCTGAAGTCGGCATCGACGACCGTGATCAGCCAGCGGAATTGGGAGAGGCCGGCCCCGGCGGCCGCCAGGGCCGTCACCGCGGCGGCCTCGAAGCCGCGGGCGTGGAACCTGGCGACGGCCGACTGCTGGGCCGAGTCGATGAGGAGGGGGGAGGCGGAGACACCGGGGAAGTGGCCACCCATCAAAGGGAGGCAGGCCGTGGCCAGGCCGAACACCTCGGGGCGGCGCAGCAGCTCGTGGTCCGCCCGTACCTCGTACGCGGGCGTCCTGACGTGAAGGGTCGGCGGGGCCGGGTTCATGGCGCGTATGCGCCGTACGCGGATTCCTGGGCCCGGATCGCCCAGCGGGAGGCGGTCGCCCGGCGTCAGCCGGGTCCGGTCCGTCAGCAGGGACACACCGGCCCGCAGCACCTGAGCGGGCGTCATCGTCTCCTCGCCGAGCACCAGGTGGACGTCCACCGCGTCGGTGCCGTGCACCCGCAGCTCGGTGACATGGCCGTCCGGGGTGTCGGCCACGCCGACGCGGTCCAGCAGCGTGCTGCTGCGCTCCAGACCCAGGTACACCTGGCCGCCGGACCACGGGCCGGCCTCCGGCCACCAGGGGCTCTCCTCGAAGGGGCGCAGCCAGCGGGTGCGCAGCGACAGGGCGCTCGCCAGCACCAGTTCGGTGTCTTCCGTGACTTGGACCGGCAGCCGCTCGACGAGTCCGCCGGTGCGCTTCGACGCCCAGGAGTCCAGCGCCTTCCGGTCGGTCCCGGCGTCCCCGGTCAGCACGCCGTGCGCGTCCGCCGGCAGCCCCGCCTCCCACCGCTCGCGCAGCTCCAGGGTGCGCTTGGTCCACAGGCCCAGCGCGGAGTCCACCCCGGCCGCCGAGCCCAGCCCGGCGAGCAGTTCCCGCGCCGCGGCGGCCGCCCGGTCCGCGGGC
>NZ_FLSP01000083.1 GCF_900091315.1 Streptomyces sp. DI166
AGAGACTGTGGGGAAGGCCCGCACGACCGGAACGGTCGTGCGGGCCTTCTTGTTCGGTACCTCGCGGGTTCTGTGCCGCCGCTTCGGGCGCGTGGAACCGGCCGTGATCCACCGGCTCCGGTACGCGGACACGGCCGTGTCTCCGATACCCGATCGGAGAGACGCCCGCGTCCGGCTATGCTCGTGGAGGCAACATCGCCCTGGGCCCTTAGCTCAATTGGCAGAGCAGTGGACTTTTAATCCATTGGTTGTGGGTTCGAGTCCCACAGGGCCTACCGGTGCGGGCGGGGTGTACCACCCCTGGCCTGCTGTGCGGCGCCCGAGTCGGCTTCGGTCGGCTCGGGCGCTGTGGCGTTTTCGGGGCGCGTCGGGTGGGGGGACGCGTCCCTATGGGTGACTTTCGGCCGTCCTGCACTGGGCCTTCACAGAGAACACCCCGAAAAGTCACGAATGGCGGGTGGGTGATGTGAAGGGTTCACGCCAACCAGGCCGTGGGGCGGAAGTTAAGTCTTGTAACACCTGGTTGGTCTGCGCCTATGGTGACTGAAGTGTCGGGCGGAACTGACCATCCGCTCAAGGCACTTCAGTCAGCGACCGGGAAACCGGTACCGCTACGGGGGAAGGGGAGTTCGGTATGCCGTACTGCCGACAGTCGGCTTCGACATCGACCGGTCGTGGTGCGCCGAGGCGCTCGGCCCGCTGACCGCGCCGCCGTCCCGCACGGGGACGGCCGCACGTTTTCCTCCCCGGGGCCGGCCGATTCCGTCGCCGTGGTGTAGCTCGCCGAGTCGAGCCCCGTCGCCGGTACAGAGCTGTGTTCGGCCCGACTTCTCCCGTTTTCACCCATTCCCAACGAAGTAACAGCGGGCTCGCCGATCGGCGCGTCCGTGAGCAGTTCTGACCGGAAGGGAACAGACGTGAAGCCGATGGCCAAACTGGCCCTACCTCCCCTCGCCGTGGCCGGCGGGATTCTTCTGGCGGTGGCCGGGACGAGCCTCGCCCAGGACGACTCCGCTCCGCGGGCCGCCGCCGCGGCACCCGTGGCGAAGGCCGTGGTCGGGGACCCGGAGGACCCGGCCACCTGGCGGCTGCCCGTGGAGACGTACGCGCCGACCAAGGCGCAGGCACGCATGGTCGGCGCCACGCGTGACGAGTTGATCGACGCGTGCATGGAGAGCAAGGGCCTGCCCGAGTGGACCCCGGCGCCGGACCTCCCGGACCTCGGCGGCACGACCCTGACCGACTGGCGCTACGGCATCCACGACGCCGAGGAGGCGCGGGCGTACGGCTACCACCCGGACCCGGCGGAGCAGGAGGCGTACGACGAGGCCCTCGCGCAGGACCGGTCCGGCGACACCGACCGCGAGGCGCTGCGCTCCTGTGTGGAGGAGGCGGACGGCGGTGTGCCCCGCCTCGCCGTGTCACCGCTGGTCAATCAGATCGGCGGCTACTCCTACCAGATGGCCCGTGAGACCCCCGAGGTGCGTGAGGTCTTCGCCCAGTGGTCGCAGTGCATGAAGGCCAAGGGCTACCGCTACGAGCAGCCGATGGAGGCCGCCGAGGACCCGCGCTTCCTCGCCGCCGGCACGGCGAGCGCGCTGGAGAAGGACACCGCGGTCGCCGATGTGGCCTGCCGCGACAAGTTCGACGTCGAGAAGACGTGGTTCGACGCCGAAGCCCGCATCCAGCAGGAGGAGATCGGCAAGAGCCTGCCGCAACTGGAGGCGCAGCGGGCCGGCATCAAGGCCGCCGTCGCCAAGGCACGCGCCCTCGGCTGACCACCGCACGACTGACCACCGCAC
Organism: Streptomyces sp. DI166; assembly: GCF_900091315.1. GTDB lineage: Bacteria > Actinomycetota > Actinomycetes > Streptomycetales > Streptomycetaceae > Streptomyces > Streptomyces fuscus. The sequence goes on from NZ_FLSP01000083.1 coordinate 1,803, forward strand.
GACGAAGGAGATCACAGCCCATGTCTCATCCGGTCAAGCGGGCCGCGGTCGTCGGTGCCGCCCTCGCCACCGTGTTCACCATGGCCCCCAACGCCCAGGCCCTGGACGGCGACCACCACAACCTCTATTCGCCGTCCGCCTGTGACGACCACCGCAGGTCGGCGTTCGACTTCCACATCTTCTACAACTCGAACCTGAAGGGGTCGTACCGGAACATCGGTTACTCCGTCTACGACTTCGGCTCCCTCAAGGCGGGCGCGGGCGACCCCAATCACTACCCGCTGCGGTTCTGCCAGATGGGCGCCTCCGCGCCCTGGCCCGGCTCCGACCAGAAGATCAAGAACAACGCCGCCTCCGCGCGCAACGACCACTACAAGTACATCGCCCGCGTGTACTTCCGCAGCGGCTACAAGGGCGCGCAGGACGTGCTGAGCCCCTTCGAGACCATCGGCCGGTTCGAGAAGGTCTACAACGAGAACGCCTCCTTCAAGTGGACCAGTTCCTGACCCCCCGCGCCCGGCAGGGCTCCTCAGCCATGCCCGAGAACTCCCACCTGGAGGAGATGAGTTGAGAGTGCGCAGACCGGCCCTCGCCGGGATCGCGGGCCTCGCGGCCACCGCGGTCCTGACCGGGCTCATACAAGCCGCACCGGCGTTCGCCGACCCCGGCCCCGCCGATCCCAAGCCGTCGGGCGTTCAGGCGTCGGGCGGGCAGACGGCGGGCGGGCAGGCATCCGATCCGCCGACGCGCGTGCCGGACCCCGCCAAGCGGCTCGGCAAGCAGTGGCGGACCTCGCCGGACCGGGCGGTGACCACCGCGGCGGACAGCGGCGGTCTGAAGATCCTGGTGGCGGACAGCAAGGACGCCTACGAGTGGCGGACGGTCGCCACGCTGGCCGAGCCCGGTATGCCGGCGGACGCGTGGATCGGCAACTCCTGTGTGATGGACCGCGATCACGCCGCGGTCGTGTACGCGCCGCGCACGTTCACCAACAAGCCGGACCTGATGCAGGGCGGGGCGTTCGCCGCGGTCGTGGACCTGAAGTCCGGCCGGGTGACGAAGCTGCCCTTCACCGCCTCGCTGGCCTACTTCGACCCCACCTGCAACCCCGAGACGCGGACGGCCGTGTTCAGCGCGTTCCGCGACCACCGGACCCGGCTCGTCACCGTGGACACCAGCGGCAGGACCGCCGCCGACACCAAGGTCGACGGTCAGCTGACCTCGGCCGTCCCGGTGAAGGACGGACTCGTCGCGGCGCACGGCGGCAAGCTGGTGCACGTCAACCCCGAGGACGGCAAGCGGCGGACGCTGGCCGCCGCCGAGGGCGTTCCGTTCGACATCCGCCCCACCAGCAAGGGCATCGCCTTCCTCGACCGTGACGGCTCCACCGCCCGCGCCAGGCTGTGGAAGGGCCGGGGCACGCCGACCACGCTCGCGAAGGGCAGGCTCGGCGAAGTCGCCCTCGAACAGGGCACCGGGGGCCGCGCCTTCCTCACCGGGGACACCACCGAGGCCGAGCTCGGCGGCACCGCGGTGACCCGGCTGGACGTCCCGGCCGGCACGGAGGTGTCCAGCCACGGCCGGCTGGCCGTCGACCCCGTGCTGATGCCCGGCGTACGCACCGGCCTGGACCGGATCGGCAACGCCGGAAAGGGCTTCAAGAAGGCCGAGCCCTCGCCCCGTGAGCGCATGACCGAGGACCCCACGGACGAGGACGCCGCGCAGCCCACCGTCCACAGCGTCGCGACGGCCACCGGCAAGAAGATCACCCAGACCGTGGCCGACACGACCGGCGCGACGGGCAAGGAGTCCTTCTCGCCCGCCCTGCCCGCGACCGGCGAGAGCGGCCGGGCCGCGGGGAAGGGGACACGGGCACCGCAGGCCGACGCGCGGGCGAACAACCCGGTCGACACGGACCGCTGGTGCTCCATCCCCCGCAACGACGTCAAGGCGCTCGCGCTCCAGCCGACCCCGAACCAGGTCGAGTGGGCCGTCAACATGGCGATCCGCGGTGAGCTGCGCGCCAAGTGGATCAAGCAGGGCGGCTGGCGCTCCAGCCTGGGAACGGTCGACCCGCAGGGCATGTTCCCGGCCCCCGAACTGAAGGGCGGCGGCCGTATCCCCGCCCAGGTGCTGCTGGGCGTACTCGCCCAGGAGTCCAACCTGTGGCAGGCCGAGGGCGGTGCCATCCCCGGCCAGATGGGCAACCCGCAGGCGGCGATCGCCGGGTTCTACGGGCACAAGGGGGAGACCTCCGCCGAGTACTGGCAGATCAAGTGGACCCTGTCGGACTGCGGCTACGGCGTCGGTCAGGTCACCGACGGCATGCGCCTGGCCGGGTACGAGAAGGAGGGCGAGACCTCCCTCTCCCCGGCGAAGCAGCGGGCGGTGGCCCTGGACTACTCGGTCAACATCGCCGCGTCGATGTACATCCTCGCGGACAAGTGGAACCAGGTGCACACCGCGGGCCAGAAGATCACCGTCAACAACGACGACCCGTCGAAGCCGGAGAACTGGTTCGCCGCGCTGTGGAACTACAACCTCGGCTTCAACGAGAACAAGGGTGACGGAAAGCCCTGGGGCCTGGGCTGGTACAACAACCCCGCGAACCCCTTCTACCCGGCCTCGCGGCACCCGTTCATGTCGGACCCGCGCGACGCCGCGAAGCCGCAGAACTGGCCGTACCAGGAGAAGGTGATGGGCTGGGCGGCCTGGTCCATGGACACCGGCTACTCCTACTCCACCGACGGACGGCAGGACTGGCCCGGCGAGTCCGGGTTCTCCAGTGCCGGTTTCCGGCCCGCCTGGTGGGTCAACCCCGGTCAGCGGGACCGGGTCAAGCCGCCGCTGGACGCGTTCTGCAACGACACCAACAACTGCGACGCCGCCAACCCGCCGGACTGCCCCGACGCCAAGTGCTACGAGAAGTACTGGTGGCGCGGCGCGAACGTGACGTGGAAGGCGAACTGCGAGGCCGACTGCGGCCACGAGAACATCAAGTACGTCACCCTCCGCGAGGAACCGGGGCGTGGCACCCGGCTGAAGTACGGCACGCCGGAGTGCAACAGCGCCCCCGCCGGGGCGCTGATCGTGGAGTCGGTCCCCGACAACACCGACACCTACAGTTCCTGCGGCTCGTCCGGCACGGACGCCGGGAGTTTCCAGTTCACGTTCCACCCCAACCCGGCGGCGACCGGGCCGGGTCTCGGCCCGTTCGAGGCCAAGGGTGACCTGCACCAGATCGGCGGCGGTCTCGGCGGGCACTTCTGGTACACGCACACCCGGGACGCCGCTCATCTCGGCGGCCCCGGCGGCCGGATGACCATCGACGGCACCTGGACCCTCGGCCGCGACGTCGACTGGGCCCGCGTCTACGCCCACATGCCCGACACCGGGGCGCACACCCAGCAGGCCCACTACGTGATCAAGGGGGTCGCGGGCGGTGACCGTCACCGCTACGTCAACACCCACTTCAGCAAGAACACCTGGGTCGAACTCGGTGTCTACCGCTTCACGGGCACTCCCCGGGTGGAGCTGACCAACACCACGGACGACGGCACCGCGGACGAGGACGTCGCCTGGGACGCCGTCGCCTTCCAGCCGCTGGCGGGCAAGCCGAAGCACATGGTCGTCGCCATGGGTGACTCCTACACCTCCGGTGAGGGAGCAGGGTCGTACTCGCCCGAGTCGGACCGGGACCACGGCAAGAGCACCTGGAACGCCTGCCGGCGCAGCGACAATTCCTGGCCGCGCAAGGTCGTGCTGCCCGGTCAGAGCTCCAGCCTCGGCGAACTGTCCAAGGCCCGCAGCACGAGTGTCGACTTCCTGGACGTCAGCTGCTCCGGCGCGCACACCTGGCAGATGACCTCGGGCAACCCCACGCCGTGGGGGAAGATCGGCAACTACCGGGAGAAGAGCCAGCTCGACTCCGGCGTCCTCAGCGCGGACACCACCCTGGTCATGCTGACCATCGGCGGCAACGACGGGGACAACTTCACCAACGCGGTCACGAACTGCTACGTCATCGGGGTCTGCGACCCGGACGACTACCGGGGCAAGGTCGACCAGGCGGTCGAGGACACCGGCATGCTCCTCGCCCAGATCGCCGCCGAGGCCCCGAACGCGCAGATCGTGCTCATGGGCTACCCGCGCCTGGTCAGCGACAGCCCGTGTGTGACGGCGAACTTCGACGCCCTGAACTCGCTCGCCGACTATGTGCGGGACAAGCAGAAGGCCAAGGTGGAGGAGTTGCGCAAGTCGGGCAGCAAGGTCGCCTTCGCCGACCCGATCCCCGCGTTCAGGGGACACGGGATCTGTGACAGCGACGAGTGGATCAACCGGGTCGTGGCGGGTCCGAACGGTGACGGCGACTTCCACGACGGCGACCCGGCCAACCAGGCGCCCTGCCTGCCCTGGCCCGGTCAGAACGTCTGCGCCAGCCTCGAATCGTTCCACCCGAAGAACGCCGGTACCACGGGCTACGCTCGGGTCATGGACAAGGCACTGGCCGACATGGGGTACAAGGGCAGCTAGTGGCAGCTGACCAGACCGGCGGCACGGTGGTCACGGGGCGGGCGCACCGCTTCGTGACCACCGGCTGTCTCACCGTCCTGATCGCACTGATCACCGTTCTCGGCGTCGTCGTGGGCTCGTTGTGGTACCGGCACTGGCACGACGGGACCGTCAACAGCGACCGCAGGGACGAGGCCTACGCGTCGATCCTCAAGCAGGCCAGGGCCGACGCGGATGACACGGTCCGTGCCCTCGGCGAGAGCGGTGCCACCGACGCCGACACCCTCACCGGTGTGATCTGGCGGCACAGCAAGGCGCCCGTGATCACCTACGACGACTCCAGTCGGGGGTTCACCGCCACGGCCCGGCGCTTCACCGAGTACGAGGAGAAGGCGATCTGGGGTGGCGGACCCGTGCGGGTGACACGGTGCTTCGTCGTCATCTACACCCCGGGTGCCGGCCGCGCGTGGACGTCGCGGGTGTCCGAGCGGGACGACGCCGTGTGCCGTCCCGCTACGGAGATCGACGGGCTGGCCCAGCTCGTGCGGAAGCGCATCGGGAGCATGTATCCCGAGGACCTGACGAAGGCCGGGGTGCGGAAGGCCCTGGACCCCCTTGGGAAGCAACGTTCCTACGACGTCAGGAGCGTGGTGCGCGAGGCGGACACGGTGACCGTCCTCGCCGTGCTCTCCACCGCCGACGCGACGACCTCCCAGTGCTACCGGGTCGCCCGCCCCGCCGACGACGCCATCCCGGACTCCACCACGGCGGTTCCGGCGTCTTCGTGTTGATCCGCGGCAGGGCCTTCCGACCCTATGCTTCTACTCGCGTGTAGAGGACGGTCGGGAGGTCCCGTTCGTTCTCGACGGCGCGTCAGACCGTAGGGATACGAAGGAGTTCACACCGCGATGGTGTTCAAACGGCTGCTCGGTTCGCTCGGGGTGGGCGGGCCCACGGTGGACACGGTGCTCGACGCGGGGGCGGTCCGGCCGGGTGGGCCGCTCTCGGGGCAGGTCCATCTCAAGGGCGGCAACGCCGACTTCGACATCGAGCACATCACCCTGGAACTCGTCGCCCGGGTCGAGGTCGAGCACGACGAGGGTGAGGGCGAGGGGGTCGTCGCCTTCGAGCGGTTCACCGTCGGGGGCGGGTTCCGGCTCGCGGCGGGGGCCGAGCAGAGCGTTCCCTTCACCGTGACGGTGCCCTGGGAGACCCCGATCACCGAGCTGTACGGGCAGGCGCTCGGCATCGTCCTCGGGGTGCGTACCGAGCTGGCGGTCGCCGGGGCCAAGGACAAGGGCGACCTCGATCCGCTGGCGGTCGGTCCGCTGCCCGTGCAGGAGGCCGTACTGGAGGCCTTCGGGCAACTCGGGTTCGGGTTCCGGTCGGCGGATCTGGAGTACGGGCGGATCGGCGGGACCGGGCAGCGGTTGCCCTTCTACCAGGAGATCGAGCTGACGCCCTCGCCGGTGTACGCGCAGCACTTCACCGAGGTCGAGGTGACCTTCCTCGCCGACCCCGCCGGTATGGAGGTCGTCATCGAGGCCGACAAGCGCGGTGGGTTCTTCTCCGAGGGGCATGACGCGCTGACCCGGTTCACCGTCTCGCACACCGATGCCGAGGGGGCGGACTGGAACTCGGTCGTCGAGGGGTGGCTGCGGCAACTCGTCGAGCACCGGGCCTCCTACGGCGGTCACAGCTCCTACGGCGGTCACGGCGGTCACGGCGGTCACGGCGAGCACGGCGGTCATGGTTCGCACGGCGGTCATCACTCCGGGCCCGGCGTCGGTACCGCCGTCGCGGCCGGTGCCGCCGGGCTGGCCGTCGGTGTCGTGGGCGGCATGGTCGCGGCCGAGGTCGTCGACGAGATCGGTGACTTCTTCGAGGGGGACGAGGAGGACGAGGGCTGAGGCTCCGGGCCGAGCGGGGACGGCGGGAACTTCGCCGCCGTCCCCACCGTTTCTACAGTGTTGTAGAAGCAAGCCCTCTCTCGTATGGAGTTCGCATGGCCCTCTGGGACCGCATCAAGGAGTCCGCGTCGACGATGCAGACGCAGCTGACGGCGAAGAAGAACGAGCTCAAGAGCGGCGCCTTCCGCGACGCGAGCATGGCGATGTGCGCCCTGGTCGCCGCCGCCGACGGCACCGTCGACCCGTCCGAGCGGCAGCGGGTGGCCCAGCTCATCGCCACCAACGAGGTACTGCAGAACTTCGACGCCGACGACCTGCGCCGCCGCTTCGAGGACAACCTGAACAAGCTGACCGCCGACTTCGCCTTCGGCAAGGTCAGCGTCATGCAGGAGATCGCCAAGGCCAAGAAGAAGCCCGCCGAGGCACGCGCCGTCATCCAGATCGGCATTGTCATCGGCGGCGCCGACGGCGACTTCGACAAGACCGAGCAGGGCGTGGTCCGCGAGGCGTGCTACGCCCTCGACCTTCCGCCGCACGAGTTCGACCTCTGAGCGGGCACCGGCCCCACGGTGATCCCGTAGCATCAGTCGGCGGACATGTCAGGCGCGTCGGCAGGGGGACCGTCATGAGCAGCCGTGCTCACCCGCAGGCACCGGCCCGCGCGTCGGCCGCGGGGCGCAACCGGACCGCCAAGGTCAGCGCCTTCTTCGCGCTCGGCGGTATCGCGTTCCTCGGGAACTTCGCCACGGGCATCGCCTGGATCAATCCGGGCATCTTCATCGGCTGCGCGGTGCTGTGCGCGCTGGTCGCCATTCCCACGGGCCACATCGCGCGCTTCAGGGGCCGGCGTCTGGACGGTGACGGGCGCGGACTCGCGCTCGTCGCCGTCCTGACCGGCTGGCTCGTGCTCCTCGTCTGCGTCCTGGCGGTCCTGGCCTTCGTCGGGCTCATCGCGGGACTGGCGGTGCTCACGGACGGCGGCTGACCGGCATCCCGCTGGTCGCAGCGGATCGGCGTCCTGCCGGCCGCAGTGGACTGGGCATCCTGGCGGTGCCAGAGGGCCGGCGTCCTGCCGGTCGCAGTGGACTGGGCATCCTGGCGGTGGCAGCGGATCGGTACCGGGGGCCGGTGGCAGAGGATCGGTACCGGGGCCGGTGGCAGCACATCGGTACCGGGGGCCGGTCGCAGCGGACCGGCCCCCGCCGCCTCACAGCGGCGTCGCCGCGTACAGGATCGTCATCATCGTCACCGCCGAGTTGGCCGACGACATCGCCGACACCGCCGCCCCGGCCGCCGCCGTCCACGCCGCCACCCCCACCGCCGTGAACACGGACAGCCGGGCCGCCGGAGCGGGCCCCAGCAGGGCAGCCACCCGGCGCGGCACCGGCCCCGGTGCCGCGAGCCCCGCGAGGGTGGGGGCCGGGGTGCCGCGGGAGGCCAGGGCCGCCCTGCCGATCGCCCGGGCCACGGTGCGGCGGTCGCCGAGGGTCTGGGCCGCCTCCTCGTCCGCCCAGCGCTCGGTCGTGTAGGACACGGCCGTACGCAAGGGGCGCAGGAACGGGTTGGCCCGGGCCGCCAGTTGCGTCACCAGAAGGAACCGGTGGTGGCGGTCCGCCAGGTGGGCCCGTTCGTGGGCGAACAGGGCGCGGCGCTCGGCGGGGCGCAGTCCGGCCAGCAGGGCCGTGGTCACCACGATCCGGTCCCGGGGCCGGCCGGGCAGGGCGTAGGCGTACGGCGTCGCGTCGGGCAGGACCGCGACCTCGGTGGCCGGGAGTGCGGCGAGCGCCCGATGGGCACGCCGACGCGCCCGTCCGTGCCGCCACAGGGTGCGCCCGCACGCCACGGCCACCGCCAGCAGCGCGGGGATCGCCACCCGGCCCGCGACCCCGTCGTACGGCACCGCGGCGCGTACCTCGGGGTCGGACCAGCCGTCCGGGAGCGGGTTGCCGGGGAGTTGGGCGGTGCCGACGACCATCAGCAGGGCGAGACAGACCGTGCTGCACACGGCCATCACCCCGGCCACGCCGGTCAGCAGCCGGGTGGCGACGCGCGGATGCAGATGCTGCTCGGCAAGACGGGCGACCGGCCACGCCGTGAGCGGCAGGACCAGTGGAAGAAAGACGAACAGCCCCATGAGGCTCAGCCTTCCCCGTCGTCCTCCGCCTTTTCCAGCAGCTCCCGCAGCAGCCGCTCGTCGTCGGGTTCGAGGGAGGTGACGAAGCTGGCGAGCACCGCCTCCCGGTCGCGTTCGCCGTCCAGGAGCCTGCGCATCCGGTGCGCGGCGAGCCCGGCCTGGTCCGAGACCGGGGTCCACAGGAAGGAGCGTCCGGCGCGTTCCCGGGTCACCGCGTTCTTGGCCAGCAGCCGGGTCAGGATCGTGATCACCGTCGTGTAGGCGAGGTCGCCGCCGAGCCGTTCCTGCACCCAGCCCGCCGTCGCCGGGCCGTCCGCCTCGCGCAGCGCCGACAGCACCTGCGCCTCCAGCTCGCCCTGCCCCCGTCGCCGGGGGCGCCGGTGATCTGTCATCGGGTCCTTCCTTCGTGGATACCCCCGGCTTCAGCCGGGGGAGGAAACGAAGCTCCTGCGGAGCAGGGCAGGGAAAGCCGGTTCGCCGCCAGGGCGGACCGGCGTCCTCCGACCACCGGCCAACAGCCGCCTCTCACACGGAAGCTGATACGATGTGAGGCATGACGCAGCAGGTCAAGCGGGCTTTCAAGTACCGCTTCTACCCCACGGACGAGCAGGCAGCCGAGCTGTCGCGCACGTTCGGCTGCGTCCGCCTCGTCTACAACAAGGCGCTGGAGGAACGCACTCGCGCCTGGTACGGCGAGCAGCGCCGGATCTCCTACGTGCAGTCGTCGGCCGCACTGACGGAGTGGAAGAAGACCGGGGAGCTCGCCTTCCTGACGGAGGTGTCCTGCGTCCCGCTTCAGCAGGCGCTGCGCCACCTTCAGACGGCGTTCGGGAACTTCTTCGCCAAGCGGGCCAAGTACCCCCGGTACAAGTCGAGGAAGAAGTCGAGGGCGTCGGCCGAGTACACCCGCTCCGCGTTCAAGTGGCGCGACGGGAAGCTGACCCTGGCGAAGATGGCCGAGCCGTTGGACATCCGCTGGTCGCGTCCCCTCCCGGAGGGTGCGGTGCCGACCACGGTGACCGTGTCCCGCGACGCGGCCGGGCGCTGGTTCGTCTCCCTGCTCTGCGAGGACACCATTACCCCCGCGCCTGCCACCACGGCGGCGGTCGGCATCGATGCCGGGATCACCTCCCTGGTGACGCTGTCCACCGGGGAGAAGATCGCCAACCCGAAGCACGAGCGGCGCGACCGCGCCCGCCTGGCCGGCGCGCAGCGGGAACTGTCGCGGAAGGCGAAGGGCTCGGCGAACCGCGATAAGGCCCGCCGCCGCGTCGCCAAGATCCATGCCCGGATCGCCGACCGGCGCCGCGACTTCCTGCACAAGCTGTCGACTCGGCTCGTCCGTGAGAACCAAACGGTCGTGATCGAGGACCTCACCGTCCGCAATCTGCTGAAGAACGGCAAGCTCGCGCGCGCCATCAGCGACGCGTCGTGGACGGAGCTCCGCTCCATGCTGGAGTACAAGTGCGCCTGGTACGGGCGCGAACTCGTTGTGATCGACCGCTGGTTCCCCAGCTCGAAGCTGTGCGGGGCCTGTGGCACGGTCGCGGCGAGGATGCCGCTGAACGTCCGTGAGTGGACGTGCGACTGCGGCGTGGTGCATGACCGCGATGTGAACGCGGCTCGCAACATTCTGGCCGCCGGGCTGGCGGCGTCTGCCTGTGGAGACGGTGTAAGACCTCAACGGGAGTCCTCCCGGACGGGGCGGTCGTCGGTGAAGCAGGAAACCCAGCGGGCGACCGCTGGAATCCCCCGCCTTTAGGCGGGGGAGGAAGTCAAGCCCTGTCTCCCTTCCGCTGCCCCGCACTTCACGGCCGGTCCATCGTAGGGACACCGCGCGCCGACCGGTTCCGGCCCCATTTCGTCCGGATGGCGCACACGCACTCCGAATGTCACGCTATGTAATTGTTGATCATCGGAATGTAATGGGTCCATGTTCAGCCGTCGGTCCCGGTCTCCGTCCCCGCTTGTCCTCCTGCTCACTTGCTGCGTCCTGACCACGCTGCTGGGGGCGCACGCCCCGGCCAGGGAAACGTCCCGCGCGGGTGTTCCCGCGCCCAACTGGCGGGCGGAGCCCGGACGGCATCCGGGGCGGCTGCTGCCTTCCGAGGACGCCCTGCCCCACCGGCCGCGCCCGGCCTCCGGGAGCCGCGCGGCAAGCGAGACCTCCGGGAACGGCGCGGCAAGCGAGACCTCCGGGAACGGCACGGCGAGCGAGGCCTCCGGGAACGGCGCGGCAAGCGAGGCCTCCGGGGAGCGCGCGGCCAGCGAGCAACCGCCGCGCGGGGTCACGTACTTCGCACCAGCCGCCCCTCGGCGCCTCGTGCCCGGAGCCCGGACCCGGGTGCGGGTCACCGTGACCGACACCGCCCAACAGGCCTGGCCCGCACGGGACATCGCCCTCGGCGTGCGCTGGTACCGGGCCGACGGGACGGAGTACGCGTACGGCAAGGGCGAGCGGCCCGTCGACCGTCTCACCGCCCTGCCCGAGGACTTGGCGCCCGGCGAGTCCGCCGAGCTGCGCGCCGTCGTCCGCGCCCCGGACCTGCCGCGCACCCGCGGCTCCCTCTTCCTGACCTGGGACCTGTACGACCGCGCCGCGCGCCGCTGGCTGTCGGAGGCCGAGCCGCCCGCAGGGCCGGTCCCGCAGGCGCGCGAGAGGGTGGTCGTCGAGCGGGCCGGGTCCGACCGGCTGGGGCTGGAGCGGTTCTACCAGTACACGCGCGCCGAAGCCGGTGCCGGAGCCGCGGTCGCCGTCAACGCGGCCAACGGGAACGCGGCGACGAGCTGGAACCTCTTCGCCCACCCCAGCCTCGGCCCCGCCGCCTTCCTGCGCCTGACCCACAACACCCAGGACGCCTCCGACACGGTCGCCGGACCCGGCTGGTCGCTGTCGGCGTCCACGCTCACCCGGCTCGGCTCGCCCCTGCACTTCGAGACCGGCCAGAACATCGGCATCGGCTTCCCGGACTCGGTGCGCATGATCGACGGCGACGGCACGAGCCACACCTTCCGCCTCGACCGGCACGGCAGCGACAACCCCCGCGACTGGGACTACGCCCACCCGGCCGGCGTCCACTTCCACCTCCAGCGCAGCAGCGGCCCCCCGGACCGGCGCTGGGTGTTCACCCGGCCCGACCGCACCCAGTTCCACTTCTCGGCCGAGGGCCGCCCTACCGCCGTCGTCGACGGCAACGGCAACACCCTCCGATTCCACTACGAACAGGACGACTTGGCGGCCGAGCCGCGGCTGCGCCGGGTGACCGACGCCTCCGGACGCCGGGTCCTGACCCTGGCGTACGGCGAGGGCGGCAGGCTGGCCTCGGTCACCGATGTGCACGGGCGGCGCGTGGAGTTCTCGTACGGCGAGGGCGGACTGCTCGGCAGGGTCACCGACGCGGCCGGGTCGCCCGCGGCCCGGTCCATGGGGTTCCGCTACGACGACTCCGGCAGGCTGACCTCGATCACCGACCCCAACGGCGGCCGGACCGGGCTCGGTTACGAGCCGCGGCGCCAGGAGCCCCGTACCGCCGGGCACGGCCGCGTGACCACCCTCACCGACCGCATGGGCGGCACCACCCGCATCGACCGGAGCGAGCACGGACGCCTGATCACCGTCACCGACGCGAGCGGCGAGCGCACCGCCTTCCGGCTCGACGCGTTCGGCCGGGCCGTCGTCTCCACCAACGCCAAGGGTGAGAGGACGAGGCTTGCCTGGGACGCCGACAACAACGTCCGCCGCCTGCAGGAGCCGAGCGGTGCGGTGACGACCTGGCGCTACGACCCGCGCACCGGTTACCCGCTGGAGATCACCGGCCCCGAGGAGAACGCCAAGGACCCCGAGGACCGCGCCTCCACCGGCCTGACCTACCGCACTTTCCTGCGCGGCCACGTCGCCGATCTGGTGGAGAAGGTCTCCCCCGAGGGCCGCCGCTGGACCTTCGGCGTCGACGGCCACGGCAACGTCGTCTCGGTCACCGACCCCCGCGGCAACACCGGCGGCGATGCCGCGCCGAAGGCGCAGGGGCCGCGCAAGGCGCCGTACACCTCGTACAGCGTCTACGACAAGCGCGGGCGGTTGCTGGAGAGCACCGATCCGCGTGGGCACAGCACCCGGTTCGCGGAGTACGGGCCCACCGGGCAACCGGCGCGGGTGACCGACGCGTTGGGGCACACGACGCGGTTCCGGTACGACGCGGTCGGCGCGGTCACGGCGGTCACCGACGCCAAGGGCCGCACCAGCAGCTACGAGTACGACCTGCTCGGCCGCCCGCTCGGCGCGGTGCTGCCGCGCGACCTGGCCGCCGAGGACCCCGAGGACCGCTGGGTCCGCGTTCCCGCGCCCGCCTACGACGGCAACGACAACGTGGTGCGCGCCACCGACCCCAACGGCGCCGTCACCAGGGCCGCGTACAACGCCGCCGACCGCCCGGTGTCCGTCGTCGACCCGCCCAACAGCGACGACGGCGGCCCCGAGCGCACCACCCGCTACAGCTACGACAAGGTCGGCAACCGCATCGCCGAGACCACCCCGCGCGGCCACCGCACCGTCTTCGCCTACGACGAACTCCACCGCCTGATCGAGACCACCGACCCCCTCAGGGGCCGCACCACCTACGTCTACGACCGCGCCGGCGACGTCCTCTCGGTCACCCGCCCGCGCTCCAACGACCGCCGGGCCCGTGTCCCCGACCAGCGCTTCACCTACGACCTCGCGCACCGCATCACGGCGGTCACCGACGCCGAGGGCAACACCGTCCGCAACGGCTACGACCGCGACGGCAACCTCGTCTCGGTCACCGACCAGTGCGGCGCCACCACCGAGACCACCCTCGACGCGGCCGGGGCCCCGGTCCAGATCCGCGCCCCGCACAGGCTCGGCGACGAGCGGCGCTTCGAGTGCGCGTGCCCGCCGGGCAGGAAGTGCGAGCTGCCCGAGGAGCGGATCGAGTACCGGATCACCCGCTACGCGTACGACGAGGCCGGCAACCGCACGAAGATCTTCACGCCGCGCTCGGTCGCCGAGAACAAGAAGACCCTGGCGCAGGAGACCGTCTACGACCCCCTGAACCGGGTCGCCGAGCAGGTCCTGCCCTACGACCCGGACGACCCCGGCTTGCCGAAGCCGCACCGCGTCCGGCATGTGTACGACGAGGTCGGCGACCTCATGGAGGTGCACAACCCGCCCTCCGGCACGTCCGGCCGCCCGAGCGTCACCCGCTACACCTACTTCGACGACGGCCTGCTCCGGCGCAGCACCGACCCTTGGCAGATCCGCACCGACTACGCCTACGACAAGGTCGGCAACCAGCTCTCCCGCACGCTGACCGGGGACGGCGGCGGCACCCGGCGGACCATGAGCTGGCGGTACCACCCGGACGGCAGCCTCGCCGAGCACCGTGACACCGGCACGCCTGCCGGGCGGGAGACGGTCCTGCTCGACAACTCCGACGCCGGGCGCACGGAGGCGGCCGGACGGTGGGCCGAGGAGCCGTCCGGCTCGGACGGCTTCGGGCTCGACTTCCGCACCCACCCCGCCGAGGACCGCTCCGCTTCCTTCACCTGGAAGCTGGCCGCGCCGAGCGACGGCACCTACCGGGTGCTGGCGCGCTGGCCGCGGCACGAGAAGGGCGGGCGCGCGGAGTTCGCGGTGCCGCACGAGGGCGGGCGGGCCGTCGTGCCGGTGGACCAGGGCGAGGGGTCCGGGGAGTGGCGGGAGCTGGGGCGGTTCCGCTTCGAGGCCGGGAAGGAGTACGGGGTCGCGGTCTCGGGGGCGGAGGACGCGCCGGGGAAGCTGGTGCTGGCCGACGCGGTGGAACTCGTGAAGGTGGAGGAGACGCGCGAAGGTCGCGAGGACGCCCGCGAGTACCACTACGCCTACGACCCCGACGGCCTGGTCACGCGTATCACGGAGGGCGCGCCGTCCTCGCCTTCCCGTACCTGGGAGGTCGGCAACGACCCGCTGGGCCGCCCGTCGGCGGTGGAGGAACGGGACGGCGGGGGCGGTCCCCCGCGCAGGGCGACCTTCGCCTACGACCCCGACGGCAACCTGCTGGAGCACCGGGTCACGGCGGCGGGCCGGGACCCGGAGAGCTCCCGGTACACCTACAACACGCTCGGGCTGGTCGAGGAGGCGCTGACCGAGGGCCCGTCGACGGACGGGGAGGCGAAGAAGACCACCTTCACCTGGTGGCCGACGGGCCGGCTCAAGCGCCAGACCAAGGACAACGGCAACACCGTCGACCACTGGCACTACCTCGACGGCGCACTGAGTGTGCAGGAGGAGAAGAAGGAGGGCGGCGGGGAGCTGGTCTCCCGCCACGAGATCGACTACGACCCCGACGGCAACCGCACCCGGGACGCCTCGGTGAAGATGGACGCCGACGACCACGGGGACACGCTCGACACGGTGGCGACGTACCGCTACGACGCCCGTAACCGGAGCATTGAGGTCAAGAAGACGGGCGAGGGCCCAGACCGCACGGAGACGTACCGGTACGACCCGAACAACAACGTCGTCCAGCAGCGGATCGGCGAGACGGAGACGACGTTCGACTACGACCGGGACCGGTTGCTGTCGTCGACGTCCGCGGGCGCGAAATCGTCGTACCTGTACGACGTCTACGGCCGCCTGTCCCAGGTGACGGCCGGGGGCAAGCCCGCGCAGCAGAACGTCTACGACGGCTTCGACCGCCTGATCGAGACGCGCTCGGGGAGCGGGCGGGCGCAGGTGGTGGCGGAGCACGAGTACGACGCGTTCGACCGCCGGACCAGTACGAGTGTGTCGGGCGGCGGTGAGCGCCGTGCGACCGATTTCCACTACCTGGGCCTGGGCGGGCAGCTCCTCTCCGAGGAGAAGGACGGCAAGCTGAGCCGGACGTACCAGTACGGCCCGGCGGGGGAGCGCCTGTCCCAGGTCACCTTCGACACGGAGGGCACGAAGGACCCCGAGACGGTGTTCTTCGGGTACGGCCCGCACAACGACGTCGAGCACATCACGGACGACAAGGGCAACACGAAGGCGACGTACGGCTACACGGCGTACGGGCAGGCGGACAAGGCGGCCTTCACGGGCGTGGACAAGCCGTCGGTGGTGGACCCGACGTCGGAGCCGTTCAACTTCTACCGCTTCAACTCACGGCGCTGGGACGGCGGTTCGGGCACGTACGACATGGGCTTCCGGGACTACAACCCGGGACTGAACCAGTTCCTGTCCCGCGACATGTACAACGGTGCCCTGGCCGACCTCGACCTGGCGACGGACCCCTGGACCCAGAACCGCTACGGCTTCGCGGGCGGCAACCCGATCAGCAACGTGGAGCTGGACGGCCACCTGTTCGGGATGTCGTGGAGCGAGCTGGCGCACTCCGTGCTGGACGTGGCGGGCATGATCCCGGGCGTCGGCGAGATCGCGGACGTCGCGAACGGGCTGCTGTACCTGGCGGAGGGCAACTACGTCGAGGCGGGGCTGTCGCTGGCCTCGGCGATCCCGGTCGCGGGCAACGCGATCGGCGCGGCGCGCATCGCCCGCAAGGCAGGCAAGCAGGTGGACGAGGCGCTCGACGGGGGCGCTGCGCTGAACAAGGCGGAACGGACGGAGTCGGCGGTGCCGGACACGCCGCCGACGAAGGAGAAGACCCCCGAACCGGCCCCCCAGCCCAAGGGCTGCCCCAGTCCCTCCAGCTTCGTGCCGGGCACACGGGTCCTGATGGCGGACGGAACGACCAAGCCGATCGAGAAGATCCACAAGGGCGACCGGGTCCTGGCGGCGAACCCGGACGACTCCGAACCACGGCCGCGTGAAGTCACCCGCCCGATCACCTCCAAGGGCGAGAAGAAGCTGGTCCGGGTCACGGTCACGAACAAGGACACCCGCAAGTCCTCCCTCACGGCCACGGAGAACCACCCGTTCTGGGTCCGCAACACGGGCAAGTGGACAAAGGCAGCAGACCTGAAGCCCGGCCAGTGGCTACGCACATCGGCGGGCACGTACGTGCAGGCCGAGACGGTCGAGAAGAGCACCCGGAAGACGAGGGTGCACAATCTGAGCGTCGCGGATCTGCGGACGTATTTTGTACTGGCGGGCGAGACACCAGTACTCGTTCACAATGCAAATTGTCCGAACCCTGGAACGAAGTTCGATGTCCCGAATGAGGCTGGCGTCTACACCATTCACCTAAATGATGGAACCAAGTATGTTGGCAGTAGCGTTGACAGCATGCGGACTCGGGTGAACAAGTCCATGAGGTCGAAGCATGCGGTGAGGAAAGCCGGATATAGTGCCGACGATGTCGTGAACGTCACTTGGATTCCTCTCCCCTCCGGGATTGGAGCTGTAGGTGCACGCAGAGTTGAGCAGACAGTCATGGATGGATTGACATCGCAGGGTGTAAGGCTCTTGAACCGGAGAAATCCAGAGATCGAACTTCCAATCGGCGGATACCTGCCCTAAGTCTCTACTGGAGTTTGTGATGGGAACCTGGGGCTCGGGCCCGTTCGACAGCGACACCGCAGAAGACTTCCTCGATGAGCTCGAAAAACAGCTCGCACCGCAGCGTCTGGAAGTCGTTGAGCGTACGTTCCGTGCTGCCATTGAGGCGAGCGGAAGTTCAACCTCCTCTGTGCTGCCTGAGGAAGTAATGGCTGCTGCCGCTGTGGTCGCGGCCAATGTTCCAGCCGGGCGTTCCTTGGCTTGGAACGAAGAATATCCGAGCATCACGGAATGGTTGGCGAAGCCCATTACGCCTCCCCTGGCCTCGTCTGCGATTCAGGCGCTGGAATTGACATTGCCCGCAGATGGCTGGTTCTGGAGGAGCTGGGTCGACGCTGGCGAAAGGGAAGAGGCTCAGGCCGCGATCGACAGTTTGAGAGCTGTATTGCGGCCCGTCAGCGAGGACGATTCTTGGTAGCCTCCTGACCGATATCGCCCCGAGCTGCAACTGCATGCGAGGAGCCCCACGGAAGCGTGATTCGGTGGCGCTCCTTGGCGGTTCGATGCAGCGGCAACGTCAGCGACGACGGCTGCGGCGGGACCCCGCCCCCCGGGCAGGCCAACGGGCCCAAGATCCCGACAATGGCGGCGAGGATCGGCGCACGCGCGTTCGGAGATCGGTTCCGTGGGGTGAAGCCCCCTGTCAGCACGGATCGGCCCCCGTATGCTGGCCTTGGTAGTCACATCCCGGCCCGTGGAGGTCCCGATGAGCACACCTGACGGGGAGTACTTCGGCTACCCACCGCTTCGGCCCCGCGTTTCGGTCGAGGAGTTGCTGGCCGCGAAGAACACCCAGCCGATCCGGTCCCTGGACGACCTCGCCGCCGACACCTTCGAGTCGGATCAGGAGCTGGAGGAGTTCCTGGCCTTCACGTACGCCGAGCGTCACCGCGACGTCGCCTGAGCCGTCCCCGTGCAACCCGTCATCCTGGACACTGACGTCGCCTCGCTGTCCCACAAGCGCAAGCTCACCGGCCCGCTCGCCACCAGGCTGATCGGTCGCAAGCCGCTGATCACCTTCGTGACCTTCGGCGAACTGACCAAGTGGACCGAGATCCGCCACTGGGGCACCCGCAGCCGCCAGGAACTCGCGGATTGGCTCTCCGGCATCCCGATCCTGCCCGGCGACGAAGCCGTCGCCGCGACCTGGGGCCGCTTGTCAGCCGCGGGCATCCAGCGCGGACGCCCACGGCCGATCAACGACATGTGGATCGCGGCTTGTGCTCTCACCTACGACCTGCCGCTGGCCACGCTCAACCTCAAGGACTACGAGGACTTCCAAGTCCACCACGGTCTGCGCCTCCTCGGCACGGAGTAGCTGCCGGCGAGCCCGACCGACATGATCAGCAATGTGGCGACAATGCCGGGTTTCTGAGCACGGCGTGCGAGCCCAAGGCCCCAATCAGGTGACCCCCAACTCTCCCCGGAGTAACCCAAGCCGCCCCACACGCCGACCTGTGCTCTCGTTCAAGTATGGCCAGGAGACGTGTCGCTGCCTTTGTCAGCGTGTTCAGTTGTGCCGCCCTGTTCGTGGGCGGGCTCGCGGGAGTCGCCGTAGGAAAAGGCCACGACGGCCTCCCCCTCCCCGGATACGGCGCCGCAGTCGTCGACGCCGCGCACCGGCAGGTGTTCGTCAGTGGAGGTTCCGGAGGACAGGGCATCGCCGTTGCCGAGCTGTCGCACCGGGAGCGGGCCGGCAACCGGCACCGTCTGATCGAGAACCAGCCCGGTGCTCACGGCATGGTGCTCAGCGAGGACGGCCGTACCCTCTTCGTCGCTCTCTCCGCCGCAGACGCCGTCTCCGCCATCGACACCGCGACACACAAGGAGACCGCCCGTTACGCCGTCGCCGGGGGCAAGGAACACGTCTGTCCGACCCACCTCGCCCGCACCGGCACCCTCCTCTGGATCGGCTACGGATGCGAGGCCTGGGAAGGCGGGATCGCCCGCCTCGACACCGCCGCCGGGAAACCCGAGCTGGAGCTCGACCAGCACGGCAGCGCGGTCCGTTTCGAGCGGGCCCCCGCCCTCACCGCGACCGGCACCGTACTCGTGGCGAGTCAGCCGCATCTCAGCCCGGCCCGGCTCCTCGCCTACACCGTAGGAACGGACAAGACGCTGACCCTCGCCAAGGACGAGCGCCGCGGCGGCAGCAACCTCAATGACCTCGCGCTCACCCCGGACGGCACGCGACTGCTTACCGCGGCCGGTTCGGAGGACCGGGTCCTGGGGTTCACCACCCCCGCGCTCGGGGACAACGGCGCCTGGTACACCCGGCACAGCCCCGTAGCCGTGGCCCCGTCCCCGGACGGGACGCTCGTCGCCGTCGGCGTAGGCAGCGGCGGGCACAAGGGGAAGGAGGTCAGCGTCTATCCGCTGAACGGCAGCGAGCCGAAGTGGGCCGCGGGGCTGCCCTCCCACGAGCGGCTGCTGGACCGCGGGCTCGTCTGGCTTCCCGACCAGAGCGCCCTGGTCGCTGTCACCGTGCGCGACGACGACCCCGCCCCCCGGCTCCGTTTCCTGAAGCCGGGGCACGACGGGGGACCGGAGTGGCCGATCCCCGTCAGTTGAGTCCGCGTCAGGGCGCCGACTGCTCCAGCTCGTCCAGGCTCTCCTGGAGGTCGCCGAGGGAGTCCTCGATCTCCTTGCTGGCGACCTCGCGGGCGATCTTGTCCAGCTCCTTCTCGCTGAGCCCGTCACAGGCGCTGGGCCGGTCCTCGCCCATTTCCTTGCCGCTCTTCACGGCCTCGCTGACCTGCTCGGCCACCGCGGCCTTGCAGGCGGCCGGGTCGGCCTTGTCGTCGCTGCCGCACGCGGTGAGGCCCAGGGTTCCGACGGCGAGCAGGGCGGCGACGACGGCGGTACGGGTCTTCAAGATGTCCCCCAGAGATCAACAATGATGAGAGGGCATCATCCGTCATCACCCGCGTCTTTGAGCTCGCTGTGGCCGTCCTGTGACAGGAACCGTCCCGTTCGTCCCGTTCGTCACAGAGCGGGCAGTGCCTGCGCCAGCGCCGCCACCGCCGCCGACAGCGCGGTCACCGGCTCGGCGAAGGCCGCGAGGCGGTCCAGCGCGCGCCGGACCACGCCCGGTTCCGGCTCGGGTTCCGTCAGTTCCTCGCGCAGCCGGCGCAGTTCGGCGCGGGGGGTGTCCTGGTCGGGGAGGGCCGCCCGGTGTTCGTCCAGGAGGCGTTCCACCAGGGCCAGTCGGTCGTCGATCACCGTGCGCTGGTCGGCGGTGAGGGACTGGAAGGAGATCGCGCCGGCCGTGGCCCGTGCGCCGGGCCCCACGGCCTGGTTGGCGACCTGGCTCTGACCGCCGAACTGCTGCACGCCGTAGTTCGTCCCCTCGGGGGGCTGCTGGGACATCCGGATCTTCCTCCTCGTGCGGTGCGGGACTCCCCCGGTTGGGGGGCTACTGCGGTGCGGGCGCGGTCGCCGAGGCCGTACCGGTCGTCGCCTGCGCGCCCTGGCCCACCGCCTGGTTGGCCACGACACTCACCCCGCCCGTCTGCAGCACACCGTGGTTGAGGATCGTCTGGGTCTGGGTGCGGAAGTCGGTGGTGTCCACCCCGTGCTCGTCCAGGAAGTCCCGTACGGCGGCCAGCGCGTGCCGGTCCAGCGCCGCGAACGCCCGCTCGGCGTCCACGCGCTGGAAGTGGTCCAGGTACTCCGCGCTCATCGCGTACTCCCGGATGCTCATGCGCGCCCCCCGGTCGAAGGCGGGGTCGGTCCGTGCCGCCGCCCGTTCCCGGCGCTGTCTGCGCGGCGCACCCCACTCCCGGAAGGCGTCGCGCAGTACGGCCCACGGGGCGCCGAACAGGGCCGCGCCACTGCCCCGCAGCGCGGTCAGCAGCACGCCCGCCCGGTGCGCGGGAGTGGGCGCGGAGGGCAGCGTGTCCACGCGGCGCAGGTCGGGCCGGAGCGGGGTGAGGACGTGGCGGTCGCAGTGCAGGTGCAGGGTCCTGCCCACGACCGCGATGTGCAGCAGCTGACTGGGCACCACCGCGCCGCCCCACAGCGGCAGATGCGCGGCCAGGCAGTGCCGCGGGGTGCCCTGCGGGTCGAGGGCGATCGCGCGTACGGCGTCGTCGGAGAGCCGGGTGACGGGGGCCCCGACCGGGGCGGGCAGCAGCAGCCGGTCCCCGGCGAGCCGCGTGCCGCTCACGAACACGCGGTCCTCGACCTCAAGGGCGGCGAGGCTGGGTCCGCCGTCGGCGGGCGGGCGTGCGGCGGCGTCCCGCAGCCGGGCGCGCAGCCGTTCCACCACCTCCCAGGTGTCGAAATCGGTGAGCGGGGCCCCGGGCCGCGCGGGCAGCAGAGGCAGGGACAGCGCCCACTGGGACTGCTGTACGCCCTGTCCGACGAAGGGGGAGAAGCCGCTGTAGACGGTGACGTTGCCGGACTGTGCCTCGGCCACGGCCCGTACCCCGGCCGCCGACCATGCCTCGGTGACCTCGGGGCCGCCGTCGGGGACGAAGTTCTCGCGTCGCAGCGAGTCCCGCAGCCGCCGGTCGGTGTCCAGCTCCGCCCGCGCCATGATCCAGTACGCCCAGCCCCCGCCGCCGAGCACGGCCAGCAGGGCGGGAACGCCTCCGGCGTAGGAGCCCGCCAGCCAGCTCCACACCCCCGAAAGCGGCAGCGCGGAGAGGAACAGGGCGAAGAGGATCCCGGCGAGCAGCACCCCGGCGCCGGTGCCGACGAGCCGGCGCAGGGCCGCCCCCGTGTCCACCGGCTCCCGTCCGCGCGCCGTCTGCCGCGGGGGACGGGAGGCGCCGGCCAGCGACCTGAGGGCGAAGCTGCCGTAGAGCAGCCACAGGGGGCCGAAGGCGGCTATCAGCAGGTAGATCAGGGCGAGCTGCCGGTCGCGGGCGCGGTGCAGGCGGCGGGCGGCCAGGCTGTGCCGGACCACGGGGACCAGGTCGACGCCGGGGGAGGGGGCTACGGCGCCCAGTTCGTCGCGCAGGACGTCCTCGACGACGCGGCGGGTGAACTCGGGGTCGGTGTAGGCGGCCGCGCACAGGTGGCGGGTGGTGTCCCCGGGGGCGGTGTCGCCGACGGCACCGCCGGGGGCCTCGAAGGCGGAGGGCGCCATGGTGCTGCTCCGTTCGCGGATACGGACACGGGACAGGGCCGTGCGGGCACCGGCGCCGCCGGGCACGGTGAGCAGACCCAGGGCCAGGCCGAGCAGGACGCCGAAGATGAGCCCGTCCACGACGAAGTTGACGATCACCAGGTTCGTCGGGGAGGCGAAGAAGCGCAGGGAGGAGTCGCCGTCGGTCTTGACCACGGCCCAGGACGTCACGGCCGCGATCAGGGAGAGCAGGACGCCCGAGCCGAGCGCGGCCAGCCAGCGCACCCCGGGCTGCGCGGTGGTCCGGATCAGCGGCCGGGGCGCGAGGACGACACCGGCGAGCAGGACGAGCAGGGCGGTGTTGCCCGCGAGGTAGAGCGGCTCGGCCAGCCCCTGCGAACTCGGTGACAGATCCCAGGTCGGCAGGTACAGGGAGCGGTGGATCACGAACGCCAGGGGCGTGTCCGGCTCGTACTCGTACAGCGGTTCCCGCATCCAGGGGCTGCCCAGCAGCACCAGGCCGGCGCCCAGCAGAGCGCTGCTCAGCCCCGCCCGCCCTAACCGTCCTGTGCGCCCCATGGGAACCCCCGAGTAACAGCCGGTCGCTGCACTGTACGGAGTCGAACGGCCGTGCGCCAGAGTGGAGTTGAGACTTCCGGGGGTCCTTACTGTCCCTGTCTGCTAGGCCAACTCCGCCAGGGGAAGCGTGTGTTGGGTCTGGAGGACCTTGGCGCGCAGGTAGCGGACGTTGTGGGCGGTGGTGAAGACGCCGGTGGGGACGCGGTCCCGGACCGAGATGCCGAGGTCCCGCAACTGGGCTGCCTTGTCGGGGTTGTTGGAGAGCAGGTCGAGGGTGTCGACGCCGAGGGACTTGAGCATCTGGGCGGCGGCGGTGTAGTCGCGGGCGTCCTCGGGCAGGCCGAGGGCGGCGTTCGCGGCGTAGGTGTCGAGGCCGTCGTCCTGGAGGGCGTAGGCGTCGAGCTTGTTGTAGAGGCCGATGCCGCGGCCCTCCTGGCGCAGGTAGAGGAGCACTCCGCCGCGCTCGGCGATCCGCTCGACGGCCTCGCGCAGCTGCGGTCCGCAGTCGCAGCGGGCCGAGCCGAAGACATCGCCGGTCAGGCACTCGGAGTGGAGCCGGACGAGCGGGACGGGGCCGGGCTCGCCGAGGACGACGGCCACGTGCTCCTGGCCGTCGGCGAGACCGTGGAAGGTGACGAGGGCGGCGTCGACGCTGTAGCCGTCATGGAAGCGCAGCGGTACACGGACGCGGGAGCGCTGGGTGGCGGCGGGCTGCTCGGACATACGGGTCTCCGGTCATCCTGGCTGCTGCTTCAGATTTGAAGCAGATCCTTGGACGGTGACCCTAGCTCATGCTTTAACTTTGAAGCAACTGGTGAGTGACGTGCGTCACGCCCGACGCAGCCAGGGCATGTCCGTCGCCGCCCCGCCCTGCAGCGCCCGTGTCACCGTGCCGAAGATCTCCTCCAACTGGCCCACCTGCTCGGGGCTGAGGTGGTCGAAGAGGGCGGCCCGGACGGTTTCGACATGCCCGGGTGCCGTCCGCTCCAGTACAGCCATCCCCTCGTCCGTCAGCGCCGCGATGCTGCCGCGCTTGTCCGACGGGCAGTCCTCACGCGCCACCAGCCCGTCCTTCTCCAGCCGGGTCACGGCGTACGTCAGCCTGCTGCGGGTGATCTTCACCAGCTCCGCGAGGTCCGTCATCCGCAGCCGGTGGTCCGGGGCCTCGGAGAGATTGGCGAGGATGGAGTAGTACAGGTGCGGCATGCCGGCGTCATGCTGGAGCTGCCGGTCCAGCACGTCCTCCAGGAGGTGGGCGGCACCGATGTACGCGCGCCAGGCGCGCTGCTCGTCGGGGGTGAGCCAGCGGGTCGTCATGCCCCCAGTGTAGTTTTGCTTAAAACTTGAACCAAGCCGCCGGTACCGATGGAGCACCGATGCCCTTGCCCTACGTCCTGCTCTCGGCCGCCGTCTCCCTCGACGGCTACCTGGACGACACCGGCCCCGAGCGGCTGCTGCTGTCCAGCCCCGCCGACTTCGACCGGGTCGACGAGGTACGGGCCGGCGTCGACGCCATCCTCGTCGGCGCCGGGACCATCCGCGCCGACAACCCGCGCCTGCTGGTGAACTCCGCCGAGCGGCGCGCGGCCCGCACGGCGGCGGGCAAGCCGGAGTACCCGCTGAAGGTCACCGTCAGCGGCAGCGGCGACCTGGATCCGGCGGCCAAGTTCTGGCACACCGGCGGCGACAAGGTCGTCTATACGACCGACAAGGGCGCGGAGCGGGCCCGGGCCGTGGGCCTCGCGGCCGACATCGTCGCCCTCGGGGACGACCTGGACTGGCTCCGGCTGCTGGCCGACCTGCGCGACCGGGGCGTGGAGCGCCTGATGGTCGAGGGTGGCGGCACCATCCACACCCAGCTCCTCCAGCAGGGCCTCGCCGACGAACTCCAGCTCGTCCTCGCCCCCCTCTTCGTCGGCGACCCGGCCGCGCCCCGCCTCTTCGGCCCCGGCGGCTACCAGCCCGGCCGGCTGCGCCTGGTGGAGACCCGCCGAATCGAGGACGTCGTCCTCATGCGCTACGAGCCCACGGCCCCCGGCACCGGCGCCGCCCCGAACGCCGCCGACCGCCACTGGCTGCGCCTGGCCTGCGAGTTGGCCGAACTGTGCCCGCCCTCCGAGACGGCCTTCAGCGTGGGAGCGGTGGTGGTCGCCGCCGACGGCACCGAACTCGCCCGCGGCCACTCCCGCGAGGCGGACGACCCCGTGGTCCACGCCGAGGAGGCGGCCCTGGCCAAGCTCGCCCCCGACGACCCCCGCCTGCCCACCGCCACGATCTACAGCAGCCTCGAACCCTGCGCCCACCGCTCCTCCCGCCCCACCCCCTGCGCCCGCCTGATCCTCGGGTCGGGAGTCCGCCGGGTGGTGACGGCCTGGCGGGAGCCCAACACCTTCGTGACCGAGGCGGACGGAACGGGCGTGCTCACCTCGGCGGGAGCGGTCGTGGTCGAACTCCCGGAGTACGAGGACCGGGCGAAGGCCCCGAACCGGCACCTGCTGAAGTAACCCGTCCCCAGCTCCGATCGGCCCAACAAACCCTGCGGCCCCCCGCCCCGCCGGGACACGCTGCCTGCATGAGGTCTGTACGTGGGCGTGCTGTCGTGTTGGTGGTCGTCGGTCTGCTGCTCAGTGGCTGCGGCGGCGCCGGGAGCGGGAGCCGGACGCTGGCGCGGGCACTGCCGGCGGACGCCGAGTTCACCCACCCCGGGGTGCTGGTCGACGCCGGGCAGCTGGAGGACATGCGGGAGAACGTCACCGCGGGGAAGGAACCGTGGCTGACGGCGTACCTCGACATGCGGGACAGCGAGTACGGGGCGTACAAGTACCGGGCCGAGCCGTACGAGGACGTGCACTGTCCCGCGGGCGGCAAGGCGGAGCAGGGGTGTGCGCAGGAGCGGGAGGACGCCCTCGCCGCCTACACACAGGCCCTGCTGTACACCGTCACCGGGAAGAAGCAGCACGCCGAGAAGGCCAGGGAGATCATGGACGCCTGGTCGGCGGAGCTGAAGCGGCACAGCGGGGAGAACGCCGCCCTCCAGGCCGGCTGGACCGGGTCCACCTGGGCGCGGGCCGCCGAGATCGTCCGGTACAGCGAGGGCGCGGGCTGGCCCGCCGACCGCGTACGGCGCTTCGCGTCCATGCTGCGCACCGCCCACCTCCCCGAGGTCACCAGGAAGGACCCGGACGTCAACGGCGACCGGGACCTCGTCACCATCGACGCCGCCATCGCCATCGCCGTCTTCCTCGACGACCACGACACCTTCGACAAGGCCCTGGCCCGCTTCCGCGACCGTGTGCCCGCCTACTTCTACCTCGACAAGGACGGCCGCCTCCCGCTCACCCCGGCCGGCTCCGGTATCAACACCCCGCAGCGGCTCACGTCGTACTGGCACCGGCAGACGACGTACCGAAGCGGCGTCACCCAGGAGACCTGCCGGGACGTCGAGCACGTCGGCCATGCCGTCGCCGCCACCGCCCACATCGCCGAGACCGCCCGCCACCAGGGCGTCGACCTCTACAGCGAGACCGAGGACCGGCTCGCCGCCGCCCTGGACCTGCACGCCCGGCTCCAGAACGGCGAGCGCGCCCCGGCCTGGCTGTGCGGCGGCAAGGTCGAGGGGAAGCTGGGCCCCGTCCTGGAGATCGCGGTCCACCGCGGCATCGGCGGCCCCGCTACGCGGAAGCTCGCCGAGAGGTCCCGCCCCGCCGGTACGAACGACCTGTTCGTGGCCTGGGAGACCCTCACCCACGGCGGATGAGGCAGCGGTGCGCAGTGCGCGCGGCCCCCTGAATCAATGCGTGTGCTTCGCATCCCCTGGATGACGTACACTGGTTTCACCGACGCGGGGTGGAGCAGCTCGGTAGCTCGCTGGGCTCATAACCCAGAGGTCGCAGGTTCAAATCCTGTCCCCGCTACTGAAGGCCGAGGGCCGGAATCCGAAAGGGTTCCGGCCCTCGGTGCGTCTGCGCCTCCGTCCGCCGTTGGCGCCCCGTCCCTCCGCCGTTGTCACCACGCGTGATCGGACGGAAGCCCTCCGCATAACAACTGACACACCGTCAGTGGCGGCGCGCCGACTGAGTCCTGGTCAACTCGCCCGATTTGGACCGCTGGTGACCCGAAAGTCCCCGCCGGATTCCTTAATGATCAAGCGGAACAGCTTGGAATCCACACCCCGGGTCTATTAACGTTCGATAACGCAGCGCGGTCGTCCCAGCCGTCACAAGAGTCGGCTCCGTGCGCACGCGCCGAATCCCGCAAGGGAACCGGGGAACCACCACTTGGGGTGAATCGGGCGTAATCCACCGGGCAAATCCGGGCGGATATACGCGCGTAGGAGACCTTCCTGCTCCGAACCCGTCAGCTAACCCGGTAGGCGAGAAGGAAGGAAAGGAGCACGCCCACGTGGCGTCAAACCGGCCTGCCACCACGGCCCCGTTCGTGCCGAGCCAGCGGAGTGACGATGCCTTCGCCTACGGCAGTCACCGCACCGACGAGGGCCCCTGGGAGGAGTGGAACCCCACCGCGGAGTCCATTCGCCCGGTTCGCGGCCGGCACCGCGTCTCCAAGCAGCGCGGCGGTGGACTCGCCCGCAGCTCCACGGTTCTCGGCGTCGGCGTCATAGCCGCCGTCGGCGCCGGCGGCATGGCCAGCGCGCAGTCAGGCAAGCCGCCGGTCGCGATCACCATGCCCGACCTGCCGCTGATCTCCGACGACTCCGCCGACGCGGAGCCCGAGGGCTCCCCGAACGCGCTCAGCACCCTCGGCATGACCGCCGCGGACACCGCCCAGGGCACCGAGGGCGCGGGCGAGGCGCTGCGCAACCGGATCATCGCCCAGGCCGAGCAGCAGCAGGACCAGGTCGACACCAAGGCCGCCCAGGCCGCCGCCGCTGCCGCCGAGAAGGCCGCCGCGGAAGCCGCCGCCAAGGCCGAGAAGGAGGCCGAGGCCAAGGCCAAGGCCGCCAAGGAGAAGGCCGAGGCGGAGGCCGCCAAGAAGGCCGAGGAGGAGCGGCTGGCCAAGCTGGCCAAGGAGTACACGCTCCCGCTGTCCTCCTACACCCTCACCTCGACCTTCGGCCAGGCCGGTTCGATGTGGTCCTCCGGCTACCACACGGGCCTGGACTTCGCCGCCCCCACGGGCACGCTGCTCAAGGCCGTGCACAGCGGCACGATCACCTCGGCGGGCTACGAGGGCTCGTACGGCTACAAGACCGTGCTCACCCTCGATGACGGCACCGAGATCTGGTACGCCCACCAGTCCTCGATCAGCGTCAGCGTCGGACAGAAGGTCAACACCGGCGACATCATCGGCCGGGTCGGCGCGACCGGCAACGTGACCGGCGCCCACCTCCACATGGAGGTCCACACCGGCGACTCCGGCGGCATCGACCCGCTGTCCTGGCTGCGCAGCAAGGGCCTCACCATCTGATCCAGCCCGCTCGGAACCCCGGCGGTCCTGACGACAACCCCCCGACGTCAGGGCTGCCGGTTTCGGCATTCGCCACGGGCTAACCGCGGTACGGGTTGTACGCCGGGTACGCCGGGTACGCCGGGTACGCCGGGTACGCCGGGTACGCCGGATAGGGCTGGTAGGTCGGCTGGGCCGGGTGCCCGTAGACCCCGTACATCGGCCAGGGTGCCGCCACCACCGGGACGGGTGGTGCCGTCGCGCGCGCCGCGTGGTCGAGGGCCGGCCGGGCGGTCTCCCGGCGCCGCCACAGCTCCCGCAGCAGCTCCGCCTCCCGTACGACGAAGTCGGCGCCCGCGCGGCCGCGCCGGCCCCGGTGCCTGAGGAACGCGAGGGACGTCGCGTAGGCCTCGTACCGGGCCACCTCCCGTGCCGCCTGCCGTCCGGCGCGCTGCCGGGCGTACTGCCGGGCCAGGCGCCGCGCGCGCATCGAGCCGAGCGCGAAGGGCTCGCCGGGGGTGAGCCAGCCGGCGACCACATAGGCGGGCAGTTCCTCGCGCACCGTGCGCAGCTCGCGCTGGCGGGTCCAGATCACCAGCCAGGTCAGCAGACCGAAGGCGGGCACCATGATCGCGGCGTAGACCGCGAAGAAGCCGTACGGGCCGAAGGTCGTGGAGCCGTTCCACATCGCGTGCATGCCCATCGCGAGCAGCAGCCCCGACAGCGGCAGCAGGACGCGCCGCCAGCGCTGCCGTTCGCCGGAGAGCGCGGCGATGCCGAAGCCGATGCCGGTCAGCACGGTGAACAGGGGGTGCGCGAAGGGGGACATGACGATACGCACGAAGAAGGTGGCGGCCGTGACGGAGGCGATGCCGCTCTCGCCGGTGAGCTGGTCGGTGCCGAAGGCGGTGCCGAGGTAGAGGATGTTCTCGGTGAACGCGAAGCCGGTCGCGGTGACCCCGGCTATCACCACCCCGTCGACGAGGCCGGTGAACTCTCTTCGCCGGAAGAGGAAGACGAGCAGCAGTGCCGCGGCTTTCGCGGACTCCTCCACGACCGGTGCGATCACGGTCGAGCCGAGGGTGTCCGCGCTGGACGGGTCGGCGGTGGCGGTGGCTATCCACTGGGTCGCGAAACTGTTGGCGACGATGGCTATCAGCGCGGCCGCGCAGGCGCCCCAGGCGAAGGCGAACAGCAGATTCCGCCAGGGGCCCGGTTCCACCCGGTCCAGCCAGCGGAAGGCGGCTATCAGCAGGGGGACGGGCAGGACGGCGAGGCCGAGGCCGACCAGGAAGCCCTCGGTGCCGGTCTGTTCCCGGACCAGGGCGAGGATGACGAGGCCGGAGAGCGTGAGCAGCGTGATCAGCGCGCCGTAGCGCACCCAGCTTCTCTGCCACCAGTGCGCGTGCCGCAGCGCGCCGCCGGTGGGGTCGGTGGGGTGCGTCGGATACGGGGGAACGGTGGCCACGGCATCGACCCTAACGAGGCAGGGGCGCAGCCCGCAGAGGACAGCGGTGGGCTCAGGCGCCGGTGGGGGGTTCGTCTCGGTGCGGCGCGTCCTGCCGCACAGGCTGCTGTACGCGACGGAAGAGCAGGTCGTTCACGACATGACCCTTGTCCAGTCCCTGGCCCTCGAAACGGGTCAGCGGCCGGAACTCCGGA
Organism: Streptomyces sp. DI166; assembly: GCF_900091315.1. Classification (GTDB taxonomy): domain Bacteria; phylum Actinomycetota; class Actinomycetes; order Streptomycetales; family Streptomycetaceae; genus Streptomyces; species Streptomyces fuscus. The sequence continues at coordinate 31,571 of NZ_FLSP01000083.1, forward strand.
CGCGGCGCAAAACCGCCGTCGGCCTGGGTGTTCTCGAAGTCCGGGTGCGCGGTCAGGACCTCAAGCATCTGCTCGGCGTACGGCTCCCAGTCGGTGGCGCAGTGCAGGATCGCGCCGGGCCTGAGCTTCGGCGCGACGAGGTCGAGGAACTCCGGCTGGATGAGCCGCCGCTTGTGGTGCCGCTTCTTGGGCCAGGGGTCCGGGAAGTAGACGCGCAGGCCGTCGAGGGACTCCGGGGCGAGCATCTCGCGGAGCAGGATGATGGCGTCGCCGTTGGCGACACGGACGTTGTCGAGCCCCAGGTGATCGGCGAGGTTGAGCAGATTCCCCTGCCCGGGGGTGTGCACGTCGACAGCGAGCACATTGGTGCCGGGATCGGCGGCGGCCATCTGCGCGGTGGCCTCACCCATCCCGAACCCGATCTCCAGGACGACGGGCCGGTCGTTGCCGAACAGCTCGGCGAGGTCGATGACGCCGTGCCCGTCGATGTCCAGGCCCCACTTGGGCCACAGCCGCTGCAGCGCGTCCGCCTGTCCGGCGGTCACGCGGCTGCGGCGGGGCTGGAAGCTCCGGATCCGCCGCTCGAAGTGCGACCCCGCCGGATCGGGCTTCGGCCCGTCCGGAAACCGCGGCTCCCCCTTCCCCCGGGTATGCCGAACGGACACCCCGGGCTGATGACCGGGGGTGGGGGCGGGCGCTGGGGTGGGGATGGACTCAGACACAGTGCCCCCGATTTTACGCGAGCGCCTCCGGCTCCTCGGGCGCCTTTGACTCGCCCCCGCCGCCCCTACCCGTCCCGTACCTGGGGGCTGCCGCCCCCAGACCCCCGAATCGGCCCTGAACGGGCCTCGTCCTCAAACGCCGGACGGGCTATGAAGGGGCGCGGGGAACTGCGCGACCAGCCCCCACCCGGCCGCAGGCGAAGGACAAGCAACCGGGGTCGAAGGGGCGGAGCCCCTGGAGGATGGGACGGGTAGGGGCGGCGGGGGCGAGGAAAGTTACGCCTCCGCCAGCGCGGACAGGGCCCTTCGGGCCACTTCGCGCCCGATCGGCAGCGACGCCGTCGCCGCGGGCGAAGGCGCGTTCAGGACATGCACCGCCCGCACCCCCTCCCGAATCAGGAAGTCGTCCACCAGCGTCCCGTCCCGCAGCACGGCCTGCGCCCGCACCCCCGCCCCCGCAGGCACCAGATCCGCCTCGGTCACCGCAGGCAGCAACTGCCGCACCGCACCCGTGAACGCCCCCTTGGACAGCGACCGCCGCAGCTCCCCCGCCCCGTACCGCCAGTGCCGCCGGGCTATCGCCCACGCCCCCGGCCACGCCAACGTCCCCGCCAGCTCACGGGGCCGGACCACGCCCCACCCGTACCCCTCCCGCGCCAGCGCCGGCACCGCGTTGGGCCCGACGTGCACGCCCCCGTCGACCCCCCGGGTCAGATGCACCCCGAGGAACGGAAACGCCGGATCCGGCACCGGATACACCAGCCCCCGCACCAGCGAGGCCCGCGCCAGCGAGTAGTACTCCCCCCGGAACGGCACGATCCGCATCCCCGGCGAGTCCCCCGTCAGACGGGCGACCTCGTCGCAGTACAGCCCGGCGCAGTTCACCAGCACCCGCCCGCGCACCACGTCCCCGGCGCGCGTCCGCACCGCGACCCCCAGCGACGCCCGCCGGTCCACGGCCACGGCCTCCGCCCCGTACCGGATCTCCGCCCCCGACGCCTCCCCGAGCCGCCGCGCGACCCCGGCGAAGTCGCAGATCCCGGTCGTCCCGACATGGATCGCCGCCAGCCCCCGCACCTCCGGCTCGTACTCGGCGATCTGCGCGGCCCCCAGCTCCCGCACCGGAATGCCGTTCTCCCGCCCGCGCTGCACCAGCGCGTGCAGCCGGGGCAGCTCCTCCCGCTCGGTGGCGACGATCAGCTTCCCGGTGACGGCGTGATCGATGTCGTACTCGGCGCAGAACTTGACCATCTCGGCGGCGCCGCGCACGGCGTACCGCGCCTTCAGCGACCCGGGCCGGTAGTAGATCCCGCTGTGGATGACGCCGCTGTTGCGCCCGGTCTGGTGCCGGGCCGGCCCGGCCTCCTTCTCCAGCACGGTGACCCGCGTGCCCGGCGCGGCGCGCGTGATCGCATACGCCGTGGACAACCCGACGATCCCGCCCCCGACCACGAGCACGTCACAGTCGTACGCCACCGACCGCACCCGCATCACCTCCCGGCTTCGATAGTGCACTGCGCCACTGACAATGCCCTCAAACCAGGAAGCGCTCGAACACCGGCCCGACCCCGGACGGCTCAGGCGGGCGTCATCAGCAGCGGGCGGGCCCGCTCGCGCAGCTCCACCACACGCGGCTCGTCGCCGTACGGCTCCAGGCGGTGCAGGAGGTCCTTCACGTACTCCGTGGTGCGCGCCGAGGAGATCCGGCCCGCGACCTCCACCGCCCGCACGCCCTGCTCGCACGCCGCGTCGAGGTTGCCGGACTCCAGCTCGGCGACCGCCGAGACGACCAGCCGCAGTCCGTGGCTGCGCACGAACTCCTCCGTCGGCTTCGACAGCGCCTGCTCCGTGAACCGGCGCACCTGGCGCGGTGCCTTCAGGTCGCGGTAGCACTCGGCGGCGTCCGCGCAGAAGCGGTCGTAGGAGTAGAAACCGAGCCAGGACGGGTCGTTGTCGCCCTCGCGGGAGCGTTCCAGCCAGCCCTCGGCGGCCTTCAGCGCGGCCCCGGCCGCCTGCGCGTCACCCGCGCGTGCGTGCGCGCGTGCCTCGACGAGCCGGAAGAAGCTCATGGTGCGGGCGGTGGCCAGGCCCCGGTTGCGCTCCAGCGCCGCCTGGGCGAGGTCGACGCCCTCGTCGCCGAAGCCGCGGTAGGTCGCCTGGAGGGACATGGAGGCGAGGACGTATCCACCCAGCGGGACGTCGGCCGCCGCGCGGGCCAGGCGCAGGGCCTGGATGTAGTAGCGCTGGGCGGCCTCCTGCTGGCCGGTGTCGAAGGCCATCCAGCCCGCGAGACGCGTCAGCTCGGCGCTCGCCCCGAACAGGGCGCGGCCCACTTCGTCGGAGTAGGAGCCGAGCAGCAGCGGCGCTGCCTCCACCCGCAGGCACTCGGGCACCATGGACGAACGCCAGTCGCCGCCTCCGTACTTGGAGTCCCAGCGCCTGGCGTCCTCGGCGGCCTCCCGCAGTTTCTGCACATCGCTGTGGCCGACTTTGACCGGTGCGCCGGAACCCTCGGCCGGGCTCGCCTCACGCGCCACCGAGCTGTCGGCCGGGGTTATCAGCCACCGCGAGGCAGGCGTTGCGTATGCGCTCACTGCGAACGAGCCGGCGAGGGACTGCCAGATGCCGCCGGAGCCGGCCCGGCGGCCCGCGAGGTCGAGCCGGTACAGCTCGGTCGCCGACTTCACCGCCTGTCCGACGTCCCTGGGGAAGGCGAGGCCCACCTCGGGTGCGGGATCCGCGTCCGCCAGGCCGATCTCGTGGAGCGGCACCGGGCGGCCGAGCTTCTGGCCGATGGCGGCGGCGATGAGGTGCGGCGCCGCACCCTGCGGCACCATCCCCTTCGACACCCAGCGCGCCACCGACGTCTTGTCGTAGCGAAGTGTCAACCCGCGTTGAGCGCCAAGGTCGTTGACGCGACGCGCGAGTCCTGCGTTGCTGATTCCCGCGAGGGCGAGAACGGCGCCGAGCTTTTCGTTCGGCCCGCGTTGCTCCCTGGACATGCGCCACCCCTCGACACAGACGGCTGCCGCGCTGGCATAACCACGCGGCATTCGTAAACCCAGCGTAGTTCGCCGCATCCCAAGCGTTAAGGGGCATTCTTCCGGATGGCGGGATTGTGGTCCGTACTGAAGTGCGGTTCAGGTACGGACGGTTGCGTCGTGCTCCCGCTGTGTGGCTGTGCGCCCGTCCGTGCGCTCTTCTCCGGCCATCGGGGGAGCGATTCCATGGAGCCTGCGTGGGTCGGCCCGCTGTACTGGATCCAGTGGGCTGGGGGACACCGCCGCCTCCATCCCCGCGGGCGGCGGAACGGTCCGGGGGGCGGGTCCCGCCTCCCGGACTGCGCGCACCCCGAGTGGTGCGCAGGGCATGTGCGGAGAGTGGCCAAACCTGGTGCCGTCACGCCGATTTGGCCGAAAATCGACCCTGCCTTCAGTGGGCGATTACCGCTCCCACCACGGAACTTGAGGGCGCGAAGGGTGTTCTTGGGGGAGTGAACCGGGGCGCATTCGCGTCGCCGGGGCCAGGCGATCGCCTTGGCCTGCACGGGTGTTGACGCCGCGCCGGGCGGGCAACCAAGCCACATGGGGGCGCCCGCGGGGGCGCATTCGGCGAATCTCCAGCGGTGCCGCCGCGTCTCCGGCGGGCCTCCTTCATGGCAGCATGGGGAACCGGTTCGTACGGTGCACTGGTTGTCCACAGCCTGTGGAGGCGTCAGATGCGGTGGTTGGTGGGATGGAGCAGCACCGCCGCGGGAGCCGCCGGGATCGGCTCCGCGGGGGCCACCGGGCCCGACGGAGAGACGGTGCACCCGGTCGGGTCCCAACTCCTGTGGGGCGACCCCGATCCGCTGTGGGCGGTCGGCGACTGGCGGCCCGACGAGGTGCGCGTGGTGCAGGCCGACCCCCAGAACCGGATCGCCGTCCTCGGTATCTGCGGGGCCAGCGACGAGCAGCTGCGGGTCGGCCTGTTCGCCGCGCGGGGCGGGGCACTGCGCCATCTGACCGCCTGGCCCGGCAGCTACACGGCCGTCGTCCAGGTCGGCCGCCGGGTCATGGTCTGCGGCGATCTCGCGGGCGCCCGGCCGGTGTTCTACACCCCCTGGGCCGACGGCACCGCGTACGCGACCGCCGCCCTGCCGCTCGCCGACCTCATCGAGGCCAACCTCGACTTCGGCCACCTGGCCGCCCTGCTCGCCGCCCCCGACGTCCCCGCTGCCCTGGACGACTCCACCCCCTACGAGGGCGTACGGCGCATCCCGCCGGGCCACGCGCTGATCCTGCGGGCGGGCGCGCGCGAGATCGCCGGGTACGAGCCGGTCGCCTCCCTCGCGGTGGCGGCGCCGCCCGCAGACCCGGACAGCGCGGTGGACGCCGTACGGGACGCGCTGGTGGAGGCGGTACGGGCCCGGCTCTCCGCCCCCCGGCACGTCCCCGACATCGACCCTGGCCCCGTACCGGGCATGGGCCCCGCCGAACGCCGTGCCGCGCGCGGGATGCCCGTGCCCGGCATCGGGGCCGACCTCTCCGGCGGACCCGCCTCCGGCACCCTCGCCCTGCTCGCCGCGGGCCTGCCCGGTATGCCCGGCACCGTCCTCGGCCACGGCACCGGCGCGGGGGAGCGGCTGCTCGCGGTCACCTTCAACGACCTCGCGGTACGCGGCCGGGAGTCCGAGCTGGAGCGGGCCGGGACCCTCGCGGCCAACCCGCGCCTGCACCACGTCGTGGTCACCGGCGGCGAGGAGACCCTCCCGTACGCCGATCTCGACGGCCCGCTCACCGACGAACCCGGCGCCTCCCTGGTGACGGCGGTACGCCACCGGGCCCGGCTCGCGGCGGGCAGCGCCGACCACTTCACCGGCTACGGCGCCCGCCAGGTCCTGGACGCCCATCCGGCGCGCCTGGCCGACCTGCTGATGGACCGCAAGCGGCGCCACCTGGTGCGCCCCGTCGCCGCGCTCGCCAAGGCGGACGGCTCGGTGCTGGTCCCCGCGCGGGTCTACAGCGCGGCACGCAAGCTGTCCCGCACCCCGTACCGCGCGGGCCTGGAGGCGCTCGCCGAGCGTCTGCTCCACCGCCGGTTCGACGAACCCGGAGGTGCCGTGGGGGCGTCGCTGGCGGCGCTCACCTGGGCCAGACCCGGTCCGGCCGCGCGCTGGCTGACGGGTGAGGCACTGGCTGAAGTATCGGTTCGCCTGCAAGGGGCGACCCACCGCTTCGGGGTCGGCCCGGGACAGCGCCCCGGCGACTACCGCGCGCGTGCGGCGCTCGCCCGGCACGCGTCCGACCTGCGCGTCCTGGAGCAGGCCGCCGAGATCCGCTCCCAGCGCCTGCACGCGCCGTTCCTCGACAACCAGGTCGTGCGCGCCTGCCGTGCGCTCCCCGAGGCCCTGCGCGTCCAGCCCGGCGCCCGCGCGGAGATCCTGCGCACGGTCCTGGAGAGCTCCGGAGTCGCCGACCTGCCGCCCGGCTGGGGCGCCCCGTCCCACGCCCCGGCGGCGCAGGCCGCCCGCACCGGGCTGCGGGTCGCCGCGAACGACCTGATGGCCCTCTTCGGCACCCCCCTGCTCGCGCAGGCCGGACTGGTCGAGGCCCGTGTGGTCCGCAAGGCGCTGCGCGCGGCCGCCGAGGGCGAGCCCCTCCCGCTGGACGGCCTCGCCGACCTGGTCTCCCTGGAGCTGTGGCTCACCCGTCTGCTGGCCCGCCGCGGCACCTGCTGGACCGGCACCCCGGCACGCGCGCGTGCCGTCCCCGCCGGCATCACCCCGCAGCGCAACGCCCTGGGCGCTGGCGCGACGGCCAGGCGGGCCTGAACCGCCGCTAGCGGCAGGAGAACTTCGACTCCGCCCAGTCCGCCAGCAGCAGCTTGTCGAAGTGGCTGTGCGGCTCCACCACCAGCCGTACGGTCCTGCGTCCCGTCAGATCGACCTGGACCGGGACCGCAGGGTCACCGCCCTTGATCATTCCGGACCGCCAGAGCCGTACCCCGTCGGCGTACACGGAGAAGTAGAACTTGCCCAGCATCAGGTTCATGTCGTCGGCGCCGACCAGGGCCCGGTAGGCGCTGCACTCCCGGTTGAGGTCGATGGTGACGGAGGACTCGCCGTGCACGGTGACGCCGTGGGCGTACCGGGTGCCGTCGATCGAGACGCCGTAGCGCTGCCAGACCCAGCTGCTCTCGCCGATCCGCATCTCGGGCTCGGTGCCGTCGCCGGTGATGTCGTACGACAGCTCGCTCCACTGGTAGTCGGCCGGAGCGGGCGGCGGCGTCGGCGTCGGGGTGGGCGTCGGGGTCGGTGTGGGGGTGGGCCTCGGGGGGGTCGGCTTCGGCGTGGACGTCGGCTTCCTCGGCTCGGGCTCCGGCGTGGGGGTCGGGCTCGGCTTTGGAGTGGGCGTGGGCGTGGGGGTAGGCGCGGGCGCGACGGCGGGCGGGGCCGGCTGGGGCTGCTTCTTCGAGGGCGTGGGGTGCGGGGGACTCCGTCGACGACCGGCGCGTGGGAGGTCACCGGCGGTTTGGCGTCCGGCTCGGGGGCCGGGTCCTGGGTTCGCGGACCAGCGCGAGGGCGACCGCCGCCGCGGCCGCCGCGACCACACCGGCGGCGATACCGGCCTTCACCGGCGCG
>NZ_FLSP01000084.1 GCF_900091315.1 Streptomyces sp. DI166
CCGCCTCCTCCACGGCCGCGGCACCGGAGGCGGCCTCGACGGCCTCGGTGGCGGGCGCGGACTCCTCGGCCGGGCCGGCGGCCGGAACGATGGTCTCGGCGGCCTCGACGCTCACGGGCGCACCGGCGGGCGCGGAGGCCCGGCGGACGACACGGCGGCGCGTACGGCCGACGGGGGCTCGTCGGCGACGGCGACGGCCTCTTCCCGCTCGGCCTCCTCCACGGCTTCCTCGGCCTCGGCGGTGACCTCTTCGGTCTCCGCGACCTCGGCGGCCTCGGCGATCGCGGTCTCCTCGACCGCCGGCTCCTCGGCCTCGGTCTTCTCGGCCTCCACGTCCGGTATGGCCGGAGCGGTCCCGGTCTCGGAGTCGGTGGCGGAGGCGGTGACCGGCGGGCCCGCCGGGCGGGACGCGGCACGTCGCCGACGGCGCGGCGGCAGGGTGTCGCTGGGAGTGTTCGGTTCGGAGCCCTGGGTGGGCTCGGTCGGTTCGAGCATGCGGGCGTATCTCCCGTCAGGCTCCCGGGCGCCGCGCCTGGTCCGGCGGTGTGCCGGTGACGTCCGCGGCTCGCGTCGTGCGCGACTGCCGCCGTCCGGGGCGCGGGCGCCGCACGGGAGCTCTCTGTGTCCTGTCTCGCCGGTTCCGTACGCCTCATGCGCACGGCCTGGCGAAAGTCTTCTGGTCGGTGCGCTGCCCGACCCAGGTGGCTCCCGAGTACGAGGGCGGCGCTACGACGTCCGTCCCTTCGCGGGACCTTCCTTACGCCGGTGCCTTCGCGGCGGCAGCGGATCCGGCCGCAGGGGCCGTCGCCGCCTCGCGGTCGGGCGCGAGCGGGTCGGTCACCGTGCCGGTCTCTTCATCGAGCAGCCCCTGCGCCAGCCTGGTCACCGCTGCGGGGACCGGCGGCGCCAGGTCGGCCACGGCGCGGAGACCGGACAGGACGTCGTCGGGTCGTACGGCAGGCGTCACGTGCCGAACAACCAGCCGCAGTATCGCACAGGGCTGGTCGGTCGGCCTATCAGCCGTCGTACTGTGCGTGGCAAGATCCACGACCGCCGCGCGGGCGTCGAAGGTACGGACGCCGTTCTTGGTCAGGCGCTGGACCTCGACGGTCTCGGCGGCGTTGAACGCGGCCACGGCCCGCTCGGCCTCGGCCTGCTCCACCCCGTCGAGCCGCAGTTCCCACTCGGACGCCGTGAGCCGGTCGGCGAGCCCGGAGGTACGGGCCTCGACCGCCTCGATGACGTCGAGCCCGGCGGGCAGCGACTCGTCGAGCGTCCGCCGGAGCTGCTCCGGATCCCGCGCCTCGGTGAGCGCGATCTCCAGGTACTCCGCCTCACTGCCCGTGCCGGTGGGTGCGGCATTGGCGTACGACACCTTCGGATGCGGCGTGAACCCCGCCGAGTACGCCATGGGCACGTCGGCGCGGCGCAGCGCACGCTCGAAGGCGCGCTGGAAGTCACGGTGGCTGGTGAACCGGAGGCGGCCGCGCTTGGTGTAGCGCAGTCGGATGCGCTGCACCGCGGGAGCGGGCGGCGGGCCTTCGGGCTGTCGCTTGCCCAGTGTCGTTCAGTCCTTCGTGAGAGCGGTCGTACTACTACCAAGAGTACGTGTCCCGGCGCCCCGAGGTTCCCGCCGGTCCACCGCTTCCCGCTTACGGGGCTCCCCGAACAGCATGCGCCGGAAGTCGGCGCGGGCCTGCCGTACGGACTCGCGTGCCGAGGCGAGCGCCTGCCTGGTGCCCCGCCCGACAGCGCGCGCGGCCTCAGCGCAGGGCCGCAGCACCGCGTCCCGTACGGCGTGCCCGACCGGGGTGAGGACGGTCCGGTACACCCAGCGCACCGGCTCGACGAAGATCCACCGGAAGAGGGTCCCGAAGAACCGCCCGACCGCGAGCGAGATCCGTCCGGCGACCCGCCAGGCATGCCCGAGCGCGTCCCCTGTCTCCCGCCCGACAACGGCCAGCGCCCGCCCGACGGGCACCAGCACCCACCGCCACAGCCCGAGCACGGGCAGCACGATCAGCACCCGCCCGATCCAGTACAGCCCGAGCCCGATCCCCCGCACGGTCCACACCAGGGCGTGCCCGATCGGCGTGAGCACCCACTGGTACAGCCACAGCGCCGGTACGACGAGCAGGTACCGCACGAGCCAGGCGACGGCCGTGAACACGGCGGTGCCGAGCGCGACGAGCCCGAGGCCGATGCCCCTCAGCAGCCACAGGAAGGCCCGTCCGACCGGGGTCAGCAGGCTCGCGTACACCCATCCGAGTCCGGCCACGATGCCTCGGCCGACCCAGAGGAAGCCGTGCCCGATGGGGGTGAGGACGGCCCGGTACACCCACACCAGCCCCGCCACGATCCCCCGGCCGACCCACAGGAACCCGTGCCCGATCGGCGTCAGCACGCGCGCGTACAGCCACACCAGCCCGGCCACGAAGGCGCGGCCCGCCCACAGGAAGCCGTGCCCGATCGGCGTGAGAACGGCCCGGTACAGCCATACCAGCGGCAGCACGACGAGTACCTTCCCGAGCCAGGCGAGCCCCCGGCCGAGCGGCACCAGGACGTACCGCCACAGCCCCACGAAGGGCCACACGAACAGCGCGCGGCCGAGCCAGGCGAGGGCACGGCCGGCGGGCCGGAACACGGTGTCGGTCAAGAACCGCCAGGCGACGACCAGGCCGTCCCACACCATGCGTACGGGCAGGACCAGCACCAGAACGACGATCCGCACGGGGATGCGGACGGCGGCGACCAGGCAGCCCTCGGGCTGTGCTGCCTCGGGGCGCCGGGGCTCGGGCAAAGGCTTCCGCGGTTCCATACCGATCAAGACGCTCGGCGTGGTCGGCACGGATGCGCCCCGGGTGTTGCGAAGCCGTCACGGCTGGACACCCGTCGCGCTTTCACCGGCCCGCTCGGTGCGTCGCACTTGTGCGCTAGACCGTTTAACCGATTTGACGGCGCGTCTACGCGGACGCGACGGATCTCGCGGCGGCCAGGGGTCACCCTCGCACCGAGGTCCGGGACTGTCCCGGACCCGTTTCGTGCAAGGAGCAAGCCCATGAGTCCTCGACCCAGACCGTCGTTGCTCGGGCCGGTCGCCCGGGCGAGATTCCAGCAGGCAGGCGTGGTCTCCTCGCTGGCCTTGGTCATCGCGGCCGGCGTGGTCACACCCGCCGCTGCCGCCGCCGACGCCGTGTCCGACGCCCGGCCGTTCGCGACGTCGTACACCGACAAGGACTGCAAGCCCCACAAGCCGCACAAGCCGCGCACGGTCGAGGGGGCGTCGTACGCCGGCAAGGACAAGTGCCGCGGCGCGACCGGCGCCACGGGTGCCACCGGGCCGAAGGGCGCCACCGGGGCGACCGGCGCGATGGGCCGACCTGGCCCGAAGGGCGCGACGGGTGCCACGGGTGCCACCGGCGCCACGGGGGCCATGGGCCGCCCCGGCCCGGCCGGAGCGACGGGTGCCACCGGGGCCACGGGCGCGACGGGCGCCACGGGCGCGACGGGTGCCACCGGCACTCCCGGCGTCTGCGCCGACATCGACGCCTCCCGCGACTCGAACAACTTCGAGCTGCGGGCCGCGCTGACCCCGGCGACCATGGCCGACCCGCTCGCCCGAGCCTACGCGGGCATCCGTGACCTCCAGCCCGATCCGGGTGCGTTCGTGTGGACCGACCTCAGCGGCCTCGACGGCTATCCGACGAATGCCTGCGGTATCGCCGTCTCCCAGCAGGCCCTGGGCGGGGGCACCGAGGGCGACATGGCCATCGAGGTCATCACCACCACCGGTGCCGTCTACGGGACCACCTGCGACATCGACACCAGCGATGTCACGCTGACCTGCGAAAACCCCTGGGCGCTGGTGAACGGGCAGCCCACGCCGTAATACGGCGGCGCGCCCCGCAAGGGGGTGTCCGGCGGAGCGTCAGGGCTGCCGGACACCCCCTGCCGTGTCCATGCGCTCCAGCAGACTCACCGTCATCCCGGTCACCGGCGTGCTCTGCTTCACCGTGTACCGCTGGCGCAGGGCGCCCGCCTGCGCCGGATCGATCGCGTGGAACGGGAACTCCTCGCCCTCCGTCAGCAGCCAGATCCGCGGCTCGTCCTTCAGACACCGCTCCGGTTCGGCGCACTGGACCGCGTAGAGGTCGTCGATCCCGGCCGGGGTCCGCGTCAGGAAGACGTCCCGCAGCCGCAGTTCGCGCGGCAGGTAGTAGGTCACTCCCCCGTCGAGCTTCCAGGTGTCGTGCCGGTCGTACACGACGGCGTCCCCGGGCCGGTGGCCCCGCTCGACGATCTCGGCGGCCGCCGCGTAGTCGAGGGGCACGGGCTCGTTGTGCGCGAACCGCTCCCGTACCTGCCGGTGGTCCGGCAGTGTCAGCAGGGCGAGCACCACCGCTCCGGCCGCGACCGCCTTCCACGAGCGGCGAACGGCGTCCAGTCCGGACCCGGCGAGCAGCGCCCACGCCGGGAGGGTGAACAGGACGTACACACCCCGGAAGTACGACACCTCGCCGTGCGAGAGGGCCCAGACCAGCACCGGCGGCAGCAGCGCCCAGGCGCCGCACAGCACCAGCGCCGACCGGCGCTCGGAACGGGCCGCCAGTGCGAGGGCGGCCAGGGCGCCGGCGCACAGGGCGGAGGCGAACAGTTCCTGGGGGAGGGCGAGCAGGGCCCAGCCGTCCGGCTCCGGTACCCAGTACAGCTGGCGTCCGGCCTGGGACCTGCCGAGCAGGGCGAACGGGGTGACGCACGCGGCGACCGCGGCCAGGGCGAGCGCCGAGCGCCACCAAAGCGAGCGGTCGTGCCGGGCCCGGGCGGCGAGCAGGCAGACATGCGCGCAGACGACGGACAGGGCGATGAGGTGGAGGGCTCCGGTGAGGACCAGCGCGAGGACGTAGGAAGCCCACCGCCAGAGGCTGTGGGGCCGGTCCAGGACCCGCACCACCAAAAGGGTGGCGACACAGACCGCGAGCAGCACCAAGGCGTACGAACGGGCCTCGTGGCCGTAGCGGCTCACCGCCGGTACGCACGCGAAAACAATTCCGGCGACAATACCGGCCCGATATCCGAAGAGCCGACGCCCGAGCAGGGCGACGACGGACGCCGTGCCCGCCGCCGCCAGAAGGGACGGCAGTCGCAGGGCGAGAACGGAATCCCCGAACAGCGCGACCCACCCGCGCATCAGCAGGTAGTACGTCCCGTGCACGGCGTCGACATTGCGCAGCGTGGCCAGGATGCGGTCGGTGTCCCGGCCGGTCATGTCCCAGGTGACCAGTTCGTCGCGGCCCAGCAGCGGGCCGGTCAGCCCGAACGAGACCAGCACCAGCGTGAGTACGAACGGCGCCAGCCAGAGCGCCGTCCGCTCCCGCGCGGACCGGTCCGCGGCAAAGGCTCGGAATTCTTCGCGGGGCGGAGGCAACTGCGCGGTGATTACCATAAGTATTTCTCCGGTCCGGCAGCAGGAACTCCCCACTTATACCGGGCGATCCGCCGGTGGCTGCTTGTGCCCGTCTCCACGGCTCGATAAATTCACCGGCCGGTCCTTTTCTCCGGAGAAAAGAAAAAGCCATGAAAACGGTCTGCCTCAATATGATCGTCAAGGACGAGGCCCATGTGATCCGCCGCTGCCTCGAATCCGTACGGCCGCTCGTCGACACCTGGGTGATCCTGGACACCGGCTCGACCGACGGCACCCAGGACATCGTCCGCGAAACCCTCGCCGACCTGCCGGGAGACCTGTACGAAAGCCCCTGGCGCGGCTTCGGGGCAAGCCGCACGGAGGCCATCGAGCGCGCCCGGGACCGCGCCGGCCACCTGCTCTTCATCGACGCCGACGACGTACTGGAGACCGACCCCGGCCTCACCCGCCCCGACCTGACACACGACTGCTACGACATCGAGGTCCACCACGGCCCGGTGGTGCACTGGCGCCCCGCCCTCGTCTCCACCCGCCTGCCCTGGCGGTACGTCGGCGTCCTGCACGAATACCTGGACTGCGACACGGAGTTCACCCGGGCCCGCCTCGACGGCGTCCGGATGCGCATCATGGGCGGCGGCGCCCGCTCACAGGGCACCACACGGGCGAAGTACCTGCACGACGCCGCGATCCTGAAGGACGGCCTGGCGAAGGAACCGGGCAACACCCGCTACGCCTTCTACCTGGCCCAGAGCTACCGCGACGCCGGCGAACCGGCGAAGGCCCTGGCCGCCTACGACCGCCGCGCGGCCATGGAGCACGGCTTCGCCGAGGAGGCCTTCTGCTCCCGCCTCTACGCGGCCCGCCTGGCCGCGACCCTCAACCGCCGCACCCCGGAAGTGATGACCCGCTTCCTGGAAGCCCACGAATCCCGCCCCACGCGGGCCGAGCCCCTGGGCGAACTGGCCCGCCTCTGCCGCACCCAGGGCGAACGCTGGCCCCTGGCCTACCTCTTCGCCCGCCGAGCCGCCGAACTCCCCCGCCCCGACGACATCCTCTTCGTGGAACACGCCTGGTACGACTGGCAGTGCCTGGACGAACTGGCCGTCGCCGCCTACTGGATGGGCGCCTACCGGGAGTCCCTGGAGACCTGCGAAAAACTCCTCGACACCAGGACTCTCCCCGACGAACACCGCGACCGCGTCAAGGCCAACTACGACTTCGCCCGCACGAAACTGGCGATGTCGGCACCGCAACGCCAACCGGCGTGACCTAGGTCAGGAGGCACCCAACTCGGCAAGCTTCTCCAGCACCAGCCCGGCATGCCGACCGGGCTCCGGCACCGGATGGACGAGGGACCGAACCTCACCCTCCCGGTCGATGATCACAGCTGCCCGATCGAACAACGCCCGCCCCTCGGCCCACACCTCGGGCACACCGAGGGCGCGCCCCAGGGCCAGATCCTCGTCCCCGACGAGCGGATACCCCAGCGCCCGCCCCTCGGCGAACTCGGCCAGGTGCCCCGGCGCATGAGCACTCACCCCGAGCACCCGGGCCCCGGCCCGCCCGAACGCCGCCGCCGCGTCCCGCGCCGAACACAGCCCCGAGGTACACCCACCCAACTCGGGCAACCGCTCCCCGATCCCGGGCTCGGTAATGAAGAACAACACGGTCCACCGGTGCTCGGGGGACGGGACGGAGACTGGGCCTTCTGTGGTGGGGACGGTGCGCTGCACGTGATATCTCCGGGTGGTGGTGTTGATGTCCGTCGGCCTACTCGACTTCGATGCCGTACTCGCTGACCAGCTGCTCCAACCCTCCGGTATATCCCTTGCCGCCCAGGACGAAGTCCCAGTCGCCGTTGGACCGGTGCCTGAAGGAGCCAAGTACCAGCGCCGTCTCTCCGGCGCGGCCGTCGGAGACCTCCAGGCGGCCGAGCTCGGTCAGCGACGGGTCCAGCAACCGGATGCAGGCGTCGGTGAATCCGGAGAGGTCGGCGTGCGGGTTCACCTCAGGGTCGACGGCGGCCACCAGAACGAACCGGTCCGCGGCCGTCGGCAGGCTGTCGAAGGCGACCCGAATCGCCGCCTTGTCGGGTGCTGTCGCCGGAACCGCCCGCACCGTGCCGTCCGGAGTCCTCGGGTTGTTGAAGAACACAAAATGGTCTTCGCTCAGGACGCGGTTGCCCTGGCAGACGAGAGCGCAGACATCCAGGGCCACGTTGCCGGACCATGTCATGCCCAGCACGTTGTAGTCATCGGCCGGAGTCGCCGGCTCGGAGGGCTCCGGCCGCGCGGGAGCCGCCGGACGCCCGCCCTCCCCCAGTCGTCCGCGCAGACCGTGCCGGTGCAGCAGGTCGACGAGTTCGGTGCCGGAGATCAGCTCCAGAGGCTTGCCACGGGCGAAGGTGTGCGAACCGGGGCCGAAGCCGGAAGTCGTCACCAGGACGCCCTTGTTGGCACCCACGTCCTGGACCGTGCCGTACAGATCACGCACCGCCGTGGGCGGCACCGTGCTGCGGTAGCGCTTGACCTGCACCACGATCTTGCCGCCGCGGATGGGCGTGGGGTCCAGCGCGTCGACGTCCACCCCGCCGTCGTTCGACCGCTGAGTCGTCACCGCCTGCATGCCCATGGCGCGGAACAGATCGGCGACGAGCGACTCGAAGGCAATCGGGTCCATGTCGTACAGGTCGGGCTCGTCCCTGCCGTCGCCACGGGGGACCGCCTGACTGGCGACATCCTGGGGCTGCCGACTCGGCCGCACGGAGGTGAGCTGGTCGGGCTTGGCCGTCAACTGCCCCCGCAGCGCGTCCGTCAGGCAACTGGTGGGGTCCACCTGTTCCAGATGCAGATCGGTGAAGGCCGCCCGCTGCGCCATGACGGTGGCCAGGTAGATACGCGTCGGCCTGCCCGTCGCGGGATCGGGGGCGTCCACGAAACCGTTCAGCGCGACCGAGTCGAGAACGCCGTACTCGTCGGCGCCGAAGAGCTGGTGCAGCACCAGCAGCATGCTCTGCGCCAGCACTTCCCGGTACATCGCCCGCCGCTGGGTCGCCGGACGCGCGGTCTCCTTGTCCTGGTTGTCGGCCTGGACGAACCGCACCGACTTCGCCGCCGGGACGATGTCGTACCCCGGCATCTCCCAGTCCAGCACCAACTGCCGCGCCGCCGAGTCGAAGGCCGCCGCCATCTGCCGTGGGAAACCCTCCGGCCAGATCGTCGACGAGTAGAGAGCAGCGGAGAAGAACTCGACCACGGCCTCCGGATCACCCCGCCGGACACCCGCGACCGCCTCGGCCACGCCCGCGTTGTGCCGTCGCACCTCGGCACGCTGCGCCTCCGTCCGCTGCATGTAGTCCCGCTCGGCGGCGGCCAGTTGCTGAACACGCTGAGCCTCCGCCGCCTGCGCCGCATGCCAGTCCCGTTCGAAGCGGGCCCGCGCCTCGGCCTGGGCCTGCGCCCGCCGGTTCGCGGTCCAGCCTCCCTGCGCCTGGTACTGGTTCGGGTCCGGCATCCGTACCGGCACAGCGAGCCGCCCGGGGTCGAACGGCGGAACCTGCTCCGCACGCATCAGAGACGACGCCCTGAACGCCGGCACCCGGCATCCCGCGGTCAGCAACCCCTGCAGGGTCGCCACCTGCTCGTCCAACTCCGCCGTCAGCCTGCGGGCCTCCGCCTGCCGGAACTCCCGGTACTCCTGAGCGGCGTGTCTCTGGCGGAGCCGCGCCTGACGGGCCTCTTCCCGTCGCCGCCTCTCCTCGGACTCGATCTGACGTTGATGCTGCCGCTGCATCTCGGCCCAAGTACCGATGAAACCAGCAGAGCGACGACTCATCCGCTCAAGCCCTCCCCAGGACGTCGGCAACGCCGACCGAACCCCGGCCGCCCCCGCAACCAGGTGTAACAAGCCGACTTTATCCAGCAATCACGGTCCTGGACATCAACTTGCCAACGACCACCGAACCCAGCAAACCCCTGCTCAGTAGCTGGCCGTGCGGTTGAAGTCGGTGATGTTGAGTTTGATGCCCTGCACCGTCTTGAGCGTTGTGGGGTACTCCCCCTCGGCGGTCTGCCCCGGTTGCACGTCCGTCTCCAACTGCGAACCGTTCTCCACCCGAGTGCCGTCGGCGTCGACCGCCTCCCAGTCCCAGGAGTAGTTGGACTTCTCGCTGCTGTTGTTCTTGATCGTCCAAACGACCCAGATATTGGTGAGGCCACCTTCCGAACGGTCGTCCAGCCGGAAGCTGACGAGGTCGGCTCGTTCACCCTTGGGTTCCTCCGGCTGCTCCTTCGCCGGCTTCGTGGCGGGAGTCCGCGTGGGCGCCGGAGTGCTCTCGTCCTCGTCATCGCCCAGGGCGATCACGAGCACGACAATGAGGATGACGACCACCGCCCCCAAGGCACCGACACATCCCCACAGGCAGCCACGGCTCCGCTGCTTGTTCTGCGGCGGCCCGGGCGGGGATGCCCATTGGCCGGGCGGGGGAGAACCACCATCGCCCGGGTTGTGCCACCGAGGCCCACTTGCAGGCGGCTCATTCGCTGACATGGCGCCTCCTCCGTAGCGGATACCGCCACGCTAGGAAGCGGTGAGCCACCCCGCGAACGGAGAGCAGCCACTCAGGCGAAAGCCGCTGTGCGCCGCCTCGTAGGAGCCTCGGTGCGCTTGCTGTATCAGACAGCAACACCCGGAACCAGCGCCACCGGCCCGGAAAGGAAGCTCCCCACCCCGCAGGCCACCGGGGCATGGAGGAAGGACCACATCAGGGCCACGGCCGACAGAGTGATGATCACCGCCGGGCCCGCTGCCCTGTTGATCCATGCCGCGATGAGAAGCGCCCCGGCCAGGACCCCCACCACTGACCCAGACCACCGAACCGACTGCTCTTCGCCCCCGAAGTCGCCATGCCAGTAACCGTGGCTACGGACCCGGCGATTCATGCAGCCAGCAGACAATCTGACCGAAAGGAGCCCTAGGGGGTCCATACCGACTCCACCGTGGGAGGTAAGGGCCGCATCACACGCAGCCCTCACCTCGTCCTCGCCCGCCCCGGCCAGCGCCTCAACGACCCGATCGAGAGGCTTGAGTCACCCTCAGTGAGAGTGACCGCTCGCAGCCGGCGACGGACCCGCGTTCTTGACCGTGAGAGGCAGCAGCTTCTTGCCCGTCGGGCCGATTTGGATGTGGGTGTCCATCTGCGGGCACACGCCGCAGTCGAAGCAAGGCGTCCAGCGGCAGTCCTCGACCTCTGTTTCGTCGAGGGCGTCCTGCCAGTCCTCCCAGAGCCAGTCCTTGTCGAGGCCGGAGTCGAGGTGGTCCCAGGGGAGGACCTCCTCGTAGGTGCGCTCGCGGGTGGTGTACCAGTCGACGTCGACGCCGTAGGGGGCCAGGGCCTTCTCCGCGCACTGCATCCAGCGGTCGTAGGAGAAGTGCTCGCGCCAGCCGTCGAAGCGGCCGCCGTCCTCGTAGACCGCGCGGATGACGGCGCCGATGCGGCGGTCGCCGCGGGACAGGAGGCCTTCCACGATGCCGGGCTTGCCGTCGTGGTAGCGGAAGCCGATGGAGCGGCCGTACTTCTTGTCGCCCCGGATCTTGTCGCGGAGCTTTTCGAGGCGGGCGTCCGTTTCTTCCGCGGAGAGCTGCGGGGCCCACTGGAAGGGGGTGTGGGGCTTGGGGACGAAGCCGCCGATCGAGACCGTGCAGCGGATGTCGTTCGAGCGGGAGACCTCTCGGCCCTTCGCGATCACCTTGGTCGCCATGTCGGCGATCTGGAGTACGTCCTCGTCCGTTTCCGTCGGCAGGCCGCACATGAAGTACAGCTTCACCTGGCGCCAGCCGTTGCCGTACGCCGTCGCGACGGTGCGGATGAGGTCGTCCTCGGAGACCATCTTGTTGATGACCTTGCGGATGCGCTCCGAGCCGCCCTCGGGGGCGAAGGTCAGGCCCGAGCGGCGGCCGTTGCGGGTCAGCTCGTTGGCCAGGTCGATGTTGAAGGCGTCCACGCGGGTGGAGGGGAGGGACAGGCCGATCTTGTCCTCCTCGTAGCGGTCGGCCAGGCCCTTGGCGATGTCGCCGATCTCGCTGTGGTCGGCCGAGGAGAGGGACAGCAGGCCCACCTCCTCGAAGCCCGTCGCCTTCAGGCCCTTCTCCACCATGTCGCCGATGCCCGTGATCGAGCGCTCGCGCACGGGGCGGGTGATCATGCCGGCCTGGCAGAAGCGGCAGCCTCGGGTGCAGCCGCGGAAGATCTCCACCGACATGCGCTCGTGGACCGTCTCCGCGAGCGGGACCAGCGGCTGCTTGGGGTAGGGCCACTCGTCGAGGTCCATCACCGTGTGCTTGGACACACGCCACGGGACGCCCGACTTGTTCGGAACCACGCGGGCGATCCGGCCGTCGGGCAGGTACTCGACGTCGTAGAAGGCCGGGATGTAGACCCCGCCCGTCTTGGCGAGGCGGAAGAGGACCTCCTCGCGGCCGCCGGGGCGGCCCTCGGCCTTCCACTCCCGGATGATCCGCGTCATGTCGAGCACGGCCTGCTCGCCGTCGCCGATGATCGCGGCGTCGATGAAGTCCGCGATCGGCTCGGGGTTGAACGCGGCGTGGCCGCCGGCCAGCACGATCGGGTCGTCCAGGCCGCGGTCCTTGGACTCCAGCGGGATGCCCGCGAGGTCCAGGGCCGTGAGCATGTTGGTGTAGCCCAGCTCGGTGGAGAAGCTCAGGCCCAGCACGTCGAAGTCGCGCACCGGGCGGTGGCTGTCCACCGTGAACTGCGGGACGCCGTGCTCCCGCATCAGGGCCTCCAGGTCCGGCCACACGCTGTAGGTGCGCTCGGCGAGGACGCCCTCCTGTTCGTTCAGGACCTCGTAGAGGATCATGACGCCCTGGTTGGGCAGCCCGACCTCGTAGGCGTCGGGGTACATGAGCGCCCAGCGGACATCGCAGTCCTCCCACGGCTTGACCGTGGAGTTGAGCTCGCCGCCCACGTACTGGATCGGCTTCTGCACATGCGGGAGCAGGGCTTCGAGCTGCGGGAACACCGACGCAGCGACTTCGGCAGGCATCTCGCGTACCTTCATGGGCTGGACTGAAACGGACAGGGGTGACCATCCAGCCTAACGCGAGCGCGGCGGTGCCCCGTACGCTCAGACGGCCGACCCCTCCTTGATCGCCTCCCAGGCGGCCGGGAGCGCCGCCTCGTCGTCCGCGGCCCGGCGCTCCTCCCTGCCGTACAGCACCCCGTAGGTGAAGGAGCTCTCCCCCGCCGCCTGCGCCGTCCGGGCCAGTTCCCGCAGGGCCTGGCGGGTCATCACGCTGTCCTGGTGGTCGCCGAGCAGGTTCTGCAGGTCCTTCATCGACTTGAGGAGGTCTTGGGCCCGCTCTCCGAGGGTCGGTACGGCTGCCTCGGCCGAGTAGCGGGTGCGCTTGGTCTTCTTGCGTGCCTCGTGCAGCGCGAGGTCCCGGTCGTGGCCCGGCGGCAGGGCGAGGGCCTCGTCGATGCGGGCGGACAGCTTCTTGAAGTCCTTCGTCACCGCCTTCCCGATCACCTTCTCCGGGTCCCCGGCGGCCGCCTTGCGCAGGGGCGGCTCGTCCACCAGCGCGTCCAGCGCGCCCAGCAGTTCCAGGTATCGCTTCCCGTCGAGTACGGCGATCAGGCGTCGGCGGGAGCCGCCGCGGCGGGCGTGGGTCCAGGTGCGCAGCCGGGTGCGGACGGGCCCGGCCAGCAGGGTTCTGGGGAGGTCGTCCAGGGCGGCGGTCAGCCGCTCGGTGAGGACTTCCCGGTCGCGGTCGACGCCCAGTTCCCCGGCCAGCCACTTCAGCTCCTCGCCGATCGGGTCGGTGACTGAGCGGTCGAGGACCTTGCCGAAGGACCGGAAGGCGCTGCGCATCCGCCGGGTGGCGACCCGCATGCGGTGCACGGAGTCGTACTCGTCGCGCCGCACGGCCGGGTCCAGTTCGACGATGGCGTCCCGCTGGGCCCGGAGGTAGGCCAGGACGTGGTCGCCGGCGGTGACCAAGGGTGGTTCGGCCCGTTGCCGAGGGCCGCTCCCGGTCTCGGCGAGCGCCCGGGCGAGTTTCGAGGACGACCCCGATGGCTGTACGCCCGCCTTGCGCAGCCGCTTGTCGATCTTGCGGAGGACGACGGGGTCGCGGCCGTCGGCCAGTTCGACCTCTATCTCGGTCCACTGGGCCTGTGCGCCGGTGCCGAGGCGCTCGGCGCGTACGGCGTCCACGCAGACCTCGGCGAGCAGTACTCCGTCGGCGTCCACGAGATGACGGACGTCGCGTTCGGAGCGCAGCCGGACCAGGGGCAGCAGGGCGTGGTCGCGGACGTGGGAGCGGACCAGGCCGGTGAGGGCGCGCGGGACGGTGTCGGACAGGGGCGCGTGGATCTCGTCGCGGACACCGGTGGTGACGGGGAGCTTGAGGTGCCAGCCCGCGTCCGTGCCGCCGGTGCGGCGGCGCAGGGTGATCGAGGCGGCGGCCAGGCGCTCGTCCTCGGTGTCGTAGTAGGTGGCGTCCAGATGGGCGACGCCCTTGTCGATGACGGCCGCGACCCCGGCCACGCCGGTCAGGTCGGGCAGACCGCTCTCGTCGGACTCGTACTTCCGCTCGATCTCGCGCTTCGTGTCCGCCATGACCCGAATCTAATGTGAGTCATGGCGGGACAACAGGGTCCGCAACGGCCAACCCCCAGGTGAACCGGGGGTTGGCGACGGCTATGCGGACATCGGGCGTTGCACGCGGATCGACTGCAACAGGCCGACCGCCACCCACACCGCGAACATCGAGGATCCGCCGTAGGAGACGAACGGCAGGGGCAGGCCGGTGACCGGCATGATGCCGAGGGTCATGCCGATGTTCTCGAAGGCCTGGAAGGCGAACCAGGCGACGATCCCGGCCGCGACGATGGTGCCGTACAGCTCGGTGGTCTCGCGGGCGATGCGGCAGGCGCGCCACAGCAGTATGCCGAGCAGGAAGATGATGAGCCCGCCGCCGACGAAGCCCAGCTCCTCCCCCGCCACCGTGAAGACGAAGTCGGTCTGCTGCTCGGGCACGAACTGTCCGGTGGTCTGTGAGCCGTGGAACAGCCCGGCGCCGGTCAGTCCGCCGGAACCGATCGCGATGCGCGCCTGGTTGGTGTTGTAGCCGACGCCGGCCGGGTCGAGTTCGGGGTTGGCGAAGGCGGCGAAGCGGGCGATCTGGTACTCGTCGAGGATCTGCAGCTGCCAGACCGCGATGCCGCCGATGGCGCCGGCCGAGAGCAGGCCGAGCACCCAGCGGTTGGAGGCGCCGGAGGCCAGCAGCACGCCGAGGACGATGACGACCATCACCATGACCGAACCGAGGTCGGGCATGAGCAGCACGATCAGCATCGGCACGGCGGCGAGGCCTAGGGCCTGCAGGACGGTGCGGTGGTCGGGGTAGGGCTTGTCGCCCGCGTCCACGCGTGCCGCGAGCAGCATCGCCATGCCCAGGATGATCGTGACCTTCACGAACTCCGAGGGCTGCAGCGAGAATCCGCCGGGCAGCTTGATCCAGGAGTGGGCGCCGTTGATGGTCGAGCCGAGCGGGGTGAGCACCAGCAGGATCAGGAACACCGAGACGCCGTACAGGATCGGCACGGCCGTGCGCAGGGTGCGGTGGCCGAGCCAGATGGTGCCGACCATCAGCGCGAAGCCGATGCCGGTGTTCAGCAGGTGCCGGAGCAGGAAGTAGTACTGGTCTCCCTGGTTGATCTCGGTGCGGTTGCGGGTGGCCGAGAAGACCAGGACCGAGCCGATCAGCGACAGCGCGAGCGCCGCCGTCAGTATCGGCCAGTCCAGCCTGCGGGCGAGGGAGTCACGGGCGAACAGGCGGGTCCAGCCCGCCCGCTCCGGCCCGTACCCGGAGACCTGGAAGCTGTTGGCGCCGGTCACGTCAGCCTCCTCGGGCGCCGTCGGCGGCCCTGCCGGCGGCGGCGCGTGTCTCGGTTCTCGTTCGTGGGCGTGCCCACCGTCGCTCCCTGCTGGGTGCCGTCGGCGCCGTTGTTCTCGGGGGTGCCCTCCTGGAGGGCGCGCTGCTTCTTGGCGGGGTCCTTGCCGACCTTCGGGGAGTCGATGGAGCCGTCCGCCTGGATCTTCGGCAGCTTCTTCTGCGGCTGGTACAGCAGGGCGTTCTTCTTGTTGATGGTGCCGTCGTCGGAGACGCCGTAGAGGGCGTCGTAGATGTTGCGGACGGCGGGGCCGGAGGCGCCGGAGCCCGTACCACCCTGGGAGATCGTCATGACGATCGCGTAGTCCTTGGTGTACGTGGCGAACCAGGACGTGGTCTGCTTGCCGTAGACCTCCGCGGTACCGGTCTTGGCGTGCATCGGGATCTTGTCCTGGGGCCAGCCGCCGAACCGCCAGGCGGCGGTACCGCGGGTGGCCACGCCTTCCAGGGCGTCGTCCATCTGGGCCAGGGTCTGCTTGCTGACCGGCAGCTTGCCGTGCGCCTTGGGCTTGATCTCGGTGACCTGCTTGCCGTCGGCGCTGATGATCGCCTTGCCGACCGTCGGGTTGTACAGGGTGCCGCCGTTGGAGATGGCCGCGTAGATGGTGGCCATCTGGATGGGGGTCACCAGGGTGTCGCCCTGGCCGATGGAGTAGTTGATCTCGTCACCGGCGCGCATCTTGTTGCCTTCGAGGCAGTTCTCGTAGGCGATCTGCTCGACGTAGTCGCCGTCCTTCTTGCCGGTCTTGCACCAGGCGTCCTTGTTGGCCTTCCAGTAGTTCTGCTTCCACTGACGGTCCGGGACCCGGCCGGTGACCTCGTTGGGCAGGTCGATGCCGGTCTCCTTGCCGAGGCCGAACTGGTGGGCGGCCTTGTAGAAGTAGTCCTTCGGCTTGCCCTTGGGGTTGATGCCGCCGTCCTTCTTCCACTCGTTGTGCGCGAGGGAGTAGTAGACGGTGTCGCAGGAGACCTCCAGGGCACGGCCGAGGTTGATCATGCCGTGGTTCTGGGACTCGAAGTTCTTGAAGGTCTGGCCGCCCACGGAGTAGGCGCTGGAGCAGTTGTAGCGGCCGTCGAAGTCGTAGCCGGCCTGGACCGCGGCGGCGGTGGAGACCACCTTGAAGATCGAGCCGGGTGCGGCCTGACCCTGTATGGCGCGGTTCAGCAGCGGGTAGTTGGAGGACTTGCCGGTGAGCTTCTTGTAGTCCTTGGCGGAGATGCCGCCCACCCAGGCGTTGGGGTCGTAGGAGGGGTTGGACGCCATGGCGACGACCCGGCCGGTCTTGGCCTCCATCACCACGACCGCGCCCGCGTCGGCCTTGTACTGCTCCTGGGTGTTGCGGTCCCACTGCTTGCGGGCTTCCTTCATCGCCTCGTTCAGCTCGTACTCGGCGACCCGCTGGACGCGGGCGTCGATGCTGGTGACGAGGTTGGCGCCGGGCTGGGCGGGGTCGGCCTCGGCCTCGCCGATGACCCGGCCGAGGTTGTCCACCTCGTAGCGGGTGACGCCCGCCTTGCCGCGCAGCGCCTTGTCGTACTGGCGCTCCAGGCCGGAGCGGCCGACCTGGTCGGAGCGCAGGTAGGGCGAGTCGGTGTCCTGGGCCTTGGTGATCTCCTCGTCGGTGACCGGGGAGAGGTAGCCGAGGACCTGGGCGGTGTTGGACCCGCCGGGGCCCGCGTACCGCCGTACGGCCTGGGGCTCGGCGGTGATGCCGGGGAAGTCCTCGGCGCGCTCGCGGATCTGCAGGGCCTGCTTGGCGGTGGCCTCGTCGGTGATGGGGATCGGCTGGTACGGCGAGCCGTTCCAGCAGGGCTGGGGGGTCTCGGCGTCGCAGAGCCGGACCTTCTCCATCACTTCCTTGGGCTTCATCCCGAGGACGCCGGCGAGCTTGGTCAGGACGGCCTTGCCGTCGTCCTTCATCTTCAGCAGCTCGGTGCGGGAGGCGGAGACGACCAGCCGGGTCTCGTTGTCGGCCAGGGCGACGCCGCGCGCGTCCAGGATGGAGCCGCGCGGGGCCGGGTCGACGACCTGCTGGACGTGGTTGCCGGACGCTTCCTTGGCGTAGGCCTCGCCCTCGCGGATCTGGAGGTACCAGAGCCTGCCGCCGAGCGTGCCGAGCAGGGACAGGACGAGAATCTGGATCATGACGAGCCGGATCTGGACCCGCGGGGTCCGTCCCGTCTCGGGAATGTTGGTCATGCCGCCCCCTCTCAGTGCGCCGGCGTACGGATGTCTTCAGTGGTGATGCCGCGTAGGCATTCAGTGGTGATGGCGCGTACGCATGATGAACGCCCGACCTGTGAATCGGCGTTCCGCGTCCGTGAACCCGTTCGAGTGAACTCGCGCGCCGTCACAGCCGCTTGACCCCCTTGATGCGCCCGGCGCGGGCGGTGCGGGTCCGTGCCGCCTTCACCTTCAGTCCGCCGCGCTGGCTGCCGATGCGCAGCCCGGTGCCGCCGGAGAGCCAGCCGCTGGCGATGTTGGTCTTCGCCGCGGAGCTGGTCTCGGCCAGGGGGTCGTTCTCGGCGCGTCTGGCCAGCCACATGATGCCGGGGACCACGAACGGGGCGAGCAGCAGGTCGTAGAGCGCGGCCGTGAACAGCAGGCCGCCGAGGCCGACATGGCGGGCGGCGGTGTCGCCGACGAGGGCGCCGACCCCGGCGTAGAGCAGGGTGGAGCCGAGGGCGGCGGCGACCACCACGACCATGGGTCCGGTGGCCGACTTCAGCTGGCCGTTCTCCGGTTTGATGAGCCCGGCGAGGTAGCCGATGACGCACAGCACGAGCGCGTAGCGGCCCGCGGCGTGGTCGGCGGGCGGGGCGAGGTCGGCGAGGAGTCCCGCGCCGAAGCCGATGAGGGCGCCGCCGACATGGCCGTAGACCATCGCCAGGCCGAGGACGGTCAGCAGGAGCAGGTCGGGGACGGCACCGGGCAGGTGCAGCCGGGCCAGGACACTGACCTGGACGACCAGGGCGACGACGACCAGCGAGGAGGAGAGCAGGATCCGGTTGACGCGCATGGTGCTTCAGCTCCTACTGCTCTTCTTGCGTGAACTGGCCGTCGCCCACCTGGCCGGACGGGGTGACGGTGACCGTCACGGTCGGCGTGGGGGTCGGCTTGGGCTTGGCGGGCAGGACCGTGTCGCGCGGGTCCTTCTTCGGGGCCTGGACGACGACGCCGACGATGTCCAGCTTGGTGAAGCTGACGTACGGCGTGACGTACAGGGTCCGGGTCAGGTCACCGGAGGAGGGGTCGACGCGGCTGACCACACCGACCGGAACGCCGGGCACGAAGGGCTTGTCGGCCTGCGAGCCGAAGGTGACCAGCCGGTCGCCCTTCTTCACCTTCGCCTTGCCGTTGAGGAGTTCCACGCGCAGCGGCCCGTCACCCTGCCCGGCGGCGAAGCCGAGTTCGTCGTTGCCCTCCATGCGGGTGCCGACGGTGAAGTCGGGGTCGCTGGCGAGCAGCACGGTCGCGGTGCTGGGGCCGACGGTGGTGACCCGGCCGACGAGGCCGTCGCCGTTGAGGACGGTCATGTCGCGTTCGATGCCGTCGTTGGCTCCGGCGTCGATGGTGATGGTCCAGGAGAATCCCTGGGCCGCTCCTATCGCGATGACCTCGGCGCCCTTGATCCCGTACTGGCCCTGGCCCGCGACCTTCAGCATTTTGTCGAGCTGCTTGAGTCTGCTGCGGTTGCGGTCGTCGCTGCCGAGCTTGGCCTTGAGGGCGGCGTTCTCCTTCTCCAGCTGCGCGATCCGGTCGTGGCGTTCGCCGGAGTCACGGATGGCGGAGACCGCGTTGCCGACGGGATCGACCGCGGACGAGACACCGTCCTCGATCGGGCCGAAGACGGTGGCCGCGGCCTGGCGGGCACCGTCGACCGGCGAGTCCTCCCCGCCGCGGATGTCCACCGTGATCAGCGCGAACGCGATCGCGATCAGCAGCACCAGGAGCAGCCGGCTCTCTCGTGTGTCCCTCACGTGCGGCGGCCGTGCCTTCCTCATAGGAATTTCGGGAGCCCCCGGGAATCCCGAAGGGCTGCTTTTGTGGGAGCTTATGTCTCTATATCAACGATCCGCCGCACGAGAGGAGATCATCTCGTACGGCGGAATCGAAGAGTTACGTCATCTGCGCGGCTGGGCGTCCAGAACCTGCTGGAGCGCCTCGAACTCCTCGACGCACTTGCCGGAGCCGAGCGCCACGCTGTCCAGCGGGTCCTCGGCGATGTGGATCGGCATGCCGGTCTCCCGGCGCAGCCGCTCGTCGAGGCCGCGCAGCAGGGCGCCGCCGCCGGTCAGGACGATGCCGCGGTCCATGATGTCGCCGGACAGCTCCGGCGGGCACTTGTCGAGGGTCGTCTTGACGGCGTCGACGATGGCGTTGACGGGTTCCTCGATGGCCTTGCGCACTTCGGCGGCGGAGATGACCACGGTCTTGGGCAGTCCGGAGACCAGGTCCCGGCCGCGGATTTCGGTGTGCTCGTCGGTGTCGAGGTCGTACGCCGAACCGATCGTGATCTTGATCTGCTCGGCCGTCCGCTCACCCAGCAGGAGCGAGTACTCCTTCTTGATGTGCTGGATGATCGCGTTGTCCAGTTCGTCGCCCGCGACGCGGATGGACTGGGCGGTGACGATGCCGCCGAGGGAGATGACCGCGACCTCCGTGGTGCCGCCGCCGATGTCGACCACCATGTTGCCCGTGGCCTCGTGGACCGGCAGGCCGGAGCCGATGGCCGCGGCCATGGGCTCCTCGATGATGTGCACCTGCCGGGCGCCGGCCTGGGACGACGCCTCGATGACGGCGCGGCGCTCGACGCCGGTGATGCCCGAGGGCACACAGACGACGACCCGCGGACGAGCCAGATACCGCCGCTTGTGGATCTTCAGGATGAAGTAGCGGAGCATCCGCTCGGTGATCTCGAAGTCGGCGATGACGCCGTCCTTCAGCGGACGCACGGCAACGATGTTGCCGGGCGTGCGCCCGATCATCTTCTTCGCTTCGGCACCGACCGCGAGGATGCCACCGGTGTTGGTGTTGATCGCGACCACGGACGGCTCGTTGAGTACGATCCCGCGACCCCTGACGTACACCAGCGTGTTGGCGGTCCCGAGGTCGACAGCCATGTCACGGCCGATGAACGACATTGAGTTCCCCATCAGGATTCGTCTGGCCTTCCTGGGAGCTTTTGAGGGCTTTTCAGGTCGGCGAAGCGGGTGCTGTGACGTGAAGGCTTCCATCGTAGACGCGCCTTCGCGAACACGGCGTGAGGGTCCTTCGCCATTGTCAGCAGATCATGTGCGGGTCCGCTTGTGGAGACGAGCGTTCGGGGGCTCTCGTTCCCCCATACGCCCCGCATATGCCAGAAAGTCCGGGGGCATTGCCCCCGGGCCTCTCCGTCCCTGCCGCTTCTGGCGGTCTCCGGCTCAGGCGCGGCCGGGGAAGAAAATCTTGACCTCGCGCTCGGCGGACTCCTCGGAGTCCGAGGCGTGGATGAGGTTCTCACGCACGATGACGCCGTAGTCACCGCGGATCGAACCGGGCTGGGCGGCGATCGGGTCGGTGGGACCGGCGAGCGCGCGCACGCCCTCGATGACCCGCTCGCCCTCGACGATCATGGCCACGACCGGGCCGGAGGACATGAACTCCACCAGCGGCTCGTAGAAGGGCTTGCCCTTGTGCTCGCCGTAGTGCTGCTCCAGCGCGTCCTGGTCCAGGGTGCGCAGTTCCAGCGCGGTGATCCGCCAGCCCGCCTTGCGCTCGATGCGGCTGATGATCTCGCCGGTCAGGCCACGACGGACGGCGTCGGGCTTGAGGAGGACGAGGGTGCGCTGGCTCACGAGGGGCTCCTTAGTGCATCAGGTGTGCGGGGTAGACGAAGGTTACCCGGCGTGTCCCGGCCTTCGTCACGCAGCGTCAGGTGTAGAGGCGTCGGCCTGCGCCGCGAATCTCGCCTTCGCCTCGTCGATCTTCCGGCCGTAGTGCACCGAGGCCCACCACAGGGCCGCGAAGGCCGCGCCGAGGACGAACATCGACGGGACGACGAAGCCGGAGGCGATCAGCACGGCCTGGAGCACCCAGCCGAGGGCGACACCGCCGGGCCGGGTCACCAGACCGCACAGCAGCAGGCACAGGAACATCGCGATCCCGCTGACCGTCCACACCGTCGACATCGAGAGATCGGGGTCCTTCATGGCGACCAGACCGGCGAACCCGATCACGAAGAACTCGCCGATCAGGGTCGACGCGCAGAGCGTACGCATGCGTGAAACCTCAGCCCTTCCCGAGCAGCAGTCGTGCCTCGCCGACCGTGATGACGGAACCGGTGACCAGCACGCCGCCGCCGGTGTACTCGCCCTCCTCCTCGGCCAGCGTGATCGCGGCCTCCAGGGCGTCCGGCAGCCGCGGCTCGACCTGCACCCGCTCGTCGCCGAAGACCTCCACGGCGATCGCGGCCAGCGCGTCGGCGTCCATCGCGCGGTGCGTGGAGTTCTGCGTGACGACGATCTCGGCGAAGATCGGCTCGAACGCCTCCAGCAGCCCGCGTACGTTCTTGTCGCCGCTGGCGCCGACCACGCCGATGAGGCGGCTGAAGTCGAAGGCCTCGCCGATCGCCTCGGCGGTGACCCGCGCCCCGGCCGGGTTGTGCGCGGCGTCCAGCACGACCGTCGGCGAACGGCGTACGACCTCCATCCGTCCCGGCGAGGAGACGGCCGCGAACGCCTTGCGGACGGTGTCGATGTCCAGCGGCTCGGCGCGCTGCGCGCCGACCCCGAAGAACGCCTCCACCGCGGCCAGCGCCACGGCCGCGTTGTGCGCCTGGTGGGCGCCGTGCAGCGGGAGGTAGACCTCCGGGTACTCGCCGCCCAGGCCGCGCAGGGTCATCAGCTGGCCGCCGACGGCGACCTGGCGGGACGTGACGCCGAACTCCAGGCCCTCGCGGGCGACCGTGGCGTCCACCTCGACGGCCTTCTTCAGCAGCACCTGCGCCGCGTCCACCGGCTGCTGGGCCAGGATGACGGTGGCGTCCTGCTTGACGATGCCGGCCTTCTCCCCTGCGATCTCGGCGGGCGTCGAGCCGAGCCGGTCGGTGTGGTCCAGATCGATCGGGGTGACCACGGCGACATCGCCGTCGATCACATTGGTGGCGTCCCAGGAACCGCCCATGCCGACCTCGACGACGGCCACGTCCACGGGCGCGTCGGCGAAGGCGGCGTACGCCATACCGGTCAGCACCTCGAAGAAGGACAGCCGGTACTCCTGCTGGGCGTCGACCATCTCCACGTACGGCTTGATGTCCTGGTACGTCTCGATGAACCGCTCGGCGGAGATCGCGGCGCCGTCCAGGCTGATCCGCTCGGTGACGGACTGCACGTGCGGGCTGGTGTACCGGCCGGTGCGCAGTTCGAAGGCGCCGAGCAGGGCCTCGATCATGCGGGCGGTGGAGGTCTTGCCGTTGGTGCCGGTGATGTGGATCGAGGGGTACGACCGCTGCGGCTCGCCCAGTACGTCCATCAGCGCGGAGATCCGGCTGACCGAGGGCTCCAGCTTGGTCTCGCCCCACCTCGTGGCGAGCTCCGCCTCGACGTCGCGCAGCGCCTTGTCGACCTCGGGGTCCTCGGGGCGGCTCGGCACATCGGCCTGCGGCGGACCGCCCTGGGTGCGCAGGGTACGGCTGCCGGCCTCGATCACCGCGAGATCGGGGTCGCGGTCGGTCTCTTCCGCGACGATCTCGTCGAAGGGGTCGCTCTCACTCACGGGGCCAGTCTACGGAGGCCCACTGACATACGACGGCCAAGGCCCCCGGAGCGGCATGCTCCGGGGGCCTTGGTACGGGCGCTGCGGTGTTACGCCTGCGGCAGGCGGTCCAGCTGGGCCTGGATGCGGGCGATGTCCTCGTCCGCCTTGGTCAGGCGGCCGCGGATCTTGTCCACGACGTGGTCCGGGGCCTTGGCGAGGAAGACCTCGTTGCCGAGCTTGGCGGTGGCCTGGGCCTTCTCCTTCTCGGCGGCGGCCAGGTCCTTCGCGAGGCGCTTGCGCTCGGCCGCCACGTCGATCGTGCCGGACAGGTCCAGCGCGACCTCCGCGCCCGCGACCGGCAGGGTCGCCGTGGCGGTGAAGTTCTCGCCCTCCGGCTGGAGGCGCAGCAGCTGGCGAATGGCGGCCTCGTGCGGGGCGAGGGCGGTGCCGTCCAGGGTGAGCCGGGCGGGGACCCGCTGGCCGGGCTGGAGGCCCTGGTCGGCGCGGAAGCGGCGGACCTCGGTGATGACCGACTGGAGGGACTCGATCTCCTGCTCGGCCGCCTTGTCGCGGAAGCCGCTGTCCTTGGGCCACTCGGCGATGACGACGGACTCGCCGCCGGTGAGGGTGGTCCACAGGGTCTCGGTGACGAAGGGGACCACCGGGTGCAGCAGCTTGAGGGTGACGTCGAGGACTTCGCCGAGGACGCGCTTGCTGACCTCGGCGGGCTCGCCGCCCGCCTGGAACGTCGTCTTGGACAGCTCGACGTACCAGTCGAAGACCTCGTCCCACGCGAAGTGGAAGAGGGCGTCGGAGAGCTTGGCGAACTGGAAGTCCTCGTAGAGGGCGTCCACTTCGGCGACGACGGAGTTCAGGCGGGAGAGGATCCAGCGGTCGGTCGCCGACATGCGGGCGGCGTCCGGGAGTTCGCCCTCGACGGTCGCGCCGTTCATCAGGGCGAAGCGGGTGGCGTTCCAGATCTTGTTGGCGAAGTTGCGCGAGCCCTGGACCCAGTCCTCGCCGATCGGGACGTCGACGCCGGGGTTGGCGCCGCGCGCGAGGGTGAAGCGGAGCGCGTCGGAGCCGTACTTGTCCATCCAGTCCAGCGGGTTGACCGCGTTGCCGAAGGACTTCGACATCTTCTTGCCGAACTGGTCGCGGACCATGCCGTGCAGGGCGATGGTGTGGAACGGCGGGGTGCCGTCCATCGCGTACAGGCCGAACATCATCATCCGGGCGACCCAGAAGAAGAGGATGTCGTAGCCGGTGACCAGGACGGAGTTCGGGTAGAACTTCGCGAGCGACTCGGTCTGTTCGGGCCAGCCGAGGGTGGAGAAGGGCCACAGGCCGGAGGAGAACCAGGTGTCCAGGACGTCGGTGTCCTGGTGCCAGCCCTCGCCGGTCGGGGCCTCGTCGTCGGGACCGACGCAGACGACCTCGCCGTTCGGCCCGTACCAGACCGGGATGCGGTGGCCCCACCACAACTGCCGCGAGATGCACCAGTCGTGGAGGTTGTCGACCCAGTCGAAGTACCGCTTCTCCATCTCCTGCGGATGGATCTTGACGCGGCCGTCCCGGACGGCGTCACCGGCGGCCTTCGCCAGCGGGCCGACCTTGACCCACCACTGCATGGACAGGCGCGGCTCGATGGTGGTCTTGCAGCGCGAGCAGTGGCCGACGGAGTGGACGTACGGGCGCTTCTCGGCGACGATCCGGCCCTCGGCGCGCAGGGCGGCGACGATGGCGGAGCGCGCTTCGAGGCGGTCTAGGCCCTGGAAGGGGCCGTGGGCGGTGATGACGGCGTGCTCGTCCATCACGGCGACGGCGGGCAGGTTGTGACGCTGGCCGATCTCGAAGTCGTTCGGGTCGTGGGCCGGGGTGACCTTGACGGCGCCGGTGCCGAACTCGGGGTCGACGTGGGCGTCGGCGACGACGGGGATACGGCGGCCGGTGAGCGGGAGTTCGATCTCGCGGCCGACGAGGTGGGCGTAGCGCTCGTCCTCGGGGTGGACCGCGACGGCGGTGTCGCCGAGCATCGTCTCGGCGCGGGTGGTGGCGACGACGATGGAGTCGTCACCCTCGCCGTAGCGGATGGAGACGAGCTCGCCCTCGTCGTCCTGGTACTCGACCTCGATGTCGGAGATGGCCGTCAGGCAGCGCGGGCACCAGTTGATGATGCGCTCGGCCCGGTAGATCAGCTCGTCGTCGTAGAGCCGCTTGAAGATGGTCTGGACGGCCTGGGAGAGGCCCTCGTCCATGGTGAAGCGCTCACGGGACCAGGCGACGCCGTCGCCGAGGCGGCGCATCTGGCCGCTGATCTGGCCGCCGGACTCGGCCTTCCACTGCCAGACGCGCTCGACGAAGGCCTCGCGGCCGAGGTCGTGGCGGGACTTGCCCTCCTTGCCCAGCTCGCGCTCGACGACGTTCTGGGTGGCGATGCCGGCGTGGTCCATGCCGGGCTGCCAGAGCGTCTCGTAGCCCTGCATGCGCTTGCGGCGGGTGAGGGCGTCGATGAGGGTGTGCTCGAAGGCGTGGCCCAGGTGGAGGCTGCCGGTGACGTTCGGCGGCGGGATGACGATGGTGTACGGCGGCTTGTCGCTCTTCTCGTCCGCCTCGAAGTAACCGCGCTCTACCCAGCGCTCGTACAGCGGCCCCTCTACATCGGCCGGCGCGTACTGGGTCGGCAGTTCGGTGTTGGGCGCTGGTGGCTGCTGCTGAGCGTTCTCGGTCACGGGCTCAGTTTAGAGGTGTCGCGGGCGTGTCCCGAAACGGCTTTGTTCTGTAACGGTGCGCCCCCCGGTGCGCCGTGCGCGCCCGGTCTGGGCCAGGATGTCAGGACGACATAAGCATCTGGAGGGGAACCCAGTAATGAGCTACAACCAGCCGGGCCCGTACGGCGGGCAGCCCCAGCAGCCCGGACCGTACGGCCAGCCGGGTCCATACGGCCAGCAGCCGCAGGCTCCGCAGCCCGGCTACGGCTACCCCCAGCAGCCGCCGGCCCCGCAGCCGGGTTACGGCTACCCGCAGCAGGGCGCCCCGGTCCCGCCCCAGCCCGGCTACGGCCAGCAGCCCCCCTACGGCCAGCAGCCCTACGGCGCCCCGATGCCTCCGGCGCCGGGGGGCGGCAAGAAGAAGACGGGGGTCATCCTGGGCTCGGTCGCCTTCGTGGCGGCGATCGCTGTCGGCGCGTACTTCGTGTTCGGGGGGAGCGGCAGCGCCAGCGGCTCGGAAGTCAAGGACGACGGCCCGCACAAGCTGACGACGCCGGAGACGCTGCTCGACGGCAAGTTCAAGCAGAGCTCGGATGCCGACAGCGGCGGCTTCGACGCTAGCGATGTGAAGGAAGCCGAGAAGCATGGCGTGAAGAACGCCAAGGACGTCAGCTCCGGTTACGAGGCGGGGGACAAGGACAACCCTCTGGCCATGGAGATGATCAACTTCATGGGCGTCTACGGCGAGATCGAGGACCCGGAGAAGGTCGTCGACGCCATGTTCGCCGAGATGAAGAAGGAAGCCGCCAAGGACGAGGGCGAGCTCGTCGGCAGCCCCAAGGCGTACTCGCCGAGCAGCCTCAAGGGCGCGGTCCTCAAGTGCCAGGAGACGAAGGTCAAGGGCGAGTCCGGCGGCCCGGACGAGATCAGCGTGCCCGTGTGCATCTGGGGCGACCACAGCACCCTGGGCGTGATCATCAACGTCGACCTGGCGAGCGCCCTGGGCGGCAAGGCCGCCGACCTGGAGAAGGTCGCCGAACTGACGGCCAACGTCCGCAACGAAGTACGCGTCAAGATCTGACGCCTGCTCGCTCCGCAGCGGAAGGCGGCTCGGGTGTGTACCGGGCCGCCTTCGCCGTATGTCAGGCTCGCTTGCAGGCCGGGACGGACACTGCGCTGGCCACGTTCAAGCTCGCGAGCCCAGTGATACAAAGCGGGTTGGGCACCTTCGACACACCCATGTCGATCACCCCGTGAGAACAGGCGGCCTTCACCTTCGGACCGGCGAAGTACCCGTGGGTGGCCACGTAGTTGGTGCAGGCACTCTGCGTGGCACTCGCCGGTGACGCCGCGAGGATCGGCAACATCCCCGCCACGGCAACCACACCGGCCGATGCCGCCGCGATCTTCACCCTCCGGAACATACGATGCCCTCCCGTTTTCAACAGTCGCGATTCGAACAAAGAATCGACTCGGTCGAGGCCCATAAGATCACGTAGCCGTCCGTGAGCACTGGTTCCCCGGCTTGGTTGACGTGATCTCTCCGTGCCATGACGCAAAACGGGCCTTGGCGCGAGTACTCACGCCAAGGCCCCAGGCTGGAACGGGCTGTTACGCCGTCTTCTGCTCCCCCGGCCCCCGGCCGTTGCGGGCATCCCTTGGGATGAGGGTCGGGTTGACGTTGGAGTGGACGACGTCTGCGGTGATGACCACGCGGGCCACGTCCTTGCGGGACGGGACCTCGTACATGACCGACATGAGGACCTCCTCCATGATGGCGCGCAGGCCGCGGGCGCCGGTCTGGCGGAGGATGGCCTGGTCGGCGATGGCTTCGAGGGCCTCGCGTTCGAAGTCCAGTTCCACGCCGTCGAGTTCGAAGAGGCGCTGGTACTGCTTCACCAGGGCGTTGCGGGGTTCCACCAGGATCTGGAGGAGGGCCTCGCGGTCCAGGTTGTGGACCGAGGTGATCACCGGGAGACGGCCGATGAACTCGGGGATCATGCCGAACTTGACCAGGTCCTCGGGCATGACGTCCTCGAACTGGTCCTTGGCCTCCAGCTCCCGCTTGGAGCGGATCGTCGCGCCGAAGCCGATGCCCTTGGCGCCGGCCCGGGACTCGATGATCTTCTCCAGTCCGGCGAACGCGCCGCCCACGATGAACAGGACGTTCGTCGTGTCGATCTGGATGAACTCTTGGTGCGGGTGCTTGCGGCCGCCCTGCGGCGGGACCGAGGCGGTGGTGCCTTCGAGGATCTTCAGCAGGGCCTGCTGCACACCCTCGCCCGAGACATCGCGGGTGATCGAGGGGTTTTCACTCTTCCTGGCGACCTTGTCGATCTCGTCGATGTAGATGATCCCGGTCTCGGCCTTCTTGACGTCGTAGTCGGCCGCCTGGATCAGCTTCAGCAGGATGTTCTCGACGTCCTCGCCGACATAGCCCGCCTCAGTCAGCGCGGTGGCGTCCGCGATGGCGAACGGGACGTTCAGCATGCGGGCCAGGGTCTGCGCCAGCAGGGTCTTGCCGGAGCCCGTGGGGCCCAGCAGCAGGATGTTGGACTTCGCCAGCTCGATCGCGTCGTCGCGGCCGCTGCCCCCGCCGTTCTCCCCGGCCTGGACGCGCTTGTAGTGGTTGTACACCGCGACCGAGAGGGCCTTCTTGGCGGCTTCCTGGCCGACCACGTACCCCTCAAGGAACTCGTAGATCTCGCGGGGCTTGGGGAGTTCCTCCCAGCGCACCTCGCTGGTCTCCGCGAGCTCTTCCTCGATGATCTCGTTGCAGAGATCGATGCACTCGTCGCAGATGTACACACCGGGCCCTGCGATGAGCTTCTTGACCTGCTTCTGGCTCTTGCCGCAGAACGAGCACTTGAGCAGATCGCCGCCGTCACCGATGCGTGCCACGGTGTGCTTCCCCTTCGCCTGGGAGACGACTGGACGCTTGACGAATCCAGCGGCTCCTGGTGCTGCCTTATGTCCGACGGTACCTTGCCGGGGCCCTCGTTCGGGCCCCCCTTGGCACGGTTCACTTTGTCGTGCACCGTGCCAAGGAGCGGCCGACGATACAGCCTCCGCGTCAGCGCACTGCGGAGTTGTTCATCTTCCGGGTCGAGATGATCTGGTCGATCAGGCCGTAGGAGAGCGCCTCCTCGGCCGTGAGGATCTTGTCGCGCTCGATGTCCTCGCGGATCTTCTCGATCGGCGTGGTGGAGTGCTTGGCCAGCATCTCCTCCAGCTGCGCACGCATCCGGAGGATCTCGTTGGCGGCGATCTCCAGGTCGGAGACCTGGCCGCGGCCGGTCTCGCTGTACGGCTGGTGGATCAGGACAC
The DNA here is from genome assembly GCF_900091315.1 of Streptomyces sp. DI166. Lineage (GTDB taxonomy): Bacteria > Actinomycetota > Actinomycetes > Streptomycetales > Streptomycetaceae > Streptomyces > Streptomyces fuscus. The sequence goes on from NZ_FLSP01000084.1 coordinate 29,177, forward strand.
GGGCGTTCGGGAGCGCCATGCGCTTGCCCGGGGTGCCCGCGGCCAGCAGGATCGCGGCGGCGGAGGCCGCCTGGCCCATGCAGACCGTCTGGATGTCCGGCTTCACGAACTGCATCGTGTCGTAGATGGCCGTGAGCGCGGTGAAGGAGCCACCGGGGCTGTTGATGTAGACCGAGATGTCCCGGTCGGGGTCCATCGACTCCAGGCACAGCAGCTGCGCCATGACGTCGTTGGCGGAGGCGTCGTCGATCTGGACGCCCAGGAAGATCACGCGCTCCTCGAAGAGCTTCGCGTACGGGTCGTACTCGCGGATGCCCTGCGAGGTGCGCTCCACGAAGCGCGGGATGACGTACCGGGACTCGGCGGACGGGCCCGTGTACTCGGCGCGCGTGCGGTCGTACAGGCCGCTGCCGGGGAAGTCGTTCACTGTCTGTCTCCTAGGGGCTGAGGCGGTCGGCTGGGGGCTGTGCTGGGGCCTCAGGCCCCGGTGCCGCCGCCGCCCGGCATGTTGGCGGCCGTGGTGATGACGTCGTCGATCAGCCCGTACTCCTTGGCCTCCTCGGCGTCGAACCAGCGGTCGCGGTCGGAGTCACGGGTGATCTGCTCGAACGTCTGGCCGGTGTGCTGAGCCGTGAGCTCGGCCATGCGCCGCTTGGTGTGCAGCAGCCGCTCGGCGTGGATCTTGATGTCCGACGCGGAACCGGCCAGGCCGGCCGACGGCTGGTGGATCAGGATCTCGGCATTCGGCAGCGCGAAGCGCTTGCCGGGGGTACCCGCGCTGAGCAGGAACTGGCCCATCGAGGCGGCGAGGCCCATGGCGATGGTCACCACGTCGTTCTTGATGTACTGCATGGTGTCGTAGATCGCCATGCCGGCCGTGATCGAGCCGCCGGGGCTGTTGATGTAGAGGTAGATGTCCTTGTCCGGGTCGGCGGCAAGGAGCAGCAGCTGCGCGGTGATCTTGTTGGCAATGTCGTCGTCCACCGGCTGGCCGAGGAAGATGATCCGCTCGTTGAGCAGCCGGTTGTAGACCTGGTCGCCGAGGCCACCACCGATGGAAGGCTCGCCGGCGGCGGAGGGCATCAGATTCGTCACGTATCCACCTGCTCGTCTTACGACGGCGCCGGGCCGTCTCACGTTTCCCTGCGGGGCGTGGGCCTCGACGATTACGCCGACTTCCCTGCCCTCGTATTCATGGACCCTAACGCGCTGGTTCCTTCGGGGAATCCCGGAGCCGGGAGTGTTCGCCGGGGGCGTAGCGCGGTGGTGACATTTCGTACACGGGCGGCTGCGGCCCGCGGGGAGCCTCCGGCCCGTCCGGCCGCCCTGGACGTGCGCTCGCACCCGCCCCGGACGAGGAAGGCCCCTGGGAACACGTCCCCAGGGGCCTTCCTACGGCTTTACCGGTGTCGCGCGGCTGTTGCCGGCGTCGCGCCCCGGATCAGCCCTCGTTCTTCTCCTCGGCCGGAGCCTCGGCGGCGGCCTCGGTGGTGTCGGCGGCGTCGCCGTCGGCGGCCTCGGCGGCGACCTCGGCGGCCGTCTCGACCTCGTCCTCGTCGTCCAGGTCGATGATCTCGCCGTTGGTGTCCTTGACGGTGGCCTTCTCGACCACGACGGCCAGGGCCTTGCCGCGGGCGACCTCGCCGACCAGGAGCGGAACCTGGCCGCCCTCGACGACGGCCTGGGCGAACTGGTCGGGGGACATGCCGGAGGAGGCCGCGCGCCGCATGAGGTGCTCGGTGAGCTCCTCCTGGTTGACGTTGAGCTTCTCCTGCTTGACCAGCTCGTCGAGGACGAACTGGGTCTTGATGCCCTTGACCGCCGCTTCCTTGGTCTCGGCGTCGAACTCTTCCTCGGTCTTGCCCTGGATCTCCAGGTACTTGGCGAGGTCGAGGCCCATCTGGCCGAGCTGGTGGTGCTCCAGGTTGTGCTTGCGGGTGTTGATCTCGTCCTCAAGCAGCTTCTCGGGGACGGGCACCTCGACGAGCTCCAGCAGCTTCTCCAGGACGCGCTCCTGGGCCTGCGTGGCCTGGTCGTACTGCTTCATGTTGGTGAGGCGCTTGCGGCTGTCCGCCCGCAGCTCCTCCAGGGTGTCGAACTCGGAGGCGAGCTGCGCGAAGTCGTCGTCCAGCTCGGGGAGTTCGCGCTTGGCGACCTGGGTGACCTTGACGGTGACCTCGGCCTCCTTGCCGGCCGCCGAGCCGCCCTTGAGCTCGGAGGTGAAGGTGGCCTCGCCACCGGCCTCCAGGCCCTTCACGGCGTCGTCGATGCCGTCCAGCAGCTCACCGGAGCCGATGGTGTAGGAGACGCCGTTGGCGATGCCGTCCTCCAGCACCTCGCCCTCGACCTTGGCCTCCAGGTCGATCGTGACGACGTCGCCGTCCTCGGCGGCGCGCTCGACCGGAGTGGTGGAGGCGAAGCGCTCACGGAGCTGCTCGACCGACTTGTCGACGTCCTCGTCGGTGACCTCGATGGCGTCGACCTCGACCTCGATGCCGGAGTAGTCCGGGATCTCGATGGCGGGGCGGACGTCGACCTCGGCGGTGAAGTTCAGCGTCTCGCCGTCCTTCAGCTCGGTGATGTCGACCTCGGGCTGGCCGAGGACGCTCAGCTCGGCCTCGTTGACCGCCTCCGTGTAGAACTTCGGAAGCGCGTCGTTGACGGCCTCCTCCAGCACGGCGCCACGGCCGAACCGCTGGTCGATGACCCGCGCGGGGATCTTGCCCTTGCGGAAGCCCTTGACCGTGACCTGCTGGTTGATCTTCTTGTACGCCGCGTCGAGGCTGTCCTTGAGCTCCTCGAAGGGCACCTCGACAGTGAGCCGAACCCGGGTCGGGTTCAGGGTCTCCACGGCGCTCTTCACGGTTCGGTCTCCTTGTGGCTGACTGCTTGGTTTCTGCCGGTACCAGACTGGCCCGGCGGATCGCCGCCCGGAGGACTTCAGGGAGTGAGGACACACGGGCGCGCAGCTTGCATAGTAACCGCAGCCGCGGAACGACCCAAAGGCGATCACTGGGGATGATCGAGCAGGTGGTCGGGGTGGCGGGATTTGAACCCACGGCCTTCCGCTCCCAAAGCGGACGCGCTACCAAGCTGCGCCACACCCCGTCTGGTGCGACACGTAGGGTACATGCACGCAGGCAGTGGAGCCGCCGCATTTACGGGGTGTGCACCGAAGGGGCCGAACCCGCTACGATGCCTCCTGTGCCGCGGTCATCTGACCTGCGGCGCGTCCTGTGCGGGCGTAGCTCAATGGTAGAGCCCTAGTCTTCCAAACTAGCTACGCGGGTTCGATTCCCGTCGCCCGCTCTGTACGGCTCAGGGCCGGGCCGGATCTTGATGATCCGGCCCGGCCCTGAGTGGTTTCCGGGTGGTGCCGGGCCCGGTCGCGGGCGTGCGCGGGCCCGCCCTCCGCCGGTGGGCGGGGTGGGCGGGGGCGGTGGCTAGAACTGGATGGAGTTGATCGTCTCGGCTATCGAGTCGAGGAAGCGCTGGATGTCGTCGGCCATGCCGGTGGAGGCGAGGAAGAAGCCGAACAGGACGGCGACGACGGCCGGGCCGGCCTTGAGGGAGCCGCCACGGATCAACACCACCATGATGATCGCCAACAGCAGCACCACTGACAGCGAAATGGCCACAACTGATCACACCCTCGCTCGGTCCTCTCCCGACCCGGGGGTGCCGGCCCCGCACACCCCCGCCAGAACCATCGTGCCACCAACAGGCCCGCCCTATGCGACAGGTGGGGCATCGGTGACCTCAACTGCGGCCACCGCGACGGCGACCGGAGCCCACGGACGGCCATCGCGCCTGTCTCGTACGGCAATTCGAATGGGCACCCGTACGAGGAATTCCGGATGATCGTTTCCATGGCCACGCATCTCGCGCGCGGGCATATTCGAATTTCCGCCCGGGGCGCCTTCAACTCCGGCCCACACCTTGCCTTATGTACCAATTCGGCTGGATTAAACGGTGCAAGGTGGACACGTCTCGGTTGGGCCGGAGTCCTGATCAGTAGCCTTGAGCACTAATGACCCGGCGCGTTTTACTCATCCGCACAGGCGCCACTAGGGTGCCTCAAATGTTGCACGCTGCCTCGTCCTCACCCACGACACAGCAAGGCCATCCGAAAGCACCGGCCCCGAACCGGCCGAGACCGGACGCACCGGGCGGCAAGCGACGCGACGCGTTCTTCGACAACGCCAAGTTCCTGGCGATCGTCCTGGTGGCTGTCGGCCATTCCTGGGAGCCCCTGCGGGACGGCAGCCGCACCGTGGAGACGCTGTACACGATCGTGTACGCCTTCCACATGCCGGCGTTCATCATCATCTCCGGCTACTTCTCGCGCAGCTTCGACGCGAGCCCCGGCCGGCTGCGCCGGCTGATCACCGGGGTCGCCGTCCCGTACATCGTGTTCGAGACCGCGTATCCCCTGTTCAAGCGGTTCGTCGCCGGTGATCCGGACATGGAGATCAGCCTGCTGGACCCCTGGTACCTCACCTGGTTCCTGGCCGCGCTGTTCATCTGGCGGCTGACCACTCCCGTCTGGAAGGTGGTCCGCCATCCGCTGCCGGTCGCCCTCGGCATCGCGATGCTCGCCTCCGTCAGCCCGGAGATCGGCGACGACCTCGACCTCCAGCGGGTCCTTCAGTTCCTGCCGTTCTTCGTGCTGGGCCTGACCCTCAGGGCCGAGCACTTCCAGTGGGTGCGGCGGCGCTCGGTGCGGATCATGTCCGTGCCGGTCGTCGCGGCGGCGCTGGTCATGGGCTGGTGGGCCGCGCCGCGGATGACCGGGAGCTGGTTCTACCACCGCGACGCCGCACAGGAGCTGGGCGCGCCCTGGTGGACCGGGCCGGTGATGGTGCTCGCCCTGTTCGGCTGCTCGCTGGTGCTCACCGCCTGCTTCTTCGCCTGGGTGCCGGGCCGGACCATGTGGTTCACCGCGCTCGGCGCGGGCACGCTGTGCGGCTATCTGCTGCACGGGTTCCTGGTGAAGGCCGGGGAGTACCAGGGCTGGTTCGAGCCCGCGTGGCTGCACAAGCCGCTCGGCGAGATCTTCGTCACCCTCGCCGCGGCCGCGATCGTGACGCTGCTGTGCACCCCGCCGGTGCGGCGGATCTTCCGGTGCGTGATGGAGCCGGAGTTGAAGTGGGCGTTCCGCCGGGACGCGGCGGAGGAGGCCCGGGAGCGGCAGCGGCCCAAGGCCGGCACCCAGGCCGGGACCAAGGCCGACGTCCGCCCGTAGCGGGCTCTCAGGGCTCCAGGCCGAGGAGTGCGCGCATGCGTGCGTACTTCTCGGTCAGGCGTACGCGGGTGGGCTCGTCCAGGACCGCCAGGCGCGCCGGGTCGGAGTTGTGCGCCAGGTCCGACTCCTTCACCAGGCGGGCGCCCGGGGTGGCCAGGATGCGGGCGGCGTACTCCTCCGGCGACTCCCCCGGCCGCTTGGTCATCGCCAGGACGATGTCCTTCGTACGGCGGCTCAGGGCCGCCTCCTGAAGCCACTGCTCGGTGAGGGCGTCGTCCTCGATGGCGTCGTGCAGCCAGGCGGCGGCGATCTGGTGCTCGTCGCCCCCGCGGGCGCGTACGCCCCCGGCGACCGCCGCCAGGTGCTCGGCGTACGGGCGGCCCGACTTGTCCGTCTGCCCCTCGTGCGCGGACCGGGCGATCGCCTCGACCTCGTCCGGTATCAGCGTCATGCGTGCACCCCCGACTGTGCGGTGACCGTCGGCCCGTCACGGCAGATCAGCAGCAGGGCGCGGTCGTCGTTGACGTCCTTGGCCACGGCCTCGATGAGGTGCCAGGCGGCGCCGTGGAAGCCGCCGGCGACATAGCGGTCGGCCTCGCCGGTAAGACGGTCGATGCCCTCGACGATGTCGCGGTCGGAGGTCTCCACGAGTCCGTCCGTGAACAGCATCAACACGTCCCCGGGGCGCAGTGAGCCCTTCACGGGGTCGAACTGGGCGCCGTCGTACACACCCAGCAGCGGGCCCTCGGCGGCCTTCTCCTCCCAGCGTCCGCTGCCCGCGCTGAGCTGGAGCCCCGGCGGATGGCCCGCGGAGTACAGCTCGTAGTCGCCGGAGTCGAGGTCCAGGACCAGGTGGATGGAGGTGGCGAAGCCCTCGTCCCAGTCCTGGCGCAGGAGATAGCCGTTGGCGGCCGGGAGGAAGGCGTGCGGGGGCAGCGAGCCGAGCAGGCCGCCGAAGGCGCCGGAGAGCAGCAGAGCGCGCGAACCCGCGTCCATGCCCTTGCCCGACACGTCCGTCAGCACGACCTCCAGGGTGCGGCCGCCGTTCGTCCGGGCCGCGACAACGAAGTCACCGGAGAACGACTGGCCGCCCGCCGGGCGCAGCGCCATCTCGCGGTGCCAGCCGCTCGGCAGTTGCGGCAGCTTGCTCTGCACCCGGATGCGTTCGCGCAGGTCGAAGAGCATGGTGCCGCCGCGCCGCCAGGGCACGCCGACCCGGCTGCGGAACTGCGCGATGAGCAGCCCGACGAACCCGCAGGCCGCGACCACCAGCACCACGCCGGGCGTGACCCGCGCGGCGCCCTCGGTGTACGGGCCGAGCTGCACCGACTCCACGATCAGCGCGGTGGCGGCGGCCGCGTACAGGCCGAGCAGGCTGGCCGGGCGCAGCAGCAGTCCGCCGGCCACGATCGGCAGGACCAGCGCGGCCGGGGCGCACCACACCGGGTTGGCGAGCGTGGTGGCCGCGATGAGCGGAACGGTGAGCAGCAGTCCGGCCAGCGCGATCCAGTCGGAGCCGTCGCCGCGGAAGTAGTCCACGGCGCTTCGGCGCAGGCCGACGCGGACCCGGTGCCACTGAATACGCAACCGGGCCATGAACGTCTCGGCGGCCGTGCGCCGCTGTCGTCCTGCTGCCATTAGTTCGGGACCCTATCCATCGGACCTGCCCGTTGGCACGGGAGGTCCCACTTGTCCCCCGTCCGAGGCTCAACTTCACAGTGAACTTCACGAGAAGACATCTCGCGGCAACCAAGGGGAAATTCCCTGGCTCGTCCCGCATTGCCCTGGTAGGCATGGCACATGGGGACTCAACTCACGACCGGTTCCACGATCGAGCTCCGGGAGCTGCAGCCCGAGCAGTGGGACACCTGGTACGACGTCCTGCTGCGCGCCTTCGGCGGGGTGCCAGAACCCTCCGCGGAACGTGAACTCTACCGCGAGCTCACCCAGTTCGACCGTTCCATCGCCGCCTGGGACGGGGAGCTGTGCGTGGGCTCGGCAGGGGCGTTCCGGTTCGCCGTGACGGTGCCGGGCGGGGCCTCGGTGCCCGCGGCGGGCGTGACGATGGTCTCGGTCGCCGCCACGCACCGGCGGCGCGGGATCCTCACCTCGATGATGCGCAGGCAACTGGACGACGTACGGTCCTGGGGCGAGCCGCTGGCGGTGCTGACGGCCTCCGAGCCCGCGATCTACGGGCGGTTCGGGTACGGCGTGGGGACGTTCCAGCTCTCCGCCGAGATCGATACCAGCCGGGTGCGGCTGTCGGTGCCGGACGGTACGGATGACGTACGGCTGCGGTACGCCGAGCCCGCGGACGTCGTGGACGCGTGCGAGGCGGTGTACGCGGCGCTGGTGCCGGTCCGGCCGGGGATGCTCGCCCGAGTGCGGCCCGGGTGGGAGCGGGTCGGGGTGCTCGACCCCGAGGACGGGCGGGACGGGGCCTCGCCGTTGCAGTGCGTGCTCGCCGAGCGGGACGGGGAGACGGTGGGGTACGCCCGGTTCGCCATCAAGCCGGAGTGGGGGGTCGGCGGACACAAGGGAGAGGTGCTGCTGCGGGAGCTGGCCGCGCTGGACCCGGCCACCGAATCCGCTTTGTACCGTTTCCTGTTCGACATCGACCTGACGTCCACTTTGCGGATGTACGGGCGGCCCATGGACGAGGCCTGGCAGTACCGGGTGTCCGACATCCGGCGGTGCCGGCCGCGGTTCCGGGACGGGCTGTACGTCCGGCTCGTCGACCTGGGGGCGGCGCTGCAGGCGCGGACGTATCAGGCGCCGGTGGATGTGGTGTTCGAGGTCGAGGATGCCTTCTGCCCCTGGAACAGCGGGCGTTGGCGGCTGTCCGGGGACGCGAAGGGGGCGTCCTGTGAGCGGACCCGGGACGCGGCCGATCTGTCGCTGTCCGTACGGGAGTTGGGGTCGGCGTATCTGGGTGGGGTGAGCCTGGCGTCGCTCGCGGGGGCCGGACGGGTGCGGGAGCTGCGGTCGGGGGCGCTGGCGGAGGCTTCCCTGGGGTTCGGGTCCGTGGTGGCGCCGTGGCTGCCGCACGGGTTCTGATGTCGGGCGGGTTCTGATGTCGGGCGGGCTCTGATGTCGGGCGGGCTCTGAGTCGCGGGGCTTCCGAGTCGCGGGGCTTCCTAGTCGCACGGGTTCTGAGCGGGGGTCAGCTGCCTTCGCTCTGGCACTTCGGGCACCAGAAGAGGTTGCGGGCCGCCAGGTCCGCCGTGCGGATGTCCGTGCCGCAGATGTGACAGGGGAGGTTCGCCCTGCGGTACACGTAGACCTCGCCGCCGTGGTCGTCCACGCGGGGCGGGCGGCCCATCGCCTCCGGGGTGTGTTCCGGGCGGACCGTGTCGATGCGGTTGTTGCGGACGCCCTCGCGCATGAGGGCGACGAGGTCCTGCCACATCGCGTCCCACTCGGCGGGAGTGATGTCCTTGCCTGCGCGGTACGGGTCGATTCCGTGCCGGAAGAGGACCTCCGCGCGGTAGACGTTGCCTACGCCCGCGATGACCTTCTGGTCCATCAAAAGGGCGGCGATCGTGGTGCGGCTGCGGGAGATCCTGCGGTACGCCGTGGTGGGGTCGGCGTCGTCGCGGAGCGGGTCGGGGCCGAGGCGGTCGTGTATCGCCTGCTTCTCCTGCGGGGTGATCAGGGCGCAGGTGGTCGGGCCGCGGAGGTCCACGTATGCCTTGGTGTTGGTGAGGCGGAGGCGGACCGTGTCGGTGGGTGGGGGTGCGGGGGTGGGGCCGAAGGTGACCTTGCCGAAGAGGCCGAGGTGGATGTGGATCCAGTCGGTGGCGCGGAAGCCGAGGAAGAGGTGTTTGCCGTGGGCCTCGGTGGTGGTGAGTCGGGTGCCGGTGAGTAGGGCTGCGGCGTCGGAGAACTTGCCCTGGGGGCTGGTGACTTGGGGGGCGGTGCCGGTGAAGGCCTCTGCGTAGTCCTGGGCCAGGCGGTGGATGGTGTGCCCCTCAGGCACGGTGTGCTCCTTGGTGGTTGTGCGGGGGTGGGGGCGGGGCGGCGCAAGGGGTGGTGCGTTTTTTCGCCCCCGCCGCCCCTTCCCGTTCCCGTCCCCAGGGGCTGCCGCCCCTTCGACCCCGCCCAGGGGGCTTTG
>NZ_FLSP01000085.1 GCF_900091315.1 Streptomyces sp. DI166
CCCAGCCCTGGGCCGGACCGGAGCAGCAGCCCGCGGCGCCCTCCTGGCCCACCCCGGAGACCCCCTCCCCAGCCCCTCCCGCCGGAGACCCCGTCCTACGACGACGGCGGCGCGGGAGCGCTTCCCCCGGCCACCCCCTACGGGGACCAGACCGGCTCCTACGGGGACCAGACCGGCTCCTACGGCGACCAGGGCGCGGGAGCGCTGCCCCCGGCCGTTCCGAACAGCACCCAGGGCGCCTCGGCGTTTCCGTCCGCCGGTCCCTTCGGTGACGAGGGCGCCACCCAGTACATCCCGCCCGTCGTCGACGAGGCCGCCACGCAGTACATACCCCCGGTGGGCGGCGGAGCCCTGCCGCCCGAGATCACCCCGGAGTCGCCCGGCGAGAGCACGACCGTGCTGGGCCGGGTCCCGAGGAACGCGGCCCCGGCCCCGGCGGCCCCCGGCCCGGACGCCGAGCCCACCCAGCTCATCCCGCCCGTCCCCGCGGCGGACGGCGAGCGGCAGCCGCCCGCCGAGTTCGACAACCTCTTCCGCAGCGAGGGCGGCGCCCGGCCCCAGCCCGCCGGTGCCACCCAGCAGCTGCCCCGCTTCCAGCAGCCGCAGGCACAGTCCCAGCGGCAGCAGCCCCCGTTCATCCCGCGCCGGGAGACGCACGACGAGGAGCCCCGCCGCGGCAGCGGCCGTACCGGGTCGCGGGTGCCGCTCTTCGCGGCCGTCGGCGTCGGGATCGCCGTCCTCGGCATCGGCGCGGGCGCCCTGATGGGCAGCGGCGGCGGTGACGGGGGCGACGACGACAGCAAGACGGTCGCCGCGGCGGCCTCGGCGAGCGAGTCCGCCTCCGCGTCCCCGTCGCCTTCCGTGGACCCCGTGCAGCAGCAGGCCGTCGAGCTGGACAAGCTGCTTGCGGTCAGCGGCAACAGCCGGACCATGGTGATCAACGCGGTCTCCGACGTGAAGTCGTGCACCAACCTCGGCCAGGCCGCCAAGGACCTCAGGGACGCGGCCAAGCAGCGCAACGACCTGGTGACCAAGCTGTCCGAGCTGTCCGTGGACAAGCTGCCGCAGAACGCCGAGCTGACCACGGCCCTCACCAAGGCCTGGGAGGCGTCCGCGTCGGCCGACAACCACTACGCGGCCTGGGCCGACCAGGTCGCGCAGCGCCGGGGCAAGATGTGCAAGAAGGGGCAGGCCAGGACCACCCCGCAGACCGCGGCCGGCAACCGGGAGAGCGGCACGGCCAGCACCGAGAAGAACAAGGCCGCGGGCCTGTGGAACTCCATCGCCAAGCAGTACGGCCTCACCGAGCGCACGGCGACCCAGCTCTGACCGGCCGGCCCGCGGGTCAGCGCAGCTCGGCCCGCTGAAGGGTCTTCGTCACGTCGACGAATCCCGTGCGGGCCGACACCAGCCGCCCGCCGCGGACCACCTGGAGCGTCACCTCGGCGTTGACCAGCTGCGGCAGGCCGACCGCGGCGAAGGTCTCGGAGTAATCCCAGCTCAGCTCAGGCGTGAGCCCGCCGGTGTCGATGCTCAGGCCGTTGTCGAGGGCCCGGCGCACCGAGCGGGCGGTCACCTCGCCGTCGCCGATGGACTCGATCGCGGCCCGCAGGACGGTGCAGGCGATCCAGGTCGTCTGCACTCCGGCGTCCGCGGGGTCGATGCGGTTGTCGCCGAAGGCGTGCGTGTTGATCACCTTCTTCATCCCGTCCCAGCGCTTGTCGCTCGCCACCGGGTACCAGCCGGTGATGTACGCGCCCTCGTAAGGCCCGGACTTCCCGCCGGAGGCGTTGATCACGGTCTGGTCGACGCTGCCCAGCACGGTCGCCGTGCGCACCCCGGAGTCCTCGCCGCGGCGCCGAAAGGAGTCCATGAAGGTGCTGGTGCGGTCCCCGAGCGCGGGTACCACGCAGCCGGGGCGGGCCGGGTCGGCGGAGGCGTGCTCCAGCGCCCGCTGCGACGGCGCCGCGTACTCGGTGGCGTCCTCCGCCGCCAGCACGTCCCGCACCTCGGCGTGGCCGCCCGCCGAGAGCCCCGAGTTCAGCACCGGGGCCAGTTCGTCGCCCGCGATGCTGTCGGGCCGTACCAGCGACACCGGACCGCACTTGTCGGCCAGTTCCCGGCCCAGGCCCGCCAGCAGGCTGGGCTGGCCGCCGTTGACCGGGTAGGAGAGCGGGCTGGTGAACTCGGCGGCGGTCAGGCCGTAGCCGCCGATGTAGGGGATGCCCGCGCTCTCCAGGGTGGGGAAGAAGGAGTCGGCGTGCTGGCTGTAGGAGCCGACGACGGCGACCGCGCCCTCGTCCACGGCGCGCTCGGCGCACTTCGCGGCGGCGACGCTGTCGTTGCGCTCGTTGCAGTTCAGGACGCGCAGTTCACGGCCGTTCAGCCCGCCCCTGGAGTTGATCCAGCGCGCGTACGCCAGCGCCAGGGCGGGCATGCCGGGCTTGTTGGTGGCGTCGGTGTCCTGCGGCGCCCAGGTCATCACGGTGATCGTGCCGTCGTCCCCGTCGCCCCCCGTGACACCGGGGACGACCCCGCAGCCGACGGCGAGCGACGCTCCCACGAGCAGCGCCACCGCTCTGCCCACGGTGGCTCGGACGGGGCGCGGGAACGCGCGGGAACGGGAACTGCTGATGCCATGCCTGCCGGTCATGGGCACGCACGATTCCGTCACACGGCCAACCGGAGCGTCACTGACGGTCAAGGGAAGGTGACGCGCAGGTGAATTGAGGGGGCCGGTGCGGGCGATGCGCGAAAGAACGTACGATCGATGACCGTGCAAGGCTCGGAGAACTCTTCCCGTCGTGGCCGTCGCTCCTCCACCATGGGCGGCATGCCACTGAACGACATGCCGTGGTGGCGCTGGCGCAGCAATGTGCGCTCCGCGCTGCACATGCTCTCCGACCCCGTCTTCCAGCGGGACGTCTGGCTGGCCGGCGTCGACGGCTACGGTGACGTCACCGACGCCGTCTACCGCCTGGTCGAGGACACCTGGCTGGACAACTGGTCCGCCGAGAAGTACGTCGGCACGATCTTCCGGGACTCCCAGGAGGCGGCGCTCGTCGACACCGCCGTGCTGCGGGTGCTGCGGATCATGCACCAGGTCGGCCCCGACGCCCCGGTCGCCACGTACCTGGAGAACCCGGGGTGGCCGGACGCGGTGCGCGCGGCGCGGGACGCGCACGTGCGGATGGCGACGAGCGACGGGGAGGACCCGGACGCCCCGCCGCGGACCCTGGAAGTGCTGCGGATCATGACGAGGTCCGCGTAGCGGTTCGGGTTCTGGGACGGCCGTGATCGCAGGGCCCCGACTGTGGGACCCTGTGCTGCATGAACGAGCAGTCCACCCGAGCCGCCGCCCCGAGCGACCAGTACGTCCTCACCCTGTCCTGCCCCGACAAGCAGGGCATCGTGCACGCCGTGTCGAGCTACCTCTTCATGACCGGCTGCAACATCGAGGACAGCCAGCAGTTCGGGGACCACGACACGGGTCTGTTCTTCATGCGCGTCCACTTCTCGGCGGAGGCGCCGGTGACGGTGGACAAGCTGCGGGCGAGCTTCGCGGCGATCGGTGACTCCTTCCAGATGGACTGGCAGATCAACCGGGCCGACGAGAAGATGCGCATCGTCCTGATGGTCTCCAAGTTCGGGCACTGCCTGAACGACCTGCTCTTCCGGGCGCGGATCGGGGCGCTGCCGGTGGAGATCGCGGCGGTGGTCTCCAACCACACCGACTTCGCCGAGCTGGTGGGCTCGTACAACATTCCCTTCCATCACATCCCGGTGACCAGGGACACCAAGCCGCAGGCCGAGGCGCGGCTGCTGGAGCTGGTGCGCGAGCAGGACGTCGAACTGGTCGTCCTCGCCCGCTACATGCAGGTCCTCTCGGACGACCTGTGCAAGCAGCTGAGCGGGCGGATCATCAACATCCACCACTCCTTCCTGCCGAGCTTCAAGGGCGCGAAGCCGTACCACCAGGCGCATGCGCGGGGTGTGAAGCTGATCGGGGCGACCGCGCACTACGTCACCGCGGACCTGGACGAGGGGCCGATCATCGAGCAGGAGGTCGAGCGGGTGGGCCACGATGTCACTCCGGACCAGCTCGTGGCGATCGGGCGGGATGTGGAGTGCCAGGCGCTGGCGCGGGCCGTGAAGTGGCATGCCGAGCGGAGGATTCTGCTGAACGGCCGACGTACGGTCGTGTTCGCCTAGCGGCTCGGGGGGTTCGGTTCGGGGGCGGATGCGGGTTCGTGGGGGCTGCTCGCGCAGTTCCCCGCGCCCCTGAGAGGTACCTCAAGTGGACGGACCTTCCAGCCAGCCCCTACATCCGGCTCAACGACGCCACCGAGAACAGCACGTCCCGGATCGCGTCCCGGTCGCCGTCCTGACCTGCCGCCGCCTCCTCCGGAGGCACATGCCCGGCGGCCAGGTGGCAGAACTCCACCCCGTCCAACGCCACATGCGCCACCTCGCGCGGGGCGATGCCAAGGGCGGGTGCCGGTTCCAGGGGGATCACCCACTCGCCCCCGCCCGAGCCCTCGATCTCCAGCCGCAGGCTGCGCCCCCGCGCGGGGGCGCAGAGACCCGCCTCGCGGCGCCGGGCCAGCGCGGTCGGGAGCATGCGGGCCGCGAGGTCGATCATGTCGTGCAGGTGGCGGCCGGACGGCGGCTCGTACGGATAGTCGACGGCGTCCGCGATGTCCCCCGCGTGCACCCAGCACTCGAACGCCCGGTCCAGCATCGCGTCGCGCAGTGACAGCTCGAAGTCGCCGTAGGAGACGGGCAGCGCGCCCGCCGGGCCGCCGGTGAAGGAGACCGTGCGGACCAGGTCGTGGCTCTGTTCCCGCCAGGGCCCGCGCACCGAGCGGGTGGGCGGGAAGTGCGCGGCGCCCCAGTACGCCTCCGTCCGGGACGCGGGCGTGGGCCGCTTGGCGGGGACCTCGCCGAGCGGGTCGTCGAGGCCGAGGGCGACTGCGACCAGGCCGTCGACGGTGAGCAGGTGCGCGATCACCCCGGCGACCGTCGTACGGCGGCTGGTGGCCTTGTCGGCCCGGAACCAGCGCAGCCGTACGGGCGCGTGCCACTCGGCGTCCCCGAAGTCCTGGAGCAGCGCGTCGAGCCGGGCCGTCTCCGCGTCGTACGCCGACGCCCAGCCCGGTACCGGGATGCGCGGCGGGCGGCGCTCCAGGCAGCCCTCCAGGACCCGGGTGCGCAGGGCGGGGTCCAGGTCGAGGCTCTCGGCGGGGTGCAGCAGGCCCACGGCCTCGCGCAGCCGCAGCGCCTCCTCGGCGCAGGCGCCGCACTCCCCGAGGTGCGCCTCCACGGCGAGGGACTCCTCCGGCGAGCAGGCGGCCAGCGCCCACGCGCCGAGCAGGGACTTCAGCACGGGGTGGGCCAGGACGAGCGGCTGCTGCCGGACCACTTCGGGCAGCGGCCTGCCGGTGTCCTCGACGGAGGCGCGGGGCAGCGGTATGCGCGGCGGGCCGGCGGGGCCGGGGCGCGCGCTGTCACTGCTGTCGCCGTGCTCGTACGTGGGCTCCTCGTCCTTCCCGTGCTCCTCGTCCTTCTTTCCGTGCTCCTCGTGCCCGTCGCCCCCCTCGTGGTCGTACGCCCCGGACCAGTCCGCGTCGTTCACACCGCGCCCCCGTATCCCGGCGGGGCGCCGACGTCGTGGGCGGTGGAGAGCAACTGCAGGCCCAGGCGGAGCCGGCGGCGGGCCTCGTCCTCGGTGACGCCGAGGTCGGAGGCGGTCTGGCGGTAGTCGCGGCGCTGGAAGTAGGCCAGCTCCAGGGCGGCGCGCAGCGGCGCCGGCATGGCCTGGACGATGTAGTCGGCGCGGGCGGCGACCGAGGCGCGCTGCACCTTGCGCTCCAGGTCCTCGGGGGTGCCGTGGCCGCCCCGGGCCAGCGCCGCGCTCTCGGTGTCGCGCAGGCGCTGCACGGCGAACCGGTGCGTGAGATCGGCCACCCAGGAGCGCAGGGGCCCCTGCTTGGGGTCGTAGGCGTCGGGGTGCTCCCAGACGTGGGCGAAGACCTGGCGGGTGATGGCGTCGGCGCCGCGCTCGTCGCCGAGGACGGTGTGGGCCAGGCCGTGGACCAGCGAGGCGAACCGGTCGTAGAGCTCGCCGAGGGCGGCGGCCTCGCCGCGTGCGAGACGCTGCTGCATCTTGCGGTCCCAGCGGGGCGGTGCGTCCTTCTTCGCCATCCGGTCCCCTCCTCTCCTGCCCCTCGTCCTGCGGCCCGTGCCCTGGTCAAGCCTGCTGCCACCGTGCTGTCGAATGTAGTCGGCACCTGTGACAGCGCACGCCCCTTTGTCGCAATGTGCGCCCCCTGGGAGGTCCTGGGTGGTAGTGAACCGTCGCCTACCCGGTCAACTCCTGATCGAACAAGACTGGAGACGACTGAAACAAGCCTCTTTGCGATCCTTTCTGTTTCTGGCCCGGTGTTTCAGGGCACCCCCGCTGGGCAGCCGCGCTGCAAGGAAGTTGAGGGACGGCTTCCGTTTGCGGGGTTTCCGGCGAGCGAAGGGCATGGCGGTGGCGTTCAAGGTGACCTGCGGGGAGCAGGGCGGGTGGGCCGTGCTGCGTGTGTCGGGGGAGCTGGACCTGGTGACCTCGCCGGTGCTGCGCCAGCGCGTGCACGACGAGGTGGCCGAGGGCCGCCACAGCCTCGTGCTCGATCTGTCCGAGGTGTTCTTCTGCGACTCCAGCGGGGTCGGCGTGCTGATCGCGGCCCGCCGTCTGGTGCGCTCCTGCCGGGGGCGGCTGCGGCTGATCCTGCCCGCGCACGGCGCGGTGGAGGGCTCCCACGTCAACCGGGTCCTCGGCGCCCTGGGCGTACGGCGGCTGTTCGACGTCCACCCCGACCTGGACTCCGCCACCGACGAGACCTCGGGCCCGCTGTCGGCGTAGACGGGGTGTTGCGGCGCCACGCCGGTGTCCCGAAATTCCCCCGGTCTTGGCACAACCGCCGCTTTCTCGCTCCCCGGCGGCCCCCGGCGTCGTACGCTCCGTGCCAGAAGCACCCCACGTGACGTAAAGGCGGCACGAAAAGACATGGTCAGCAGCGAGTACGAGGGCAGGATCGCCGCCCGGTTCGCCACCTTCGACCAGGACGGCAACGGCTATATCGACCGTGCCGACTTCAACGCGGCCGCCAAGGCCGTGCTGGCGGAGTTCGGCACGGCGGCCCGGTCCGACAAGGGGCAGGCGCTGTACGGCGGCGCCGAGGCGTTCTGGCAGGGCATGGCGGGCATAGCGGACCGGGACGGCGACCAGCGCATCACGCGGGACGAGTTCGTGGGCGGCGCGGTCAAGCGGCTGCGCGACAACCCCGACCGGTTCGCCGAGATCGCCCGCCCCTTCCTGCACGCGGCGCTCGCGGTCGCCGACTCGGACGGCGACGGGGCGGCCACCGTGGCCGAAACCGTGCGGGTCCTGGCCGCCCTGGGCGTGAAGGCCGACATCGCCGAGGCGGCCGCCGCCACGCTCGACGCCGACCGCGACGGGAGGGTGGAGGAGTCCGAGGTCGTGACCGCCTTCGCCCGCTACTTCACGGTCCCCGAGTAGCGCTCCCGCAGCTTGTACTTGAGCACCTTGCGCAGGGTGTCGTTGCGCGGCAGGGCGTCCACCACCTCCAGTTGCTCCGGCAGCTTGTGCACGGACAGCCCTGCCTCGCGCAGAAACGCGGTGACCTGCGCGAGGCTCAACTCCGCCGCCCCCGGCGGCTGTTCCACCACGGCGCAGACACGCTCCCCGCGCTCGTCGTCGGGCAGCCCGATCACGGCCGCGTCCGCGACCGCGGGGTGGGTGTGCAGCAGGTCCTCGATCTCCTTGGCGGAGATGTTCTCGCCCTTGCGGATGATCACGTCCTTCAGCCGCCCGGTGAGCACCAGATGCCCGGTGTCCGTGAGCCGTCCGAGGTCACCGGTGCGCAGGAACCCCTCCCCGTCGAAGGCTTCAGCCGTCTGCGCCGGGTCCAGATAACCGCGGCACACCGCCTCCCCGCGCAGCCGGACCTCCCCGTCCACGATCCGGATCTCCATGCCCTCGGGCGGCCGTCCCTCCGTGGTGGCGAGCAGTTCCGGGCCGTCGTCCGGGTCGCCCATCGTGATCATCGGCACCTCGGTCATGCCGTACCCGTGGGTGAGCTGCACGCCCATCTCCCGCACCACCGCGTGGTACAGCTCCGGAGGCTTCGGCGCCCCGCCACCCGTCAGCAGCCTGAGTGTGGGCACCACCTTCTCGCCCGGCTGCTTGCGCTGCTCGGCGAGGAACATCGAGTAGAACGCCGTCGACCCGCCCGCCAGCGTCACCCCGTGCCGCCGGTACTCCGCCAGCGCCTGCGGGAACGCGAACTGCTCGAACAGCACCGCCGGGAAGCCGTACAGCAGCAGCATCACCAGGTAGTCGGGGCCGCCTATGTGGGCGTACGGGAAGGCGATCGAGCCGACGTCGGCGGCGTTCGGGCGCAGGGCGTGGGCCAGGCAGGAGCCGCCCGCGATCAGCGAACGGTCCGTGTGAAGCACGCCCTTGGGGGCGGAGGTGGTCCCCGAGGTCCAGTAGATCCAGCGCACCGAGGTGCCCTCCTCGGGAGGGGCGGGCAGTACCGCCGGATCGCCGTCTGGGAGCCGGTCGCACGCCTCGAAGACGCCCTTCGCGCCGAGCCGTCGGGCCATGTCGGTGTGGTCGAAACCGCGCCAGGTGCCGGGGACGGCGAAGTACTCGGCCTTGGACTCGCGCAGCGCGAAGCCGACCTCGCGGTCCCGGTAGAAGGGGATGACCGGGGACTGCACGGCGCCCAGGCGGGCGAGGGCGAGGGAGAGCAGGACCGTCTCGATCCGGGTGGGCAGTTGCCAGGCGACGACCGTGCCGGGGCGGACGCCCATGGCGTACAGGCCGGCCGCCACCCGCTCGGCACGCGCGCGTACTTCGCCGAAGCTCATGGAGCGGTCCTGCTGGAGCAGGAGCGGGCGGTCCGGGGTGCGGGCGGCGCGGCGGTCCAGCAGCTCCCACAGGGTCCGGGCGGAACTCAGGTCGCGTGCGGTGTCGGTCACGGTGAAGACCCCCTTTGCTGACGATCCGTCAGATCAGGGAGAGCGTAGGGTGCCCCGCCTTGTCGGTCCAGAGGTGCGGGGCTAGCCTGAGCCCTGAGCTGACGGATCGTCAGATTGGGGGCCGGTGCATGAACCTGGCGTACACGCCCGAGGAGGAGGAGTTCCGGGCCCGCCTGCGCAAGTGGCTGGGCGAGGCGCTCCCCACCCTGCCCCCGCCGCCCGACCCGACCGACTGGCCCGGCCGGCGCGCCTACGACCTCGGCTGGCAGCGCATGCTCCACGACGCCGGGTACGCCGACGTGCACTGGGACGCCCCGCCGGGCATCCGCCTGGTCTACCTGGAGGAGACCGAACGCGCGGGCGCCCCCTACGTCGGCGCCAACTTCGTCGGACTCCTGCACGCCGGACCCACGATCGCCGCCGAGGGCACCGAGGAGCAGCGGGCGCGCTGGCTGCCGCCGATCCTGCGCGGCGAGGAGGTCTGGTGCCAGGGCTTCAGCGAGCCCGGCGCCGGTTCCGACCTCGCGTCGCTGCGCACGCGCGCGTGGCGCGACGGCGACCACTATGTGGTGAGCGGTTCCAAGATCTGGACCTCGCACGCCGAAGTCGCCGACTGGTGCGAACTGTTGGTGCGCACCGACCCCGACGCCCCCAAGCACCGCGGCATCACCTGGCTCGCCCTGCGCATGGACGCCCCGGGCGTCACCGTACGGCCGCTGCGCACGCTCGCCGGGTCCACCGAGTTCGCCGAGGTGTTCCTCGACGAGGTGCGCGTCCCGGTCGCCCACCGGGTCGGCGCGGAGAACGACGGCTGGCGGGTGACCATGGTGACCCTCTCCTTCGAGCGCGGCACCGCCTTCGCGGGCGAGGTGGTCGCCTGCCGCCGGGTGCTGCGCGAACTCGCCGCCGAGGCCCGCGCCAACGGCCGCTGGGACGATCCGGCGCTGCGGCGCGGGCTCGGCCGCCTGAACGCCGAGTTCCGCGCGCTGTGGCGGCTGATCCAGTGGAACGTGAGCGAGGCGGACGCGGGCGGCGTGCCGGGGGTGGGCGGTTCGGTTTTCAAGCTGCGGTACTCGCACGCCCGCCAGGACCTCTACGACACCGCCGCCGACGTCCTCGGCCCCGACGCCCTCGACCTCGGCCGGGGCTGGGTCCTGGACCGGCTCTCGTCGCTGTCGTACACCATCGCGGCCGGGACCTCGCAGATCCAGCGGAACATCGTGGCCGAGCGGATCCTCGGACTGCCGAAGGGGCGGTGAGTATGCGGTTCCGACTGACCGGGGAGCAGCGGGCGTTGCGGGCGGGCATGCGGGAGCTGCTTGAACGCCGGTTCGACGCGGACGCCCTGCGGGCCGCGCGGGACGCGCCGCGCCTGGACCGGGCCCTGTGGCGGGAGCTGGGGGAGGCGGGGTTCTTCGCGCTGCGGCTGCCCGAGGCGGACGGCGGGGTCGGACTGGGGCTGCCGGAGGCCGTGTTGCTGTTCGAGGAGGCGGGCCGGGCCCTGCTGCCGGGACCCCTCGTCGCCACCCATCTGGCCGCCGGTACGGTGCCGGGCGCGGCGACCGGGGAGACGGTCGTGACCGCCGTGGACGGCGCCCTGGTGGAGTGGCTGGACGAGGCGGACGTGGTGCGCGGCGCGACGGCAGGCGCTCTGCCCCTCAGGTCCGTCGACCCGCTGACGCCGCTTCACCGTCTCCGGGACGCGCCGCCCGCGCCCCCCGACCCGCTCGCCGTTCTGCTCACCGCCGCCGAGCAGCTCGGCACCGCCACGCGCGCGTGCGAACTCGCCGCGCAACACGCCCGGACCCGTGAACAGTTCGGACAGCCGGTCGGCGCCTTCCAGGCGGTCAAGCATCTCTGCGCCGACCTGCTGGTCCGCGCGGAGACGGCCCGCGCCGCCGTCTATGCCGCCGCCGTGACCGGGGACATGGCCGACATCGCCGCCGCCCGGCTGCTCGCCGACGAGGCTGCCGTACGCGGCGCCCGCGGCTGCCTCCAAGTGCACGGCGGCATGGGCTTCACCTGGGAGTGCGAGGTGCATCTGCACCTCAAACGGGCCTGGACACGGGCGCAACGTGGCGGCGGCGGAACGCAGAGTGAGGAACGGCTCGCCGCCGACCTCCTCGTGTGAACGGCGAAACGGCTGCTGGGCTGCGCGTCCGGCGCGGACGCCCGCGCGGATGTCGCGGATTGTGGCATACCGGAACTACGGAGCGTTGATATCGGGTTGTGTCCTAGGTGTGACTCGTCACGTCCTGGAGTCGGCGTTCCGCTCCGGTACCTTGTGTGAGATGCGAGTGGTTCCGAGCACGAGCCATGCCGGAGTGGCCCTTGAGGCGGCTCCGGATCCGGCGGTGCGCGCCGGTTCTCGCAGGGCGGGCGCGGTTTTCTCCCCCGCCTGTTCGACTCCCCGTCAAGTGCGTCGCACAGTATCCCGCAGGGGTAATCCTTCGCGCTGGAATATGCCCGAAGCGCTTGTTGGGGTGACTGTACGTCAACCATGCTTTCCCGTACGGGATTCACGTTCCGTGACCCTGGCTCCGGCCATTGTTCTGGTCATGCAAAAAATGGCTACGATCGTGGCCCTCGTGAGGCGCGGGGCTATGAGTCCGCCGGTTCGGATGGTGTGAGCGGTGCAGGTGCTTCAAGTGCAGCTGGAGATCCGGCCCGACCCCGCTGAGGTGGGGCGGGCCCGGCGTTGGGCCCGCTCGCGGCTCGCCGGGTCCGCGATAGGGGCCGACGAATCACTGTCGGAGACGCTGATCCTGCTCGTGTCCGAACTGGTCACCAACGCCGTGGTGCACACCGGCTGTCCAGCCGTGCTGCGGCTGTTCCTGCCCGGCGGGGCGACCGGCGCCGAATCGGTGACCGTGCGCGTGGAGGTCGCCGACGCCAGCGGGCGGGCCCCGGTGCCGCGTTGCGCGGGCGGCGGGGAAACGGGCGGGCGGGGCCTCGCCCTTGTCGACGGACTCGCCGACCGCTGGGGCTGGATGCCCGAGGGCCCCGGCAAGCGCATCTGGTGCGAACTCGACCGGTGCGCCGAGGGGCGCAGGCCCGCCGTGTCCTACGGCGGCGGCACCTTCGAAGGGCGCGCGTACGAGGCGGTGTGACGGCGCCCTGGGGTATGCGGCGGCAACCGCGGGCCGCACGCCCGTGACCCTTGCGCCGGACGCGGTGTGATGCGCCGGGGAGTGCTTCACCGTGCGCCTCTGGCAAATCGGGCATAAGTAACAAATTCCTGACCGGGTGTTGACGGCTCGTGTCCGTTTGATCACGCTTGTGGTCAGCGATTCGCCGCGAGGGGACGACGAGGGCTTCGGTGACGGAGGCCCTTGACGAGTGTGGGTCGCGTTTCGGCGCCGGCCCCCTCAGGGCCCGGGGCGGGTGCGCCGGAGTGGGATGGCGGTGCGCGCTTCCGTGCTCGGGGCGGGCAGATCGCGTACCGCCAGCCGCACTTGACAGCCTTCCCCGCCGCTCACAGAACAGCCACCGGCGCCACGGGTGCGCCTGTCGCGCCGACGAACGGCTCGGGCGTCGCCGACAACAGGAAGGTGTGGCGCCGCTCTTGTCCACAGGCTGTGGACAACTCTTCGAGATTCCAGTTCTGCCCCTGCGGCATCCCCATCTCCACCAGGTCCAGTGCGTGCACCGGCAGCCACAGGTCCTCGATCTCGGGCGGGAACACCTCGAAGGTGAGGGTGTCGTTGGCGACGGCGGCCACATCACGCGCGTGGAACCACTCCGGCGTACGGATCGACAGACCCGGCGAGGGGTAGCCGTACCCGTGCCGGTCCCCGGCCAGGAGGACCCGCATCTGCCCGGTGCGCACCAGCACGATGTCACCGGCCCGCACCCGCGTGCCCGCGAACTCCTCGGCGGCCTCCAGGTCCTCGGGCGTGACCGCGTACCCGCCCTCCAGGCGCTCCACGCCACGCGCGCGTGCCACGTCGAGCAGCACCCCGCGCGAGACGACCGCCCGCGCGGTGGACATCCCCGAGAAGGCGGCGCCGCCGTGCGCGGTCACCGAGCCGGCGGGGCGGCCGTTGTAGAGGCGGCCGGAGTGCGAGACATGCGGGAGCGCGTCCCAATGGGTGCCCGCCTGAAGGCCCATCGTCACGGCGTCGTCGCTGCACGCCACCGTCCCCGGACCGAAGATCTCCTGGTTGATCTGCACCATCGCGTGCAGCGGATTGATCCGGCCGGGGATCATCCCGGTCTGCACGCCGTCCTGGGAGAGCGGCAGCGCGAGCGGGACGCGTCTGCCACTGCGCACGCAGGCCGCCGCCCCGCGGACGACCTCGTCGGTGATGAGGTTCAGGGTGCCGATCTCGTCGTCCGCACCCCAACGGCCCCAGTTGTTCACGCGCTTGGCGACGGCGTGGAACGCGTCCGGCAGTGACATCGGTGCCTCCCCGGGGCTTGTCTCCGGCTGTCCGCCCGGACATAGAATCTAACGGTCCGTCAGAAACCGCGGGAAGGGGCCGGGCGTGGGGAACTTCTTGGCAGGCAAGGCGGTCGTGGTGACCGGCGCGGGCCGGGGCATCGGCCGGGCGGTGGCGCTGGCGGCGGCGGCCGAGGGCGCGCGGGTCGTCGTCAACGACTACGGCGTCGCGGTGGACGGCGGCTCCCCGACGAGCGAGGTCGCCGAAGCGGTCGTCAAGGAGATCGAGGCCGCCGGAGGGCAGGCCGTGGCGGTCGCCGACGACATCTCCACCATGGCGGGCGGCCAGCGGGTCGTGGACGTCGCGCTGGCCTCGTACGGGCGGCTCGACGGGGTGGTGTGCGTCGCCGGGATCCTGCGCGAGCGGATGCTGTTCAACATGACCGAGGAGGAGTGGGACCCGGTCGTCGCCACCCACCTCAAGGGCACCTTCACCGTCTTCCGGGCGGCCTCCGCGGTGATGCGGGCCCAGCGCTCCGGCACCCTCGTCGGCTTCACCAGCGGCAACCACCAGGGCTCCTACTCGCAGGCCAACTACAGCGCGGCCAAGGGCGGGATCATCTCCCTGGTGCGCAGCGCCGCGCTGGGCCTGCACAAGTACGGGGTGACCGCCAACGCGGTCGCGCCGGTCGCCCGTACGCGTATGTCGGCGAAGGTGCCCACCGAGCTGACCGAGATCGGGGAACCGGAGGACGTGGCGGCCCTCGTCGTCTACCTGCTCTCCGACCGGGCCAAGGACCAGGGCATCACCGGGCAGGTGTACACCCTCGCCGGGCCCAAGCTGGCCGTCTGGGCCCAGCCCAGGGAACTGCGCGCCGCGTACGCCGAGGGGGCTTGGACGCCGGAGCGGATCGCCGAGTTCCTGCCGGGGACGGTGGGCGTGGACCCGATGCCGCTGCTCCGGCCGCCGAACGCCTCGTAGCGCCCGTCTTTCTGCGGAGGAGACGCTCATGGACTTCGGATTCGGCGCCGAGGACGCGGAGTTCCGCGCGGAGGCCCGCGACTGGCTCGCCGCGCACGCCGACCCCGGGCAGGACCGCCGGGCCTGGGAGCGCGTCCTCGGGGCGGCCGGATGGATCGGGCTCTCCTGGGGCGAGAGCGGCTACGGCAACCGCACCGCCACCCTCACCCAACAGGTCGCCTGGGCCGAGGAGTACGCCCGCTCCGGCGCGCCCCCGCGCTCCGGCCACATCGGGGAGAAGCTGCTCGCGCCCACCCTCCTCGCCCACGGCACCCCCGAGCAGAAGGCCCGCTTCCTGCCCCCGGTGGCCGCCGGCGAGGAACTGTGGTGCCAGGGCTACAGCGAGCCCGGCGCGGGCTCGGACCTGGCCGCCGTACGCACCAGCGCCGTACGGGACTCCGACGGCACCCTGCGGGTCACCGGGCAGAAGATCTGGACCTCGCTCGCCCACGAGGCGGACTGGTGCTTCGTGCTGGCCCGCACCGAACCGGGCTCGCGCCGCCACCGGGGCCTGAGCTTCCTGCTGGTGCCCATGGACCAGCCCGGCCGGATCGAGGTCCGCCCGATCCGCCAGCTCACCGGCACCAGCGACTTCAACGAGGTCTTCTTCGACGGCGCCCACGCGCGCGTGGAGCACGTCGTCGGCGGCGAGGGCAACGGCTGGCAGGTCGCCATGAGCCTGCTCGGCTTCGAACGCGGGGTGTCCACCCTCGCCCAGCAGATCGGCTTCGCCCGGGAGCTGGAGCAGGTCGTACGGGCCGCCGTGGAGACCGGCGCCGCCGCCGACCCTGTGCTGCGCGACCGCATCGTGCGCCTGTGGGCCGAACTGCGCACCATGCGCTGGAACGCCCTGCGCACCCTGGGCGGCCCGGCCGACCCGGGCGCCGCCTCCGTGGCCAAGCTGCTGTGGTCCGGCTGGCACCAGCGGCTCGGCGAACTGGCGGTACTGGTGCGCGGGGCGGACGCGGCGGTCGGACCCCGGGACTGGGACGCGGCGGAGCCGTACGCGCTCAACGCGTCGCAGCACCTGTTCCTCTTCAGCCGGGCCGACACCATCTACGGCGGCTCGGACCAGGTTCAGCGCACGGTCGTCGCCGAGCGGGTGCTCGGTCTGCCCAGGGAACCCAAGGGGGTTGTGTGATGCGTGGGGTGCTGTTCGACGGGGAGCGGGCCGAGGTCGTGGACGGCTTGGAGGTGCGCGCACCGGGACCGGGCGAGGTGCTGGTCGCGATCGCGGCGGCGGGGCTGTGCCACAGCGACCTGTCCGTGGTCGACGGGACCATACCCTTCCCCGCGCCCGTGGTGCTGGGGCACGAGGGCGCGGGGGTGGTGGAGGCGGTCGGCGCCGGGGTCACACATGTCGCGCCCGGGGACCACGTCGCGCTGTCGACGCTGGCCAACTGCGGTGCCTGCCCGGACTGCGACCGGGGGCGGCCGACCATGTGCCGGCAGGCGATCGGCCGCCCGGAACGGCCGTTCACGCGGGACGGGCGGCCGGTGTTCCAGTTCGCCGCCAACTCCGCCTTCGCCGAGCGGACGGTCGTCAAGGCCGTCCAGGCCGTACGGATCCCCCGGGAACTTCCGCTCACCTCGGCCGCGTTGATCGGGTGCGGGGTGCTGACCGGGGTGGGGGCCGTGCTCAACCGCGCGCGGGTGGACCGCGGGGACACGGTGGTGGTGATCGGCACCGGCGGCATCGGGCTCAATGTCATCCAGGGCGCGCGGATCGCGGGCGCCCTGCGCATCGTCGCCGTGGACGCCAACCCGGCCAAGGAGGAGGCCGCCCGGCTCTTCGGCGCGACCGACTTCCTCACCTCCACCGAGAAGGTGCGCGAACTGCTGCCCCACGGCGCCGATCACGCCTTCGAGTGCGTCGGACGCGTCGAGCTGATCCGGCAGGCGATCGACCTGCTCGACCGGCACGGCCAGGCGATCCTTCTCGGCGTCCCCCCGGCCACCGCCGAGGCCTCCTTCCGGGTCTCCACCCTCTACCTCGACAAGTCCGTCCTGGGCTGCCGCTACGGCTCCTCCCGCCCCCAGCGCGACATCGCCCTGTACGCCGACCTCTACCGCGAGAAACGGCTGCTGCTGGACGAACTGGTCACCCGGACCTACCCGGTGGAGGACTTCGAGAAGGCGGCCGAGGACGCGGCGGCGGGCCGGGTCGCCCGCGCGGTGCTGACCTTCTGAACGGCCCTGTCGCACCTGTTCGTTAGGGTGCCGCCATGACGACGCGGGACCGGGACGGGGTGAACCGGCTCTACGGCTGACCCCCCGCCCCCACCCGTACCCCCTCCGCCCGGAACGTCCGCCGGTACGCCGTCGGCGTCACCCCCAGCGCCGCCTGGAGGTGCTGGCGCATCGACTGTGCCGTGCCGAACCCGGCGTCCCGTGCCACCTGGTCCACCGACAGATCGGTGGACTCCAGCAGGTGCCGGGCCCGTTCCACGCGCTGCTGGGTGAGCCACTGGCCGGGGCTGATGCCGACCTCCTCGCGGAAGCGGCGGGTGAAGGTGCGTACTGACATCGACTCCTGGGCGGCCATGTCCCGTAGCTGGATGGGCTCGTGGAGTCGGCCCAGGGCCCACGCGCGGGCCGTGGTCGTCGTGGAGGTCTGCGGATCGGGCACCGGGCGGTGGATGTACTGGGCCTGACCGCCGTCGCGGTGCGGCGGTACGACCGTACGACGGGCGATCTCGTTGGCGACGGCGGTGCCGTGGTCGCGGCGGACCATGTGCAGGCACAGGTCGATCCCGGCGGCGACGCCCGCCGAGGTGAGCACGTCGCCGTCGTCGATGAACAGCACGTCCGGGTCGACGTCGACGGCCGGGAACAGACGCTGCAAGTGGTCGGTCTCCGCCCAGTGCGTGGTGGCACGGCGCCCGTCCAGGTACCCGGCGGCGGCCAGCACGAAGACGCCGGTGCAGATGGAGGCGAGCCGGGTGCCGGGACGGATGTGGGCCAGCGCGGCGGCCAGCTCCTCGGTGAGCACGCCCTCCTCGAAGACCGGGCCCAGCTCGTAGGAGGCCGGGACGATCACCGTGTCGGCGGTGGCCAGCAGCTCGGGGCCGTGCTCGACCATGACCGCGAAGTCGGCGTCCGTGGCGACCGGGCCGGGCGGGCGGACCGAGCAGGTCAGCACCTCGTACAGCGGGCGGCCCGCGGAGTCCTTGGGGCGGCCGAAGATGCGGTGCGGGATGCCCAGCTCGAAGGGGAGCAGGCCGTCGAGGGCGAGGACGACGACCCGGTGCGGGCGGTGCGCGGACGACTCACGGGCGCTGCTCATGGCCCGATCCTAACGAAGGCTGTCCCTCGGGCCACTCGTTGAGTGCGCAATCAGCCGCGATCCTCGATCCGTGACCGAGACAATCCAGGCCGCGACCAGCGCGGAGGACCCCCAGAACCGGCCCGGGCGGCGTATTCACCGCGCCTGGTTCGTCGCCGCCGTCACCTTCGTGACGATCATCGGCGCCGCCGCCTTCCGCTCCCTGCCGGGGCTGCTGATCGACCCGCTGCACGAGGAGTTCGACTGGTCGCGCGGCACGATCGGGGCCGCCGTCTCCGTCAACCTCGCCCTCTACGGGCTGACCGCGCCCTTCGCGGCGGCCCTGATGGACCGCTTCGGCATCCGCAAGGTGGTGGCGGTCGCGCTGAGCGTGATCGCGCTCGGCTCGGGTGCGACGTACTGGATGACCGCGGCCTGGCAGCTGATGCTGTGCTGGGGCCTGCTGGTGGGCCTGGGCAGCGGCTCCATGGCGCTGGCGTTCGCGGCGACCGTCACCAACCGCTGGTTCACCGAGCGCCGGGGCCTGGTCACCGGCATCCTCACCGCCGCCTCGGCCTCCGGCCAGCTGATCTTCCTGCCGCTGCTGTCCTGGATCGTCGCCGAGCACGACTGGCGCCCGGCCGCCGTCACGGTCGCCCTGGCCGCCCTCGCGGTCGTCCCCTTCGTCTGGCTGCTGCTGCGCGACCACCCGGCCGACGTGGGCCTCAAGCCGTACGGCGCGACCGAGTTCGTGCCCAAGCCGCCGCCCGCGACCGGCGCCGCCCGCCGCGCCGTGAAGGTCCTCCTCGACGCGGCCCGCACCGGCCCGTTCTGGCTGCTGGCCGGCACCTTCGCGATCTGCGGCGCCTCCACCAACGGCCTGATCCAGACCCACTTCGTGCCCGCCGCCCACGACCACCACATGCCGGTGCAGGCCGCCGCCTCCCTGCTCGCGGTGATCGGTGTGTTCGACGTCGTCGGCACGATCGCCTCCGGCTGGTTCACCGACCGCTACGAGGCGCGCAGGCTGCTCGCCGTGTACTACGCCCTGCGCGGGATCTCGCTGCTGTTCCTGCCGATGCTGCTCGCGCCGAGCGTGCGCCCGCCGATGGTCTTCTTCATCGTCTTCTACGGCCTGGACTGGGTCGCCACCGTCCCGCCCACCGTCGCCCTGTGCCGGGAGCACTACGGCGAGGACAGCGCGATCGTCTTCGGCTGGGTCCTCGCCTCCCACCAGGTGGGCGCCGCCCTCGTCGCCTTCGCGGGCGGCGTCGCCCGGGACGCCTTCGGCTCCTACGACGTCGTCTGGTACGCCTCGGGCGCGCTGTGCGCGGCGGCGGCGCTGATGGCCCTGGTCATCCGCAGACGCCCGGCCACCGCGCCGGCGCTCGCCTAGCTGTGCCGTGTTCTGACTAGCGGGTGGTGTTACGCATCCGGCGGACCGTCAGGACCAGCAGGGCGCCCAGAGCCGCCGCTGCGGCCGCCGCGCCCGCGAGGAGTCCGGTGCCGTCGGTGCCGGTGCTCGCCAGGTTGCCGGTCGTCCCCGTCGTCCCGGTCGAGCCCGTGGTCCCGGCCGGGGCGCTGGGCGACGGGGTGGCGGCGCCGCCCTGCCCGTCGGGGTCGTTGCCGCCGTCGCCCGGGGTGGTCGGGGCGGGCGTGCTGGGCGTCGGGCTCGGCTCCGGCTCGTAGTCGCTCGGGGTGTCGATGACGATGGGCGCCGTGTTGTTGGCGAGGTTGCGGTCGTAGGCGGGCGTGATGTTGTAGACGGAGCTCGCCCGCACCTTGCCCTTCGGGTCCACGGCGTCCTTGTCGATCTTCAGCGAGAAGGTGTAGAGGTGCTTCTCGCCCACGTCGAGCGTGGCGTCGTCCTTGGGCCAGCAGACGTACTGCGCCCGGCCGAGCAGCGGCCCGCCGGTGGGGCCGTCGATGTGGAACGGCGAGCAGTCCTTGGGGACCTGGGTGGTGGTCGTGCCCGGCGGGATCGTCACCACCAGGCCGGGCAGGTCGTCGCTGACCTGGTTCTGGATCCAGCCCGGGCCGTCGTTGCGCAGTTCCAGCGTGACCGACTGCCCGTCGCCCGCGAGCCCTTCGGTCTCCTCGCCCACCGCCACCAGGTCGGCCCAGCTGTCGGCCTTCAGGGTCAGCCGCCGGTAGGCCTCGGAGAAGCCCGTGCCGGGCGCCTCGCCGGTGGCTGTGGTGCCGTACTCGACGGCCTCCATCAGGGCGTGCGGCAGGGCCTTGAAGCGCACCGGCACGGTGAGCGTGGCGCCCGGCTCGACGACCGTGTCCAGCTCGCACAGCGCCTGGCGGACCTGGTCGCCGACGGTGGAGTACGTGCAGTTACCGGCCTGCTCCGGGAAGTCCAGACCGCGGGTGAGCCGGATCCGGAAGGTGACGCCGTCGGCGGGAGCGGTGCCGTGGTTGGTGACGGTGACCTGCTGGTCGTAGAGCTCTCCCGGCTTCGGGGAGGCGGTCGGCAGCGTCGAGACCGTCAGCTCGGGCGCGCTCTCCTCGGCGTGCGCCGCGGGGGCGACCGCCGCGGGAACGGCGGCGGCGAACGCGGCGGCGGCCACGACGGCCGACGAACGGCGCGGGTACTGGCGCACGGGGACTCCTGAGGGGCTCGACAGGACCGGAACGGCTGCTTTCTCACCGGTCATGTCCTGGACTCATCAGGGGCGCCGAGGGTTGTACGGCAGAGCCTTAGAGGAACCGGCCCCGGTGGAAGAGCAGCGGTGCCGCGCCCGGCTCGTCCGCGCCGAGGGCGGCGACCCTGCCCACCACGATGAGATGGTCGCCGCCGGTGTGGACGGCGTGGATCGCGCAGTCCACCCAGGCCAGGGCGCCGGTCAGGCGCGGGGCGCCGGACACCGGTGCCGCGTCGAAGGCGACCCCGGCGAACTTGTCCCCTCCGCTGACCGCGAAGCCGCGGCACAGCTCGCCCTGGCCGGCGGCGAGCACGTTGACGCAGAACGCGCCCGCGCGGGCGATGCGCGGCCATGTCGTCGACGTACGGCCGACCATGAAGGCGACCAGGGGCGGGTCGAGGGAGAGGGAGGAGAAGGACTGGCAGGCGAAACCCGCGGGTGAGGTCTCGCCGTCGGCGGCGGCCGCGGTGACAACGGTCACGCCCGTCGCGAAGTTCCCGAGCACCCGGCGGAACTCGGCCTGGCTCACCGGCGCCCGCTCGTCCTCGCCGACACACCGCAGCCGTGGCCGGGGCGCCGGCTCCACGCGCGGGGCGTCGGCCGACCTGAGGTAGCGGACGGCCGCCGCGGCCATCCCTGCGTGTCCCATCACACCACCCATTGAATCTGACGATCCGTCAGATTGGAAGGGGTGTGCGAGGACGCCCGCGACGACCTGCGTACGCTGCGCCCATGAGGTGGGGGAACCGTCGGCCGACCGGCGAAAACGGCACAACACGTGAGCTGTACGCGGCGGCCGCGGTGGCGGCGGGACAGCTGCCGCCGCTTTGGCTGGCCCTGTGGATCGCGGAACAGGCCGGTGACGACTACGGCCGCGGGATCAACTCGCTGGGCCTCGCCTGCATGCTCGCTTTCGCGCCCCTGGTTCTGCCCGTGGTCGGGCTCGTCCAGGCCCTGATCCAGTCCGTGCCCGCCGGTCACCTGGCCGGGTTCCTCGCGGCACGCGCGCGTGGGCCGCGCCTGGCCTGGCACCTCGTGTGCGCGGTGCTGCTCGGCGTCGGCTGGGCGGCCCTCGTCACGCTGCCCTGGGGCGGGTCCTCGTTCGCCGTCACCGCGCTGCTCTTCGGCGGCCTCGGCATCCTCCCGGTCCTCGCCGTCGGCCACGTCCGCAGGCGACCGCGCTGGGGGTTCTGGGGCATCTGGTTCCGTTCCGGCCTGGCCTCCGTCGCGGTGTGCGTGCTGGTCGTCGCCGTCGGGCTGGCGGCCACCTTCGGCGGGCTGATCAAGGAGTACGAGCCTCCCCACCTGTCCGCCGCGCAGGTCACCGGCGTCTGGCAGGGCGCGGACGGCGCGGAGCTGCGACTGGCGGCGGACGGCGGGGCACGGCTGACCGCGCTGCCGACCGACCCCGGCACCGATCCCGAAGCCCGGCGCGACTACGTCGTCTGCGACGGCACCGGCACCTGGGAGCTGGAGCGGAAGACCTGGAACGGCCGGGACGGCGTCGCCCTCAGCCTCGACGGCGGCTGCGGGGCGGACACGTTCTGGGTGATCGGCGGCAGCGAGCACGACCCCGAGCTGTTCGTGCTGTTCGGCGACCCGGACGCCGGTGAACTGCGCGTCCTGGAGCTTCAGCGGCCCTCGTAGCGGGGCGTGCGCCGCTCCACGAAGCTCGCCACGCCCTCCCGGGCGTCCCGGGTGGTCATGTTGATCTCCTGCGCCGCCGCCTCCGCCGCGAACGCGGTCGCCCGGTCGCTGTCGAGGGAGGCGTTGACGAGCTGCTTGGTCAGGGCGAGGGCCCGGGTCGGCCCGGCGGCGAGCCGCTCGGCCCACTCCCGTGCCGTCTTCGCCAGCTCCCCGTCCGGGACGACCCGGTTCACCAGCCCCAGCCGCTCGGCGTCCGCCGCCGGGAGCGCGTCGCCGAAGAACATCAGCTCCTTGGCCCGCCGCGGCCCGACCAGCCGGGGGAGCAGATAGGCGCCGCCGCCGTCGGGGACGAGCCCGCGGCGGACGAACACCTCGATGAACCGGGCCGATTCGGCGGCCAGGACGAGATCGCAGGCGAGCGCCAGATGCGCGCCGAGGCCCGCCGCCGTGCCGTTGACGGCGGCGATCACCGGTTTCTCGCAGTCGAGGACGGCGGAGACAAGACGCTGGGCGCCCTGGCGGATGGTGCGGGCGAGGTCGCCGGGGACGGCTTCCTCGGCCCTGCCCGCGCCCGCCCCCGCTCCCGCCCGTAGATCCGCCCCGGCGCAGAATCCGCGTCCGGTGCCGGTCAGGACGACCGCCCGGACCGCCGGGTCGGCGGAGGCCTCGGCGAGCAGATCGATGAGGCGTTCGCGCTGGTCGGGGGTGAGGGCGTTGAGGGCCTCGGGGCGGTTGAGGGTGATGCGGGAGACCGCGTTGTCAGTGGTGTGCTGTACCAAGGAAGTCACGGAACTTCCGGACACACGGGGGGAATCGGTCATGTCAGCGACACACCGCCAACGCGTCCAGCGCCACCGCGCCCTGGCCCTGCCCCAGCACCATCAGCGGGTTGATGTCCAGCTCCGCCAGTTCGTCCCCCAGCTCCAGCGCCATGCGCTGCACGCGCAGGACGACTTCGACGAGCGCGTCCCGGTCCGCGGGGGGCCGCCCCCTGACCCCGTCCAGCAGGGCCCGCCCGCGCAGTTCGTGGAGCATGTCCCGGGCCTGCTCCTCCCCGAAGGGCGGCACGCGTACGGCCGTGTCCCGCAGTACCTCGACGAGCACCCCGCCGAGGCCGACGGTCACGGTGGGCCCGAACAGGTCGTCATGGGTGAGCCCCACGACCATCTCGACGCCCCGCTCGACCATCTGGCAGACCAGGATGCCGTCCAGGGCGACATCCTCGTAGCGGGCGATGTCGGTCAGCTCCCGGTAGGCGTCGCGGACCTGGCTGGCCGAGGTCAGACCCACCTTGACCAGGCCGAGTTCGGTCTTGTGCGCGATGCGGGCGCCGGAGGCCTTCATCACCACCGGGTAGCCGATCTGGCCGGCCGCCCGCACCGCCGCCGCCGCGCTGGTCACCAGGTGTTCGCGCGGTACGCGGATGCCGTACGCCCGCAGCAGTTGCTTCGCCGCGTGCTCGCTCAGCTGCTGGCCCGGGCGCATCAGTGCCTGCGCCTTGCGGGAGGAGGGCGAGGGGGTGCGCGGGGCGTGGTCGAAGGGGGAGCGGTAGCCGGTGACGAAGCGGTGGTGGTCGAGGTAGGCGCGCACGGCGGTGATGCAGTTGGCGACCGTGCGGAAGGTGGCGACCCGGGAGGAGCCCAGCAGGACCTCGCGGTAGGCGGGTTCGGTGCCCACCGGCGAGCCCCACACCACGCAGACCAGCTTGTCGGTGTGCTCGGCCGCGTCCACCAGGTCCCGCACGAGCCGGTCGCTGAGCGGTGGGAAGGGGCCGGTGACGGGGCAGATCAGGACGCCCACGGCCGGGTCGGCGAGGATCGCGTCGATGATCTTCCGGCCGCGTTCGTCGCCCACCGGGTGCCCGCCGTTGTCGACGGGGTTGGCGACGCTCAGGTACTCCGGTATCCACTGGTGCAGTTCGGCCTGTTTGGCATCGGAGAGCACCGGCAGCGGCAGCCCGGCCTCGGTCGCCAGGTCGGCGAAGTGCGCGCCCGTGCCGCCCGAGATCGAATAGACGACGACCCCGTCGGCGCGCGGGGGCCTGGCGCGGGCCAGCAGGGTGGCGGTGTCCTGGAGTTCGTCCAGACCGTCGACGCGGATCACGCCGTACTGCCGCATCGCCGCGTCCACCACCGCGTCCGCGCCGGTCAGCTTGCCGGTGTGGGAGGCGGCGGTGCGGGCGCCGGTCTCGGTGCGGCCCACCTTCACCGCGACCACGGGCACCTTGCGGCGGGCGGCGCGGTCGGCGGCGAGCAGGAAGGACCGGCCGTCCTTCAGGCCCTCCACGTAGCAGGCGATGGCGCCGACCTCGGGGCGTTCGGCGAAGTAGGACAGGAAGTCGGCGGTCTCCAGGTCGGCCTCGTTGCCGGTGGGCGCCCAGTGGGACAGGCGTACGCCCAGTTCCTGGAGAGCGAAGACGGGGCGGCCCTGGTGGCCGGACTGGGTGATCAGGGCGATGGCCGGTCCGTCGAGGTCGGTGCGGAACTCCTCGAAGGCGTTGAGGTTGGTGTTGGGGCCGAGCAGCCGCAGCCCGGAGCGGCGGACGGCGGCGGTCAGCCGCTCCTGCGCGGCGGCGCCCTCCTCACCGGTCTCGGCGAACCCGGAGGCGAAGGCGACCGCGAACTTCACCTTGGCCTCGGCCAGTTCCTCGATGACCGGAAGGGGGTCGGCGACCAGCAGCACGGCGAGGTCGACCGGTTCGGGCAGGTCGGCGACGGAGGGGGAGCAGGGGATGCCGAAGACGGCGGCGCGGCTCGGGTGCACAGGGTGGAGCCGGGCGCCGACCCGCTCGGACCAGGCGAGCAGTTGCCGGGTGACGCCGGTGTTGGGACGGCCCTCGGTGTCCGAGGCGCCGATCACGGCGACCGCCTCGGGCCGGAAGAAGCGGTCCAGATCGGGTACGTCGGCGTACAGCGGACGGCCGCTGACGTCGAGATCGTCGACCTCGGCCGGCCGGCCGTGGACGGCGGGACCGGGCTGTTCGCCGCAGGCGATGACCCGGGCCCGGCGGGAGTCGGTGGTGAGGGTGCCGTGGGTTGATCCAAGCATCGGTCCGCCCGCTCCTGTTGACAGCGAATAACTGACGCAGTGTCAGATTACTGAACTGACACGCCGTCAGGAACGGCTGTGCAGGCAAAGTTGACGGGCGAACCGGTGCGAGGGGGTGTTTCCGGGGCTCAGGCCCTCAGGCGACGGGCAGTCTGGACAGCCGCTCGGCGCCCCGCTTCGCCACCGCCCTGGCGATTTTCTCCGCGTCCATGGCCAGTTCGCGGAGCATGCCGCTGATGGGGTTGGTGAAGCCGGTGAAGTACAGGCCGGGGGCGCCCGCGGGGGTACGGGCGCCGTGCGCGAGGGGCTTGCCACGGGAGTCCAGGACGTCCAGGTGGCCGACGAGGCCCTCCAGGCCGCGCCGGTAGCCGGTGGCGGCGACGACGGCGTCCGGTTCGACGAAGGTGCCGTCGGCGAGGGCGACCTTGCCGTCCTCGAAGCCGTCGACGGCGGCCACGACCTCGACCTTGCCCGCCCGGATCGCGTCGATCAGACCGACGTCCTGCACCGGGACCGCGCCTTCGAGGACCCTGCTGTACAGACCGGTGTCCGGGCGGGGCAGCCCGTGCGCCGACAGGTCCGGCACGCTGACCTTGGCCAGCGGGCGGGAGAGCCGGTCGACCAGTCCGACCGGCAGCCGCCGGACCAGCACGCCCGAGTACTGGGCGGCCCAGCCGGCCGTGGAGCGGCGCACGATGTGCGGGGCGGTGCGCACCGCGAGCCGCACCCGGGAGGCGCCGCCCTCGACCAGGTCGACGGCGATCTCGGCACCGGTGTTGCCGACGCCGACGACCAGCACGTCCCGGCCCGCGTAGGGCTCGGCGTTGCGGTAGGCGGAGGCGTGCAGGAGCTCGCCGGTGTACTCCTCGCGGCCGGGCCAGTCGGGCAGGTGCGGGGTGTGGTTGTAGCCGGTGGCCACGACCACGGCGGCGCCGGTCAGCTCCCGTCCGCCGGTGGCGTGCAGCAGCCAGCCCTGTCCGTCCGGGGCGCGGTCGACGCGGGAGACCTCGACGCCGGTGACGATCTCCAGCTCGTGGTGCTCGGCGTACTTCTCCAGGTACCGCACCACGTCGTCCCGGGACACCCAGCGGCCGAACCTGCGCGGCATCGGAAGTCCGGGCAGGCCCGACAGGCGGCGGGTGGTGTGCAGGTGCAGCCGGTCGTAGTGACCGCGCCAGGAGGCGCCGACCCGGTCGGACTTCTCCAGGACGACGGCACGTATGCCCCGGGCGCGCAGGGTGTACGCGACGGCGAGACCGCCCGGACCGCCACCGATGACGTACACCGGGCGGTCCGCGGCGGCTGGTGAGAGCGCAGTGGAGTCGGCCATGAGCGCGAGCGTAATCACATGCCCCGTTGATGGGTCTCGGTCAAGACCACAATTGATTGCGGATTGATCACGCCTGTAGGAGGGGTGGGTGGGATCTGTGACGTACGGCGTCTGGTTGTGAGGGGCCGGGGGAGGTGCGCCTGCCCGCGGCCGAAGTGGCCCGGCCCCGCCGCCTCAGTCGTCCGCCGCCACCACCAGGGTCAGGATCTTCGCCGGGCGGTCGATGAGGATCAGTTCGTGGAAGTCGATGTGGATCGGGCCGTATTCGTGGCGGGCGTCCTCGGGGAGGGGGGCCAGTACGTAGGTGCTGGTGGCCGTGGCGATGGGGGTGTGGACCTGTTGCTGGATGCGCTGGACCAGGGCCTGGGGGACCGGGCCGTGCTGGACGGTCCAGGCGCGGATCAGCGCGCTGGCAGTGGCCGCGGACACCGGCCGGTACGCGTCCGGCGTGATGCGGTCGAGGCGCCACTGCCCGTGCCGGGGCCGGTCGAGGGCGCCGTTGCCGTCGTAGGTGTCGCGGAACTGCGGGTGCGCGATCAGGGCGGCCAGCAGCGCCCGGTCCTCCGGTGCCGCGGCGGCCAGCCGGAAGCGCTTGAGGTCGATCCAGCGGTAGCCGTGCGCGGAGGCGTCCGAGAACTTGAAGTCACGGAAGTTGATGAAGGGGCTGTCCAGGTGAACCAGGGCGGGCGGGGCGGCGTGCATACCGGTCATCGTAGGGTGATCCTGGCATAACGCGGCGTCCGTGGGGGAAGGGGTGCGCGGTCTTCCGGGGGTGTGCGGCGGTCTTCCGGGTGCCTGCGGCGGTCTTCCGGGGCATGACAATCTGACGTACCGTCAGATCCATGGACTCGATCTGGCTCAGCGGCGCGGAATGGGTGGCCGTGCTCCGGATAGGACTCGGTCTGTGGTGGCTGGAGAGCTGGCGGCACAAGGACAAGAAGACCTGGTTCCAGGGCGGCGGGATCGCCTGGGCGGCGGACATCGCCACCAAGCACCGCTGGAGCGCCGTACGCTCCGGCTTCGATGCCGTCGTCGCACCCCGGCCGCGCACCATGGCGTACGTCGTCGCCTACGCGGAACTCGCCCTCGGGCTCGGTCTGATCGCCGGTTTCCTGACCCCGGTCGCCCTGGTCGCCGGGCTGCTGCTGAACGCCGTCTACTTCACGCTGATGATCCACGACTGGGCGGAACAGGGCCAGAACTCGATGATGGCGCTGATCTCCCTGGTCGGTCTCTTCGGGATGTCCTGGCAGAGCTGGTCCCTCGACAGCGCCCTGGGGCTGTTCTGATGCCCGGCCCCTCCGGGAGGACCGGCCCGCCCGCCGCCCGCTTCGACCTTCCCGAGCCCGACTTCCTCAGCCGCCCCTACTGGGACGCGGCGGCCCAGGGGCGGCTGCTCGTCCGGCGGTGCGGGAGCTGTCACCGGGCCCACCACTACCCGCGCGAGTTCTGCCCGTACTGCTGGAGCGAGGATGTCTCCTGGGAGACCGCGAGCGGCCGGGCCACGCTCTACACCTGGTCCGTCGTCCACCGCAACGACCTGCCGCCCTTCGGCGAGCGCACCCCCTACGTCGCCGCCGTCGTCGACCTCGCCGAGGGCCCCCGCATGATGACGGAGATCGTGGAGGGCACCGGGGCGGAGGGGGACGCCCCGCTGCGCGCCGGAATGGAGCTGGAGGCCGCCTTCCGCGACGGCGTACCGGTGTTCCGCCCGCACCGCCCCGCGTGACCCGCACCGTCCTGCGAACGGGTGAGCGAGCGGTTTCAATGGCCGTATGACTCTCGTCAACCGGCACGGCACCGCGACCCCCCTGCCCGAGCTGCGCGCCGACGGTCTGCTGCTGCGCCCCTGGGACCCGGAGTCGGAGACGGACGTCGAGGCCTGGCTGCGCGGCCGGACCGACCCGGAGTTCACCCGCTGGAACACCCCGCTGCGCTTCACCGCCGACCGGGACACCGCCCGCGACCAGCTCAGGGCAGCCGTGCAGAACGCGGCGGAGGGCGCGGCGGCGCCGTACTGCGTCGCCGACCCGCGGACCCGGCAGCCGCTCGGGCACATCGGCGTCAACGTCATCAACCGCGTGATGAACACCGCGCGCGTCGGCTACTGGGTGCTGCCCGAGGCCCGCGGCCACGGGATCGCCACCCGCGCCCTCGCCGTCACCGCCCGCTGGGTGTTCACCGATCTGGGCCTGCACCGGCTGGAACTCGACCACGCCGTCGGGCACGATGCCTCCTGCCGCATCGCCGAGCGCTGCGGCTTCCGCTACGAGGGAACCCTGCGCGGCGCGATGTGGGAGGCGGGCCGCCACGACGCCTACCGCGACATGCATCTGCACGCCCGGCTCGCGGGTGACCCCGACCCCGGTCCGGTGGCGCGAAGGTGACGTCGCGTCGATGTGACGGTCGTGCGTTCACCCCGACAAGGCATGGCCAAGTCCCGTACAGACGCGGGATCATGAGACATGCGCTCGGACGACTGGTACGTCACCGAAGACCTCGACCGCTTCCTCGCCCACGCCGGAGGCTTCCTGCGGTCCCGCCCCGACCTGCACACCGTCGCCCTGACGGTGACGGAGTCGCTGCGCATGCGCGGACTGCACGCGTACGGCGGTGACGAACCCCCCGTCTTCGGGGTGATGGAGCGGGACGGACAGGTCCGCGGGGCCTACTTCCGCACCCCGCCCTACCGGCTCAACGTCACCCCGCTCAACGCCGACGAGACCGACGCCCTCGCCGCCCACCTCGTCGCCGTCGGCCAGCCGGTGCCCGGCATCATCGGCACCCGCGAGACCACCTCCGGATTCGTCCGCTCCTGGCAGCGCCACACCGGCGCCACCTCCGCCCTGCGCCAGCGCCAGCGGCTGTACCGGCTGGGCTCCCTGCTGCCCCCGCGCCCGGTGCCGGAGGGCCGGCCCCGGCTCGCGGGCGACAAGGACCGGGACCAACTCATCCGCTGGTACCGGGAGTTCACGGAGGCGGTCGGTGACCATGCCGCCGGGGACGTCGAGGCGTGGGCCGACCACCGCATCGCCTACGGCGGCATCACCTTCTGGGAGGACCCGGACGGCACCCCCGTCTCCATGTGCGGGGTGACCCCGACGGTCGCGGGCCAGGTCCGGATCGCCCCCGTCTACACCCCGCCCCACCTGCGCGGACGCGGATACGCGGGAGCGGTGACGGTCGAGGTCAGCCGCACCGCGCTGCGCTCCGGCGCCGAGGAGGTCCTGCTCTTCACCGACCTGTCCAACACCACCAGCAACGTCCTCTACCAACGGATCGGCTACCGGGCGGTGGCGGACTTCGAGGTGTATGACTTCTCCGGGACGGCGGATCGCTGAGCCCTGCCCGGCGCGCCTACGGCCACAGCAGCTCCCGGTCCCAACCCGGGCCGGAACGCCGGTAGTTCAGCCGTACGTGCCTGCGCCGCTCCTCGCCCTGGAAGAACTCCACCTCCTCCGGGCGGAGCCGGTACAGGGTCCAGGTCGGGACCGGGGCGGCCGGTTCGCGCTGGGCGCGGTCCCAGGCCTCGGCCGAGACGCGCTCCAACTCCTCCAGGGAGCCAAGGACTTCGCTCTGCCGCCCGGTCAGCGCCGCCGCGAGGGCGCCGGTGGAGCGGGCGTGCAGATCGGCCTGGCTGTCCGTCGACGGCGCCGCCGTGACCGTTCCGCGCACCCGGACCTGGCGGCCGAGCACCGGCCAGTAGAAGCCGAGGGCCGCGTACGGGCGGGCGGCGAGCTGGCGGCCCTTGCGGCTGGTGGCGTGGGAGGCGAAGGACCAGCCGTCCGCGTCGGCGCCGTGCAGCATCACGGTCCGTACGTCCGGCCGGCCCTCCTCGTCGGAGGTCGCCAGCGACATGGTGTGCGGCTCGGTCTGCCCCGCCGCCACCGCGTCAGCGAACCAGGCCGCGAACAGTGGCAGCGGCTCCTCGGGCGCCTTCTCGGGGTCGAACGGCGACAGCGTGGTCACCGCCGGGTCCCACACCCGCAGCGACCTCAGCAGATCATGAAGTTCCATGCCTCCGATTGTCAGACGTTGCCCAGGTCCGAGGACACCCACCGCTCCGGGCGCATCCGGACGACGACCTGCTCGCCGTGGTTCTTCCAGGCGAAGTCGACGTACGCGTCCACCTTCTCGGCGGGCAGATAGCGCGCCGAGATCTCCCGGAGCCGCTCGATCGTCGCGGGCACCGTCTCGATCACCGGGCCCTCCACCGACACGTACCGGATCGTCGGCTCCAGCCGGTCCACCAGCAGCGAGAACCGGCCCGCCTTGCCGATCAGCTCGTTCTTGCGGGAGTCGCGGCCGGTCATGATCCAGACGGTGCCGTCGTCCTCGACCTGGTACCAGATCGGCACGGTCAGCGGCGCCCGCCCCTCACCCGCGTCCACCGCCAGCGCGGCGACATGCGGCTCGGCGAGGAACTGCTCGCGCTCTTCGCGGGTCAGGGCCATGGGGTCTCCTCCTGCGGGTCGTCGAGGCGTGCGTGCGCGTACGTGCGCTGCGTGTTCATGGAGCACAACGGTCGTGCACGGCACGGCTGTTCCCGGTCCGGGCCCT
Organism: Streptomyces sp. DI166; assembly: GCF_900091315.1. Classification (GTDB taxonomy): domain Bacteria; phylum Actinomycetota; class Actinomycetes; order Streptomycetales; family Streptomycetaceae; genus Streptomyces; species Streptomyces fuscus. The sequence goes on from NZ_FLSP01000085.1 coordinate 30,955, forward strand.
CGCGCCCCTACCGCCCCAGCACCACCGTCCCCGACGAGCAGAACCAGCCCCCCGTCCCGGACGCCACGGCGAGCCGGGGCAGGTCTCCGTCGCGGGCCCGTACCTGACGCGCCCCGCACTCTCCGCGCAGTTGCCGTACCGCCTCCACGATGAGGAACAGTCCGCGCATACCGGGGTGCTGGGCGGACAGTCCGCCGCCGTCGGTGTTGACAGGCAGCTCCCGGGAGCGGACGAACGCCCCGCCCTCGCCCTTCTTGCAGAAGCCCAGGTCCTCCAGGGTCACCAGGGTCATGTAGGAGAAGGCGTCGTAGATCTGGGCGAGGTCGATCTCGGCGGGGCGGACACCGGCCCGCCCGAAGGCGAGCCGTCCGCTCACCGCGGCCGGGGAGACGGTGAAGTCCTCCCACTCGGACATCGTGGAGTGGGAGACGTACTCGCCCGTGCCGAGGATCCACACCGGTTCCGTGCGGCAGTCCCGGGCGTACTCCTCGGCCGCCAGCAGGACCGCGGCGCCGCCGTCGGAGCGGATGCAGCAGTGCAGCCTGGTGAACGGGTCCGCGATCATCGGCCCCGACAGGACGTCGTCGACGGTGATCGGGTCGCGGAACATGGCCTCCGGGTTGAGCGCGGCGTACTCGCGGGCCTGTACGGCGACCTCGGCCAGCTCCTCGATCGTCGTGCCGTGTTCGATCATGTGGCGGCGGGCGGCCATGGCGTACTTGGCGATCAGGGTGTGGCCGTACGGGACCTCGTACTGCAGGGGGCCGCGGGCGCCGAAGGAGAGGTCGCCGGTTCTGCGGCCCGCCCTGATGTCGGCGCGGGCGGTGGAGCCGTAGACGAGCAGGACGGCGTTGGCGTGGCCCGCGGCGATGGCGTCCGCCGCGTGCGCGGCCATGACCTCCCAGGTCGAGCCGCCGACCGAGGTGGAGTCGACCCAGGTGGGGCGCAGGCCCAGGTACTCGGCGATCTCCACGGGGGCGAGGACGCCGGTGCCGGCGGAGGCGAGGCCGTCGATGCGGGCGCGGTCGAGACCGGCGTCCGCGAGGGCGCGGCGGGCGGCCTGGGCGTGCAGGGTGTACGGGGTCGCGTCGTCGAGGCGGCCGCAGTCGGAGAGGGCCACACCGACCACGGCGACGTTCCGGTTTCCGGCAGTCACGACTGGCCACTCCCATCAGTGCGCCCCTCTGGGCATCTGGACCCGGCACTCCTAATATGACGGACCGTCAGATCCGGAGGGAAGGGGCAGCGATGGATGCCGGACTCACCGCGGAACAGGTCGAGATACGCCGGACACTCCGCGAACTGCTCCACAAGCGCTGCGGCCCCGAGGAACTGCGCGCCGCGGTCGACACGCCCGCCGGACACGACCCGGTCCTCTGGACGGTCCTCTCCGACCAGCTCGGCCTGCCGGGCCTGGCGCTCCCGGAGCGGTTCGACGGAGTCGGCGGCTCGGTGACGGAACTGGCCCTGGCGGCGGAGGAGTTGGGCCGCGCGCTGGCCCCGACCCCGTTCCTCGCCACGGCCGTGCTGGCCGCCCCCCTCGTCCTCGCCCTGGGCACGGACGCACAGCGCGCCGACCTCCTGCCCCGAATCGCCGGCGGCTGCCTCACCTGCGCCCTGGCGGCCCCCACCGCCTGTCTGGCCCTCACCGGCGACAACCGCGGCGACTGGGCGGGCGGCGGGCGCGCGGGCGGGGTCCAGGCCAGGCGCTCGGGCGCGGAGTGGCTCCTGTACGGCGAGGTCGACCGTGTCCTCGACGGCCACAGCGCGGACCTCCTCCTGGTGCCGGCCCACACCGGCGGCTACGCCCGCTCCCGTACGGACCTGTTCCTGGTCCCCTCCGACGCCCCCGGACTCGTCCGTACCCGCCTCACGACCCTCGACCAGACCCGCCCCCTGGCCCGCGTCCAGCTCCGGAACGTGCGGGCCGAACTGCTGGGCACGGGTGATGCCGACGTCCCGGCAGCCCTGTCCCTGCTGGGCGCGTCGGCCGCCACGGTCCTCGCCTGCGAGGCGGTGGGCGCCGCCGCCCGCGCCCTGGAGCTGACGGTGGACCACACCAGGCAACGCGAACAGTTCGGCCGCCCCATCGCCTCCTTCCAGGCGGTGAAACACCGCCTGGCGGACGTGTACGTCCAGGTGGAGGCGGCCCGCTCGGCGGCGTACTACGCGGCGTGGGCGGCGGGGGCGACGGGGGCGACCGACCGGGGGGAGCCGCCGGCTGGGGGTGAGTCCCCTGCTCGGGGGGAGCCACCCGGCCGGGGAGAGCCGCCCGCCCGGGGAGAGTTCCCCGCCCGGGGGGAGCCACCCGCTCGGGGGAGCCGCCCGCCCGGGTAGAGTTCCCCGCCCGCGGAGAGTCGCCCGACCGGGGGAAGCCGCTCGCTGGGGGAGAGCCACCCGCCCGCGGAGAGCCGCCCACCCGGGGGGAGCCCCCCACCCGGGGGGAGCCGCCCACCCGGGGGGAGCCCCCCACCCGGGGAGAGCCGCCCGCCCCGGAAAGACCCCCCCACCCCCCCACGACCCCATCGCCCCCCTGGCCCTCGCCCAAGCCCTGGAAGCTGTCCGCGTGGCCTCCGCCGAGGCGATTCAGCTGCATGGGGGTATCGGGTTCACCTGGGAGCACGGCGCCCAGCTCTACTTCAAGCGCGCCGCAGGTGATGAGCTGCTCTTCGGTCCCGTGCACCGGCTCAGGGGGTACGCGGCCGAGGTGGCTCGGTTGTTCGAGGCGGCGGAGGTGACGGTGTGATCGGCGTCCGGGTGGTGCAGAAGGTGTCCTCCACGCGCGGGTTCGCCAAGGTCGCCCCGCATGTCGTCCCCGCGCTCGACAGGGCCGTCCACCGGCTCACCCGGGGCCGCGTCCTGCTCAGCGCCCAGTTGCTGCCCGGCGTGATCCTGACCTCCACCGGGGCCCGCAGCGGGCAGCCCCGGCGGACGCCGCTCGCCTGTATGCCGGAGCCCGAGCGGGGGAGTTGGCTGCTGATCGGGTCCAACTTCGGGCGTACCGGGCACCCCGCCTGGACCGCGAACCTGCTCGCCCGTCCCGACGCCGAGATCAACTGGAAGGGCGCCGACATCCCGGTCACCGCGCGGCTGCTTGAGGGGGAGGAGCGGGCGGCCGCGTGGAAGGCCGCGCTCGCCTTCTGGCCGCCGTACGCCACGTATCAGGCGCGGGTGGAGCGGGAGATCCGGCTCTTCCGGCTCGTCCGGCGCAGCCCCTGAACGGGGCTCACAGCGTGTGCTGCACCAGCAGGAACGCCCCGATGCCCAGCATCGCCGCCCCGCTGGTCCGGGTCACCGCGCGGGCCGCCGCCGGGCGGGCGCCCAGGACCGCGCGGGCGCCGAAGCCGACGGAGAGGTAGACCGCGGCGCAGCACGCCATGTGGAGCAGTCCGAGGGTGGCCGTCTGCGCGGGGACCGGCAGGTGGCCGCCGCCCGTGACCAGGAACTGCGGCAGGACCGACAGGTACAGCAGCAGCCCCTTCGGGTTCAGGCCGCTGATCACGGCCCCGCGCAGGAAGACCCGCTCTCCCGTGCCCTCCGCCGCCCCGGGCACCCCCGGCCGCCGCAGCACGCTCCAGCCGAGCCAGACCAGGTACCCGGCCCCGGCCACCGTCAGCCCGGTCAGCAGCGCGGGACGGCTCGCGACGAGTACCGCGAGTCCCGCCGCCGCCAGCACCGTGTGCAGGGCGTAACCGCTCACGAGTCCCGCCACCGCCCGCGCCACCGAGCCGCCGCGCAGCCCCGCCGAGATCGCGTACGCCCAGTCGGCGCCCGGCACACAGACCAGCAGCAGATCGAGGGCGAGGAAGGAGATGAGGGTTCCCGAGTCCATAGCGGGCAGATTAGGCGGGAATGGCCCGAAAGTGTTGTCGATATTTGCTCGACACCGGGCTTCATGGGGGAAGATCTGCCCCATGGACGACGTTGATCGGAAAATTCTTGCCGAGCTCCAGCAGGACGGGCGGCTGACCGTCACCGAGCTGGCCGGACGGGTGCGGCTGAGCGTCTCGCCCTGTCACCGCCGGCTCAGGGAGCTGGAGCGCTCGGGGGCGATCAGCGGCTACCGCGCGGTCGTGGACCCGGCCGCCGTGGGCCTGACCTTCGAGGCGCTGGTCTTCGTCTCGATGCGGCAGGAGGACCGCGACACCGTCGCCGAGTTCGAGCGGGCCATCGGGGAGATCGAGCATGTCCTGGACGCCCAGCGGCTGTTCGGCGAGCCGGACTACCTGCTGCGGGTGGCGACCGCCGACCTCGCCGCCTTCCAGCGGCTCTACGACGAGCGTCTGGCCACCCTGCCGGGCGTGCAGCGGCTGACCTCGACGCTGGTGATGAAGCACGTGGTGCGCGACCGCCCGCTGCCCGCATAGCGGCAGGCGGCCGTCCACCTCGGTGAACGGCCGCCTGACAGACAGGACTTGGGGCCTGGGGAGAGCGAAAGGGGAGCGTGCCGGGGCGCCTACTTCGTGGGCTTCTTGCCCGTCACGCCCAGGTGCACCAACAGCGCCAGGTTCGGCTTGAGTTCCGCCTGCTTGACACCCCAGGACTGGAAGCCCTTCTGGTGCGAGGCCACCGCCGCGAGCATCGCGACCAGCGCACCCGCCACCGCGGCCGGGTTGACGTCCTTGTCGACCTTGCCCTTGGCCTGCAACTCGGCGACCGCGTCCGCGAGGGAGTTGTTCACGGAGTTGAGGATCTTCATACGGAGTTTGTAGAAGCGCTTGTCGCCCTCGGCCGCGCCGAGATCGACCACGCGCAGGATCGCGTCGTGCTTGCGCCAGAACTCCAGGAACCCGTCGACGAGTTCCTGCGAGGTCTGCCAGGCCGACTTGCCGACCCAGGAGCGGCCCTGGAGGAGTTCGGTCAACCCGGCGCCCTCGGCGGCCATTTGATCGGCGATCTCCAGGACGGCGCCCTCGACGTCCGGGAAGTACTGGTAGAAGGTCGCGGGTGAAGTGCCCGCCTTCCGGGCGACATCGATGACCTTGACGTCCCGGTAGGGGGAGGAGCTGAGCATCTCGCTGAGGCAGTCGAGCAGCTTCTGCCGGGTCGCCTGCCCACGCCGACCGGCCACGCGGCCGTCGACGGTACGCACTTGTCCTGTCATGCCGTCAGCTTACCGAGGGGTGATCGGAGCGCGATTCGGCCGACTGCAAATGGGGTGCGCGAGGGTTCGGAGCCTGGTGTGCCTGGTCTGCGCGGTGCGTGAGCGCCCGTTACTTTGGCGGCATGGCCGAAAACAGGGCATCTCGGTATGCGGAGGGCGTCCCCTGCTGGGTGGACGTCCAGCTTCCCGACGTCGAGGCGGGCAAGCGGTTCTACGGTGATCTCTTCGGATGGAGCTTCGAGGACAGTTACGCGCTCAAGGAGGGGGAGCGCGTCGCCGCGCTGCTCCCCAAGACGGACGGGCGGATGCCGACCGTGTGGACCGTCTACTTCGCCACCCCGGATGTCGAGGCGTTGGCCCGGCGGGTCCTGGAGGCGGGCGGGAACATCGTCGCCGCGCCCCTGGAGACCCGCTCGGGGGAGGCGGTGACCGCCCTGGTCACCGACCCCGAGGGCGCCGTCTTCGGCCTCTGGCAGCCGCTCGCCCACCCCGGCTTCGGCCGCCGCCACGAGATCGGCACCTTCGCCTGGGCGCAGCTGTACGCCCGGGACACCGAGACCGCCAACGACTTCTACGGCCCCCTCTTCCACGCGGCCCTCTTCGGCCCGGACGCCAAGCCCGACTTCGGGCGCGCCCCGGTCGCCGACGTCTTCTTCCCGGAGATGCCGCCGCACTTCGTCGTCCACTTCCGGGTGGCGGACTGCGCGCGGGCCGTGGAGCGGGTGACGGGTCTCGGCGGACGGGTCCAGGCGCCACCCTTTGAGACGTCGTACGGCACTGTGGCCGTAGTCACGGACAATCAAGGGGCCTCTTTCGCGCTGCTCCAGCGGCCGGACTGAGGTTTTTGTCCGGAGACACCCCGATTTGCCCCCGGGTTCGCAACCGCGCCCCGGGACAGGAAGAATCGGGGTGCGTGCCGCCATGGCGGTGCCGTGGTGAGACGCTGCACGGGGTCGCGTACATACGTGGGTGACGCGGCCCGTACGGGGAGGTGGCAGGCAAGTGGTGGATCAGCTGACGCAGCACGATCCGCGGCGGATCGGGCCGTTCGAGGTGCTGGGACGGCTGGGCGCCGGCGGCATGGGGCTGGTCTATCTCGCGCGCTCGGCGTCCGGCCGGCGCGTGGCGATCAAGACGGTCCGCACGGAGCTGGCCGAGGACCAGCTCTTCCGTGTCCGCTTCACGCGCGAGGTCGAGGCGGCCCGCGCCGTGTCCGGGTTCTACACCGCGGCCGTGGTCGACGCCGACCCGCGCGCCGCCGTGCCGTGGCTGGCCACCGCGTACGTGCCCGCGCCCTCCCTCGAAGAGATAGTGAACGAGTGCGGGCCGCTCCCGGCCCAGGCGGTGCGCTGGCTGGCGGCGGGCGTGGCGGAGGCCCTCCAGTCGATCCACGGCGCCGGTCTCGTCCACCGTGACCTCAAGCCCTCCAACGTCCTCGTCGTCGAGGACGGCCCCCGGGTGATCGACTTCGGTATCGCCTCCGGCGTTTCGAACACCCGTTTGACCATGACGAACGTCGCGGTCGGCACCCCCGCCTACATGTCCCCCGAGCAGGCGAAGGACTCCCGCAGCGTCACCGGCGCCAGCGACGTCTTCTCGCTCGGCTCGATGCTGGTGTTCGCCGCGACCGGCCACCCGCCCTTCCACGGCGCCAACCCGGTCGAGACGGTCTTCATGCTGCTGCGCGAGGGCCCGGACCTGGAGGGCCTGCCGGACGAGCTGCGCCCGCTGATCGAGTCCTGCATGCAGATGGACCCGACCGCCCGCCCCAACCCGGCCGACCTCCAGGCCCAGCTCGCCCCGCACCTGTTCGGCTCCGGCTCCGACGACAGCGGTACGGCCTCGGCGTGGCTGCCCGAGCGGGCGGTCAGCCTGATCGAGGCGCGGCGGGGCGGCCGTCCCCCGACCAAGTCCACGCCGCCGTCCGGGGGCCGCAGCGGCGGCCGGATGGTCCCGCCGCCCCCGCCCCACGACCCCGTGGTCCCGGCCCC
>NZ_FLSP01000086.1 GCF_900091315.1 Streptomyces sp. DI166
CGGCGGGCGCCGGGCACGGCGCCGGACCTCACGGAGCTGCTGCCCCAGTGGCTCACCGCGGCCAACGCCCACGGCTACGCCCCGCCGCCGCATCTGCTGCCCGCCCTGCTGGACGCGGCCCGGGGCCGCACGGATCTGCGGCCTGCCGCGCTGCGGTTCGCGGGCACCCGCGCGGTGTGGCTGGCCCGGCTGAACCCCGACTGGCGGTTCGCGCTGCGCGCGGCACCGGGCGCGGACTCCGCGCTGCCGGGGCCGGAGGAGACGGAGCGGGTGCAACGGCTGTGGCAGGAGGATCTGTTCGCCGAGCGGGTCGCCCTGCTCGCCGCGCTGCGCGCACGTGAACCGGCCGCCGCGCGGGAGTTGCTCGCGTCGACCTGGGCGACGGAGCGGGCCGAGGACCGGCTGATGTTCCTGGACTCGCTGCGCACCAACCTCGGCGCGGCGGACGAGCCGTTCCTGGAGCAGGCGCTGGCCGACCGCAGCCGCAATGTGCGGGCCACGGCGGCGGAGCTGCTGTCGGCGCTGCCGGGGTCGGCGCTGGCCGCGCGCATGGCGGTGCGCGCGGGGGCGTGCGTGGCCGTGGACCGCACCGGCGACACCCCGACGCTCACCGTCGAGGCGCCGCACGAGTGCGATCCGGCCATGGAGCGCGACGGAGTGGTGGCCAAGGCCCCGGCGGGCCGCGGACAGCGGTCGTGGTGGCTGGGGCAGGTGGTGGAGGCGGCGCCGCTCGGTTGCTGGCCGGGGCGGCTTGGCGGCCGTACGCCCGCGGAGATAGTGGCGCTCCCGGTGGCGGACGACTGGCAGGCGGAGCTGCACGCCGCGTGGTGCCGGGCGACCGTACGGCAGCGGGACCCGGTGTGGGCGCGGGCGCTGCTCGGGGTGCCCTCGGCGCCCGAGGCGGGCGGACCGGGTGCGGTGTCGCTGGCCGAGCGGGCGAAGCTGCTGGGCACGCTGGGGGCGGAGGAACGGGCCGAGTGGGTGGCCGGGTTCATCGCGGCGCACGGACTGTCCGAGGCGTTCCAGCTGCTCGGGGTGTGCGCCGTACCGTGGGCGCCGGCGCTCGGACGGGCGGTGGTCGACGCGCTCAACATCGCGCGGGACGCGGGGAGCTATCCGTGGAGCTTCAGCGGGGTGATGGGGCTGGCCGAGCGCTGTCTGGACCCGGCCGAGGCGAACCGCCTGGACGGCCTGCTGGCGGTGCCGGACGAAGCGGAGGACGCCTCACCGGGGGCCGGCGGGCACTGGGCGGAGGCGTTCCAGCGGCTGGTGACGACCTTGCGGCTGCGGGCGGCGATGCTCGCGGAGCTGGAGCCGGACACCCGCCCGGAGCCATAGCGGAAGCCATGGCCGGAGCCGGACACCCGCCCGGAGCCAAAGCGGAAGCCATGGCCGGAGCCGGACACCCGCCCGGAGCCAAAGCGGAAGCCATGGCCGGGGCCGGACACCCGCCCGGAGCCAAAGCGGAAGCCGTGTCTGGCGCCGTCGCGGGAGCCGGAGCCCTGGGGGAGACTCCCCCGGGCCCCGCAACCGCCCCCGTGGGGAACCGGCTCAGCCGGAGACGCTCGGCTGGCGCACGTTCGCGCGGACCCAGTCCACGATCGACTGCGTCGTCGCACCCGGGGTGAAGATCTCCGCGACACCCTTCTCCTTCAGCGGCGCGATGTCCGCCTCCGGGATGATGCCGCCGCCGAAGACCAGGATGTCCTCCGCGTCGCGCTCCCTGAGCAGGTCGATCACCGCCGCGAAGAGCGTGTTGTGCGCCCCGGAGAGGATGGACAGGCCGATCGCGTCGGCGTCCTCCTGGATCGCGGTGTCGACGATCTGCTCGGGCGTCTGGTGGAGCCCGGTGTAGATGACCTCCATACCGGCGTCGCGCAGCGCCCGCGCGATCACCTTCGCACCCCGATCGTGGCCGTCGAGCCCCGGCTTGGCCACCACCACGCGGATCGGACCGGCTGCCACACCCATCACTGCCTCCATGAAGCGACTACTTCCATCCGTCCCGACAAGTACCGCACATCGCACTCGCGCCGTGCACGCGTACCCGTCGTGGCACGGATGCCCCGCGCCACACCGACCGGGGAAGTGAACGAACGTTATCGCCAGCATCCCGCAACCGGCAGTTTCGCGGTGGAGACCGAGGGGGAAATCACACGGTGGGACACGTTCGCCGCGCGGCGTCCGGAGCCTGTGCGGCACCGGGACCACCGACTTCGGCGCGGCTCATGAGGGCATACGGGGGACAGTGGCGTCCTCGGTGTGCCGACAGGAGGTCGGCCATGAAGGTCACCAAGGCAGTGCTGCCCCTTCTCCCCCTCTGTCAGCGGCTGCTGCCGGGCCGACTGGCGGGACTGTCCGTGGCGCTGCTGAAGGCCACCGCCCTGGAGATCGCGATCCTCGCCGGACACCTCCTCCTCTATCCCTCCGGAGTCACCCAGGAGCGCAGGCGGGCGCTGCCGAAGGACGCGGCGGCCACGCCCCACCTGCCGACGGAGGGCAGGCCTCCGGTCGTGCTGCTGCACGGCTTCATCGACAACCGCTCGGTCTTCGTGCTGCTGCGCCGCAGCCTCGCCCAGCACGGCAGGCACCGGATAGAGTCGCTCAACTACTCACCGCTGACCTGCGACATCCGCACGGCGGCCGAGCTGCTCGGCCGGCATGTCGAGGAGATCTGCGAGCGCACCGGCAGCGAGCGGGTCGATGTCGTCGGGCACAGCCTCGGCGGGCTGATCGCCCGGTACTACGTCCAGTGCCTCGGCGGAGACGCCCGGGTCCGCACGCTGGTCACGCTCGGCACCCCGCACTCCGGCACCTCGGTGGTGCCGCTGGCCAACGCGCACCCGATCGTGCGGCAGATGCGCCCCGGGTCGGCGGTGCTGGAGGAGCTGGCCGCGCCCGCACCGGGCTGCCGGACCCGTTTCGTCAGCTTCTGGAGCGACCTCGACCATCTGATGGACCCGCTGGAGACCGCCTGCATCGACCATCCCGATCTGCTCGCGCAGAACGTCCGGGTCAGCGGGGTGGGTCATCTCGCCCTGCCGGTGCACCCGGCGGTGGCGGCCGGGATACGCCAGGCACTCGACGACGAGCCGACGGAAGCCGCGGCGGCCCGGGCGGGCGGCCTGACGGTGGCCTGAGGCCGGCCCGACGACGGACTGACGACGGCCTCAGGGCGGCCCGAGTACGCCCTGAGGCCGGCCCGAGTACGCCCTGAGGGCGGTCCAAACTCGCCCCGAGGACGCCTCCAACCCCACCCACCCCTCGAACGCTCTTCGAACACAAGGCCAAAGTCGCGTCCGCAGTCCCCCGAAACACGGCCGAATGCCCGTTTCCCGGAAGCACGAAACCTGCCGAAGATTGTCGTGCCCGCGTACCGCCGGGTACAGTCGCCGCACTGCTCTGGCAGCCCCTGTTGTCGAGGCGAAAGAGAAGTTGGTGAACGACCGTCACCCGTCGGGGACCGCGACCTCCCCGGCTCCGGCTTCCGACGCCGCCTCGGCGCACTACGCGTCGTACGGCACCCAGGAAGCCGCGTACGGCGACTTCACCACGTACGCGACCTACGACGCCTCGGGTTTTCAGCACACCACCCAGGCCACCGGCACCTTCGAGGCCGACCCCCTCTTCGGCGCCATGCCGGGCGACAGCGCCACCGGCGCGTACGACTCGGGGCAGTGGGCCGCGACCGGTCATCACACCCCGCACTACGACGCGTACGCGGCCCAGCACCACGCCGCCTACGACAGCGGGGTCTACGAGTCGACGGCCTGGTCGGCCGAGTACCAGCAACTCTCCTCCGTACCCCCGCAGTCCACACCGTCCGAGGACAGCGGCCAGTGGGACGCCGGCGCCTGGAACCAGCCCCAGCAGCCCGCCGACGCGACCCAGCACTGGGAATGGGGCACACAGACCTTCGACACCGGTGCCTACGACGCCACGCAGTGGAACTCCGGCGGCGCCACGGCCGGTGCGGACGACTACGAGCACCGGGCCGAATCGTTCTCCCAGCCGGAGACCGCGACATTCGAGCAGGTCGCGACCGACGACCCGACGCCGTACGGCGAGTCCTACGACGAGGACCCGCACGGCGAAACCACCTCCACCGAGGGCGAGTTGACCGCCACCGGTGAACTCCCCGCGGTCACCGACCTCCTCGACGACCAGGAGGAGCCCGGCCCCGTCCCCGGCTCCCGGGCCGCCGCCCGCAACGCGAGCCGCTCCCGCCGCCGTGCCCCCGCCCGCCGCTCCGCCCTGCTGACCGTGGCCGTGCCGTCGGCCTGTGTGATGGGCGTGGCCGGTATCGCCGCCGCCTCCGTCGGCACCCTGACCGGCGGCGACGAGAAGGACACCAACACGACCGCCGCCGACACCGGGGCCGTCAAACCGTCCGCCGCCAACGACAAGCTCGACACCCAGCTGGAGATCCTCTCCGCGGGTGCCGACGACTTCGCCGACCGGGCCAGCCGGACGCAGGAGCGCATCGACCTCAAGGCCCAGCAGGAGGCCGAGCGGAAGAAGGCGGCGGAAGAGGCGGCCCGCAAGGAGCGGCTGCGCCCCAAGTTCGCCCTCCCGGTCGCCCAGCACGGACTGAGCGCCTACTACGGCCAGGCCGGTATCAACTGGATGTCCGTGCACACCGGCATCGACTTCCCGGTCTCCTACGGCTCGACGGTGATGGCCGCGACCGACGGCACCGTGCGCACCCAGTGGAACAGCGCCTACGGCAACATGATGATCGTTACCGCGAAGGACGGCACGGAGACGTGGTACTGCCACCTCTCCACGTACCAGGTCGCCTCCGGTACGACGGTGAAGGCCGGCGACACCATCGCGTTCTCCGGCAACTCGGGCAACTCCACCGGCCCGCACCTGCACTTCGAGGTCCGTCCGGGCGGCGGCTCGGCCATCGACCCGCTCGCCTGGTTCCGCAGCCACGGGCTGGACCCCTCCTAGGCCCAGCCCCGCTTCCCTCTGATTACAGCTTCTCCACCGGCGCGTAGCGCAGCAGCAGCCGCTTGGGCTTGGCGTCGCCGAAGTCGATCGTCGCCTCGGCGTTGGCGCCGCTGCCCTTGACCGCCATCACGGTGCCGAGCCCGAACTGGTCGTGCGTGACCCGGTCGCCGACCGCGAGTGCCACGACCGGCTTCTCGGACGTGCGGCGGGTGGCGAAGCCGGAGGCGCCGGACGCCGCCGAGCGGGACCGGGACGACGACAGCGAGGCGGCCACGCCCGACGCGGGCCCGGAGGACACCGGCGACGACGCGCCCGTGCGCTTCCAGTCCACGTGCTGCGCCGGGATCTCCTCCAGGAAGCGGGAGGGCGGGTTGTAGGAGGGCTGGCCCCAGGCGCTGCGCATCGAGGAACGGGTGAGGTACAGCCGCTCCCGGGCGCGCGTGATGCCGACGTAGGCCAGGCGCCGCTCCTCCTCCAGCTCCTTGGTCTGACCGAGGGCGCGCATGTGTGGGAAGACGCCGTCCTCCATGCCGGTCAGGAAGACGACCGGGAACTCCAGGCCCTTGGCGGTGTGCAGGGTCATCAAGGTGATGACTCCGGAGCCGTCCTCGTCCTCGTCGGGGATCTGGTCGGAGTCGGCGACCAGCGCGACCCGCTCCAGGAAGTCGGCGAGTCCGCCCGGGGTTTCCTCGTTCTCCTGCTCGAACTCCAGGGCCACGGCGGCGAGTTCCTGGAGGTTCTCGATGCGGGTCTCGTCCTGCGGGTCGGTGGACGCCTGCAACTCGGCCAGATAGCCGGTGCGTTCGAGGACGGCCTCCAGGACGGTGGCGGGCCCGGCGCCGGACTCGACGATGGTGCGCAGCTCCTCCATGAGCGTGTTGAACCGCTTCACGGCGTTGGTGGAGCGCGCGGCCATGCCGTACGCCTCGTCCACGCGCTTCAGGGCCTGCGGGAAGCTGATCTTCTCGCGCTGGGAGAGCGCGTCGATCATCGCCTCGGCGCGCTCGCCGATGCCGCGCTTGGGGACGTTGAGGATGCGGCGCAGCGGGACCGCGTCCTCGGGGTTGGCCAGGACGCGCAGGTAGGCCAGGACGTCCCGGACCTCCTTGCGCTCGTAGAAGCGGACACCGCCGACGACCTTGTAGGGCAGGCCGACGCGGATGAAGACCTCTTCGAAGACACGGGACTGGGCGTTCGTCCGGTAGAAGACGGCGACGTCCCCGGCCTTGGCCTCGCCCACGTCGGTGAGGCGGTCTATCTCGTCGGCGACGAACTGCGCCTCGTCGTGCTCGGTGTCGGCGACGTAGCCGGTGATGCGCGCGCCCGCGCCCGCGTTGGTCCACAGGTTCTTGGGGCGGCGGGACTCGTTGCGCTCGATGACGGCGTTGGCGGCGGACAGGATCGTCTGGGTGGAGCGGTAGTTCTGCTCCAGCAGGATCGTCGTGGCGTCCGGGTAGTCCTCCTCGAACTGGAGGATGTTGCGGATCGTCGCCCCGCGGAAGGCGTAGATCGACTGGTCGGCGTCACCGACCACGCACAGCTCGGCGGGCGGGAGCTCGGCCTCGGGCGGCACGTCGACGGGGTGCTCGCCGGTGCCGACCAGCTCGCGCACCAGGGCGTACTGGGCGTGGTTGGTGTCCTGGTACTCGTCGACGAGGACGTGCCGGAAGCGGCGGCGGTAGTGCTCGGCGACGTCCGGGAAGGCGCGCAGCAGATTGACCGTCGTCATGATCAGGTCGTCGAAGTCGAGGGCGTTGGCCTCGCGCAGCCGCGACTGGTAGAGGGCGTAGGCCTGGGCGAGGGTCTTCTCGAAGCCGTCGGAGGCCTGGGCGGCGAAGTCCTCCTCGTCGATCAGCTCGTTCTTGAGGTTGGAGATCTTGGCGCTGAAGGACTTCGGCGGGAACCGCTTGGGGTCGAGGTCGAGGTCCCGGCAGACCAGCGCCATCAGGCGCTTGGAGTCGGCGGCGTCGTAGATCGAGAAGGACGAGGTGAAGCCGAGCTTCTTGCTCTCCCGGCGCAGGATCCGTACGCAGGCGCTGTGGAAGGTCATGACCCACATCGCGTTCGCGCGGGGGCCGACGAGCTGCTCGACGCGCTCCTTCATCTCGCCCGCGGCCTTGTTGGTGAAGGTGATCGCGAGGATCTGGCCGGGGTGCACATTCCGCTCGGCGAGCAGATAGGCGATGCGGTGGGTGAGCACGCGGGTCTTGCCGGAACCGGCGCCGGCCACGATGAGCAGGGGGGAGCCGGAGTGCACGACGGCCGCGCGCTGGTTCTCGTTGAGCCCCTCGACGAGGGCCGCCGCGTCGAGGGCGGGGCGGGGGGCGCCGTCGCGGTAGTAGGCGTCCCGGTCCGGTGGCACGTCGAACTTCCCGCCGAACAGATCGTCCGGAACCGACTCCGGAGCGTGATCGTCCTCGGGCGGTGGCGGGGGCTCCTCCTCGTGCCCGCGAGGGGCCTGGAGGTCCGCCAGGAAGCTGTCGTCAAAGAGGCTGCTCATCGCTCTCCGAGTCTAGGGCTCCCCACTGACACCCGGCTGCCGCCCTTGGAACATCGGGGGCGGCTTTGCCGCGGGCGACCGGGGGCCACCCAGTAAATCGAACAGATATACGGTGGCGCGAATCACCTGAAGAACGCCCTCTTCGCCCATCAGGCCGAATGGACGCAACCTCGCACCAATCACCCCGGATTGATCACTCCCCGCAATCTTCTGACCGAAGGTCACGAAAATGTATCGGGCATATCACCCATCAACCTTCACAGGCGCCACGCGAGTTGGCTACCGTTCCGGGCAGGCCGTACGACCCCCTCCGGCGAACGACGCCGGGCCGCGCGGCCTCCGCCGAGTCCACGCTGCCCTTCCATGGCAGCCGGAGCCGGGGACCCACACCGACCTTGGGGTGAATCGGCCCAACTCCCTGACGGGAGCAGGCCGTAGGGCAACCCTTCCTAACCACCCGCCCGAACCCGACAGCTAACTCGGTAGGCGGAACATGGAAGGAGTCGCCTCCCTTGGCGTCGCACCGCAAGTCGCGTCCCGCGGGTACGCGCGTAGCAGGCATACGGACCCCCGCCCTCGCCACGGCCGCGCTCACCTCCGTGGCCCTGCTGTCCCAGACGGCCAACGCCAGCCCGAGCACGGACGACAAGCCGAGCCTGGAGGAGGTCGAGAAGAAGGTAGACGACCTCTACCGCCAGGCGGAGACGGCGACCGAGAAGTACAACGCGGCCAAGGAGAAGACGACCAAGCAGCGCAAGCAGGTCGACACACTGCTGGACGACGTCGCCAAGCGCACCCAGAAGCTCAACGACGCGCGGGAGGAACTCGGTTCCTTCGCCGCGGCCCAGTACCGCACCGGAGCCTCCGCCCCGCAGACGGCGACCTTCCTGCTGGCGGACTCGCCCAAGGACTACTTCGACCAGACCCAGCTGATGGACCGGATGACCGGCCGTCAGAAGGAAGCCGTCGACGACTACGTCACGCAGCAGTCGGAGACGATGAAGAAGCGCAAGGAGGCCACCGAGAGCCTCCAGACGCTCCAGGAGTCGCAGTCCGACCTGAAGACCGCGAAGGCGACGGTCCAGAAAAAGCTCGCCGATGCGCGCGAGCTGCTCTCGGAGCTGACCGCCGAGGAGAAGGCACGGCTCGCGGAGATCGAACGCGAGAAGCAGGAGGAGGCCGCACGCAAGGCGGCCGAGCTGGCCGAACAGCAGGCGGCCGAGGAGCGCCGCCAGGAGGAAGCGGCTGCCGAACAGCAGGAGAGCGGCTCGTCGTCGACGGGTACGGGCACGAGCACCGGGTCCGAGGCGACGGCGGACTCCTCCTACGCCTCCAAGGCCGAGAAGGCGCTCGCCTTCGCCCGCGCGCAGATCGGCAAGCCGTACGTCTGGGGCGCGACCGGCCCGGACTCCTACGACTGCTCCGGCCTCACCCAGGGCGCCTGGAACGCCGCGGGCATCTCCCTGCCCCGCACCACCTGGGACCAGGTCAACGCCGGCACCACGGTCTCCCTCGCCAACGCCCAGCCCGGGGACCTGGTCTTCTTCTACGACGACATCAGCCACGTCGGCATCTACATCGGCAACGGCATGATGATCCACGCCCCCAAGCCCGGCGCGTACGTCCGCGAGGAGTCCATCTACTACGACGGCGAGGGCTCCATCCACAGCGTGGTGCGCCCGGCCTGACGAGCCCGGTACACCCGCACTGACGGCGGGGGCACGCGCGCGTGGGGGCCATTTCGGCGTCACGCGCGCGTGGCCCGCGGGCTGGGCGCGTCCCGGTCCTTAGCATCGGCGCATGCCCGCCCGCACTGACCCTCGCTCGCTTCGCGCCTGGTGGGCGCGGCGTCCTCCGGCGGCCGGTGCCGCGGTGATGGCGACCGGCATCCTCTCGGTCGGCCTGCATCTGACCGGCTACGAGGTCCTGTCCCGCATCGCCCTGGTCCTGGCCTGCGTCGCCTGGGTGGGCCTGGCCGCGGACTTCGTGCTGCGGCTGCTGCGCCAGCCCGCGCGCTGGCGGGAGGACGCCGGTACGCCCGCCGCGCTCACGGCCGTGGCGGCGACGAGCGTCATCGGCACCCGGTTCGCCCAGTTCGGCTGGACGGGCCTGGCCGGGGCCCTGCTGGCGCTCTCCGCGCTGCTGTGGCCGGTCCTGCTGTGGATCGTGCTGCGGCACTGGCATCCGGGCATGCCCGGCGCGGTGTTCCTCGGCACCGTGGCGACCCAGGGCCTCGCGGTCCTCGCTGCCACGCTCGCCGCCGAGGAGTCGGCGGCCTGGCTCGCGCACGCCGCCCTGGTGCTGTTCTGGCTGGGGCTCGCCCTCTACGTGCTCGCCCTGTTCCACTTCGACCGGCGCCAGGTGCTGGAGGGTGCCGGGGACCACTGGATCGCGGGCGGCGCGCTCGCCATCTCCGCGCTCGCCGGGTCCAAGCTGATCGCCGCCGACAGCCCGGCGCTGTACCTGTGGAACGACGACGCCGACTTCGTCCTGCGGCGTGTCACCGTCTTCCTGCTGGTCCTCGACCTCGCCTGGTACGCCGTCCTCGCCACGGCCGAGGTGATCAGGCCGCGCCTGGACTACGACGTACGGCGCTGGGCGACCGTGTTCCCGCTGGGCATGACCGCGGCCGGGGTTCTGTCGGTGGCCGACGCCGTCGACGTGCCCTGGCTGGAGGCCCCGGGCGAAGTGCTGCTGTGGATCGCGGTCGCGGCCTGGCTCGCCGTCTCCTACGGCGCGCTGCGCCAGGAGCCGCTCTACGCCGGGACCGGGTCCCCGCAGCTCACGTCCACATCACGGCGATGAAGACGTTCGCCATGGTGAGCAGCCCCACCAGGCCGAACAGCCCCTTGTCCACCTTCTCCTCGTCCCGCTTCACATAGACCAGACCGAGGATCACGATCAGCAGCGCCAGCTTCACGCCGATCTTGACGTTGTTCACGGTGTAGTCCTCGGCCTGGTTGAGCCCGACCAGGATTACGCCGGTGACCAGCATGGTCAGCGCACCGTGCAGCATCGCCGGGACGAACCGGGCGGTGCCCTGGCCCATCGCCTTCATCTGGGTGAGAAAGCCGCCCAGCAGCGAGGCGATGCCGATGATGTGCAGGCCGACGAACAGGTGGATGAGTGCGTCCATGAGGCCGGAGCCTAATCAGGGCGCTCCGGGCGCCCGGCACCGGCCCGGCCTCTTCGCCGCCGGCCTCTTCGCCGTCGGCCTCTTCGCCGTCGGCCTCTTCGCCGCCCGGCGGAACCCGCATATATGCGCTCCATAGCACCCCGCCACCCCCACCCGCCCCGGAAACCTCGACTCGGTCAGCGCGCAGCGCGAAGGCGCCCGGCCCGTTCGCGGATCCCGGTCACATACGGTCGCCTCGCGATCCGCTGGTGGCAGTTCCGGACAACGCGTTACCGGCCCGACACATACGGGCCTAGCGTCCTCCCCCAGGTGACCGGCTCCCCACCGCCGCCCGGGCCAGGGGCGGCAGTCGGACACCACCGCCGAGAAGGTCCGGCGGCGGCCTGCTCCCCCTGTGCGGGCCGTCGCCGGACGCGTCAGCAGGCGGCCGATGGAGTCGTGCGAAAGGACGTGCAGTCCACGTGGCAGCACATCGCAAGCCCCGGCAGCGCTCGGCCGGCGGCACCACCGTCCGTACGGCCGCCACGGTGGCCCTGGCGGGCGCGGCGACCGCGACCGGCTTCGACGGGATCGGGCACGCCGAGCCCGACCTGACACCGGCACAGGTCAAGGCGAAGGTCGACCGGCTGTACCAGGAGGCGGAGGCCGCCACCGAGAAGTACAACGGCGCCAAGGAGAAGGCGGAGGCCGCCGAGTCCCGGCTGAAGTCGCTGCGCGACCAGGCCGCCCGCAAGACGGACAAGCTCAACTCGGCGCGCGACGCGCTCGGTTCGATGGCGGCGGCGCACTACCGCGAGGGCGGCCTCGACCCGGCCGTACAGCTCGCGCTCTCGGAGGATCCCGAGCGGTACCTGGACAGCGCCGAGTTCATCGACCGGGTCGGCACCCGGCAGGCGGCGTCCGTCGCGGACGTCCGCAAGCAGCTCCGCGAGATCGGCAAGCTGCGCGGGGCCGCGCGGATCGAACTGACCGCGCTGAAGTCGCGCCAGGCCGAACTGCAGCAGCACAAGAAGACGATCACCGGGAAGCTCGGCGAGGCCAACCGGCTGCTGTCCCGGCTGAGCGCCGAGGAGCGGGCCCAGCTCGACGACAGCACCGGCGCGCGGGCCACCCGCTCCGGCTCGGGCGAGCGCGCGGGCCTCACGGCCCCCGGCGCGGCGACCGCACCCGGCTCCGCGACCGCGGAGGCCCCCAACTCCCGCGCCGCGCAGGCCGTCGCCTACGCCTACCAGAAGCTCGGCAGCCCCTACGTCTGGGGCGCCACCGGCCCCAACGCCTTCGACTGCTCGGGACTTACCCAGGCCGCCTACCGCGCGGCCGGTGTCTCCCTCCCCCGCACGACCTACGCCCAGATCGGCGCCGGACGCCGCGTCTCCCGCTCCGAACTCCTCCCGGGCGACCTGGTTTTCTTCTACTCCGGGATCAGCCACGTCGGCATCTACGTCGGCAACGGCCAGATGATCCACGCCCCGAACCCGTCCGCCCCGGTCCGCGTGGCACCGATCACCGAGATGCCGTTCGCGGGGGCGACGCGGGTGGTGTGAGCCCGGCCGGGGAACGCGTCACACGAGCCGTCGTGCCGTCGCCCAGCGCGTCAGCTCGTGCCGGTTGGACAGCTGGAGCTTGCGCAGCACCGCCGAGACATGGGACTCGACCGTCTTCACCGAGATGAACAGCTGCTTGGCGATCTCCTTGTAGGCGTAGCCGCGGGCGATCAGCCGCAGCACCTCGCGCTCGCGCTGGGTGAGCCGGTCCAGGTCCTCGTCGACCGGCGGGGCGTCGGTGGAGGCGAACGCGTCCAGCACGAAGCCCGCCAGGCGGGGCGAGAAGACCGCGTCGCCCTCCTGGACCCGGAAGATGGAGTCGACCAGGTCGGTCCCGGTGATCGTCTTGGTGACATAGCCGCGCGCGCCCCCGCGGATCACCCCGATCACGTCCTCCGCGGCGTCCGACACGGACAGGGCGAGGAAGCGCACCGGCCGCTCGGTGTCGGCCATCAACGGCGCGCAGCGGCGCAGCACTTCGACCCCGCCGCCGCCCGGCAGATGCACATCGAGCAGGACCACCTCGGGCCGGGTCGCGGTGATGACCGTGACCGCCTGGTCGACGTCCGCGGCCTCCCCGACGACCTCGACACCGGTCTGCTCGGTCTGCCCGATCTCGGCCTGGACTCCCGTGCGGAACATGCGGTGGTCGTCGACGAGGACCACACGCACCCGGCGCTCCCCCGCGCTGCCGGTGGCCTCCGCCGTACCGTTCGCCTCGTCGCTCATGACGTCTTCTCCGCCCTCTCCATCTCCAGTTCGACCTCCGTGCCGCCGTCGGGCACCGCGCGCAGCCGCGCCGTGCCGCCGTTGCGCTCCATGCGGCCGATGATCGATTCTCTGACGCCCATGCGGTCGGCGGGTATCGAGTCGAGATCGAAGCCGGGGCCGCGGTCCCGGACGGACACGAAGACCGTCCTCCCCTCGACCTCGGCGTAGACCTGCACGGCGCCGCCCTCGCCACCGTACTTGGCGGCGTTCACCATCGCTTCGCGCGCCGCCTGCATCTGGGCGCCGGTCCTCTCGTCGAGCGGGCAGTCGCCGACCACGACGACCTCGATGGGGACGCCGTGCTTGTCCTCCACCTCGGCGGCGTTGCGCCGGACCGCGTCGGCGAGCGTGGCCGGTTCGTCCTCCTCGTCCTTGCCGGTGCCCTCGGGCTTGTACAGCCAGGTGCGCAGATCGCGCTCCTGGGCGCGGGCGAGGCGGCGCACCTCGCTCGCGTTCTCCGCGTTGCGCTGGATCAGGGTCAGGGTGTGCAGCACGGAGTCGTGGACATGGGCGGCGACCTCGGCCCGCTCCTGGGCGCGGATGCGCATCAGGCGCTCCTCGGAGAGGTCCTGGGTCATACGGACGAGGTACGGACCGGCGAGGAGTGTTATCCCCACGAGGACGGCGAGGGCGGCCTGGAGGACGGAGCCGAGGTGGGCGGCGGAGCCCTGGAGCACGAAGATGCCGGTGACGCCCGCGGTCACCAGCAGGACACCGCCGGCCGCGCGCAGCAGATTGAGCGTGCGCCGTCTGCGGCCGACCTCCATCCAGCGGGCCCGGCGGGCGTTGTCGGCCTGCCGCCAGACCAGGGCGACACCGGCGGCGACGAGCACGGCGGGCCAGAGATAGGCCTGGGCGCCGCTGCCGAAGTCGACGCTGCCCACGAAGATCATGGCCACCACGACCATGAGGAGCAGGGCGACGATCTGGCCGCGGTCCGGTCTGCGGGCGACGAGTCTGCGGCGGCCGTCCGCCGAGGTCTCGGTGGTGACGAGGGAGGGCGGCTTCTGCCCGCCGACCCCGCCGACGCCCAGCGGTACGAAGAACCAGAACGCCGCGTACAGCAGGGCGCCCAGGCCGTCCGCCATGAACAGTCCGACGAAGACCAGCCGCACCCAGACCACGGGCAGCCCGAGGTGTCCGGCCAGCCCCCGCGCCACGCCCCCGAGCCAGCGTCCGTCGCTGCTGCGGTAGAGCTTGCGCGGCGGCCGCGGTTCTGCGAGGGGCGCTGCTGCGGCTTCCGACATGCCTTCGATGGTCACACGGTCGGTGCGGCGGAGCATCAGGGTTCACCCCCGAGACTCCCCCGATCTTCGAACCGGCGCCGTGGCGGACCCCTCCCGGGCGTCGGGTCAGGGGCGATATCAGGGTCCGGCCAGGGTCGTTCCCACTGCCGCCGGGGCGCCCCGGCCGTCACCATGGACGCATGACTGATCACGAGCACGCCGCGACGGGTCCGGGACCCGGCTCCGGCCCGCGCCCCGGCGGGGGCACCGGGCCGCGGGACGGCGCACCCGCCGCGGCCACGGCTCCCGGTGCGGACGGGGGCTCGCGCGCGCACGGGCCCGCGCCCGCGCAGGAAGAGGGAGGGAGCGTCCAGCTGCCCGACCGGTGGCACCGGGACCGGCAGCACAAGATGCTCGCCGGGGTGTGCTCGGGGCTGGGACGCCAGTGCGACATGGACCCGGTGATCTTCCGGATCACCCTCGCGGTCCTCTCCGCGACCGGCGGCCTCGGTCTGATCTTCTACGGCTTCGCCTGGCTCCTCGTGCCCTACGAGGACGAGGAGGAGAACGAGGTCCGCAAGCTGCTGACCGGCCGGGTGGACGGCCAGGCGCTGACGGCGGTGCTGTTCGCGCTGGTCGGCTGCGGTGTGTTCCTGACCATGATGACGAACGGCGGGGTGCTGTCCTTCGCCGTCATACTCTCCCTGCTCCTGGCCGGCGCCGGGTACTGGTCGCGGCAGCGCGGCGGCGCCGACCCCGATCCGCTCGCGGCGCAGGCCGTCGCCGACGCCCCGCCGGAGGCCAAGGCGCCGCCGGTGCCCGCGGCCTACCCCTCCTGGTGGCGCGACCCCATCGTCAAGGACGGCACGCACGACGGCGGCACCGGCTATCTGTGGGGGCCCCGCGACTCCCGGGACCGGGACATAGCGGCGGCGGTCGACGTGAGCCTCGGCCCGGGGTACGGGCACCGTCCGGCGGACCCCGCCGCCCGCCGCCCCGGCCCGCCGGGACCGCGCGGACCGCGCTGGATCGGCGGGTGGATATTCCTGCTGGCCCTGGTCGCCGGCGGCCTGGGCACCGGCCTGACCTGGGAGCACGAGCCGCTCGGCACCAGCCTCCAGACGGGCTTGGCCGCGGCGCTGATCGTGTTCGGCGTCGGGATCGCGGTCAGCTCGTTCCTCGGGCGCACCGGTGCCGGGTCGGTGTTCCTGGCGGTGCTCACGGCGGGGATGCTGGCCGCGTCGGCGGCACTGCCCAAGGACATCGGCACGAAGTGGATACGGACCGCCTGGGAGCCGGCCACCGTGGCGGAGGTCGAGCCGCGCTACGACCTGGGCACCGGTGTCGGGACCCTGGACCTGAGCGGGCTGAAGGTGGCCAAGGGCAAGACGGTGACCACCAGGGCCGACGTGGGTGTCGGCCAGCTGAAGGTGATCGTGCCGCCGGGGGTGACGGTCGAGGCCGACATCAACGTGGGCGTCGGGGACATCCAGCTGCCGGGTGAGGACAAGGAGGACGTGGATGTGGCACCGGGTCGGAACAAGGAGGTCACCCTGAAGCCGGTGAAGGGTTCCAAGGCCGGGGGCACCATCGAACTCGACCTCAATGTGGGCCTCGGGCAGGCGGAGGTGAGCCGTGCTGCGTCATGAGTTCCAGCCCGGACGGCTGGTCGCGGGCACCTTCCTGACCCTCGCGGGCGTGCTGTTCGCCGGTGACGCGGGCGGGGCGTGGGACACACCGTGGTTCGTGATCGTCCCCCTGGTGGTGGGCGGCCTGTTCCTGGCCGGGGCGACGGGGCTGCTGGTCCGCGGGATACGCCGACGGAGCGGCACCCGCCCCGAGGCGGGGGCCGGCCGGAGGGCACCGCTGTGAGCGGTTACGCCTCGTACCCCGACCGCAGCCTCCTGCGGTCCCGGAGCATCGCGTCCACGGAGAGGTAGGGGGTGCCGGCCAGGACCAGGGGCAGCCAGGCCATCAGGTAGGCGAGGTCGTTGCCGTAGTAGTACGGCTCCGCGGCCCAGCTCACCGTGAGCCAGAGGCTGAGGGAGATCAGGGCACCGCCGAGGGCGGCGAGGCGGCCGAGGATGCCGAGGAGGATGCCGATGCCGACGGCCAGCTCGCCGAAGGCGATGGCGTAGCCGAAGGCGACCGGGTTGTCGAGGGCCATGTCGACCATGGAGGGGATGGCGGCGGAGTCCCGCACCGCGCGCATCATGTCGCCGATGGAGCCGGAGCCGGAGTCCTTCAGGAAGGCGCTGTCGGTGAGTTTGTCGAGCGAGGCGTAGATAAAGGTGACGCCCAGGAAGATCCGGAGGGGAAGGAGGGCGTAGTGGGTGGCGAGGTCGCGCCAGTTCCGGCCGCCGCCGTCGAGGTAGGGGTCGTGCGTGTCGGTACGGAAGCCATGGGTCATCGGTGCCGCCTCTCGCCCGTCGGGACGTGCCCCTCAAAAGGGGATACGTATACCGGCCGGGGACCGCTCAATCCTGACCAGACCATTTTCTCCGTGATGGCGGGTTTTCGCCCCTGCCGGAGGGGCTGGGTCAATCCGTCACGTCGATGGCGTACCGCCCCGTCTCGACGCCCGCGGCCGTGACCACCTGGACCTCCACCCGGCCGGGTTCCACGTCCGCCGGGACGGGGACGGTGAGGACCGTGTCGGTGGGGTTGCTGAAGCCGCCCCGGACCGGGACGAGGGGGACGTGCACGTTGACCGGGCCGATACGGACGACCATGCGGGCGAGGCGGTCGGCGGTGCCGGCACCCGGGGGCACGAAACCGGCGCCGCGGATCTCGATGTCGTCGCCAGTGCGGATCGGGCCGTCGAGGTCTCCGGCCTCCCGGGAGCGGACGACGGAGAGGATCACCGGGCGCCCGCCCTCCGCGTACTTCCCGGCCACGTAGGTCGCGGCGGAGATCAGGACGACCAGGGCCAGGCCCCAGGGCAGGTCCGGGAGCTGGTCGGGGCGGCGGCCCAGGCGTACCGCGGCAAAGAGGAGGGCGACCGCGCCGATGACGACGTACTGGATGTCCGCGAAGGTGCCGCGGCCCGCGTCGTCGGTGAGGAGGTCGGCGGCGCGGGGGCGGTCCGCCCGTACCTTCTGCAGGCGCTGGCCCAGCACCCGCACGCCCACCACCCGGCGGACCAGGACCGCGACCGCGCACACCACGGCCAGGACGGTCACCGCCCCGGCGCCGCGGGCCAGTTCGAGGCCGGAGATCAGGTCGTCGCGTTCGTCGGGGTCGGAGGCGGCGGCGAGGCGGCCGGCCAGGAACAGCACGGCGTAGGCCACGAAGAGCACCCAGGCCACGGCCACCGCGCGGGAGGTGGACAGCCGGTTGTCCTCGCCGATGACCGGTGCCAGCGCGCCGCCGCGGGCGCGGTGGAAGTAGGACGCGGCGGTCAGCGCGCCCGCGGTCACCACGGCCGCGAGCAGTCCGGCCGTGCGTGCGGTGGTCCAGCCCGGGCCGATCGCGGTCAGCGCCTGCACCAGCAGAAGCAGGACGACCAGGCCCCACAGGGTGTACACGCTGCGGCGCCAGAGCCGGGCCAGCCAGGCCTCGCCCTCGGCGCGCCGGCGTTCGGCGACGAGGACCGCGGACTGGGTCAGTTCCTCCGACACCCACTGGCGGGAAGCGGAGGCCGAGTGGGCCACGGCGGCGGGCAGTCCCTGACCGGCGGCGAACTCGTCCCGTTTCGACAGGAACTCGGCGACCGCCCGCCGATGCCCCTCCCGCACCCCGTGCGGACAGTCCCCGCAGGTGCAGCCGCCGTCGTGCGCACCCACCTCCGCGCGCTGTCTCGCGTCTTGCACCGCCACGACCGACGCCCGCCTCTCCCATGCTCCGTCACGCCACAACTCCACTGCGACGCGAGCGAATTGTGCCCTACACCACCCCCCGCCCGCCCGGCAGGTCCGCTTCGCGGGAGGGCCGCGAGGAGTGATGTCCGAACCGCCGTGTTGACCCGGCTGGGAGAATCGGTCCATGGCCGAGATCATCCAGCGCGACGGGACCTGGGCCTTCGACGGCACAACGATCAGGATCACACCGGGCCTGCACCGCTCGGTGCCGCTGTTCCGGCAGACGTACGGGGAGATCGCCGTCCCTCTGGAGGCCGTGGCCGGGGTCGTCTTCGAACCCGAGCGCAAGCGCGGGCGGTTGCGGATGCGGCTGCGCGAGGGCGCGGACCCGCTGCTCCAGGCGACCGGCGGACGGCTGCCCGAGCCCGCGGACCCGTACCGGCTGACGGTGGACGTGGACCGGGCCGGGGTCGCCGAGTACGTGGCCGAGGAGATCCGCCGCTCGCTGCTGCTGGACCAGATCCCCGCCGAACCCACCAAGGCCTATCTGCTGCCCGGTCCCCCGGTGCCTGTGTCGGTGCGTTCCTCGGACGGAACGGTCTCCTTCGACGGCGTCCAGATCCGTATCGACTGGGCCGACACCTCCGACCGGGTCAAGCGGGCGACCGGGCCGCGGATCATCGGCATCGCCGATGTCGTGCAGGTGGAGTGGCTGCCCAACTCGGGGTACGAGGACGGCTTCCTGCGGTTCGTGACCCGGGAGACGGCGCTGTCCAAGCTCCCTCCGGAGAAGGACCCGTACGCCCTGGACCTGTGGGGCAGCGCGCGCCGGGATCTGCTCACCGCGCTGGTCGCGACCGCGGTGACCGCCCGGCTGCCGCACCCCTCCACCCGTACCGGCGTGGGATACGCCGAACCGGCCGGCCGGCTCACCGCGCCCGTGCCGCCGCCGTCCGACCACCACGACGTGCTGCTGCGCAGGCTGCGGGAGTTGGGCGAGCTGCACCGCGACGGGGTGCTCACGGACGAGGAGTTCGCGATGACGAAGGCGGCCGTGCTGCGGGGCTTCTGAAACTCTGGCCGGCCCTAGCTGAGCAGGTCCGGCTCGCTGCGGCTGATGTCCTGCCACATCGGCTGGTAGTTGATCCACGCCACCAGGTCCCCGCCGAGCTGCTCGCGGGTGGCGACCGCGGCCTTGTGGTCGATGAGGACGGGGCGGCCCGCGGCCTTCGCGGCGAGCTGGACCTGGCAGGAGCGTTCCAGGGACATGAACCACCAGGCCGCCGCGTCCACCGAGTCCCCCACCGTCAGCAGCCCGTGGTTGCGCAGTACCAGCGCCTTGCAGGAGCCGAGGGCGGCGGCGATCCGGCGGCCCTCCTCGGCGTCGACGGCGACCCCGCTGTAGGCGTTGTAGAGGGCGAGATCCTCGTAGAAGGCGCAGCTCTCCTGGGTGATCGGGTCGAGCAGTTCGCCGAGGGCGGCGAGGGCACGGCCGTGCACGGAGTGGCAGTGGGCGACGGCGACGACGTCGGGGCGGGCGGCGTGGACCTGGGCGTGGACGGTGAAGGCGGCCTGGTTGACGTGGTACCGGCCCTCGACGACCTGCCCCTCGGAGTTGGCCAGCACCAGGTCGCTGACGGTGACGTGCCGGAAGGGCATGCCGAAGGGGTTCACCCAGAAGCAGTCGCTGTACTCGGGGTCGCGCGCGGTGATGTGTCCCGAGACGCCGTCCTCGAAGCCGAGGCGGGCGAAGACGCGCAGGGCGCCCGCGAGCCGCTCCTTGCGGTGCCGGCGTTCGTCCTCGACGGAGTCGTGCCTGGGAGGCATGGCGAACCGCAACCGGTCCGTCGGGAGGGCGGGGGGCGGGGTGGGCCCGGTCGTCCCGTGCATCGAGTCCTCCGGCACTCGGTGATCGTACGGGCGGAAGCTACCGCCGGTGGGCGCGGCGGCAACAGGTCATTGCGCAATGATGACGTACGCAACAGAAACAGGGCGCACCACCTTCCCGATGGTTCACGGGTCTGATGTCCGGAATGGGAACTTCGGCGCCGTTTTCCAGCCAACCGGACCTCAGGAGCTTCCGTGAGTCTCGCCGAGCAGCGCATCACCGCGGTCATGCGGCAGGTCTCGTCTCAGGAGATCGTCGCGCTGAGCCATCCCTTCGCGAGGATCCGGACGGTGGCGGCGCTGGCGTACATCGCGGAGGCGTACGGCTTCCGGTACGCCGACACCCGGGTCGTGGGCAACGAAATGTGCGTGTACCTGGTGCGGGATCGCGCTGACCGGGTGCGGCAGCGAGCGACGGCCAACGCGGCGGCGTTCCCGCAGGCAGGAGCGGGCGGCCCGGTGCCCGGGATGCGACGGGGCACGCTCACCCCGCTGCCCGACGCCGAGCCGGAGGTAGCGGTGCTGAAGGCGCTGATCAGGTACGACGCCTACGGCGGCCTCAATCGGAAGCTGACGCAGGCGTTCGCGGTCGTGAGCGCGGCGGTGTTGCTGTTGCTGTGCCTGGCGACCGGGGAGTACCTCGTGCTGATGCCGCCGACCGTGCTGATACCGGGCTTCGTACTGGTCTCGCTGCGGGTCGGCTCGGTCCGGCGCGCCAGGCTGGCCACGAAGCTGACGGCGGCGGGCTGCACGCCGGTACGGGACCAGCAGGGCCGGGACCGGTTCCTACGGCCGGCCCCGGACGACGTCTGAGCGCGCCCCGGCCCCGTGCCCGCGCCACCGGCCCAATCCGGACAGAAGATGTCGGGTATCGGCGCCAGACTGGCCGTATGACAGTGAACTGGGCGGCTTTCGCCGCGGCGGAACCGGAGTTCGCGCGCACCGTGGAGGCGCGCTTCGGCGCCTACACCCACCATGTCCTCGCCACGCTCCGCAAGGACGGCTCGCCGCGCACCACCGGTCTGGAGGCCACCTTCAAGAACGGTGAGCTGTGGCTCGGGATGATGGCCGACTCGATGAAGGCGCTCGACCTGCGCCGCGACCCCCGTTTCTCGCTCATGGCGAACCCGGGGGAAGGCACCGGCATGGGCGGCGGCGACGTACGGATCAGCGGCCGGGCGATCGAGGTCGAGGACCCGGAGGTGAAGGCCTCGTACGGGCAGGACCCCGAGAAGGAAGAACCCCCGAAAAGGGAAGAGGTGGAACAGCCGGAGCCGTTCCACCTCTTCCGTGCCGAGCTGACCGAGGTCGTGCGGACCTACGTCGAGGACGAGAAGTACCTCGTCCTGCAGATCTGGAAGCCCGGCGGGCCCGTGCGCGTCATCAAGCGCACGTGAGGGCCGTAATGGGCCCTTACTCCCACTCGATGGTCCCCGGCGGCTTCGAGGTGACGTCCAGGACGACGCGGTTGACGTCCCGCACCTCGTTGGTGATCCGGGTGGAGATCTTCGCGAGGACGTCGTACGGCAGACGCGACCAGTCGGCCGTCATGGCGTCCTCGGAGGAGACCGGGCGCAGCACGATCGGGTGGCCGTAGGTGCGGCCGTCGCCCTGGACGCCGACCGAGCGGACGTCGGCGAGCAGGACCACCGGGCACTGCCAGATGTCGCGGTCCAGGCCGGCCGCGGTCAGCTCCTCGCGGGCGATGGCGTCGGCCTCGCGCAGCAGGTCAAGGCGCTCCTTGGTGACCTCGCCGACGATCCGGATGCCGAGGCCGGGGCCCGGGAAGGGCTGGCGCTGGACGATCTCCTCGGGCAGGCCCAGTTCCTGGCCGACCATCCGGACCTCGTCCTTGAACAGCTTGCGCAGCGGCTCGATGAGCTTGAACTCAAGGTCCTCGGGAAGGCCGCCCACATTGTGGTGGGACTTGATGTTGGCGGTGCCGGTGCCGCCGCCGGACTCCACGACGTCCGGGTAGAGCGTGCCCTGCACCAGGAACTCCACCGCCGGACCTTCGTCGGCGATGATCTCGGCCTGCGCCTGCTCGAAGACCCGGATGAACTCGCGGCCGATGATCTTCCGCTTCTCCTCGGGGTCGGAGACCCCCTTCAGGGCGGTGAGGAAGCGCTCCTCGGCGTCCACGACCTTCAGCTGCACGCCGGTCGCGGCCACGAAGTCCTTCTCGACCTGCTCGGTCTCACCCTTGCGCATCAGACCGTGGTCGACGTAGACGCAGGTGAGCTGGGAGCCGATGGCCTTCTGGACCAGCGCGGCGGCCACCGCGGAGTCGACGCCGCCGGACAGACCGCAGATGGCGCGCTTGTCGCCGACCTGCTCGCGGATGGCCGCGACCTGCTCGTCGATGACGTTGCCCGTGGTCCACGACGGGGTGAGCCCGGCGCCGCGGTACAGGAAGTGCTCCAGCACCTGCTGGCCGTGCGTGGAGTGCATGACCTCGGGGTGGTACTGGACGCCGTAGAGCTTCTTCTCGTCGTTCTCGAAGGCGGCGACCGGGACGACGTCCGTGGACGCGGTGACGGTGAAGCCCTCGGGGGCGGCGGAGCAGGCGTCGCCGTGCGACATCCACACGTGCTGCTCGTCCGGGGTGCCCTCGAAGAGGGTGGAGGACGACTTGGAGACGTGCAGGTCGGTACGGCCGTACTCGCGGGCGCCGGTGTTGTCGACGGTGCCGCCGAGGCTCTGCGCCATGAGCTGGAAGCCGTAGCACATGCCGAAGACGGGGACGCCGGCCTCGAAGAGCGCGCGGTCGATCCGCGGGGCGCCCTCCTCGTACACGGACGAGGGGCCGCCGGAGAGGATGATCGCCGCCGGGTTCTTGGCGAGCATCTCCTCGACCGGCATGGTGCTCGGCACGATCTCGCTGTAGACCCGTGCCTCGCGGACGCGACGGGCGATGAGCTGGGCGTACTGCGCGCCGAAGTCGACGACCAGGACGGTGTCGGGGGCGGCGTGGGTCGCTGGTGACACGGGTTGCCTTCCGGCGGCTTGACAAGGGCTGTGGCATCGATTCTAACGGGGTGGCGAACGGCCCCTCGCGTCTCAGGATGCGAACCCGGTTGGGCGCCCGCGGCGGGGGGCGGCATACTGACCGCATGCTCACGCAGACGACCTTCCTCTTTACCTATGGCATCCGGCCCGCCGGCTGCCATGGTCGTGCTGCTTGAGCAACTGACAAGCGACTTCCCAGGCGCCCCGGGCCGACAAGGCCCGGGGCGTCTGGCGTTTCCGGGCCGTGCCGATCCGGGGCCCCCGCCACCACGAGGAGCCCCCGATGACCGCGACCGCCACCGAGACGACCGCCACGGAAAAGACCGAGAACGCCGAGAAGACCGGGAAGGCCGAGAAGACGGCCGCCGAGAAGACCGGCGCCCGTACCGACGAGGCCGCCGGTGTGATCACCGGTGCCCGTGAGCGCATCGACTCACTCGACGACCGGATCATCGGCCTGATCCAGGAACGGATGGCCGTCTCCGCCGTGATCCAGGAGGCCCGGATCTCCTCCGGCGGCCGTCGGGTGAACCTCTCCCGCGAGATGGAGGTCCTCGACCACTACCGGCAGGCGCTGGGCAAGCCCGGCACCACGCTCGCCATGACGCTGCTCGAACTGTGCCGCGGTCGCATCTGAGTTCGAGGCCGCCCTCACCCGTACGGCGCGTGACCGTGACGGCGGACGCGTCGTTGGTGCTGTTGTCCGCGTCAGCCAGGGGCGGGCCCGAAAGAACCACGCGTGGCTCACTGGAGCGATGAGACGTACGTGCGTGCGTCGTGGGACCTCGTTCCAGTCCTGTGACCGGACGGCAGGGGACAGCAGCCCGGTCACCCAAGAGTCGGCTCCGGGGACGCCCGGGGCCGGCCGGCGGGAAGCGATCAGGCCGCTCCCGACAGGACAACTCCAAGGCTGGACCGAAAGCTTGCGAAGGCCCCGGCGTTCCAGCACGATGCGAGGAAGGCCCCGAGTCCCGGGGGTCAGGACCTCTCCGACCACACGCGGCGCAACCCCCCGGCGCCGCTCCCAGGCACCGGCGCTGCCCTGACGTCGGTGCTGACGAAAGAAGGGCCCCGCGGCTGCGTACCGCGGGGCCCTTCGCCATGCCCGGCCACTGACGCACCGGTGCTCCGCCGCAGGTGAGACGGCTCACATAAAAATTCTGTGAGCACGGACGCAACCATCCCCCCAGGTCGTGGATCAAACCCTGCGTATCAAGGGCCACACCCGCGCCCCCCAACGCGGAGGTCACACCTTCGACTTTCCGAGGTCCCCATGAAGCTTCGCCGTGCACTGGCCGTCGCCGCCGCGACAGCGGCCCTCGCTCCGGTCGCGCTGATGTCCGCCCCGGCCGCGTTCGCCACGGGCGACACCACGCCGAGCCCGGTCTCGACGGAGAGCACTCCGGCCACCGAGGAGAGCACGCCCGCGAACGAGGAGACCTCGCCGGAGACGACCGAGAGCTCTCCGGCCCCCGAGGAGACCGAGGCGGCGCCGACCACCACGGCTCCGTCCACCGAGGAGACCTCCCCGGCACCCGCCGGTTCCAGCCCCGCCGCCACCGAGTCCTCCCCCGCGCCGAGCGAGAGCACCCCGGCCGAGGACGAGGAGGAGGGCGACGACGAGGAGGCCGTCGAGGAGTGCCCGGTCGACGAGGACGGCGCGCCGATCTGGGACATCAGCGACGTGCTGCACACCTCCCTCACCGGTCTGCCCGAGAGCATCGTCGCGGGCAGCGGCTGGACGGACTTCACGTTCAACGTCAGCAACTCCGGTGACGAGGCGATCGAGAACATCGTGCCCGTCGTCGGCGTCGGCGCGCTGGACTGGGAGTTGGAGGAGGACTACAGCGACCTGGTCACCGTGCAGGTCCGCAGCGGCGGCTCCTGGGTGGACATCGCCACCGGGTTCGGTGAGGGCGGTGTGCTCAACGCCTTCACCCTCAAGGGCGGCCAGGCGATCTCCTACGACCTGCGGGTGAAGGTCGACCGTGAGGTGCCGAGCGCGGTCGGCATCGCCATCGGCCTGGCCGAGTACTCCACCGAGGACGGCTGCTGGACCTCCGAGGACGAGAACTTCGGCATCTACTTCTTCGAGGTGCTGCCCGCCGGTTCGGACCCGGGCAAGCCGAACGACTCCAAGCCGCAGACCGGCGGCAAGGACGAGATCACCGACGTCGACGAGGTCGACGTCGACGGTGAACTCGCCGAGACCGGTGCGGACTCGGGCCTGCCGGTCGTCGCCACCGTCGGCGGTATCGCGATCCTCGCGGGCACCGGTGTGGTGTTCGCGATGAAGCGCCGCAAGGCGGGCGCCGCGGCGTAGGCCCGCGGGGCACCCCGGACAGGGGCACCGGACAAGAGAAGGACCTGCGCTCGGAGGGGGGCGCAGGTCCTTCTCTTTTCGTCCGTCAGGGCGCGGACCCTTGGTCCGACAGAGCGGGCCTACTTCTTCGGCGGCACCGTCGGCATTCCCAGGAACGGCAGTCGCAGCGCGCCGAACGCCTCCGCCGGAACCGCCGGCGACTTCGGCTCCACCGGCTGGAGCCGCTCGTACGGCTGGTTCTGCGCGGGGCGCGGGTCCTCCTCGCCCTTGTTGGGCCAGTACGACATCGCCCGCTCGGCCTGCGCCGTGATGGTCAGCGACGGGTTCACGCCCAGGTTCGCCGAGACCGCGGCGCCGTCGACCACCGAGATGCCCGGGTGGCCGTAGAGCCGGTGGTACGGGTCGATCACACCGGTCTGAGGAGAGTCCCCGATCGGGCAGCCGCCGAGGAAGTGCGCGGTGAGCGGGGTGCCCATCAGTTCGCCGATGTTGGAGCCGGCGAAGCCGTTGATCGACGCGGCCAGGGCACTCGCGCCCTCGGTGGCGGCCTTGATCTGGGTCGGGTTGGGGGCGCCGTGGCCCTGGCGCGCGGTGAGCATGCCCTTGCCGATGCCGCCCTGCTTCAGGTGTGTCGTCAGGGAGTTGTCCAGCGACTGCATCACCAGGCCGATGATGGTCCGCTCCGACCAGCGGCGGTTGGAGAGCGAGCGCAGCACCAGCAGCGGATGCCGGACGGCGTTGGAGAGCCAGGCCCCGAGGCGCGGGCCGCCGTCGGTGTAGGGCACCTGGAGGATGGTCAGGCTGCCCATGGAGTTGGAGCCCTTGCCGTAACGGACGGGCTCGATATGGGTGTTGGCGTCCGGGTGGACGGAGGAGGTGATGGCGACGCCGCGGGTGAAGTCGACCTTCTTCTCGCCGGTCGCCTTGCGGTAGCGGCGGTTGTCGGTCTGGGCGCCCACCAGTGCCTCGGAGTTGGTGCGGGTCAGCTCGCCCAGCTTGGGCGAGAGGTGGGGCAGGTTGCGGGTGGCCTTCATACGGTGCAGCAGGGTCTGGGTGCCGTAGGTGCCCGCGGCGAGGACGACCCGGCGGGCCTTGAAGACGCGGCCCTTGCCCTTCTTCTTCCGGTCCGTGGGCAGGGTGGTGACGGCGTAACCGCCCTGCGAGTCCTCCGTGACCGCCACCACCGTGGTCATGGGGTGCACGACCGCGCCCGCCTGCTCGGCGAGGTAGAGGTAGTTCTCGTTGAGGGTGTTCTTCGCGCCGTGACGACAGCCCGTCATGCACTCGCCGCACTCGGTGCAGGCCCGGCGGGCGGGTCCGGCGCCGCCGAAGTACGGGTCCTCGACCTGCTCGCCGGGTGCCGCGCGCCGGGAGCCGTCGGCGTCCTCGCCGTCGCCGAAGAAGACCCCGACCGGCGCCATGTGGAAGGTGTCCCCGACGCCCATCTTCTGGGCGGCGTCCTTGAGATGGACGTCGGAGGGGGTCATGGTCGGGTTGAGCCGTACGCCGAGCATCCGCTGGGCCTGGTCGTAGTACGGCTTCAACTCCTCCTGCCAGTCGGTGATGTCCCGCCACTGCGGGTCCTCGAAGAACGGCTTCGGCGGTACGTAGAGGGTGTTGGCGTAGTTGAGGGACCCGCCGCCCACGCCCGCACCGGCCAGCACCATGACGTTGCCCAGCAGATGGATGCGCTGGATGCCGAACAGGCCGAGCTTCGGCGCCCAGAGGTAGTTCTTCAGGTCCCAGGAGTTCTTCGGCAGGGTGTCGCGGGTGAAGCGGCGGCCCGCCTCCAGGACGCCCACGGTGTAGCCCTTCTCCGTCAGGCGCAGGGCGGTCACCGAGCCGCCGAAGCCGGAGCCGACGACGATGACGTCGTAGTCGTAAGCGTCCTCAGGCACGTGCGTTGTCTCCTTTGCGCAAGCCGTGCGGCGGGCGTCGTTCAAAGCGACGGCCTAGCGGAACCGGAAGGCCTTCATCAGCCGCAGGCTGCGGCTCATGAACTGGGCGTACTTCTCGTCGTCCATGCCGAGCGAGGGCGCCATCGGCAGCAGACGCTGGTGGGCGACGGTCTGGGCCTCGGTGTACTTGAGGATGCCCTCGGAGCCGTGGCGGCGGCCGAGGCCGGAGTCCTTCATGCCGCCCATCGGGGACTGGACGCTGCCGTAGGCGGGCGCGTAGCCCTCGTTGACGTTGACGGTGCCGGTGCGCAGCCGGGCGGCGACGGCGCGGCCGCGGCGGCCGTCCTTCGTCCAGACCGAGGAGTTGAGGCCGTAGGGCGTGGCGTTGGCGTGCTCGATCGCCTCGTCCTCGCTGCTGAAGCGGTAGAGGGAGACGACCGGGCCGAAGGTCTCCTCGGTGCAGACCGCCATGGGGGCCTCGACGCCGTCCAGGATGGTCGGTTCGAAGAAGTACGGGCCGATGTCGGGGCGGGCGACGCCGCCGGCGACGAGCTTGGCGCCCTTGGCGACGGCCTCCTCGACATGCCGCTTGACGGTCTCCAACTGGCGCTCGCCGACCAGGGAGCCCATGTCGGCGCCGTAGGCGAGGGAGCGGCCGAGGCGCATGGCCTTGGTACGGGCGGCGAAGCGCTCGACGAAGGCGTCGGCGATGGACTCGTGGACGTAGAGCCGCTCGATGGAGATGCACAGCTGGCCCGCGGAGGAGAAGCAGGCGCGGACGGCTCCGGCGGCGGCCTTCTCGATGTCGGCGTCGGCGAGGACCAGCATGGCGTTCTTGCCGCCGAGTTCGAGGGAGACGCCGACCAGCCGGGCGGCGGCGCTCCGGGCGACCTCGCGGCCGGTGCGGGTGGAGCCGGTGAAGGAGACGTAGTCGGCGTGGCGGACGACCTCGGGGCCGATGACGGGGCCCTCGCCGAGCACGACCTGGAAGACGTCGGCGGGCAGTCCGGCCTCTATCAGCAGGTCACGGGCCCACAGGGCGGTCAGGCAGGTCTCGGTGTCCGGCTTCATCACCACGGCGTTGCCCGCGACGAAGGCGGGCAGGGCGTCGCCGACGGAGAGCTCCAGCGGGTAGTTCCAGGGCGCGATCTGGCCGACGACTCCGCGGGGGTGGCGCAGTTCGGTCACCTTGGTGAGGGTGGGCATGGCCCCGGCGTGCCGCTTGGGCTTGAGGTAGGCGGCGGCGCGGCGGCCGTAGTGCCGGGCGGCGACCGCGACGGCCTGCACCTCCTCGTGCGCGTGCAGGCGGGCCTTGCCGGTCTCCAGCTGGATGAGGTCCAGCACCTCGGCCTGGCGGGCCAGCACCAGGTCGTGGAAGCGCAGCAGGACGGCGGCGCGCTCGCGTACCGGGGTCTGCGCCCAGACGGCCTGGGCGGCGCGGGCGGCGGCGTAGGCCTTCTCCACGTCCTCGGGCGTGGACTCCGGCAGGTCCGCCAGCTTCTCGCCGGTGAACGGCGTGTGGTTGGCGGTCCGGCCCGATCCGGCCACGCCCCGGGTCAGCTGGGCGACCAGCTCGGGGGTGACCACGTCGGCGGCCGTGCGGGCGCCCTCGGGGGCGGGAGCGAGGGGATTCGTGCCGGTCTGTACCGGGGCCTGCGAGTCCGTCATGACGCGCAGGGTATGCCGCGGGGGAAGCTTTGTGTACCCGTCGGTAACGGGGATTCACCGAGTGCTCACATGCTGCCAGCGACCACTGGCAACAAACACGCTGATCAGGGCGTTGTGGCAATGGTGAGCCGGTCCCGGGCGGTGTTGAAAACCTCCGTGCCCAGCTTCTCCTCCGCGCCGCCCTCGGGCATCTCCACAAGCAGCTCGTACAGGCGGTTGTCGTCGGTGCGCACGAACAGCTCCATGACCCGCTTGCGCAGGTCCGGGTCGCCGTAGGTGCTGTCGGCCTGGACGGCCTCCCAGCCGTGGAGGGTGGTCTCGGTGTACCGCGTTCTCGCGTTCCCGAAGAACTTCCAGGTCTCCGCGTGCTGCTTCGCCTGGCTCACGGGGGTGCCGGGTGCCCGGTCCCACCGGGTGAGGCGGAGCTGGACGGGCCCGTCCGGGTCGGCGTACTCGACCGTGCGGGGCTGTACCTCGGCGCTGCCCGAGCGGGCGAACTCCTGGTACTCGGCGGGGAGGACGAGGGTGGCGCCCATGGGCTTCTCGGTGAGGGAGACCCAGCCGTCGGAGAGAGCGGGAGTGGGGGTGGGGGTGGGGGTGGGCTTGGCACTGCGTCCTTGTTCCGCCGCCTCGGGCCGGGTGGCCGCCCCGCTGTCGGGCCCGGTGAGGAAGGAGACCGCGAGCCAGCAGGCGCCGACCAGGAGGGCGCCGAGGAGGGCCAGCGGGAGGGGGCGGCGGTGCAGGGGGCGGCGCGGGGACGGGGGTGACGGTGGGTCGGGTACGGATATCGGCCCGGCGGCGGTCTCGGGGTCCGGGGCCAGCCGCATCGTGCGGATGTCCTCGCCGAACTCCGGCAACTGGGAGGCGTCCTGCGGCTCGGGGGCGTCCGGTGACTCGGGCTCGTACGGCTTCTCGGGGGCCGCGGCCTGAAGCGCCGCCGCGGTCTCGGCGGCGTCGGGGCGGTCGGCTGGGTCCTTGGCGAGCAGGCGGACCAGGAGCGGGGCGAGGGGGCCGGCGCGCTCGGGCTCGGGCGGGTCCGCGGAGAGGATCGCGGCGAGCGTGGACTCCACCGTCGTACGGCGGAACGGGGACCAGCCCTCCACGGCGGCGTACAGCAGCACGCCGAGGGACCACAGGTCGGAGGCGGGGCCCGCGGTACGGCCGGACATCCGCTCGGGGGCGACGAACTCCAGCGAGCCGACGAACTCGCCGGTGGCGGTGAGGGATTCCTCGCCCTGGATGTGGGCGATGCCGAAGTCGGTGAGCACGACCCGGCCGTGCGGTCCGAGCAGGACGTTGGCGGGCTTCACGTCCCGGTGCACGATGCCCACGGAGTGCGCGGCGCGCAGGGCGCCGAGCACGGCGAGGCCGGTGCGGGCGGCTTCGGCGGGGTCCATCGGGCCCCGCTTGAGCACCTCGTGCAGCGACTCGCCGCGCACCAGCTCCATGACGATCCAGGGCAGCCCGTCCTCCTCCACGACCACGTCGTGGATGGAGACGGCGCAGGGGTGGTCCACCCGGGCGGCGGCCCGTGCCTCCCGGGAGAGCCGGTGCGCGGCCCGCTGATAGGCCTCGTCCTCCGGTTCCCCGGGCAGCCGGGGCTCCTTCACGGCGACATCCCGGTCGACGAGCCCGTCGTGGGCCCGCCAGACGGTACCCATACCCCCGGAGCCGATCCGCTCGATCAGCCGGTAGCGCCCGCCGACCAGGCGTCCGCCGCGCTGGTGTTCGCCGCCGTCACTCATGCCCCATGCCTATCGCGCGCGGCGGGCGCTTGTCGACGCGGGGCCGAACGGCGGGTCCGGCAGCGGGTCCGGCGGCGTGGATCAGGGGTTGTGGATCTTCCAGTTGTCGATCGCCGTCTGCGCGATGTCGCGGCTGTCCTCGGTGAAGTAGCCCTCGCCCGGGTAGTCGATCCACAGCCGGTGCATGTCGCCGTTGTCCGCGCGGTAGTACAGCACCCGTGCCTCACGCTTGAGCGGGGCCGTGCTGCTCGTCGTCGTGTACTTGATGATGTTCTCGGCGGCCTCCCGCTCCTTCCAGCGGGTCTCCTTCGGCTTCCCGGAGGGGGCCGGGTCGCTCGCCATGTCCCAGGTGTACTCGCCGTCCTTGAGCGACTCCCAGTCGGCGAACGCCTTCTCGCTCGCGCTGCCCGGGATCTCGCCGTCCTTGTCGTCCTTCTTGATGTCCCGGTCGACGGTGATCCGCACGGCCCCGCTGGGGTCGGCGTACCGCACGATGGTCCCGTCCGAATCGCTCTCGTCGGGGAGCTTCTTGAAGCCCGGCGGCATGCTGAGGGTGCTGCCGACCTTCGTGCCGAGGTCCTGTGCCTTCCAGCCGTCGGGCGTGGACCCGGCGAAGGGGTCGGCGAGGACGAGGTACGCCGCCACGGCCGCCGCGACGACGCCGGCGCCGATCACGGTCAGCGCCTTGACCCCGAGACGGATCCCCCAGCCCTGGTCGCCGCCGTCGGCGCTGCCGAGCCGCACGACCTGCGTGGGTGCGGGCGCCGGGGGATTCGCCGCCGCCTCCAGCAGCGCGCGCGTCTGGGTCGCGTTCGGGCGGTGGGACGGGTCCTTCTGGAGGAGGCCGGTGATGACCTCGGCGAGGGGGCCCTGCGCGGAGGCGGGGGCGGCCGGGGTCGCGTTGAGGACGGACTGCAGCGTGGCCGGGGTGTTGCTGCGGCGGAACGGCGAGACGCCCTCCGTCGCCGCGTACAGCACCACGCCGAGCGACCACAGGTCCGAGGCCGGGCCGGGCCGCTGCCCCAGCACCCGCTCGGGCGCGATGTACTCGGGCGAGCCCACGAAGCCGCCGGTGTCGGTGAGGTTGGTCTCGCCCTCGATCTGGGCGATGCCGAAGTCGGTGAGCACGACCCGGTCGTGCCGTCCGAGCAGCACGTTGTCCGGCTTCACGTCCCGGTGCAGGATGCCCGCCGCGTGCGCGGCCTCCAGCGCGCCGAGCACTTCGAGGCCGATCCGGGCCGCCTCGCGCGCGCCGAGGGTGCCCTCCTGCAGAACGCTGCCGAGTGAACGTCCCTGCACCAGCTCCATGACGATCCACGGCTGACCGTCGACGACCGCGACATCGTGCACGTTCACCACGGCCGGGTGGTCGAGGCGGGCCGCGGCACGGGCCTCACGGCGCATCCGCTCGAAGGCGTTGGCGCGTTCCCGCTCCGGCAGGTGGTCCGGGATCCGCGGCTCCTTGACGGCGACCTCGCGGTCCACCGTCTCGTCCTTGGCCCGCCACACCGTGCCCATGCCGCCGTGCCCGAGCTTGCTCAGCAGCCGGTACCGGCCCGCGATCAGGCGCCCGGCGCCGGGATCCTGGGCGGCGGGCGGCTGAGGCGGCACCACCTGGGTGGGCGCCGCATAGGGGTTGCCCGGGTGCGGCACACTGTCCGGATGCGGCACGCCCGCGGACGGCCTCGGCGGCTGCAGGCCGAAACTGGTTGGCTCGTCGGCCCCGTAGGGGGCTCCCCCGTTGCTGCTCATGGGTTCATCCATATCGCGGCACGGGCCCCACGTTCCACTTCGAACACTGTCCGGTAGCAGACCCGTGACCCGAGGCGCGCCTTATCTCCCATTTATGTGCGTGCGTGAGGACAGCGACGCCGAGGGCGAGTGCGGCGAGTGCGAGGGCGGGACCGACGTACTCACCGACGTCCCGGGCGCCGGGCTGCTCGACACCGGACTCGTCGGCGCCGGAACGTTTCCGCCCCCTCCCTCGCGCATCAGCAGCGCCACCCCCGACACCCCGGCCACGGCCACCGCGGCCACCAGCACGCCGCCCACCAGCAGCCCACGCGGCGACCGCCACACCGAGGTGACCGGCGCCGACTCCGGCGAACGCCCCGTGGCCAGCAGTTCCCGCAGCATCCACTCGGCCCGCACCGCGTCCAGCCGCCGCATCGGGTCGCGCTCCAACAGCCCGCGCACGACCGGCAGCAGCGGTCCCGTCTGCGGGGGCGGCCGTATCTCGTCGAAGAGGACCGCGTGCAGGATGCCGCCCATCGAGTCCCGCCGGAACGGCGACTGGCCGCTGACCGCCGTGCACAGCAGCGCCCCCAGCGACCACAGGTCGGAGGCGGGACCGGTACCGGCGCCGGACATCCGCTCGGGCGCGGTGTACTCGGGCGAGCCCACGAAGGTGCCTGCCTCGGTGAGAGTGCTGGCGCCCGCGACCTGGGCGATGCCGAAGTCGGTGAGCACGACCCGGCCGGTCCCGGAGTCGATGAGCACGTTCGCGGGCTTGATGTCCCGGTGCAGCACCCCGGCCGCGTGCGCGGTGTGCAGCGCGCTCAGCAGATCCGCGCCGATCCGCGCGGCCTCGGCGGCGTCCACCGGGCCGTAGGCGGAGATCCGGTCGGCGAGCGAGCCGCCCTCGATCAACTCCATGACGATGTACGGCCGTTCGGCGTGCTCCACGATGTCGTGCACCACGATGATGTGCGGATGCCGCAGCCGTGCGACCGCCCTTGCCTCGCGCAGGGTCCGCTCCCGGCGCTGCCGGAGGTCCACCGGGCCGAGCGCGCCCGAGTCGCTCTCGTCGAAGGGGAACTCCTTGACGGCCACCCGTCGCCCGAGCAACTGGTCGGTGGCACGCCACACCACACCCATCCCGCCGCGCCCGATCCGGTCCTCCAGCCGGTAACGCCCCGCGATGACCCGGAAGTTGCCGTCCCCCTGATCCCCATGGGTCGCCATACGCCCCATGATGCCCGCCGGACGCCCTGCTTCCCCGCCGCTGATCGGCCAACTCTGTTACAGATGCGCAGAGTTCAGGACACCGGCTCGCGCCAGCTCCGCAGCACGGCCTCGAACCGCTTCTTTGCTTCGGGGAACTCATCGAC
Source organism: Streptomyces sp. DI166 (assembly GCF_900091315.1). Taxonomy (GTDB): domain Bacteria; phylum Actinomycetota; class Actinomycetes; order Streptomycetales; family Streptomycetaceae; genus Streptomyces; species Streptomyces fuscus. The sequence continues at coordinate 33,574 of NZ_FLSP01000086.1, forward strand.
CGGGGCCGCCATGTAGAAGGCGTACTCCGCTCCGTCGCGGGCGATGTAGAGCTGGTCGACCGCCTGGAACGGACCCGGGAAGCTGGAGTCCTTGGCCAGCTGCGTCCAGGTGTACTCCAGCCGCGCCGCCTGCCGGTCGCGGTAGGTGGTGCTCTCCAGCACGCGCGTGTCGTAGTCGACCAGCCGGTCCCCCAACTGCTGGTCCAGCGAGACCATGTGGGGGTAGGGGTCGTCGTACTGCGGACTGGTGTCCACGGCGATCCGCAGCAGGTTCCGGCCCCCGTCGGGCGAGTAGTCGATCTGCTGGAGGGAGCCCGATTCCTGCGGGTTGCTCCGCTTCCACCCCTCGGGCAGCGAGAGGCTGAAACCGAGGGGGTCCTCGATACGCTCCCAGCCGTCCGGGACGTTGCTCTGCGGGGTCGAATCCGGTGTGCCGGTGCCGGACGGGGTGGAGGTGGGCGTCGGGCTCTGCGAGGAGGACGCGCCGTCCGCACGCCGCCCCTCGTCCCACTTCTGCAGCGCGACCACCGTGCCCCCGCCGACCAGCGCGGCCAGCACCACCACGAGCGCCAGCAGCCGCACCCGGCGCCGCTTGGGCGGGGCGGGCGGGGTGTACGGGGTCGGCTGCACCGGGGTGTACGGCGTGTGGGGCGCCGTATGCGGATGCGTACGCCGCTCCGGCGCTGGCGGCGCGTGCGAGACCTGCGTCGGCACGTACACCTGCGCCGCCTGCGGACGCCGTCCCTCGGCCGCCTCGGCGAGCATCTGCTCGGCCGCCGCCGCGTCGGGGCGCACCGCGGGGTCCTTGTGCAGCAGCGCGGCGATGACCGGGCCCAGCGGACCGGCGTGCGCGGGCTGTTCGGCCTCCTCCTCCACGACCGCCTGCATGGTGGTCAGCGGCGAGGTGCGGCGGAACGGGGAGCGGCCCTCGACGGCCGTGTAGAGGGTGGCGCCGAGCGCCCACAGGTCGGAGGCGGGGCCCGGGTCGTGGCCGCGGATCCGCTCGGGGGCGAGGTAGTCGACCGAGCCGACGACCTCTCCGGTGCGGGTGATCGTGGTGTCGCCCTCGATCTGCGCGATGCCGAAGTCGGTGAGCAGGACCCGGCCGTCGTCGCCGAGCAGGACGTTGCCGGGCTTGACGTCACGGTGCAGCACCCCGGCGGAGTGCGCGGCGCGCAGGGCGCGCAGCACCCACATGCCGATCCGGGCGGCCTCGCGCGGCTCGATCCGGCCGTGCTCCTTGACCGCGTCGGCCAGCGAGTGACCCTCGACCAGCTCCATCACGATCCACGGCCGGGCGTCGTGATCGAGCACGTCGTGCACGGTGACGACCGCGGAGTGGTTGATCCGCGCCGCCGCCCGCGCCTCGGCCCGGGTCCGGGCGAGCAACCGGTCGCGGTCGCTGTCGGAGACGTAGTGCGCGGCGGTCAACTCCTTGATGGCGACGGCCCGGTGCAGCACCTCGTCGTGTGCCCGCCATACCCGGCCCATGCCGCCGCTGCCGATGGTGTCGACCAGCCGGTAGCGCCCCGCGATGGGCTGGCCCTGCATCTGATTCACGTTGCCCCGCAATGCTCTTGACAGGCTCAGAGTAGGGACCGTGTCCCGCCCTGGGAACAACGGGGGTGACACAGAGACATCACTGTGACGGTTGTCGTCACGCAGAGTTGAGGACGCGGATCAGCCGGTCACCTGGTAACTGGCCGACGCCTGCTCGAACAGCCGGGTCACCTCGTCCCGTTCCGCCTCCGGTCCGCGCACCTGGACCACGTGGTACCGGTCGCCGACCAGGATGGCGACATTGCGTACGTACCGCTCCCGCCCCGCGTCGTCGGTCCAGGTGAACTGGCCCTCGGCCATGACCTTCCCGCCCACCTGGATGGTCTTCAGACCGGTGGAGGTGGCCCAGCTTGAGTCACGGTAGGGCTGGAGTTCGGGCTCGTCCTCGCGCTGGTACTCCATCGGGTCGTCGCCGTACTTCGCGGTGGTGTCCCGGCCCGGTACGACGATCAGCTCGAAGTCGCCGTGCGCGTACACGACCTGGCCGCGGCCGTTCTTCCCGGAGCGGTCCCAGCCGTTGGCCACGGCGACCCGGAAGCCCTCGGCGTCCGTGCGCAGGGTGAAGCCGTCGGCGACCTCGGGGCCGGTGGTCTGCGACTGGGTCGAACCGGAGGACTTCGAGGGCGCCTTGCCCCCGGAGCCGTCCGTCTCCTCGCCCGGCGAGGTCGCGTCGGGGCGCGGCTCGCTGCTCGCCTCCGGCGCCCGGGTGACCTCGCCCGTGGCGCCGGTGCGGTCGGTGTCGTCGGCGCCACTGCTGTCGGCCTTCGGCATGAACAGCACGGCGTACGCGATGGCTCCCGCCAGGAGCAGCAGTATCAGCAGGAGCAGGGTACGGCCGAGGCTGCGCGGCGAACGGGCCTCCGGCCGGGCCCGCTTGTGCCGTCCGTGGTGCGCGGGCAGCCCGGCGCGCCGCCTGCGCACCAGCTCGCCCCGGCGCCGCACCACCGGCAGCCGGCCGACGTCGGCGGGCGGCACGGGCACCACATGGGCGCCGGCCTCCGGCTCGGGGGCGGAGCGCACCAGGGAGCGCAGCCAGCCGCGCAGCTCCTCGAAGTCCAGCCGCTCGGTGGGGTCCTGGCGCAGCAGCGACTCCACGACCGGCCGCAGCGGACCGCACTCCTCGGCGAAGGCGGGCGGCTCGGCGCACACCATCTGCACCAGCTCGGCCGTCGACTCCTCGGGGTACGGGGCGTGCCCCTGCACCGCCCGGAACAGCAGGGCGCCCAGCGCCCACAGGTCGGTCGCGGGCCCGATGGGCGGCGCCAACTGCCAGTTCTCGTGCACGGGTCCGGCCTGCTCCGGTGCCCAGCGCTCGGTCACCGGCCCCACGACGGCCATCCGGGCCTGCCGGGCGCGCTCGGCGGCGAGCGCGGTGGCGGGGCCGCGGGGGCGGGGCGGG
>NZ_FLSP01000087.1 GCF_900091315.1 Streptomyces sp. DI166
CGTCGGCGCCGGGCACGAATTCCAGGAAGTAGTGCAGGACGGCGGGGATGATGCCGGCGGCGCCGTTGGTGGGAGCGGTGACGACTCGGCCGCCTGCGGCGTTCTCCTCGTTGACGGCCATGGCGTAGAGGGTGATCCACTCCATGGCGAGGGCCTGGGGGTCGCCCTCGGAGCGGAGCTTGCGGGCGGTGGTGGCGGCGCGGCGCTTGACGCGCAGGCCGCCGGGGAGGATGCCCTCGCGGGTCATGCCGCGCTGGACGCAATCGCGCATGACGCGCCAGATCTCCAGCAGGCCCGCGCGGATCTCGTCCTCGGTGCGCCAGGCGCGTTCGTTCTCCAGCATCAGGGCGGAGATCGACAGGCCGGTCTCGCGGGTGAGGCGGAGCAGTTCGTCGCCGGTGCGGAAGGGGTACTTCAGGACCGTGTCGTCGAGTTTGATGCGGTCGGCGCCGACCGCGTCCTCGTCGACGACGAAGCCGCCGCCGACGGAGTAGTAGGTCTTCGACAGCAGCTCGGTGCCGTCGGCGTCGTGGGCCCATATCGTCATGCCGTTGGCGTGGTACGGCAGGGCCTTGCGCCGGTGCAGGACCAAGGCGTCGGCAGCGAAGGGGATGTCGTGCTCGCCGAGCAAACGCAGCCTGCCCGAGGACTTGATCTCCTCGACCCGGTCGTCGGCCGTCTCCACGTCCACGGTGCGCGGCGAGGCGCCCTCAAGGCCGAGGAGCACCGCCTTCGGGGTGCCGTGGCCGTGGCCGGTCGCGCCCAGCGAGCCGTACAACTCGGCCCGCACGGTGGCCGTTCGGTGCAGTACGCCGTCCTGTCGCAGCCGGGCGGCGAACAGCCCGGCCGCACGCATCGGGCCCACGGTGTGGGAACTGGACGGGCCGATGCCGATGGAGAACAGGTCGAAGACGCTGATTGCCACGCCATGCTCCGTGGGAAGAGGCGGGGCGTGCCGCACGGTCCCGGCACGCCGCGCGGAACGGACTAACGGCCGGGGTACAGCGGGTGTTTGTCGGCCAGGGCGGTGACCCGGGCCTTGAGTGCCTCGGCGTCGTAGGACGGCTTCAGCGCCTCGGCGATCACGTCCGCGACCTCGGCGAAGTCCTCGGCCGTGAAACCGCGCGTGGCCAGCGCCGGGGTACCGATCCGCAGACCCGAGGTCACCATCGGCGGCCGCGGATCGTTCGGGACGGCGTTGCGGTTGACCGTGATACCCACCTCGTGGAGGCGGTCCTCGGCCTGCTGCCCGTCCAGCTCCGAGGCGCGCAGGTCGACCAGGAGCAGATGCACGTCCGTGCCACCGGACAGCACGTTCACCCCGGCCTCACGCGCGTCCGGCGCGGTCAGCCGCTCAGCGAGGATGCGCGCACCCTCCACCGTACGCCGCTGCCGCTCCCTGAACTCCTCCGAGGCCGCGACCTTGAACGAGACCGCCTTCGCGGCGATCACGTGCTCCAGCGGACCGCCCTGGAAGCCGGGGAAGACGGAGGAGTTCAGCTTCTTGGCGAACTCCTTGCCGCGGGCCAGGATGATCCCGCCGCGCGGCCCGCCGAGGGTCTTGTGGGTGGTGGAGGTGACCACATCGGCGTGCGGGACCGGGTTGGGGTGCAGCCCGGCCGCGACCAGACCGGCGAAGTGCGCCATGTCCACCCACAGGTAGGCGCCCACCTCGTCCGCGATCCGCCGGAACTCCGCGAAGTCCAGCTGCCGCGGGTACGCCGACCAGCCCGCGATGATCACCTTCGGGCGGTGCTCCTTGGCCAGGCGCTCCACCTCGGCCATGTCGACCAGACCGGCGTCGTCGACGTGGTAGGCGACCACGTCGAACTGCCTGCCGGAGAAGTTCAGCCGCATCCCGTGGGTCAGGTGGCCGCCGTGGGCCAGGTCCAGGCCCAGGATGGTGTCCCCGGGCTGGGCCAGCGCGAACAGCGCGGCCTGGTTCGCGGAGGCACCCGAGTGCGGCTGCACGTTGGCGTACTCGGCGCCGAACAGCTCCTTGACCCGGTCGATCGCGATCTGCTCGGCCACATCGACGTGCTCACAGCCACCGTAGTAACGGCGGCCGGGATAGCCCTCGGCGTACTTGTTCGTCAGCACCGAACCCTGCGCCTCCATCACCGCGACCGGCGCGAAGTTCTCGGAGGCGATCATCTCCAGGGTCGACTGCTGACGACGCAGCTCGGCATCGACCGCGGCGGCGACATCCGGGTCGAGCTCATGCAGGGACTGGTCGAACGAGGTCATCGGCTCTCTCCTCCGGTGCGGGCGTCGAGCTTGCTCAGGAGCCAGGTGTGGAACTCGCCGATGTGGTGCTCGCTGGGCACCAGGACGCCGCCCTTGGCGTACGCCTTGGAGGACATGGCGGGCTGGGTGCGCTCGCAGGCGTCGAAGTCCTGCTGGTTGACCCGGTGGAAGAGCTCCACGGAACGGTCCACGTCCTTGCCGCCCTCCACGACGTGCGGCAGGTACAGCCAGTCGCACTCGACGACCGTGCGGTCGGCCGCCATCGGGTACATGCGGTGGAGGATCACGTGGTCGGGCACGAGGTTGACGAAGACCTGCGGGCGGACGGTGATCGCGTAGTAGCGGCGGTCCTGGTCCTCGGCGACCCCGGGGATGCGGTCGAGTCCTTCGGAGCCGTCGACCGTGAAGCCCTGGATCTCCTCGCCGAACTCGGCGCCGTGGCCGACGTAGTACTGGGCCGCGTAGCCGTCCGCGAACTCCGGAAGCACCTCGGTGAGTTCGGGGTGGATCGTGGCGCAGTGGTAGCACTCCATGAAGTTCTCGATGACGAGCTTCCAGTTGGCCTTCACGTCGTAGGTGATCCGGCGGCCCACCTTCAGGTCCTCGATGCCGTAGCGCTCGATGGATTCCAGGTCACCGAGGCGTTCGACGATCGCGCCCTGTACGTCGGTCTCGAAGGAGGGCGGTTCGTCGGCGAGGCAGACCCACACATAGCCGAGCCATTCGCGCACGTGGACGCCCACCAGGCCGTACTCGGTGCGGTCGATGTCCGGCATGGAGGTCAGGTTGGGGGCGGCGACGAGCCTGCCGTCCAGACCGTAGGTCCAGGCGTGGTAGGGGCACTGGAAGGCGCGCTTGACCTCACCCGACTCCTCCAGGCAGAGCTTGGCGCCGCGGTGCCGGCAGATGTTGAGGAAGGCCCGTACGGAGCCGTCCCGGGAGCGGGAGACCAGCACGCTCTCGCGGCCCACCTGGTAGGTGCGGAAGGCACCGGGCCTGTCCAGGTCGGCGGCGCGGGCCACGCAGAACCACATGGCCTCGAAGATCCGCTCCTGCTCCTGGGCGAAGACCTCGGGGTCGGTGTAGTACTCGCCGGACAGCGTGGGGATCAGGCTGGGCGGCAGGTTCGTGAGGGTCATCGGGTCACCTTCGGGGAGTGTCGGACGCGCACGCGGCGAGGGTGGGTCTCCTTCAAGCGAAGTTGCGAATCATGCAACTACCTTCGCTATAAGCAACGATCGCTCAAACTGTCCCGTCGCGGACACCCACTGTCAAGAGGTGAAGTGGAACCGTGCGCCGCTCTTCCGCCCGCGCACGCGGGGGCCCTAGGGTGCGGAGGGGCGGAACGGCACCGGGAAGAGGGCCGATCGGCCCAAGTCATCCGCCACCCGTTGCGTATAGTTGCGCCATGAGCAACTACACCGCAGATAGCGAAACAGCGGCTCCCGCGGTGAACGGGGTGCAGTCCGTCGACCGCGCGGTCAGCGTCCTGGAGATCCTCGCCCGGCGCGGCGAGGCGGGCGTCAGCGAAGTGGCCGCCGAGATCGACGTCCACAAGTCGACCGCGTTCCGGCTGCTCGGCGCCCTGGAGGCGCGCGGACTGGTCGAGCAGGCCGCCGAGCGCGGCAAGTACCGGCTGGGCTTCGGCATCGTGCGGCTGGCCGGCGCGGTCACGGGACGGCTGGACATCACCCAGCAGGGCCGCCCGGTGTGCGAGCGGCTCGCCGAGGAACTGGGCGAGACCGTCAACATCGCGGTGCTGCAGGAGCACTACGCCGTCAACCTGTACCAGGTGCGCGGTCCGGGCGCGGTCGGCACCCACAACTGGGTCGGCCAGCTCACCCCGGTCCACGCCACGTCGAGCGGCAAGATCCTCCTCGCCCACCTCCCGGACAAGGAGCGCGCCGCGGTGCTCGCGGCCTCGGGCACGCGGAAGCTCACGGCGCACACCCTGACCACCAAGGCCAGGCTGGAGAAGGACCTCGCGCTGGCGCGCGAACGCGGGTACGCGGTGGCGCTGGAGGAGTTGGAGATCGGGCTGCACGCCATGGCCGCCCCGATCCGCTCCCGCGACGGCGAGGTCATCGCCGCGATCAGCGCCTCCGGCCCCACCTACCGCTTCACCGAGGAGCGCATGGCGGAGCTGGCCCCGGTACTGATCGAGGGCGCGGACGAGATCAGCCGCCGGATGGGCTACCTGGGCTGAGGCCTGGCCGGCGGCCGTCCTCGCTCAGACGTACTCCGTCGCCGCGTCGAGCAGCCAGTCCGCCAGATAGCCCGCGAACGTCGAGCGCACCAGCACCCAGAAGCCCGCCCGTGGTTCGTCCCGGGCGACCAGGACGACCTGGGTGCGGCCGAGCGTCGTCTGGGCGCAGCGTCCGGGGCCGAAGGCCCGTGGGTGCAGGTCGAGCGAGCAGCCGTGGGCGAGCAGGTCGTGCGCGCGCGGGCCGCTGACCAGGAGCGTGGTGCGCTGGGCGGACACGTCCACGACGGACACCGGCTCCTCCCCCGCGGCCTGCCGGACACGGCCCTCCAGCTCCTGCTCGCAGCCGGGCCGCCCGACCAGCAGCCACTCGTCCGGGCCGAGCCACAGTACGGTCAACTCCCCGGAGCGGACCACGGTGTTGGGCTGGAGGGGCAGTTGCAGGTCCAGGGCCAGCCCGACGGCCTCCGCCGCCGCGCCCTTGGCGTCGAGGCGCACGGTGAGCTGGGTCAGGAAGGGCAGCTCCGCGAGCCGGATCGCGCCGCGGGAGGCGCGGGTCGCGGCGGCCAGGCGGTCGGCGGCGTGGGACAGCGGGCTGCGCGGCAGGGCGGTGGTGGCGGCAGGCGTGGTCTCAGCCATCGCGGCGGGCTCCCTCGGGGTCGTAGAGGACGGGGCTCGCGACGGTCACCGGAACCAGTCGCTCGCCCACGGGGGCGTACAGGCGCTCGCCGATACGGTCCCGGCCGCCCTTGACCAGGGCGAGTGCGAACGTCCGGCCCAGGGCCGCGCTGCGGTAGCTGGACGTCACATGGCCGAGCATCGGCACGGGCGGGGCGGGCAGCACACTGGCGGCGATCAGATGGGTGCCCTCCGGGAGGAGGGTGCCGGGGTCCTCGGGGAGGAGTCCGACCAGGTGCTTGCGGTCGGGGCGGGCGGTGTCGGCGCGGGCGTAGGAGCGCTTGCCGATGAAGTCCCGCTTCTTCTTCGACACCACCCAACTCATGCCCAGGTCCTGGGGGGTCACGGTGCCGTCGGTGTCCTGGCCGATGATCGGGTAGCCCTTCTCGGCCCGCAGGACATGCATGGTCTCCGTGCCGTACGGGGTGATGCCGTACGGGGCGCCGGCCTCGTACACCGCCTCCCACAGCGCGAGTGCCCGCCACGGTGACACATTGATCTCGTAGGCGAGTTCACCGGAGAAGCTGATCCGGCAGACCCGGGCGGGGATCCCGGCGACGGTGGCGTCCCGCCACGCCATGAACGGGAAGTCCTCGTTGGACACGGCCAGTCCGGGCGCGAGGGAAGCGAGGATGGTACGGGACTTCGGGCCGACCAGGGCGACGGTGGCCCACTGTTCGGTGACCGACGTGCAGTGCACCCTCAGCTCCGGCCACTCGGTCTGCAGCCACTCCTCCATCCATTCCAGTACGGCGGCGGCGTTGCCGGTCGTCGTGGTGGTGAGGAAGCGGTCCTCGGCGACGCGGAGGACCGTGCCGTCGTCGAAGACCATGCCGTCCGGACGGCACATGACGCCGTAGCGGACCATGCCGACCTTCAGGGTGCTCATCATGTTGGTGTAGAGCCGGTCCAGGAAGACCCCGGCGTCCGGGCCCTGTACGTCGATCTTGCCGAGCGTGGAGGCGTCCATGAAACCGACGCTCTCCCGGGTGGCCCGGCATTCGCGCAGGACCGCGGCCTCCATGTCCTCGCCGTCCCGCGGGTAGTACCAGGGGCGCTTCCACTGGCCGACGTTCTCGAACAGCGCGCCGTGCGCGACATGCCACTCGTGCAGGGCGGTCGTACGGACCGGGTCGCTCAGCGTGCCCCGGTCGCGGCCCGCAAGCGCGGCGAAGGAGACCGGCGTGTACGGCGGGCGGAAGGTGGTGGTGCCGAGTGCCGAGATGTCCACGCCGAGCAGTTCGGCCACCACGCCGCTGGCCAGGACGCCGGAGGTCTTGCCCTGGTCGTTGGCGGTACCGGCCGTGGTGTAGCGCTTGGTGTGCTCCACCGAGCGCAGTCCGGCGCCGGTCGCGCGGGCCAGGTCGGCCACGGTGACGTCGCGTTGCAGGTCGACGAAGCGCGGGGCTTCGGCGGGGCCGCCGGGGACGACGTACACGTGCATGGGCGGGGTCGGGGTGGGCCGCGGGGGTACGTGCGGCAGGCTCGGTGTCCGCGGTGTGTAGCCCTCGGCCGCCACGGCCCGCGCCCCGGCCGCCGCGCCCTGTACGAGCGCGTCCGCCAGGTCGAACACCCCGCTCGCGGCGCCCGCCACCTCGGCCGCCTGGCGGCAGGTGTCGGGGACGAAGGTGCCCAGGGCCTCGTCGTGGCGGAGCTTGCCGCCGGACTGGCTGAACAGGTGCGCGACCGGGTTCCAGCCGCCGGAGACCAGGAGCAGGTCGGCGGCGAACTGGCGGCGGCCGGTGGCCTCTCCGTACGGTGCCACGGTCACGGCGGTGAGGCGGGCCCCGCCCTCCGTGCCGGTGACCGCGTGGCCGGGGAGCACCTCGATGCCGGCCGCTCTTGCCCGGTCGGCCCACTCGCCCGGGTCCGGGCGGGTGTCGACGATCGCGGTGACGCCCAGGCCGGCGTCGGCGAGGTCCAGGGCGGCCTCGTACGCGCTGTCGTTCGTCGTGAACACCACCGCGTGGCGGCCGGGGAGGGCGCCTTGGCGGTTGACGTGGGTGCGGGCCGAGGCGGCCAGCATGATGCCGGGGCGGTCGTTGTCAGGGAACGCGAGGGAGCGTTCGTGGGCGCCGGTGGCCAGGACCACGTGGCGGGCGCGGATGCGCCAGACGCGTTCGCGGGCCATGTGGGCGGGGGCTGCCGCGCCCAGGTGGTTGGTGCGGCGCTCCACCGCCAGGAGGTGGTTGTCGTCGTAGTAGCCGAAGACCGTCGTGCGGGGGAGGAAGCGGAACTCCGAGGCGGCTTCCAGGCGTTCGCGGGTCTGCTGGACCCAGTCGAGGTGTTCGGCCGTGCCGAGGAAGCTGCCGCCGGGTTCGGGGTTCTCGTCTGCGAGGACGACCCGGGCGCCGGTGCTCGCCGCCGCGGCGGCTGCGGCCAGGCCTGCGGGGCCCGCGCCGACCACGAGTAGGTCGCAGTGGGTGTGTACGGCGTCGTAGCGGGCCGGGTCGGGGGTGGTGGCCAGGCGGCCCTGGCCGGGGAGGCTGGTGGCGACGAGGCCGTCGTACAGCTCGACCGTTGTCGCGGGGAGCATGGGCTCGGGGAAGGGTTCCTCGATCTGGACGACGGCGTTGGGCTCTTCCGGGCCTGCGGAGAAGATGCCTCTGGGGCGGGCGAGTTTGATGCTGGTCGCTGCCGCGATGACGCCGTTGGCGAGGAGGGCGGAGGCGAGGGTGTCGCCCCTGTAGCCCTGGTACTCGGTGCCGTCGAAGGTGAAGGTGAGGGGGGTGCTGCGGTCGATTCGGCCGCGGGTGGGGTGGCGGAACGGCTGGGTTTCCTCGCCCCCGCCGCCCCTACCCGTTCCCGTCCCCTGGGGGCTGCCGCCCCCGGACCCCCGCTGGCCGGCCTGAACGGCCTCGCCCTCGAACGCCGGACGGGCTGGATCATGCTGACCGGCGTGAGAAGACACCGCCGAAACAGTCGGCCTCGGTTCCGATGTTTCCGGGCGTGTCTCGCCCGTTCTGTACACCGTCAGGATTTCGTTCGTCGACGTGTCCCGGACCGCGTTGAACCAGCGGCGGCAGCCCGCCGTGTGGGTCCAGCGTTCGGCGAAGGGGCCCTTGGGGTTGTCGCGGAAGAAGAGGTAGTGGGCCCACTCCTCGTCGGTGAGGGTGGACGGGTCCTCGGGGTAGGGCACATGGGCCTGGCCGCCGTAGTGGAACTCGGACTCGTCGCGGGGCCCGCACCACGGGCAGGGGATGAGCAGCATGGGTCGGCTCCAAAGCGTCCAGTGGTCCTAGTGGGCCACCGCGGCCGCGCCGTGCTCGTCGACGAGCGCGCCGGTGGTGAAACGGTCGAGCGAGAAGGGGGCGTTCAGGGGGTGGGGCTCGTCCTCGGCGATCGTGTGGGCGTAGACCCACCCGACACCCGGCGTCGCCTTGAAGCCGCCCGTTCCCCAGCCGCAGTTGAGGTACAGGTTCTCCACCGGGCTGAGGCCCACGATCGGTGAGGCGTCGGGGCTGACGTCGACGATGCCGCCCCAGGTGCGCAGGACGTGGGCGCGGGCGAAGACCGGGAAGAGTTCCAGGGCCGCCGACATCTGTTCCTCGATGATGTGGAAGGCCCCGCGCTGGGTGTACGAGGTGTACGCGTCGATGCCCGCGCCCATCACCAGCTCGCCCTTGTGCGCCTGGCTGACGTAGACGTGGACCGCGTTGGACATGACCACGGTCGGGTGGATCGGTTCCAGGAGTTCCGAGACCAGGGCTTGCAGCGGGTGGCTCTGCAGGGGGAGGTCGATGCCCGCCATCGCCGCGAGGACCGACGTGTGGCCCGCCGAGCACAGGGCCACCTTGCCCGCCGCGATCGGGCCCCGGGTCGTCCGTACGCCGACCACCCGGCCCCCGTCCACGTCCAGGCCCGTGACCTCGCAGTTCTGGATGATGTCGATGCCGGCCGCGTCCGCGGAGCGGGCCAGGCCCCAGGCGACGTAGTCGTGCTTGGCGATGCCGGCGCGGGGCTGGTAGGTGGCGCCCAGGACCGGATAGCGCACGTCCTGGGAGGTGTTGACGATCGGGCAGACCTCCTTGACGCCGTCCGCGTCCAGCCATTCCGCGTCGACGCCGTTGAGCCGGTTGGCCTCCACGCGGCGCACGCTGTCGCGGACGTCCTGGAGGCTGTGGGCGAGGTTCAGCACGCCTCGCTGGGAGAAGAGGATCGGGTAGTCCAGCTCGTCGGCCAGGCCCTCCCAGAGTTTCAGGGCGTGCTCGTAGATGCCGGCGCTCTCGTCCCAGAGGTAGTTGGAGCGGATGATCGTGGTGTTGCGCGCCATGTTGCCGCCCGCCAGCCAGCCCTTCTCCAGTACGGCGACGTTGGTGATGCCGTGGTTGCGGGCGAGGTAGTGGGCGGTGGCCAGGCCGTGGCCGCCGCCTCCGACGATCACCACGTCGTACGAGCGCCTGGGGTCGGGGTTGCGCCAGAGGAAGTCGGGGTGGTCGGGGAGGTCGGCGCCGGGGGTGCGGGGGCTCATCGGACGGCTCCCTCGGTCAGCGGGGTCGGGTTCATAGGGCGTTCGCGTTTCTCTCGGCGGCCTCGACGACGTTGGCGAGCAGCATCGCCCTGGTCATGGGGCCCACGCCGCCGGGCATCGGGGCGAGCCAACCGGCGACCTGGGCGGCGTCCGGGTGGATGTCGCCGACCAGGCCCTGGTCGGTGCGGGTGATGCCGACGTCGAGGACGGCGGCGCCGGGGCGCAGCATGTCCTTGCCGACCAGGCCGGGCGAGCCCGCGGCGGCGATGACGATGTCGGCCTCGCGGACGTGCCAGGCCAGGCCCTTGGTGCCGGTGTGGCAGAGGGTCACGGTGGCGTTCTCGGAGCGGCGGGTGAGGAGCAGGCCGATGGGGCGGCCCACGGTGATGCCCCGCCCGATGACGCAGACGCGTGCTCCGGCGATCGGCACCCGGTACCGGCGGAGCAGTTCGACGATGCCGCGCGGGGTGCAGGGCAGGGGCGCCTCGACGCCGAGGGCGAGTCGGCCGAGGTTGACGGGGTGCAGACCGTCGGCGTCCTTGGCCGGGTCCATGCGTTCCAGTACGGCGTTGGCGTCCAGGTGGCGCGGGAGCGGGAGTTGGACGATGTAGCCGGTGCAGGCCGGGTCGGCGTTGAGTTCGTCGATGACGTCCTCGACCTGGCGCTGGGTGGCGTCGGCGGGCAGGTCGCGGCGCAGGGAGGCGATGCCGACCTGCGCGCAGTCGCGGTGCTTTCCGGCGACGTAGGCGTGGCTGCCGGGATCGTCGCCGACCAGGACGGTGCCGAGGCCCGGCGGGCGGCCGGTGGTGGCGGTCAACTTGGCGACGCGCTCGGCGAGTTCGCGGCGGATGTCGGCGGCGGTCGCCCTGCCGTCGAGCAGTTGCGCTGTCATCGGTCTCCCCCGGTCAGCCGCGCAGTCGGGACATGGTCGGGTCGAACAGGGGCTCCTCGGCGACGACGGCGTCGATCCGCTGATCGAAGTAGCCGATCCGGACGGGCGTGCCGGGGCTGGTGAGTTCGGCGGGCAGCCAGGCGTACGCGATGCCCTTGCCGATGGTGTAGCCGTACGCGGCGCTGGTGACATGGCCGACCGCGCGCCCGGCGTCGTACACGGGCTCCTTGCCGAGCACGACGGCCTGCGGGTCGTCGATGGTGAGGCAGGTGAGCCTGCGCCGCACGTCGGCCTTGCGGCGCTCCAGGGCCGCCTTGCCGATGAAGTCGGGCTTGTCGGGCTTGACGGCGAAGCCGACGCCGGCCTCGTAGGGGTCGTGCTCGTAGGTCATGTCGGTGCCGAAGGAGCGGTAACCCTTCTCCAGGCGGAGGCTGTTGAAGGCGCCGCGTCCCGCGATGACACCGCCGAGCGGCCGGGCCGCCGCCCACAGCGTGTCCCACAGCTTCAGGCCCTGGTCGGCGGTGGTGTACAGCTCCCAGCCGAGTTCGCCGACGTAGGACAGGCGCATCGCGGTGACGGGGACGCTGCCGATGTAGGCGCGCTTGGCGCGGAAGTACTTCAGGCCGTCGTTGGAGAAGTCCTCGTCGGTGAGCGGCTGGAGGACCTTGCGGGCCAGCGGGCCCCACAGGCCGATGCAGCAGGTGCCGGGGGTGATGTCGCGGACCTGGACGCTGCCGTCGGCGGGCAGGTGGCGGCGCAGCCAGTCGAGGTCGAGGTTGCCGTTGGCGCCGACCTGGAACAGGTCGCGTTCCAGGCGGGCGACGGTGATGTCGCTGCGGATGCCGCCGTCGTGGTCGAGGAGCAGGGTGTACGTCACCGAGCCGACGGACTTGGCGACCTTGCCGGTGACCAGGCGCTCCAGGAAGTCGGCGGCGCCGGGGCCGGTGACCTCCAGGCGCTTGAGGGCGGTCATGTCGTACATGGCGACGGTCTCGCGGGTGGCCTGCGCCTCCGCGCCGACGATCGGCGACCAGTACTGGGCGGCCCAGTCGTTCGGGGTGGGGATGGAACGGCCCTCCACGAGGGCGGCGTTGGCCTCGTACCAGTGCGGGCGCTCCCAGCCGTTCGCCTCCAGGAAGAAGGCGCCGTGTTCCTGCTGGCGGACGTGGAAGGGGCTGATGCGGATGGGGCGGGGGTCGCCGGAGGGCTGGAGGGGGTGGAGGATGTCGTAGACCTCGACGAAGTTCTGGCAGTCGCGGGCCAGGACGTACTCGGGGGCGAGCTGGTGCGGCTCGAAGCGGTTGATGTCGCATTCGTGCAGGTCGAAGGACGAGCAGTAGCCGTCCACGAGCCATTCGGCCATGGCCCGGCCGACGCCCGCGGAGTGGGTGACCCAGACGGCCTCGGCGACCCAGAAGCCCTTGAGGTCCGGGGACTCGCCGAGCAGCGGGAAGTTGTCGGTGGTGAAGGAGAACAGGCCGTTGATGCCCTCCTCGACCTTCGCCTCCTTGGTCGCCGGGAGCAGGGACTGGGTCTCGGCCCAGGCGGGCTCGAAGTCCTCCTCGGTGAACTTCAGGACCGAGGGCATCTCGTCGGCCTCGTCGAAGGAGAGGATGTCGTCGGCGGAGATCGGCATGGGGCGGTGGCCGTAGTAGCCGATGCCGATGCCGTCGAAGCGGTCGCGGTAGTACAGGTCCGCGTCCTGGTGGCGCAGGATCGGGCGGACGGCCTCCTCGGTCTGTCCGGCGAGGGCGGGGACCGGGCCGGTCCAGGCGAGCTGGTGGGCGAGCGGGGTCAGCGGCAGGTTCATCCCGGCCATGCGGGCGATGCGCGGTCCCCAGATGCCGGCGCAGCACACGACGATGTCCGCCTCCAGGTCACCCCGGTCGGTGCGGACGCCGGTGACCTCGCCGTCGGCCTTGAGGATGTCGAGGACCTCGTGGCGGGCGAGGAAGCGCACCCCGCGCTCGGTGGCGCGGCGGATCTGCGCCTCGACGGCGAGCACGGCCTTGGCGAGGCCGTCGGTGGGCACGAGGAGGCCGCCGAGGACCTTGTCGCGGTTGACCAGCGGGTGCCGCTCCACGCACTCGTCAGCGGTCAGGATGCGGGCCTCGACGCCCCAGGCGGAGATCCAGCCGTGGCGGCGGTGCAGTTCCGCCAGCCGCTCCGGGGTGGTGGCCACTTCGAGGCCGCCGACCTGGAGGAAGCAGGGCTTTCCGTCCACGTCGAGGGAGCAGAACTTCTCGACGGTGTAGCGGGCCAGCTCGGTCATGGTCTTGGAGGAGTTGGTCTGGAAGACCAGGCCGGGGGCGTGCGAGGTGGAGCCGCCGGTGGCCGGGAGGGGGCCCTGGTCGACCACGGTCACTTCGGTCCAGCCTCGCGCGGAGATCTCGTCGGCGAGAGCCGCGCCCACGACTCCCGCTCCGATGATGACCACTCGGGGTCCCGCCATCGCCGCACCTCCGGTTGAGTTGCTTTGTGCGCAACATGATTCAGGTTGCGCAACTCAATGTGCCCGCCGCGCAGGTGGGTGTCAAGAGGTCCCGTGACGTCGGAGAACGCCCCGGGAAAGGGCGATGAACGCCCCGGAAAACGGCGATGCCCGGCGGGCGGTGCGCATCCGCGCGCACCGCCCGCCGGGCCTGCGTGAAGGTCTCGGAGAGGGTTACTTGATCCAGGCGTCCACCTTGTCGCGGTTGGCCTCGACCCACTTCTTGGCCGCGGCCTCGGGGGCCATCTTGTCCACCGCGATGTACTTGGCCACGATGTTCTGGTCGTCGTTGGTCCAGGTGAAGTTCTTCACCAGGTCATAGGCCGGGCTGCCGGACTTGGCGAACTTCGCGCTGACGATCTTGTCGAGCTTGTAGACCGGGTAGTCGCAGGCGATCTTCTCCGGGTCGGCGTCGCAGCCCTCGGTGTACTCGGGCAGCTTGACCTTCTTCAACGGCACCTCGGACATGAACCACTGCGGCTCGTAG
The DNA here is from genome assembly GCF_900091315.1 of Streptomyces sp. DI166. Taxonomy (GTDB): domain Bacteria; phylum Actinomycetota; class Actinomycetes; order Streptomycetales; family Streptomycetaceae; genus Streptomyces; species Streptomyces fuscus. Next base: position 13,470 of record NZ_FLSP01000087.1, read on the forward strand.
AAGTAGCCGATCACCCATTCCTTGTCCTTCTCCGCCTTGCGGAAGGCCTGGATGAGCGCGGTCTCGCTGCCCGCGTACACGACCTTGTAGTCCAGCTTCAGGTTGGTCACCAGCGCCTCGTCGTTGGTGACGAACGACGGATCGCCGTCGAGGAGCTGGCCTTTGCCACCCGACTCGGACGTCCGGAACTCGGCCGCGTACTTGTTGAGGTTCTTCCAGTCGAGGATGTCGGGGTGCTCCTCGGCCAGCCACGGCGGTACGTACCAGCCGATGAGCCCTTCGTTGCCGGTCGGGCCCGCGTCGACGGCGGTCTTCTGGTCGGTGATGTACTTCTTCTTCAGGTCGTCGTGGCCCCAGTTCTCCACGACGGCGTCGACCTCACCGGTGCCGAAGCCCTGCCAGGCGATCTCCTCCTTGAGATCCTTCTGCTTGACGTCGCAGCCCAGGTACTCGTCCGCGACGTACGCGATGACCGCGGCGTTGGCCTCGTAGCCCACCCACGGGTTGACCGCGAGGTTGAAGGTGCCGCACTCCCCGGAGCTGCCCGAGCCGCCCGCCGAGTCCTCACCGACCTTCGCGCCGCCGCAGGCCGTGAGCGTGAGGCCGAGGACCGCGAGGCCGGCCGCGCCCGCTCTCCAGTGTCTTGCCATGGTGTGGTGCTCCTTATGCGCTGGTGCGGCGAGCCGCTGCCTGTGTGATCCGGTCGAACATGACGCCGAGAAGGACGATGGCGAGCCCCGCCGCGAGCCCCTTCCCGTACAACTGGCCCTGCGAGAAGCCGGCCACGACGTCGTAGCCGAGGGCGCCCGCGCCCACCAGGCCGCCCACCACCACCATCGACAGCACGTAGATCAGGCCCTGGTTGGTGGCGAGGGTCAGGGCGCCGCGTGCCATCGGCAGCTGGACCTTGGTGATGATCTGCCAGGTGTTGCACCCGGCGGAGGTGGCCGCCTCCACGGTGGTCTCGGGCACCGCCCTGATGCCGTCCGCGATGATCTTCATGGCGACGGGGGCGCCGTAGACGACCGCGGCGACGATGGCCGTGAAGCGGGTGGCGCCGAACAGGGCGAGGAACGGCACGAGATAGACGAACGGCGGCATGACCTGGGCCGCGTCCAGGCTGGGCCGGATCAGCCGGTCCGCCAGGGCGCTGCGCCCCATCCACACACCGAAGACGATGCCGAGCGCCATCACCAGCACGGTCGCCACCAAGGTGGAGGCGAGCGTGGTCATGGCGTCCGCCCACAGTCCGGTGCCGACCAGCAGCCCGACGCAGACGACCGTGGTGATGCCCGCGCGGACGCCGCCGAGCACGACGGCCAGCGTGATCAGCACCGCGCCGACGAGCCACCAGGGTGAGTCGGTGAGCAGCGTCTGGAACGGGTTGAGCAGTCCGTTGGTGACGGCGTCGCGGAAGGCGTTGGTGAGCCCGGAGAGGTTGTCCTGCGCCCAGGTGGTCACGGAGTCCGCCCAGCGGGCGATGGTGCTTCCGAGACTGCCCTCGCCGGGGAACTCGGCCGCCCACAGGTAGGTGTGCGAGAGGTAGATCAGTACGGCGGTGACCGCCGCGCCGGCGCCCAGCAGGGGGCGGCGCCAGGCCGCGAGGCGGGGGTCGGAGCGGCGGGCGGCCTCCTCGCGGACGCTCGCCGCCGTGGTGACCCGGTCCAGGACGATCGCCATGACGACTATGGCCAGCCCCGCGTTGAAGGCGGTGCCGACGTCGAGCGACTGGAGGGCCTGGACGACGGTCTTGCCGAGGCCGGGCGCGTCGATCAGGGCGGCGATGGTCACCATGGCGAGGGCGGCCATGATGGTCTGGTTGACGCCGAGGACCACGGTCCGCTTGGACATCGGCAGCAGCACCTTCAGCAGGGACTGCCGGCGGGTGGCGCCGAGCGAGTCGGCCGCCTCGACGGTCGTGGTCGGCACGTTGCGGATGGCGTGCGCGGTGATGCGGATGGCGGGCGGGGCCGCGTAGATGACAGTGGCGATGGTCGCGGAGGCGCCGCCGATGAGGAAGAACAGGGTCAGCGGGGCCAGGTAGACGAAGGTCGGCATCGTCTGCATGAAGTCCAGCAGGGGCGTGATGACCCGGTTGACCCGGTCGGACAGCCCCGCCCACACGCCGAGCGGGATCGCGAAGAGCAGGGCGACGAGGACCGCGGAGAGGGTCAGCGCCAGGGTGTCCATGCTCTCCTGCCACAGGCCCTGCAGGCCCATGAAGGTGAAGCCCGCGACGGCCAGCAGGGCGACCCGCCAGTTGCCGACGGCCCAGGAGACGTATCCGGCGATGCCGATGACGCCGAGCCAGCCGATCTGCGGGACCGGGCGCCCCGCGGCGGGTTGGGAGATCAGGTCCTGGACGAAGGTCACCAAGGTGTCGATGACCAGGCGGATCTCATTGAAGAAGTAGAGGAAGAGCGGGTTGGAGTTGCGGTTGGCGCCGATGGAGTCGTTGACGTCGTTGATCCAGCGGTGCAGATCGGTGAGGTCGGCCGCGCCCAGGGAGAGGGTGTGTCTGCCGCGCAGGATCGCGAAGAGCAGCAGCCACAGGGCGATGACGGCGCCGACGACCATGGGGCGGGTGACCTGGCGGGTGCGCTCGGCCGGACCGTCGGGTTCGGTGTCCTGCGCGGTGCCGGGTTTCTCCATGACGACGGTCATCGGACGCCGCCTTCCCGCCCTGCCACGACCGCGAGGATCTCCTCGTCCCCGACGATGCCGAGCAGTTCGCCGTTCTCCACGACCTTGACCGGCTTGTCGGCGGAGAGCACCGCCCGGGTGGCCTCCTTCACCACCACGTCCGGGCCGAGTTCGGGGCCGTCGAGTGCGTCGCCGTCCTCGGCGGGGCGCATGATCCAGCGCAGGGTGAGGACGTCGCCGCGCGGCACGTCCTTGACGAACTCGCGGACGTAGTCGTCGGCCGGGGCGCCGACGAGTTCGTCGCCGGTGCCGCACTGGACCATCTTTCCGTCCCGCATGATCAGGATGCGGTCGCCGAGCTTGAGCGCCTCGGAGAGGTCGTGGGTGATGAACACCATGGTCTTGCCGACCTCGTGGTGCAGCCGGATGACCTCGTTCTGCATGTCGCGCCGGATCAGCGGGTCCAGCGCCGAGAACGGTTCGTCGAAGAACAGCACGTCCGGGTCACCGGCCAACGCCCGTGCCAGGCCCACGCGTTGCTGCATACCGCCGGACAACTGGGCGGGGTAGGAGTTCTCGTAGCCCGCGAGGCCGACGAGTTCGACGACCTCCATGGCCCGCTTCACGCGCTCGGCGCGGCCCATGCCGCGGATCTCCAGGCCGAACGCCACGTTGTCGACGACGCGGCGGTGCGGCAGCAGCCCGAAGTGCTGGAAGACCATGGAGAACTTGCGGCGGCGCAGCTCGCGCAGGCGTGCCGCGTCGGCCTTGCGGATGTCCTCGCCCTCGAAGACGACCTCGCCGGCGGTGGGTTCGATCAGCCGGGTCAGACAGCGCACCAGGGTGGACTTGCCGGAGCCGGACAGACCCATCACGACGAAGACCTCGCCGGGCGAGACGTCGAAGTGCACGTCGCGCACGGCAGCGGTACAGCCGGTACGGTCCATCAGCTCGCGGCGGGTGAGGCCGCACAGCTCCTCGGAGTCCGGTACCTGGTCGGCCTTGGGACCGAACACCTTCCACAGCCTGCGCACGGAGATGACCGGGGTGGAGCCCGAGTCCTGGGACGTGCCGCGCCGCTGCGGCACCTCGGTCTGTGTGGTCACGTTCGACCTTCTTTCGGCGTTCAGCCGCTGAACCAGTGCTGCGGCCGGGGTCGGATGTTCTGCCAGATGTGCTTGGGCTCTCGGTACTCGTTCAGGCCGGTGGGTCCCAGCTCACGGCCCACGCCCGAGTGCCCGAAGCCACCCCATTCCGCTTGCGGCACATAGGGGTGGTAGTCGTTGATCCACACCGTGCCGTGGCGCAGCCGCCGGGCGACCCGCTGGGCCCTTCCGGCGTCCCCGGTCCACACGGCTCCGGCGAGCCCGTAGTCGGTGTCGTTGGCGATGCGTACGGCGTCGTCCTCGTCGGTGAAGCGCTCCACGGTGAGCACGGGTCCGAAGGACTCCTCGTGCACCACGCTCATGTCCTGCCGGCACTCGTCGAGCACGGTGGGCGGGTAGTAGTGGCCGCCCGCCAGCGCCGGGTCGTCGGGCCGGGTCCCGCCGCAGCGCAGGACGGCGCCCTCGGCGAGTCCGGCGGCGACATAGGCCTCGACCTTGGCCAGGTGCTGTGCGGAGATCAGCGCGCCGGTCTCCGCGTCGGGGTCGAAGGGGCCGCCGAGGCGGATGGCGCGGGCCCGGCGGACGACCTCGTCGACGAAGCGGTCGTGCAGGCTGTCCTCGACGATCAGCCGGGCACCTGCCGAGCAGACCTGCCCGGAGTGCAGGAAGACGGCGGTGAGCGCGAAGTCGACCGCGGTGTCGAAGTCGGCGTCGGCGAAGACGATGTTGGGGTTCTTGCCGCCGAGTTCGAGAGCCACCTTCTTCACGGTCGCGGCGGCGGTGGCCATGATGCGCCTGCCGGTGTCCAGGCCGCCGGTGAAGGAGACCATGTCGACGGCCGGGTCCTCGGCGAGCGGGGCGCCCACCTCGGGGCCCGCGCCGAGCACCAGGTTGGCGGCGCCTGCCGGGATGCCCGCCTCCTCCAGTGCCCGCATCAGCAACACGGAGGTGGAGGGGGTGAGTTCGCTGGGCTTGAGGACGATCGTGTTGCCCGCGAGGAGGGCCGGGGCGACCTTCCAACTCGCCTGCAACAGCGGGTAGTTCCAGGGGGTGATGAGCGCGCACACCCCGACCGGTTCGTAGACGACGCGGCTGACGGCGTCGTCGCGGCCGGTGTCGATCACGCGTCCGGCGTCGGTGCCGGCGAGTCCGCCGTAGTAGCGGAAGCAGGAGACGACATCGGCGATGTCGTACTCGCTCTCCACCAGCCGTTTGCCGGTGTCCAGGGACTCGGCGCGGGCGAACACCTTGGTGTCGCGCTCGATGATGTCGGCGGTGCGCAGCAGCAGTGCGCCGCGCTCGCGTTCGGGGATGTGCGGCCAGGGCCCCGTGTCGAAGGCCCGGCGGGCCGCGGCGATCGCGGCCTCGGCGTCGGGGCGGGTCCCCTCCGAGACCGTCGCGGCGAGCGTGCCGTCGGCCGGGCAGCGGATCTCGCGTCGTCCGCCGGCCACCGGGTCCCGCCATTCGCCATCCACGTACAGGTCTGCCACGCGACGGGCCTTTCCCTGAGGATTCGTTGCGCATCGTGCACCCGATTGCTTGTGGTGGAACACAGTGGCGAATGAACAGGGCAGCGTCAAGAGGTCGGCCGATGACGATTTCGCCATGCTGCCCTTTACCTGCCCACCCTTGACCGCGCGAGACACCGAGCCGACCATGTTGCGTATCGCTCATCAAGTTGTGCATTACGCACCGACGGAGGTCGCCCATGTCCCCTCGTCCCCAGCCCGGCCGTGAGTACGTCCTGACCCTCTCCTGTCCCGACAGCGCGGGACTGGTGCACGCCGTGAGCGGCTTCCTCGTCAGGAACTCCGGAAACATCCTGGAAAGCCAGCAGTTCGACGACCGACTCCAGGGCCGCTTCTTCATGCGGGTGCACTTCGACGTCTCCGACCCCGACCTCCACCTGGACGGCCTGCGCGCCCGCTTCGGCCCCGTGGCCCAGGCGTACGCCATCTCCTGGAACCTGACGGAGGCGGCGACGCCGACCCGGACGCTGATCATGGTGTCGAAGTTCGGGCACTGCCTGAACGACCTGCTCTTCCGCGGGCGCACCGGCGCGCTGAACATCGAGATCCCCGCGATCGTCTCCAACCACCGGGACTTCGAGAACCTCGCGGAGACCTACGGCGTCCCCTTCCACCACATCCCGGTGACCAAGGAGACCAAGCCCGAGGCCGAGGCGCGGCTGCTGGAACTGGTACGTGAGCTGGACATCGACCTGGTGGTGCTGGCCCGCTACATGCAGATCCTCTCCGACGACCTGTGCAAGCAGTTGGAGGGCCGGGCCATCAACATCCACCACTCCTTCCTCCCCAGCTTCAAGGGCGCCCGCCCCTACGAGCAGGCCTATCAGCGCGGGGTGAAGCTGGTCGGCGCGACCGCGCACTATGTGACGCCGGACCTGGACGAGGGGCAGATCATCGAGCAGGACGTGGTCCGGGTGGACCACTCGCTGGACCCGGGCGAGCTGGTCACGGTCGGCCGGGACGTGGAGGCGCAGGTGCTGGCGCACGCGGTGAAGTGGCACAGCGAGAGCCGCGTCATGGTGGACGGCAACCGCACGGTCGTCTTCCGCTGAGACAGCTGAGACATACGAGCCGTACGGCGAGGGCGGGACCGGAGCTACCGGTCCCGCCCTTGTGCGTGCCGAGGTTCAGCCGCCCAGCCGGTCCAGCAGCGCCCGGCGCCACCGCTCGGTCTCGGCGATCTGGTTGAAGGTGAACAGGTGCAGCCCGGCCACGCCCGAGGAGGGCGCGGTGAGCGCGTCCCGCGCCCGGGTCAGCAGCCGCTCGGGCGCGTACCCGCCGGGCGCGGCGAACCGCAGGAACCACGAGGGGTGCCGGGTCAGGAACCGCGTCGACTCCCCCACCCCTATCTTCGTGGCCATGGCGAGCAGCTTGGCCCGCTGCACCGGCCCGGCGACGCCCACGTGCACGGGCAGCTCGACCTGCCTGCGTCGTATACGAACCAGCCACTCCCCCAGCACCCGCGGGTCGAAGCAGAGGTTGCTGACGATGTACGTGGCGTGCTCGCGCTTGTCCCACATCGCCTGGACGGTGATGTCGTCGTCGATGATCGGATGGCTCTCGGGGTAGCCGGTGACGCCGACGCGGGCGAAGGGGCTGCCCAGCTCGCCCAGTCTGCGCAGCACCGGCAGCGCCCCGTGGAAGTCACCTGCGGGCGGGTCGGCGTCCCCGGCCGGGAGGAAGACGTCGTCCACGCCCGCCTCCCGCAGCCGGCCCGCGACCTCCTTCAGATGGGCGTCGTCGCGCAGCAGCCGCGCGGGCACGTGCGGGACGACCCGGTAGCCGTGCCCGGCGAGCCGGGTCGTGAGGGCCAGGGTCGGTTCCAGGCCCTTGACCGGCGACGCCGTCACGGTGACGACGACGTCGCGCGGCACATGGGCGAGGACCTTCTCCTCGGTGGCCTTCGCGGGCAGCACTTCGTAGCGGACGCTGTGCAGCAGCGCCCGGAGTCCTTCGGTCGCCAATGCCTACCCCGTCTGCTTCTGCGCGTCGCGGTGGCGGTAGTACGCGGCCTTCGACGGCTCCAGCGGCTGCTTGCCGAGGATGAGGTCGGCTGCCTTCTCGGCGATCATCATGACGGGAGCATAGATGTTGCCGTTGGTCACGTAGGGCATGACCGAGGCGTCCACGACCCGCAGCCCGTCCAGGCCGTGCACCCGCATGCTGGTGGGGTCGACGACGGCCATGTCGTCGGTGCCCATCTTGCAGGTGCAGGAGGGGTGCAGCGCGGTCTCGCCCTCCTCGGCGACCCAGGCGAGGATCTCCTCGTCGGTCTGCACTCCGGGGCCGGGCGAGACCTCGCCGCCGTTGTAGGGGGCGAGCGCGGGCTGGTTGAGGATCTCGCGGGCCACGCGGATCGCCTCCACCCACTCGCGGCGGTCCTGCTCGGTGGAGAGGTAGTTGAAGCGGAGCGCGGGGTGCACCCGCGGGTCCCTGCTCTTGATCTTCACCGAGCCGATGGCGTCCGAGTACATGGGCCCGACGTGCACCTGGTAGCCGTGGTCACCGGCCGGCGAGGAGCCGTCGTAGCGGACCGCGACGGGCAGGAAGTGGAACATCAGGTTGGGGTACTCGACGTCCTCGTTGCTGCGCGCGAAGCCGCCCGCCTCGAAGTGGTTGGTGGCGGCCGGGCCCTTGCGGAACAGCCACTGCAGACCGATGAAGGGGGCCCGCCACTTGGCCATGTACGGCTGCATGGAGACGGGCTGCTTGCAGGCGTACTGGACGTAGACCTCCAGGTGGTCCTGCATGTTCTCGCCGACGCCGGGGAGGTCGTGGACGACGTCGATGCCGAGGGCGCTCAGCTCGGCGGCGTTGCCGACGCCGGAGAGCTGGAGCAGCTGCGGGGAGTTGATGGCGCCGCCGCACAGGATGACCTCGCCCGCGCGGACCTGCTGGAGCGCGCCCCGGCCGCGCCGGTACTCGACGCCCACGGCGCGCTTGCCCTCGAACAGCACCCGGGTGACGAGGGCGCGGGTGCGCACGGTGAGGTTCGGGCGCTTCAGCACGGGCTTGAGGTAGGCCTTGGAGGCCGACAGACGGCGGCCTCGGTGGACGTTGCGGTCGAACTTCGCGAAGCCCTCCTGCCGGTAGCCGTTGACGTCGTCGGTGGGCGGGTAACCGGCCTCCTCGGTGGCCTTGAGGAAGGCGTGGAAGAGGGGGTTGGTCGCGGGGCCGCGCTCCAGGACGAGGGGGCCGTCGTGGCCGCGGAACTCGTCGTCGGGGGCGGCGGCCAGACAGTTCTCCATGCGCCGGAAGTACGGCAGGCAGTGCGCGTAGTCCCAGGTCTCCATGCCGGGGTCGGAGGCCCAGCGCTCGTAGTCCATGGGGTTGCCGCGCTGGAAGATCATGCCGTTGATGCTGCTGGAGCCGCCGAGCACCTTGCCGCGCGCGTGGTAGACACGGCGGCCGCCCATGTGGGGCTCCGGCTCGGACTCGTACTTCCAGTCGTAGAACCGGCTGCCGATGGGGTAGGTGAGCGCCGCGGGCATGTGGATGAAGACATCCCACGGGTAGTCCGACCTGCCCGCCTCCAGGACCAGGACCCGGTTGGCCGGGTCCGCGGAGAGGCGGTTCGCCAGGGCACAGCCGGCCGAACCGCCGCCGACGATGACGAAGTCGTACTGCACAGGAGCCATGGTGCCTCGTCTCACTCGCGCCGTAGGTGTGTGCCGCATGCTAGACCGAGTCCCGCTATACGCACCAGGTTGCGAGCAGCGCAACTTCGGGATCTTGGTTACGTAGGTGTTGCTTGCAGGCTTGTTGTTTACTACGCGTATAGTTTCACTGTGAGCAACTACAGCCCTGAAACGGAAACGTCGAGTTCACCCGCCGGCGGCGTGCAGTCGGTCGACCGCGCCATCAGCGTCCTGGAGATCCTCGCGCAGCGCGGCGAGGCGGGAGTCAGCGAGGTCGCGGGCGAGATCGACGTCCACAAGTCGACCGCTTTCCGGCTGCTCGGCGCGCTGGAGACGCGCGGTCTGGTGGAGCAGGCGGGCGAGCGCGGCAAGTACCGGCTGGGCTTCGGGATCGTCCGGCTGGCCGGAGCGGTCACGGGGCGTATCGACATCACGCAGCAGGGCCGGCCGGTCTGCGAGCGGCTCGCGGAGGAGCTGGGCGAGACGGTGAACATCGCCGTCATGCAGGAGCACTACGCGATCAACCTGTACCAGGTGCGCGGACCGGGAGCGATCACCGCGCACAACTGGGTGGGCCAGCTGACCCCCCTGCACGCCACCTCCAGCGGCAAGATCCTGCTGGCCCACATGCCCGGAAAGGAGCGGACCGCACTGCTGACCGCCGCCGGTCTGAAGAAGGTCACCCCGCACACCATCACCGCGAAGTCGAAGCTGGAGAAGAACCTCGCCGAGGCGCGCGAGCGCGGCTACGCCTACACGCTGGAGGAGCTGGAGATCGGCCTGCACGCGATGGCCGCCCCGGTCCGCAACCGGGACGGACAGGTCATCGCCGCGCTCAGCGCCTCCGGCCCCGGCTACCGGCTGACCGAGGAGCGGCTGCACGAGCTGTCCCCGAAGCTGCTCCAGGGCGCCGAGGAGATCAGCCACCGCATGGGCTACCTGGGCTGACTCACCCCTGCGGGGTTCCCAGGCGCTCGTTCACCCACGCGTGGAACGCGCCGATGTGGTGCTCGCTGGGCACCAGGACGCCGCCCTTGGCGTACGTACGGCTGTTCATGCCGGGCTGGGTGCGCTCGCAGGCGTCGAAGTCCTGCTGGTTGACCCGGTGGAACAGCTCCACCGACCGGCTGACGTCCTTGCCGCTCTCCACCACGTGCGGCAGGTAGAGCCAGTCGCACTCGACGACCGTGCGGTCCACGGCGAGCGGGTACATCCGGTGGAAGATCACGTGGTCGGGCACGAGGTTGACGAAGACCTGCGGGCGGACGGTGATCGCGTAGTAGCGGCGGTCCTGGTCCTCGGCGACCCCCGGTATACGGTCCAGCCCTTCCGAGCCGTCCACCGTGAACCCTTGTATACCGTCCCCGAACTCCGCTCCGTGCCCCACGTAGTACTGGGCGGCGTAGCCGTCGGCGAACTCGGGGAGCACCTCGGTGAGTTCGGGGTGGATGGTGGCGCAGTGGTAGCACTCCATGAAGTTCTCGACGATGAGCTTCCAGTTCGCCTTCACGTCGTAGGTGATCCGGCGGCCCACCTTCAGGTCCTCGATGCCGTAGTGCTCGATCGACTCGACGTCGCCGAGGCGCTCGACCACGTCGCCGATGACGGCCTGCTCGAAGGGCGGCGGGTTCTCCGCGAGGCACAGCCAGACATAGCCGAGCCACTCGCGCACATGGACGTCGACCAGCCCGTACTCGGTGCGGCTCACATCGGGCATCTTGGTGAGGTTGGGGGCCGCGACGAGCTTGCCGTCCAGGCCGTAGGTCCAGGCGTGGTACGGGCACTGGAAGGCGCGCCTGACCTCGCCGGACTCCTCGGTGCAGAGCCGGGCCCCGCGATGCCGGCACACATTGAAGTACGCGCGGATCGAGTGGTCCCTGGCCCGGGTGACCAGGATGCTCTCCCGTCCCACGTCCACGGTGCGGAAGGCGCCGGGTTTGTCCAGTTCGGACGCGCGGGCCGCGCAGAACCACAGGGACTCGAAGATGTGCTCCTGCTCCTGGGTGAAGACAGCCGGATCGGTGTAGGCGGAGCCGGGGAGGGTGGCGATCAGACTGTCCGGCAGACCGGTCGGGGTCACGGGCACTCCTCGGGGAAACGTCGTGGAGAGGTGATTCACGCGCCGGGACGAGCGACTCCGGACGGCGTTCTGCATGGAGCAACGCTGCGCTCGATGTGCAACCGCAGCATGGGGTCGCGCCGGGGCGGTGTCAAGACGCGGTGGCGGCCAACTGCTTGCGCCAGCGCATGAACAGCCGCGGCTGGTTCATCCCGAGCACGGCGACCGGGTCTCCGGCCCGCCGGTAGACGGCGAGGACATCGCGGCCGTCGGCCGATCCGGCCTCGACGGTGACACTGTCGGCACCGGCGGCATGACCGGCGAACTGGATCCTCACGCCGTACTGGTCGGACCAGAAGTACGGCGGCCTGGGCACGCCCGGTTCCACCGCGCCGCCCGCCAGCAGGGCCGCGACCGCGGCGTCGGGGCGTTCCCGGGCGCCGGTCCAGTGCTCGACGCGGCGGTGGTGGCCGGCGCGCGGGTCGTACCAGTTGGCGCAGTCGCCGACCGCGACCACACCGGCCAGGCTGGTCCGGCCGTCGGCGCCGCACTTGACGCCGTTGTCGAGCGCGATGCCGGATCCCTCCAGCCACTCGACGTTCGGGCGGGCGCCCACGCCGACGACGACGATGTCGGCCGGGATACTGCGACCGTCCTCCAGCAGCACCGCGTCCACCCGCTCCTCACCGCTCAGCCCCTTGACGCCCACCCCGCACACCAGCCGCACCCCGTGGTCGGTGTGCAGCGCGGAGACGACGGCGCCCATGGTCTCGCCGAGGGGTCCGGCGAGCGGGGTCGGCGCGGCCTCGACGACGGTCACGTCGATCCCCAGGGCGTACGCGGTGGAGGCGACCTCGGCTCCGACGAAACCGGCGCCGATCACCACCAGCCGTCCGCCGCGGGCCAGTTCGTCCCGGAGGGCGCGGGCGTCGTCGAGGGTGCGCAGGGTGTGCACCCCGGCCAGCCCCGCGGAGCCGGGCAGGGCGCGCGCCGCGGCGCCGGTCGCGATCACGAATCCGTCCGCCCGCACCTCCCGCCCGTCGGCCAGTCGCACGGCACGCCGTGCGTGGTCGAGGCCGGTGGCGCGTGCGCCGAGCAGCCATTCGGCGCCGAGGTCCTCGTCCTGCGCCTCCAGGGCGAGTTCGGCCTCGCCGAGCGTCCCGGCCAGGAACTCCTTGGACAGCGGGGGCCGGTCGTAGGGGCGGTGGAGTTCGTCCCCGATGACGACCAGCCGGCCGTCGAAGCCCTGCTTGCGCAGGGAGCGGGCCGCCGACAGGCCGGCCAGTGAGGCGCCGACCACGGCGACGCTCCTCACGCGGGGCCCCCGGCCAGGCGGGCCGTGACACAGGGCGGGAGGTTGGGGGCGTCCGTGGAGAGCCGGACATAGACGGTGCCGTCCTCGACCACGACCTCGTGCGTGCGCACCGGCAGCTTGGCCGGCGGGGCGTCGACTGCGCCGGTCCGCAGGTCGAACTTGGAGGCATGCAGCGGGCATTCCACCTCGCAGCCCTCCAGCCAGCCGTCGGCGAGCGAGGCGTCCTGGTGGGTGCAGGTGTCGTCGATGGCGAAGAGCTCGCCGTCGTCGGTGTGGAACACCGAGACCGGCGGATCGATGTCGAGCCGGTGGGCCTCGCCTCGCGGGAGGTCCGCGAGACGGCACGCGGGAATCATCATGACACCTCGGGTGCGTATAACGAAACGGATTGCGGTAAGCGCAACATCAGTCTGGGGTCGCCCTGAACCCCTGTCAAGGAGTCCCGAGGGCACTCGCGGCGCCAGTTTCGCGTTGCGCCATGAACAACATATTTCGCGGTGAACAACAAAACAGCCCGCCGCATCGGCTCGCGCGGTCGCGGGCCGAGGGCGGGCGATGAAGGGGTGCCGGTGGGGTCAGTGGCCGCGGTCGAGCCACTCCTGCAGGTGCGGGGCCTCGGCGCCGATGGTGGTCGTGTCACCGTGGCCGGTGTGCACGACGGTCTGCGGCGGCAGGGTCAGCAGACGGTTCCGGATCGACTCGACGATGGTCGGGAAGTCACTGTACGAGCGCCCGGTCGCCCCGGGTCCGCCGGCGAAGAGTGTGTCGCCGCTGAACAGGGCGCCCAGGGCGGGCGCGTGGAGGCAGACCGCGCCCGGGGCGTGGCCCGGTGTGTGCAGCACGGTCAGCTCGACACCGGCCACCGTGAGGGTCTGTCCGTCGGTCAGCTCGGCGTCGGGTGCCCGGTCGGGGTGGGTCTGCTTCCACAGCGGCAGGTCGTCGGGGTGGAGCAGGACCGGGGCGCCGGTGCGTGCGGCGAGGTCGGGCGCGGCGTCGATGTGGTCGTTGTGGGCGTGGGTGCAGACGACGGCTCTGAGCGCCCGGGCGCCGACGGCCGCCGCGATGGCGTCGGCGTCGTGCGCGGCGTCGATGACGATCACCTCGTGGTCATCGCCGACGATCCACACATTGTTGTCGACGTCCCAGGTGCCGCCGTCGAGGCTGAACTGCCCGGAGGTGACGAGGCGCTCGATGCGGGCGGCCGTCACAGGACCACCACCGAGCGCAGGACGTCGCCGTGGTGCATCCGCTCGAAGGCCTTCTCCACCTCGTCCAGGGCGATGGTCTCGGTGACGAAGGCGTCCAGGTCGAGGCGCCCCTGGAGGTAGAGGTCGATGAGCATCGGGAAGTCGCGGGAGGGCAGGCAGTCGCCGTACCAGGAGGACTTCAGGGCGCCGCCGCGGCCGAAGACGTCCAGCAGGGGCAGCTCCAGCTTCATCTCCGGGGTGGGGACACCGACGAGGACTACGGTCCCGGCGAGGTCGCGGGCGTAGAAGGCCTGCTGGTACGTCTCCGGGCGGCCCACCGCCTCGATCACCACGTCGGCGCCGAATCCGCCGGTCAGCTCGCGGATCGCCTCGACGGCGTCGGTCTCCTTGGAGTTGACGGTGTGGGTGGCGCCCAGCTTCCCGGCCGTGGCGAGCTTGCGGTCGTCGATGTCGACGGCGATCACCTTCGCCGCCCCGGCGAGGTTCGCCCCGGCGATCGCCGCCGCCCCGACGCCGCCGCAGCCGATCACGGCGACCGTGTCACCGCGTCCGACGTTGCCGGTGTTGATGGCGGCGCCGATCCCGGCCATGACCCCGCAGCCGAGCAGACCCGCGGCGGCGGCCGACGCCGTACGGTCGACCTTGGTGCACTGACCGGCCGCGACCAGCGTCTTCTCCGCGAAGGCGCCGATGCCGAGGGCCGGGGCGAGTTCGGTGCCGTCGAGCAGGGTCATCTTCTGCTTGGCGTTGTGGGTGTCGAAGCAGTACCAGGGGCGTCCGCGCAGGCAGGCCCGGCAGTGGCCGCACACGGCGCGCCAGTTGAGGATCACGAAGTCACCGGGGGCGACATCGGTGACGCCCTCCCCCACCGACTCCACCACGCCCGCCGCCTCGTGCCCGAGCAGGAACGGGAAGTCGTCGTTGATACCGCCCTCGCGGTAGTGCAGATCGGTGTGGCAGACCCCGCACGCCTCGATCCTCACCAGTGCCTCTCCCGGCCCCGGGTCCGGCACGACGATCGTTTCCAGGCTGACGGGGGCGCCCTTGCCCCGCGCGACGACAGCACGGACCTGGTGCGACATGGCCTCTCCTCGGCTGGTTCGTGAGGTGGTTCGAAAGTTGCCGTGGTGTTGCTTATTGCGGTACGTATCTCATGTGCCGCAACTCAGCATCATGGAGCGGGGACCGGGGGTCAAGCGGTGCGAGCCGCCGGTTCCAGCCGTATGACGACCGACTTGGACGTGGGTGTGTTGCTGACGGCGGCCGTGGAGTCCAGCGGGACCAGGACGTTGGTCTCGGGGAAATAGGCGGCGCAGCAGCCCCGGGGGGTGGGGTAGGGCACGACGCGGAAGGCGGGTGCGCGGCGCTCCACGCCGTCGTCCCACTCGCTGACGATATCGACCGTGTCCGCGTCGGACAGACCGCGCTCGGAGAGGTCGTCGGGGTGGACGAAGAGCACCCGGCGGCCCTGATGGATGCCCCGGTAGCGGTCGTCCAGGCCGTAGACGGTGGTGTTGTACTGGTCGTGGGAGCGCAGGGTCTGCAGCAGCAGGCGGCCCGGGGGAACCGTGGGGCTCTCCAGTGGGTTCGCGGTGAAGTGGGCGCGGCCGGTGGCCGTGGTGAACCGGCGTTCGTCGCGCGGCGGATGGGGCAGGGCGAAGCCGCCCGGCCGCCGTACGCGGGTGTTGAAGTCCTCGAAGCCGGGGATCACGCGCGCGATCCGGTCCCGGATGCGGTCGTAGTCCGCCTCGAACTCCTCCCACGGTGCGGCGGGGCCGGAGTCCCCGAGAGTGGCCCTGGCCATGCGGCAGACGATGGCGACCTCGCTCAGCAGGTGCTCGGAGGCGGGCGCGAGGCGTCCCCGGGACAGGTGCACCAGGCCCATGGAGTCCTCCACCGTGACCGGCTGGGGTCCGCCCGGCCGCAGGTCGGCCTCGGTACGGCCCAGACAGGGCAGGATCAGGGCCTGCTCCCCGGTGATGACGTGGGAGCGGTTGAGCTTGGTGGAGATCTGGACGGTGAGGCGGCACCGCCGCAGGGCCCGTTCGGTCAGGCCGGTGTCCGGGGCGGCGGCGACGAAGTTGCCGCCGAGCGCGACGAAGACCTTCACCTCGCCGTCGCGCATGGCGCGGATGGTGTTCACGGCGTCGTGGCCGTGGTGCCGCGGAGGCACGAAGGCGAACTCGGCGCCGAGCCGGTCCAGGAAGGCGCCGTCCGGCTTCTCGTGGATCCCCATCGTGCGGTCGCCCTGCACATTGGAGTGGCCGCGCACCGGGCACAGGCCCGCGCCGGGGCGGCCGATGTTGCCGCGCAGGAGGAGGAAGTTGACGACGTCGCGGATGGTGGGCACGGAGTGCCTGTGCTGGGTGAGCCCCATCGCCCAGCACACCACGATCCGCTCGGCGCGCAGTATGTCGCGGAAGGCGTCCCTGATCTCCCGCTCGGCCAGGCCGGTGGCCCGGAGGATGTCGTCCCAGGGCACCTTGCGCGCGTGCTCGGCGAACTCCTCGAAGCCGTGGGTGTGCCGTTCGACGAAGGCGGTGTCCAGACAGGTGCCGGGCGACTCGTCCTCCGCCTCCAGCAGCAGACGGTTGAAGGCCTGGAAGAGTGCCTGGTCGCCGCCGAGTCTGATCTGGAGGAACCGGTCGGCGAGCCTGGTGCCGCCGCCGATGACCCCGGAGGCGTTCTGGGGGTTCTTGAACCGCAGCAGCCCGGCTTCCGGCAGCGGGTTGACGGCGATGACGCGGGCGCCGCGCCGCTTGGCCCGTTCCAGCGCGGAGAGCATCCGGGGATGGTTGGTGCCCGGGTTCTGACCGACGACGAGAATCAGGTCGGCCCGGTGGAGATCCTCCAGGCTGACGCTGCCCTTGCCGATGCCGATGGTCTCCGTCAGCGCGACGCCGCTGGACTCGTGGCACATGTTGGAGCAGTCCGGCAGGTTGTTGGTGCCGAGGCCGCGGACGAAGAGCTGGTAGAGGAAGGCCGCCTCGTTGCTCGCCCGGCCGGAGGTGTAGAACGCGGCCTCGTCGGGGTGGTCAAGGGCGGTGAGTTCGCGGGCGATCACGGCGAAGGCGTCGTCCCAGGAGACCGGCCGGTAGCGGTCGGCACCGGCCGGACGGTACATCGGGTGGGTCAGGCGCCCCTGCTGGCCGAGCCAGTAGTCGCTGCGCGGGAGCAGGTCCTCCAGCGTGTGGGCGGCGAAGAAGTCGGGGGTGACCCGGCGGACGGTGGCCTCCTCGGCCACGGCCTTGGCGCCGTTCTCGCAGAACTCCGCCCGGTGCCGGTGGTCGGGTTCCGGCCAGGCGCAGCCGGGACAGTCGAAGCCCTCCTTCTGATTGACCCGGAGCAGGGTGAGCAGGCTGCGCCGGGCTCCCATCTGGTCGCCCGCGTGCCGCAGCGACGAGGCGACCGCGGGGAGGCCGGCGGCGTACTCCTTCGGAGGGCCGACCCGCAGCCGGGCGTCTCCGGGGGTCTTCGGCAGGTGGCTTGCGCGTCATCCGTAGCACTGCTCCACGGTGGGGGAATCAGAGGCCGAGTTGCGGTATGCACAACAGTATCTCTATACGCAACACACTTAAGAAAGCCGCACGGCCGACGCCCTGTCAAGGTCGCGGACTACTGTCTGTTCGGAAGATCCGCCCGCCCCATGTCAGGAGCCCGATGACACCCCCGGCCCGCGTCTCCTCGCGCCCCCGCACCCCCCGTCCGCCCGTGCCGCAGACCGCCCTCGGTGTCGGCGCGATCCTGCACGGCCCCCGGGGCCTGCTGCTCGGCCACCACCGGCACGGCACCTGGGAACTGCCCGGCGGCATGGTGGAACCCGGGGAGTCGATGGAGGAGACGGTCGTGCGCGAGCTGGCCGAGGAGACCGGACTGACCGCCGACCCGGCGGACGTACGCCTCCTCGGCACCCTCCTGGACCATGTCGACGGGGTGGTGCGGATCACCGTCGCCGCGGAGGTGACCGCCTGGCGCGGCGAGCCCGCCGACCAGCCCGGCGAGCGGGTGGGCGACTGGCGCTGGTACGCCCTGGACGCGCTGCCGCAGGAGCTGTTCGTGTGCAGCGCCCAGGCGCTGACGGCCTGGCGGCCCGGCCTGCCGATCGACCACACCCCCGCCCGCTTCACGTCGTACGGCACCCGCTGAGCGGGGCTGCAACGCTCTCGCAACCTCCCCCGTGGTGCCCTGGTCCGTCCGGCCGGTGACAGCCGGAGTCCCGGATTCGGCTTCCCCTGGGGATGGTTGGCATGTACGAGGAGATCCCGCGCGTATCGCTCACGCCGGCCGCCGCCGATCTGGTGCGGCGGCTGCACGCGGCGCACGGTCCGCTGATGTTCCATCAGTCCGGCGGCTGCTGCGACGGCAGCGCGCCCATGTGCTACCCGGCGGGCGAGTTCCGCACCGGCGGTTCGGACGTGCTGCTGGCGGAGCTGTACGTGGACGGTGTCGAGGAGCCGGTGAGCTTCTGGATGTCCCGCGAGCAGTTCCAGGCGTGGGCGCACACCCGGCTGATCGTGGACGTGGTCGAGGGCCGGGGCAGCGGTTTCTCGCTGGAGGCACCCGAGGGGGTGCGTTTTCTGACGCGTTCGCGCGTCCTTGGTGTCTGACCGCCCTACCGGGCGCCCTGTTCTGGTGCACTTCCCCTGAGTCCTGGGACAGTTGACGAACCCTCAGGGGGATTTGTGACGAAGCGTCAAAGACGGTTCACGGCGTACCGCACGGCACTGACCCTTCTCACCGCACTCGGCTCACTGGCCGGAGCCGCGCTGTCCGGGGCGGCACCGGCCGAGGCCGCTCCGCGCGGCCGGATCGCGCCGGGCGTGGTCTACGAGCACTTCGACATCCAGGTCGCCCGGGGCACTGCCCACGGCCATCTGCTCCGCGTCGACCTGACCGACCCGCATGTCACCCTGGACCTGCTGCACCCGGGGAAGGTGGCCGGACGGGCGCCCCTCTCCCAACTGGCCCGCACCCAGGGTGCCGTGGCCGGGGTGAACGGCGACTTCTTCAACATCTCCGAGGCCCAGCACCCGGGCGTCGAGGTGACCGGCGCCGCCGTGGGACCGGCGGTCGCCAGTGGCCGTGCACTCAAGGCGGCGGTGCCCAAGGGGCAGCGGTTCGGGCCCGCGCTGCCGCCCGGCACCTCCACCAGGGACGTGATCGGCATGGGCGTGGACCGCAGGGCCCGGCTGGACGACATGGCGCTGTCCGGCTCGGTCCGCACCGCCACCGGGTCCTTTCCGCTCGGCGGGCTCAACCAGTACGCGCTGCCCGTGAACTCCGTCGGCGCGTTCACCGCCGACTGGGGCTCGGTCTCCCGGGTGCGGGCCACCTGCGGCACCGACACCAACCGGGCCGCGCCGTGCAGCGAGGACACCCACGAGGTGACCGTCAAGGACGGCCGGGTGGTGTCCTGGGCCGACGACCCGGGCCGCGGTGCCATCCCGGCCGGGACGACCGTGCTGGTGGGCCGGGAGGCGGGCGCGGCGCAATTGCGCAAGCTGGTGCCGGGTCAGCCGGTGAAGGTGCTGCACGAGCTGGTGGCGGCGGCCTCGAAGGTCGCCTACCGGTTCGCGGTCGGCGGGTATCCGGTGCTGACCGGCGGACAGCCGCTGCCCGGTCTCGACGACAGCGCGGTCGCGGTGCGCAGCGCCGTGGGGATCGCGGGCGGCGGCAAGCGGGTGCTGCTGTTCTCGCTGGACGGCGGCTCCGCGTACCGGGGCCTGACGGTCGCCGAAGTGGCGGCCACCCTGCGGAAGCTGGGCGCGACCGATGCCTTCAGCCTGGACGGCGGCGGCTCCTCGACGCTGGTCGCCCGCGCGCCGGGCGCCTCGGCGCCGACCGTGCGCAACCATCCCTCGGGCGGCGCGGAACGGGCGGTCCCCAACGGCATCGGGGTGTTCGTCACACCGTGAGGCGCCGCCCCGCGGCTCACCGCCCCGGCGGCCTCACGGTCTCAGGCTGCTGACGATGTCGGCGGTGGCGGTGAGGCCGCTGTGGATGGTGGGCGCGATGCTGGTGCTGGCCAGGTAGAAGCCGAGCAGCGCGCAGACCAGGGCGTGGGAGACCTTCAGCCCGCCGTTGCGCATGAAGATCACCGCAAGGATCAGGAGCAGCAGCACCAACGAGATGGAAATGGCCATCGTCAACCTCCTCCGCCACGCCGCACACGTCCGGTTCACGGCGTTCGGCCGCAAGTGTGGCGTAGCGGAGGGTTCGTCCGGGCGGCTGACCTGTCCGCCGAACGTGTGGTGTCATCTCCGGTCGTGCGCCTGCAGGAAGGCCTCCAGGCCCGCGAGGTCGTCGGTGTTGAGGTGGTCGACGTCGGCGGCGAGCAGTTCCGTCCACAGCGCGTCGCGCTCGGGGCCCGGCAGGTCCGGGGTGGCCCAGAACCGTACGCGCTGACCGCGGGAGTGGGCCGCCCGCATGATGGCCGTGAGCTTGTGCCGCTCGGCGTCGGGGAAGGCGCCGGCGCCGCGCCAGGCGAAGTGGTTGGTCCAGTTGTCGCTGATCAGCGGGATGAGCGAGGCGGGGGCCGGGCTGCCGAGGTCGGTGAGGCGGCCGTCGTAGAAGGCGCGGCGCACGTGCTGCGCCTCCATCGGGGCGCGCGCCGCGCGGTCGCCGGAGATCACGGCGGTGACCGGGCCGCGGTGGACCCGGCCGTGGGCGTACGTCGTGAACAGGTGCCGGTAGCGCCGGAGGTGCCGGTCCAGTTCGAGGTAGGTCGAGGCGCCCTCGGTCTTGATGTCGACGAGCAGTTGGAGCGGCCTGCGGTGGCCGCGGTACACCGTGCCGTGGTGGGCCCGGACGCGGGCGGCGAGCGGGTCGAGGTAGAGGGACTCCAGGGTGCGCGCCGGGTCGAGGTCCTCCGGGTCGTGGGCGACCAGGAGTTGGTCGCCGACCAGATAGATGTCGGCCTCCACGCTGCCGAAGCGGTGGTCGAGGGCGTCCAGAAGGGGCCGTGGGTGCTCGTAGTCGTTGTGGGCGTGAGCGCGCCACAGCGGGCGGGGGCGGTGCTTGCGTGCGGTGGCGTGGGCGGTGCCGACGGGCGCCGCGAGGACGCCCGTGAGCGCGGCGCCGGCGGTGGTGAGGGCTCTGCGACGGGTGAGGAACGCCATGTGCTGCCTCCCTGTGGGGCGGGTCGGGACCACAGGGAGTATGGGGTGCTCGGGGCGTCAACGGACCCTTGTGTACGTGGAGTTGGCCGGACGTTCACCCCTTCCTCGGCCGGACGTGACAGAGCCCGCCCCGGTCGGGGGCGGGCTCTCTCGGCGGAATTCCGGTCGGGATCAGGGGGCTTGCAGGTCGACCGGTCCGGCCAGGGCCGTACGGTGCGCGCCCGCGGTGCCGTAGGCGAGGGAGTCGGCCTTGGCGCGCTTGAGGTACAGGTGTACCGGGTGCTCCCAGGTCATGCCGATCCCGGCGTGCAGTTGCAGGGCCTCCTCGGCCGCGTGCACGGCGACGGAGGCGGCGTAGGACTGGGCCACGGCGACCGCGACCTGCGTGTCCTCGCCGGTGGTGAGGGCGTCCGCGGCGTTGCGGGCGGCGGCGCGCAGGTTGACGACCTCCAGCCACAACTGGGCGAGCCGGTGCTTGAGCGCCTGGAAGCCGCCGACGGGGCGGTTGAACTGCTTGCGTTCCTTCAGGTAGCGGACCGTCTCGGCCAACGACCAGTCGGCGAGGCCCAGTTGCTCGGAGGCGAGCAGTCCGGCACCGGCGCGCAGGGCGCGGTGGACGGCGGGCTCGGCGTCGCCGAGCAGTCGGCCCGGTGCGCCGTCGAGGGTGACCGTGGCCAGCGGCCGGGTCAGGTCGAGGGACACCTGGGGAGTGACCGTGGCGGCGGAGGCGTCGACCGCGTACAGGCCGCCGTCGTCGGCCGGCACGAGCAGCACGTCGGCCACGGCGGCGTCCGCGATGCCGGTCAACTCCCCGTGCAGCGTGCCGTCCTCGTGCCGTACCACCTTGTAGGCGGCGCCCGGGGCGACGCTCAGGGCGACGGCGAGGGTGCCGATGCGGCGGCCGGAGGCGAGATCGGCGAGGAGGTCGGGGGCGTCGCAGGCGAGCAGGGCCTCGGTGGCGACGACGGCGCTGGTGAGGAAGGGCACGGGGGCGACCGCGCGGCCCAGCTCCTCCAGGACCACGGCGGCTTCGCGGTGTGTGGCGCCCTGGCCGCCGTGTTCCTCGGGGACCAGCAGGCCCGCGAGGCCCATGCCGTCGGTGAGCGCCTTCCAGGCGGCGCGGTCGTGCGGGGAGTCCGATTCGGCGCGGGCCAGGACACCGGGGGCGTCGCAGTGGTCGGCGAGCAGGTCGCGGACGGCGGCGCGCAGCGCCTCTTCCTCCTCCGAGTACAGCAGGTCGGGCTGTGCGCTCATCGGGCCAGGTCCTTCCAGGCGACGTCCTTGTCGGTGCGCGGTTCGGCGGGCAGGCCGAGGACCCGCTCGGCGACGATGTTCAGCAGGATCTCGCTGGTGCCGCCCTCGATGCTGTTGCCCTTGGCGCGCAGATAGCGGTATCCGGCGTCGCGTCCGGTGAAGTCCACGAGTTCCGGCCGACGCATCGTCCAGTCCTCGTACAACAGGCCCTCCTCGCCGAGGAGTTCGACCTCCAGGCCGCTGATCTCCTGGTTGAGGCGGGCGAAGCCGAGCTTCATCCCGGCGCCCTCGGGTCCGGGCTGTCCGGCGACGAGCTGCTGGCGCAGGCGTTCGCCGGTGAGCCGGGCGACCTCCGCCTCGACCCACAGCTTCAGCAGCCGCTGGTGCAGGTCGTGCGTACGCAGTTCGGGCCGCTCGCGCCAGACCTTGGTGACCGGGCCGATCATGCCGCCCTCGCGGGGCAGCCGCATGCCGCCGATGGCGACGCGCTCGTTGTTCAGCGTGGTCTGCGCGACCTTCCAGCCCTCGCCGACCGCGCCGAGGCGGCGGGAGTCCGGGATGCGTACGTCGGTGAGGAACACCTCGTTGAACTCGGCCTCGCCGGTGATCTGGCGCAGCGGGCGCACCTCGACACCGGGATCGGTCATGTCGCACAGGAAGTAGGTGATACCGGCGTGCTTGGGCACGTCCGGGTCGGTGCGCGCGATGAGGATGGCCCAGCGGGCGAGGTGGGCGCTGGAGGTCCACACCTTCTGCCCGTTGACGACCCAGTCGTCGCCCTCGCGCACCGCGCGGGTGCCGAGCGCGGCCAGGTCGGACCCGGCGCCGGGCTCGCTGAAGAGCTGGCACCAGACCTCCTCGCCGGTCCACAGGGGGCGCAGATAGCGCTGCTTCTGCTCCTCGGTGCCGTACTGGAGGATCGTCGGCGCGGCCATGCCGAGGCCGATGCCGATGCGGCGGGGGTCGTTGTCGGGGGCGCCCGCTGCCTCCAGCTCGGCGTCCACGACGGCCTGCAGGGAGCGCGGGGCGCCCAGTCCGCCGAGGCCCTCGGGGTAGTGCACCCAGGCGAGCCCGGCGTCGAAGCGGGCGCGCAGGAAGTCCAGGCGGTCGGTCGTGGCGGGCGGGTGCGCGGCCAGGAACTCCTGGGTGAGGCGGCGCAGTTCGGCGGCGTC
>NZ_FLSP01000088.1 GCF_900091315.1 Streptomyces sp. DI166
ACCGGCGGCTGGCCGAGGTCCCGGCGCCGGGCGACCTGTCCTCGGCCGCCCTCGGCGACGAGCTGCGCTGGACCCGCCGCGCCCTGGTCTCCCTGCACGCCCAGGAGGCCCTGGCGGGCGCGCTGCTGCCCCAGCCCCCCACGAGCCGCACCGCCGCGGGCACGGCCCTGGCCGCCCTGACGGCCGCCCGCGCCCGCGGCATCCCCGACCACCGGATCGTCGCGACGGACCCGGTGGTCCTGTCCCTGACGGCCCCGAGCCTGCGCAACCCGCTCCACCTGCCGAACACATCGGGAGGCGGCACGCCACCGGAGGCCGACCGGGACGGCATACGCCCCCCTGCCACCGGCCCGGACCTCCCCGCCGAGAAGACGGCGAACCCACCCCACCAGCCCGGCTTCCCCACACAGAAGCCCGGCGTACGGCCCCCCGCCACCCCGCCGGGCGCCGCCCGCACCGAAGGCCTCGCGGAGCGCCCCGCCCGGGACGGCATACACCCCGGCGACGCCCCCGCCGAGAAGTCCGCCCGCACCTCCCCCGCCTCCCTGCCGCCCCGTGAAGCCCTGCGGCTCCGTATCCGCTGGGTGCAGGAGCTCCAGGTCCGCCTGGTCCGGGAGGCCGCCCGTCGCGTGGGCGCGGACCCCGCGCGTGCGGGGCTCATGCGGTGGGCCGAGCTGGCCGATGCCCTGCACGGCAGGGGGCTGCCCGCCGATCTCGCGGACCGTACGGCTCCGGCCGCCACTCCCCCGCTGCCGGACTCCTTCCGGCTCGCGGGCGGCGGAGTCGTCGTCGCCGAGGGCGACGGTGCCCGGGGCGACGGGACGCGGGGGGTCTCGGCGGGCCGCGCGGTCGGGACGGCGTGGGACGGTCTGGCGCCACGTCCGCCGGACCCGGTGCTGGTGGTGCGCACCCTCGACCCCGGCCTGGCGCCCCTGCTGCCCGGGCTGACCGGGCTGGTCGCGCAGACCGGCAGCCCGCTGTCCCACCTGGCCGTGCTGGCGCGCGAGTTCCGCCTGCCCGCGGTCGTCGGTGTGACCGACGCGGTGGACCGCTTCCCGGCCGGCGCCCGCCTCACTGTCGACGGGACGGCGGGTGACGTGAGACTGGGGGACGGATCATGAGGAGGCTCGCGTACGTCTTCGGGGGGCTCGCCGCCGCCGGGGCGGGCACCTACCTCGTGATCTATCTGTACCGGTGGCAGTGGCAGCGGGCCATGATCTGCGGCGTGCTGCTGCTGGTCGTCGAGGTGATGCTGTTCGGCCTGGTGGTGCTGGCCCGGCTGTCCCGGATCGAGGAGCGGCTGCGCGACAGCGACCGCCGCCAGCGGGAGACCGCGGCACGGCAGGACGACGCCCTGGCCCGGCTGCGCGCGGCCCCGGGCCCGGACGAGGCGGCGGGCGGCACCCGCGAGGGCCGGTTCCGCTGGCTGGACGAGCCCGCCGAGCGGACGTACGTCTTCGTGCCGGTGCTGATGGTCGCCGGAGTCGCCCTGTCCGGGATCGCCTGGGTGGTGCAGAAGGTGGCGTCGGCCACCGCGAGGCCCGCCGAGCGCCGCCTGGCCGGCCGGCTGGCCGTGCTCACCGCACCCGATCCGGCCGCCCCCGGCGATCTGGAGGACCTGCCCCCGGTCGGGGCCCCGCCGTCCCCGGGCCGTGCCGCGCGCCTCACGGCCGTGGGCGTCGTGGGCGCCGCGCTGCTGGCCGCGCTGGTCGTGGGGCTGGCGGACCTCACCCAGACCCGGGCGGAGGAGGCCGACGAGAGCGCGGCGACCTCGGTCGTGGTCCAGGTCGATCTGCGCGACAAGAGCATGGACGAGGCACGCCGGTCACTGGCCGCTCGGCAGGTGTGGGAGCGCTGCCGGGACTCGACGTCGGTGCCGCTGAACCACGCGTCGCTCGGTGATCTCGGGGACGGACTGTACGCCGGGGTGGTGCGGCCCGCCCTGACCGATCACGACCGGAGGCGGCTGCGCGGCTGCCTGGAGGACGCCACGCTGGAGCGGGTGAGCCTCACCGTGGTGGGCATGGGGGACGCCGAGACGGATGAGGAGTGAGTGACGCACACCACCGGAACATGCCAAATGAGACATAGAGCACAAATCGGACGTAAACCATAGACGATCATCAAACCGGGGTACTCTGCCTGATGCGCCCACGTCCCCTAGTCCCCCGGGTCGCTCATGGCTGTTCTCTCCACTGCTCTGCCCCGCCCTGCCCTTCAGAAGCGCCCGCTGCCGCAGCGCGCGGTACGGGCCCTCACCGGACTCCTCATCGGATACCTCGTCCTGTGGGCGGTCGGCGCGGGAGGCATTCTCGGCCTCTCGTACTGGGCCAAGGCAGAGACCCCGGCACCCGCCGGGACCCGCTCCGTCCAGGGTGTGCACAACTTCCAGCCGGTCAGCTCCGACGGCAGGCTGTGGCGCGGCGCCGCTCCGTCGCCGGCCGGCTACCGCGAGCTGGCGAGCATGGGCTTCGTGACCGTGGTGGACCTGCGGGCCGAGGATCTGAGCGCCAAGCAGCTCGCCGAGCCCGGCAAGGCCGGTCTTGATCTCGTGCGCGTACCCATCCGGGACGGCCAGACGCCGACCTCCGGACAGGTCGAGAAGCTGATGGAGACGGTGCGCGACTCCGACGGACCGGTCTTCGTGCACTGCGGTGCGGGAGTCGGCCGTACGGGCACGATGGCCGCGGCCTATCTGGTGCAGACGGGCGAGGCGTCCTCCGCCGAGGCGGTCCGGCGCAATCTCGCGGTCGGACCGCCCTCGATCGAGCAGATCTACTACGGCCTGAACCTCAGCCCCAGCAAGGCCGAGCAGCCGCCGCTGCCGGTCGTGGTCGTCAGCCGCGTGGTCGACGCCCCGCGCCGGATCATGTCCTGGTTCTGAGACCTGCTCAAGTCGGCCTCCACCAACGGTTGTTCATCAACTCAAGGGCATAGCAAGGTGGCACGGGCCTCAGGAGAGCAGGAAGTCGGCCACCCCCGCCTTGGCGCCCTCGATGAAGGCCGTCATCTCGTCGTTGGTGTAGATCAGCGCCGGTCCGTCCGGGTCGGTCGACTGACGCACGGCGATCCGGCCGTCGGCGAGCTTCATCGCCTCCAGGCAGTTGCCTCCGTTCCCGCCGCTCCACGGCTTGTGCCAGCCCTCGCTGCCCAACTCCCGCGCGGGCATGCCGTTGTAGACGGGTATGCGCGGTTTGATGCGATCCATTCACAGCTCCTTGCGGAGATCCCGCAGGATCTCCTTCGTGCGATGTGCCGTAGCGGCCTGCGCCGCCATGCGGTCCATGACCTCCAGGTGGGTGGCCACCTCGGGGCGCGCGTCGAGGTAGACGGCGCCGGTCAGGTACTCGCTGTAGACCATGTCCGGGAGTTCCGGCATGGCGAATCGGAACAGCACGAAGGGCCCGTAGGTGCCGGGGTGCGGCCCGCTCTCGAACGGGGCGACCTGCAGCGTCACATTGGGCAGCTTCGTCACCTCAAGCAGCCGGTCGATCTGGGCACGCATCACCTCCGGACCGCCGACCTGGCGGCGCAGCACGGTCTCGTCCATGACCACCCAGAACCGGGGCGCGTCCGGGCGGGTGAGCAGCCCCTGGCGTTGCATGCGCAGCGCCACATGACGCTCGATGTCGTCGGGCTTGGTCTGGCCGATGGCACCGGAGCGCAGCACCCCTCGCGCGTAGTCCTCGGTCTGGAGCAGACCGGGCACGAAGTGCGGCTCGTAGGACCGGATGAGGCTCGCGGCCCCCTCCAGGCTGACGTACATCGAGAACCAGCCCGGCAGGATGTCGTGGAACCGCTGCCACCAGCCGGGTTTGTTGGCGTCCTCGGCCAGCCGCACGAAGGCGTCGGCCTCCTCGTCACCGACCCCGTACGCCTTCAGCAGGAGCTGGAGGTAGGGGATCTTGAGGGAGACCTCGGCCATCTCCATACGGCGGACGGTGGCGGGGGCGACGCGCAGGACGCGGGCGGCTTCCTCACGCTTGAGGCCGGCGCGTTCCCGCAGGTCCAGCAGGCGTCGGCCGAGGACGACCTGGCCGACCGTCGGCGCGGACCGCGGCTCGCTCACGCTCCCACCTCCACCCAATGAATGCTGACAGCCCTGCGGCGCCATTCGAAGACCCATTCGAAAATCCATTCGGATTCTCGTCGATCCCTTTTGGCGCCGCTCAACATGCTGTTGCGATGCAGTGTGCCACGGCCTTGCACACCGTCACACAGCACTCTGCAATTTTCAGAGTGACACTTGCCAAGTGTTCACGGCGGGGCGATAGTGGCAAGCGTGATTCCGTCCGCGCCCTTAGGAACAGACGCCGTCGGCCTGTTGGGCCACGGCGCCGCCACGGCTGTCGGCCCCCAGCGGGGCCCCGCCGAGCGCCGGTTCCGGTTCGAGCTGGCCGCACACCCGGGTTCCCCCGCGCAGGCCAGACGCCTGACCAGGGCCCGGCTCACCGGCTGGTCCGTCTGCGAGGACACCTGCGACACCGCCGCCCTGGTGGTCTCCGAACTGGTCACCAACGCCATCGTGCACACCGCCAGCCGGCACATCGTCTGCGAGCTGCACGACGGCGACGACCTGCTGCGAATAGCCGTGCGCGATCAGGGCTGCGCACCGAGTGAGCCCCACCCGGCGGCACAGCGCGCGGACGAGGAGCACGGGAGGGGATTGCTCCTGGTCGACGCCCTCTGCCACGCCTGGGGCGCCCACGAGCACGGCCCCGGGCTGCTGGTCTGGGCGGAGCTGCCGCGCAAGGCGGACACGCCCCGCGAGGACACCGGCCCGCGCAACGACCTGGGCTGGGGCGCCCGGCCCAAACCCGGCTCCCCCGACGAGGGCTCCGACGGCGACGACGAGGACGGGGGACCCGCGTGAGTGTCATGTCCGGCGTTGGGCCGGTGCTGAGCCTGGACACACTGGTGCGGCTGCACCGCGGCTTCGTACCGCGGGCCGAACCGTCGAAGCTGACGGTGCCGGACGGGATGACGGCCCCCCTGGGCTGCGACGCGGTGGCCGTACCGGCCCGCTTCGGACCGCTGGTCCTGCCCCGGCTGCCGCACGCGGGGTGCGTCTACGCCGATGAGGCGTACTGGTGGTGGATCGTTCCGGCGGACTCCGACTACGCCCTGGAGTGGCCGACGGCTACGCGGTACGTGGCCGGGGCCGTGGTTCCCGACGAGGTACGGCTCATTCACCGGCCGGAGGGAACCGTGCCCTACACCCCGCCGATCCCGCTGTATCTGGCGCTGTGCCGGCTGATGGGGACTACGCCTTCCTGGTCCCGGCAGGTCAGCGCGTAGCGCTCGGTGAGGGGCAGCAGTTCTCGCGCCCCTTCGCGTACGCCTCACGTCCCCCTGTGTGCGCCCTGGCCGGATGTCCCCCGTGCGGCGATAGTGGCCGTCCGGGGGTGACCACGTGGCTGAGGTGTCCGAGTCCGAACAGCTGCTGTTCGGGGGGCCGTTGCGGTACGACATGGGCTGGAACCAGCACCATGACGCGTTCCTGGAGCTGAACTTCCGGTCCATGGTCAGGCGGCTGCCCGGTCTGCTGGCCGTCAGTTTCCGGCTGGCCTGGCAGGCCGACCGGACGGCCGCGCGGACCGTGCTGGCGGCGGAGGTCGGCCGTGGGCTCGCCCAGGCCGTGAGCCTGCTCGCGGTCAACAGTGTGCTGGGGCGGCTGCTCGGCGACGGGGACATCGCGGACCGGCTGCGCCAGTGTGTACCCGCGCTGGTCGCGATGGCCGCCGTCCTGCTGGTCGGCGCCCTGCTGCGGGCGGCCTCCACCTACGCCACCGGCCGCCTGGAGCCGAAGGTGGAGCGGGTCGCCACCGAGCAGTACCTGGAGCGGGCGGCGGCCGTGGAGCTGGCCGCGATCGAGGACCACGCCTTCCACAAACTGCTGGACACCGCCCAGTACGGCGCCTCCTCGGCCCGGCGCATGATCACCTACAGCGCCCGCGTGGTGAACGCGATCATCTCCCTGATCGCCGCCGCCGGTGTGCTCACCGTGCTGCACCCGGCCCTGCTCCCGCTGCTCGTCACCATGACCCTGCCGAGCGCCTGGTCGGCGCTGACCATCGCCCGGCGGCGCTACGAGTCCTTCCACACCTGGGTGCAGCACGCCCGCGCCGGTCATCTGCTCAGCGGGCTGCTCACCGAACCGGCCGCCGCCCCGGAGATCAGGGTGCACGGCGTCGGCCCGTTCCTGCTCCGTCACTACCGCGCCATGGCCGAGACGGCGGAGGCCGAACAGGCCCGCCTGGCCCGGCTCGCCGCCCGCACCGGCCTGGTCGCCGCCGCCTGGACCGGCGTCGCCACGGCCGCGACGTACGCCACGCTCGGCGCGCTGCTGCTGACCGGGGCGATGGCGCTGGCGGTGGCCGGGACCGCGGTGATCGCCATCCGGACCGGCTCGGCGAGCCTGGACAGCCTGGTGCTGGAGATCAACCAGTTGCACGAGGAGGCCCTGTTCGTGGGCGACCTGCAACGGCTGTACGTGGAGGCGGCCGAGCGGGCCGTCCCGAGCGGCGGCACCCCGCTGCCCGAGGAGCCCCGGGAGATCCGTTTCGAGCACGTCGGCTTCAGCTATCCCGGCGAGTCCACCCGCCCCGCCCTGGACGATGTCAGCCTCACCCTGCCGCTGGGCCGGATCGTGGCCCTGGTCGGCGAGAACGGCTCCGGCAAGACCA
Organism: Streptomyces sp. DI166; assembly: GCF_900091315.1. Taxonomy (GTDB): domain Bacteria; phylum Actinomycetota; class Actinomycetes; order Streptomycetales; family Streptomycetaceae; genus Streptomyces; species Streptomyces fuscus. Next base: position 6,687 of record NZ_FLSP01000088.1, read on the forward strand.
CCCTCGTCAAGCTGCTCGCGGGCCTGTACGTCCCGGACCGGGGCCGGATCCTGTGGGACGACGTGGACGCGGCCGGGGCCGACCGGCGCCAACTCGCCGAGCGCATCGCGATGGTGGCGCAGGACTTCAAGCGGTGGCCGTTCACCGCGCGGGTCAATGTCGCCGTGGGCCGCTCCTCCGCGCCGCTGACCGAGGAGCGGCTCACCGAGGCGGTGGCCGCGGCCGGGGCGGAGGAGGTGGTGGCCGATCTGCCGCGCGGCCTGGACACCCTGCTGGCCCGGCAGTTCAACGGCGGGCACGAGCTGTCCGGCGGGCAGTGGCAGCGGCTCGGCATCGCGCGGGCCGCCTACCGGCGCGGACGGATCCTGATCGTGGACGAGCCGACGGCCGCCCTGGACGCCCGGGCCGAGCTGGAGGTCTTCGACCGCATCAGGGCACTGGCCGCGGCCGGGCAGACGGTCGTGCTGATCACCCACCGGCTGGCGTCCGTGCGCCACGCCGATCTGGTGCATGTACTGGACCAGGGGCGGCTGGTGGAGTCCGGGAGCCCTGAGGAACTGCTGGCCCGGGGCGGGCTGTACGCGGAGCTGTACGCGCTCCAGGCGGAACAGTTCGCCGCCCGGGTGCCCGCCCCGAAGGCGGGCTGAGACTCAGGCCGCCGCGTCCACGGAGGCGTCACCGCGCACGATCACGAGGAAGGCGTCCGACGCCAGGTCCATCACGACCTCGGCGGGCATGCCCTCGCTGCGCCGCGCCTGCGCGAACTCCTCCGCCGGCCACGAGCCCCGCGGCCCACCTGCGGGAAAGCGTTCGAGCACTTTTCGCCCGTTCACCTGGCACCTCCCTTGCGCGTTGTACTCGAAGAGTTAAACGCCGGGGGCGGGGTGAACGCCTCGTGGAGTGACGGTACTGAGACATAGTTGACACCGGCTCACCGCGGAGTGTGAGCCAGGTCTCGGTTTCGCCCACTTTTCGACTACTTTCCGCGTCAGTCCTCGTACTCGTCGTGATAGCGCACGCGGGCCCGGTCCTCCTGCCGTCCGAGGGCGGTCAGGTCCAGGAGGCTGGCCGTCGAACCCAGCCCGTCGAGGCCGCCGTCGAAGGCGGAGTAGGTGTGGAACACCCGGTCGCGGTCCCGCAGGAAGCAGCTCACCCCGGACCGCTCCACCAGCTCCCCCTCGTGCTCCCGGGTCGCCTCGAAGTCGCGGTCGAAGTCGTTCCCGTACGAGGAGAGCCAGGGCACCGTCCAGCCCATCCGGGCCTTGAAGGGCAGGATCGTGGTGTACGGCGCCCGGGAGACGGCGGCGAAGGAGGTGTCGCGGGCCCACAGGTGGGCGAGGTGGCCGATCTGGTCGAGGAAGGCCGAGCAGGTGCGGCAGCCCGTCTCCCACTCGGGCGCGAACACGAAGTGGTGCACGATCAACTGGCGCCGCCCCTCGAAGAGGTCGAGCAGACCGGCCTTGCCGTCACCGCCCTCGAAGACGTACTCCGTCTCCACCTCCACCATCGGCAGCCGCCGCCGCTCGGCGTTCAGCGCCTCCCGCGCGCGGGCGACGGCCTCCTCCTTGACCAGTAACTCCTCGCGCGCCGCGCGCCACTGGGCACGCGAGACGATCTCCGGAAGCGACATGGGCCCCTCCTGTGCGACGGTCCGTTCGAGGTGCTGACCGACGGGAAGTACGGAACTCATCGCTGGGAACCAAGATTTTTCCGGTGCCTTCTTTCTCACACCTTCAGGTGTGCCCTCCCCCCTTCACGTGTCGTACTCCTGGATCCGCCTGCCGTGGCCGCGGTCGACCAGGCCGGGCAGGCGCTCGCCCAACTCCTCCAGTACCGGGGCGACATCGAGGGTGAGCAGTGCGCGGTCCCGCATCAGGACGCGGCCGTCGACCATCGTGGTGCGGACGTCAAAGGAGCGGGCGCTGTGCACGAGGGTCGCGGCGAGGTCGTGCACGGGCTGGGTGTGCGGTCCGGTGAGGTCGACCAGGACGATGTCGGCCCGGCGGCCCGGGGCGAGGGTTCCCAGGCGGTCGCCGAGGCCGACGGCGGCGGCGCTCTGGAGCGTGGCGTGGTGCAGGGCCTGACGGGACGTCAGCCATGTGGGGTCGCCGGTGGTGGACTTCTGCACCAGCGCGGTCAGCGCCATGGACTCCCACACGTCGAGGGAGTTGTTGGAGGCGGCGCCGTCCGTGGCGAGGCCCACGGGGACACCGATCTCCCGCAGGGCGCGCACCGGAGTGGTGTCGGGCCAGGCGAACTTGAGGTAGCCGCGGGGCGCGGTGGCGACCGCGACCCGGCCGGGGGCGTCCCGGAGCAGGGGCAGGTCGTCGTCGGTGATGCCGGTGCCGTGCGCGACGAGGACATCGGTGGCGAGGATGCCGGTGCGGTCCAGGACCCCGATGGGGGTGACGCCGTGCCGGTCGAGGGAGGCGCGGGTCTGGTCGCGGTTCTCGGCGGCGTGCAGATGGACCGGCAGTCCGTGTTCACGGGCCAGGTCCGCGGTGGCGGCGAGGTCGGCGTCGGTGACGGTGTAGGGGGCGTGCGGGGCGAGGGCGGTGGTGATACGGCCGTCGGCGGCGCCCCGGTACCGCAGCGCGAACTCCAGTGACCGCTCCCGCCCTTCGGGCTCCTGCGAGGAGAAGAACGCCTCGCCGAGATGGGCGCGCAGTCCGCACTCGGCGACCACGGAGGCGACGGCGTCCATGGCGAAGTAGTGGTCGGCGAAGCAGGTGACCCCGGCCCGGATCATCTCGGCGCAGGCGAGCCGCGCGCCCAACTCCACGTCCCGCGCGGTGAGGTTGGACTCCACCGGCCAGACGTAGTCGTTGAACCACTCCTCCAGCGGCAGGTCCTCGGCGATACCGCGCAGGGCGACCATCGGGGCGTGCGTGTGGCAGTTCACCAGCCCCGGCATCGCCACCTGCCCCCGCGCGTCGATCCGCTCCGCCGCGGGGCGCTCCGCCACCTCGGCGGCGTCGGTGACCGCCTCGACCGCCCCGTCGCGCACGACGATCGCGGCGTCCTCCCTGAACCCGACCCGGCCCTGGTCGTCGTGGACGAGGACGGTGCACCCGGTGATGACGATGTCAGCGTCGGTCGGCGTCATACGGCCAACGTACGACGACCTGCGGGCGGCGCGCCGCCGTTCAGCCCGCCCGGCGCGCCCGCAGCCGCGCCAGTTCGTCCAGCAGGCCGGTGAGTTGGCGGGTGTCGCGCGGGGTGAGCGCGCCGGCGTCGTCGAGGTGGACGGCGCAGGCGGTGGTGGCGTCCACGAGCCGTTCGAGGGCGCCGGCCACCTTCTCGGTGCCCGCCGAGTGCCGGGCGAGCGGGGGCAGTTCGGCGGAGGCGAGCGCGATGGCGCTGCGGGCCTCGGCGAGGGTGCGGTAGGCCTCGCGGCGCAGGAGCCAGCGGGCGGCGCGGTCGTGGGGCTCGCCGAGCACGTGGGTGAGGTAGGCGTGCGTCGCCTCCTCGGCGGCGCCGAGCCGGGCGCGTACTCCTCCGCCGTGCTGGCCCGGCATCGCGAGGTGCCCCACCAGCAGGACGATCACGCAGGCCAGCAGGGTCTCCCCGATGCGGCCCGCGGCGGCCTGTGGTTCACCGCCGACCATCACCAGGGCGAGCACGAGCACGGTCACCACTCCGGTCTGGGCGGCGAAGTGCCGGGTGGCGACGGGGATGAGCGCCCCGCTGACGGCGACCAGCGCGATCAGCCCGTCCGGCCGGGGCAGCACGGCGGCGAGGGCGGCGAACACGGCCGCCCCGAGCACGGTGCCGGCGGCCCGGCACAGCACCCGTGACAGCAGCGGCCCGAGATCGGGCTTGACCAGGAAGACGGCGGTGGCGGGCAGCCAGTACCAGTGCGGGTGCTCGCCGTACCAGCGGGCCTGGTGCAGCGCCTGGGCGACAGCGGCGGAGGCGCCGAAGCACAGGCCGACGCGCAGTCCGTACTCCCGGCCGCCCGCGCCGAGAACCGTGCGCGCCAGTGCCTTGGGCGAGCGCCGTCTGGTGTGCAGGTCCCCGCCGTCGGCCCGGTCGAAGGCCTCGGCGGCGTGCAGCAGGGCATCGTCGAGGGCGCGCAGCGCGGGCGCGCTCCGGGTGGGCGCGGGCAGTGGCCCGGTGGGTGTGCCCGCGCGTACGGCGGCGGCGAGGCGCCGGGGGCCTTCGGCGGCCCGCGCCGGTACGGCGTCACCGGTCCAGGCGAGGGCGGTGGCGGCCTCGGCGAGGGGCAGCGCGGCGGCGTACTGGGCGTGCAGGCGGCGTTCGGCGGCGGAGGAGGCGTAGCGGCGCAGACGGGGTCCGGCGAGGGCGTCCTGGGCGTGGTCGAGGGCGGCGGTGAGCGCGGCCCGGCGTGCGGTGGCGAGGTCGGTGCCCGCGGCGTCGAGGAGTGCGGCGACCGCGTCGTAGACGGCACCCACGGCCTCCCGTTCGCCGTCGAACCGGAAGTCCCCGGCGAAGGAGCCCGGGCCGGGCAGGGCCAGCCGCAGCAGGATCAGCCATCCGGCGCCGGCGAGGTAGGCGAGGCCGCGCTGCCAGCCCGGTTCCGGCAGCGGCATTCCGGCGCCGATCGCGGAGGCGACGAGCAACTGTGTCCCGGCGGTGGAGGCGACGGGGCCGATGGCGCTGACGCCGCCGGCGGCCAGGCCGACGACGGCGAACAGCACGCTGAGTCCCACGGCGCCGAGCAGTTCCCCGCCGTAGGTGCCGAGCACCAGGCCCGCGGCGCCCGCGACGGCGGGCACCCCCAGCCGGCGCACCGCGGCCCGCCTGCTGCCGGGGCGGTCGGCGACCCCGGCGAGCATGGCGGCGACGGCGGCCACGACACCCACGGAGGCGTGACCGGCGACGACGGCCGCCGCGAGCAGGGGTCCGGCGCCCAGCGCGCCCCGTACGACCGCGCTCCACGGGACGGGGCCGCGCTGTGTGCGCAGGGCGTGGGCGATCCAGGGGGGCAGGGCGAGTGCGGGGCGGGGCACGGGGGCTCCTGTCGGACGAGGGCGGGTGCCTTCGGGCGACGGTGGCCGGGGCGACGGGTACGGGTTCGACGGTAGATCATGAAGTGACGTGTTCCGGTACGCCCGTATTACCGCCGCGTGACAATGCGTGCAGCAGCCACGTTCTTTATGACCGCAACGCCGCCGCCATCGCGCCCTCGAACAGCCGCCCGGCGTCGGCGGCCACCGTCTCCAACGGTGCCGCCCCGATGGCGTCGATGATGGCGTCGGTGCCGCGCAGCCCGGCCCGCTCCAGCAGCCGCTTCTCGTTCGTCACCCACTCCCCGCGCGCCGCCAGCACGGCGTGCCCCGTCTGCATCGCGGCGGTGGCGACGGCCCCCGCGAGTTCGGTGCGGCGCCCGGCGGGGGCGTGATTGGCGGCGGCGTACGCGAGGGTGAGGCGGGCGGTGTCGCGCCAGCGCGCGGAGGCGGTACGCCGCAGCTTCTCCGGATATCCGTCGGGCCGCGGCAACTCCCCCCTCAGCACCTGGTTGATCGCCAGCTCCGCCACGATCAGATAGGTGGGAATCCCGGCGAGATGGAACAACAGCGGTTCCACCCGGAAGCGCCCCTGCTCCGCCTCGGCCAGTTCGTGCTCGACCACATCGAGGTCCCGGTAGTGCACGTCCACCCGGCGTCCCTCGACGGTCAGCCAGGCCCCGCCGTTGAAGACCCCGCCGCCCCATCCCCCGATCCCGGAGACCTCCCCTTCCCACCCCAGGGCCCGCAGATCGTCCGGGTCGAAGTCCCCCCGGTAGTAGACGGCGAGGTCCCAGTCGCTGTCCGGCCGCTGGGTCCCCTGGGCCCGGGAGCCGCCGAGCGCCACGGCACGCACACCGGGCAGTCCGGCGAGCCGGTCGGCGACGGAGTCGAGAAAGTCGGTCACGGGTCTCTCCGGAGGGGTCAGGCTTCCCACAGGTCGCGGTGCCGGTGGCGGGTGGGCGGCAGGTCGAACGCGGCAGCCGCTTCCCACAGGCGGCCCGGTCCCGCTGCCCGCAGGTCCTTCACCCCCGCCCGGCTGAAGGCCCGGAGCGCGGCCCTCGCGCGCCTCTCGTACGGGCTGTCCCCCCGGACGCCGAGGGTCCGGGGGTAGACGTACGCGGCGAAGCCACGCCGTACCCACAGCGGGCGGGGGCGGCGCCCCTCGCGTGCGGCCCGGGCCAACTCCCGGCGGGAATAGCGCAGGTCGGTGAGCCAGTGCGCGGTGCACGGGCCCGCCGTGCCGTTCGGCCAGTAGGGCGGTACCGCGCGGCGGCGGGGCGGGGTGTGGTGGGCGGTTCTGGACATGGCTGGTGTCCAGGGTCCCGGGGGTGGGGTGGTGGTGTCGAACGATTAAGGGGCGGGGCGGAAATTCGGGTGCGTGAGGCCTTCTCCCGGTCGAGGATCAGTAGGTTGCCCGCTGTCCGCCGTACCCCGGGAGCCGCCGTGATCAAGCGTGTTGTCAGTCCTGCCCTGTTCCCGCCGCCCGCCTATTCGCACGCGTCCGTCGTCGAGGCCGGGACCAGGCTGGCGTTCCTGGCGGGGGCCGTGCCGTTGGACGCGGACGGGAAGATCGTCGGGGAGGGGGATCCGGCGGCACAGGCCGAGCAGGTCATCCGCAATCTGCGGGAGCAGCTCGCCGCCGTGGGGAGCGGTCTGGAGCATGTCGTCTCCACCGATGTGTACGTCGTGAGCAGCGAGCCCTCCGTGCTGTCCGCCGTGTGGGAGGTAGTCGAGGCGTCGGGGCTGAGTGCGGGGCCGCACTCGTCCACGCTCCTCGGCGTGGCCTGCCTCGGCTACACCGGGCAACTGGTGGAGATCACGGCCACCGCGGTCGTACCGGAGACCGGACGGTGATCACCCTGCGCCGGGCCACCGCCGACGACGCGCTCGCCGCCGCTGATGTCTGGCTGCGCTCCTTCGACGCCGCGCTGCCCACGGTCGTCCGCCCGCACTCGGACGACGAAGTCCGCGACTACTTCCGGGAGTTCGTCGTGCCCCGGCAGGAGACCTGGGTCGCGGACCCGGGCGACGGCACACTCGTCGGGGTCATGGTGCTGCACGGCGAACTGCTCTCCCAGCTCTACCTCGCCCCCGACTGGCGCGGCCGGGGCCTGGGCGACCGGTTCGTACGGCTCGCCAAGGAGCGCAGTCCGCGCGGCCTGAACCTGTGGACCTTCCAGGTCAACAAGCCCGCCCACCGCTTCTACGAACGCCACGGCTTCGTCGCCGTCGAACGCACCGACGGCAGCGCCAACGAGGAGCGGGAGCCGGACGTGCGGTACGTGTGGCGGCCGTAGTTCACGGGCGGCGCCCCCACTGGCGGCGCTTCGGCAGCGGACGCGCGTACGTGCCCGCCCTGCTGGTCGTCAGCCCCAGCGCCACCAGCGACTCCGCCAGCCGTACCGCCGCGCCGACACCGTCGACCACGGGCATCCCCAGCTTCTCCCCCACCGCCCGCTGCAGCCCGGTCATTCCGGCGCACCCGAGCACCAGCACCTCGGCCCCGGCTGCGCGCACCCGCTCGGCCGCCGCGAGGAAGGCTGCCTCGGTGCGCTCGGCGTCCTCCAGTTCCAGTACGCCGAGCCCGGTGCCGACCACGGCGGCGCAGTTGCGGCCGACCCCGGCCAGTTCCAGGCTGTCCTCGATCTGCCCGCAGGACCGCTCCAGGGTGGTGACCACGCCGTAGCGGCGGCCCAGCAGACAGGCCAGATGGGCGGCGGCCTCGGTGATGTCCACGACGGGGACGTCCACCAACTCCCGTACGCCTTCCCGCCCGTGCTCGCCGAACCCGGCCATGACGACGGCGTCGTAGGGCTCCTGGTAGGTCCGCAGCGCGTCGATCACGGCCGCCGCGGAGAGGTAGCTGTCCAGCCAGCCCTCCGCGGACTCCGGTCCCCAGTGCGGGGTCAGGCCGGTCACGGTGGTGCCCGGGCCTGCGGCGGCCCGGGCACCTCGTACGATCTCCGCGGTCATCCCCTGCGTGGTGTTGCAGTTGGTGACGAGGATGCGCACCCGCTCAGCCCTCCGCCCCGGCCCGCTCGTCGCGGCACAGCGCCAGGTACAGGCCCGCCGCCAGCGCGGTGCCGATGAACCAGGAGTACGGCGCCACGTCGCTGAAGGTCTTCACCAGCGCCAGCACCGCCGCGACCCCGGCCGCGGGCAGGAACGCCCACAGCGCCTTGGGGTTGACGCCCTTGCGGTAGTAGTAGCGCGAGCCGGGCTCGGCGCTGAAGAGCGCGTCGACGTCCACGCGGCCCCGCTTGACCAGGTAGTAGTCGACCATGATCACGCCGAACAGCGGGCCCAGGAAGGCGCCGAGGCCGCCCAGGAAGTAGTTGACGACGGTCGGGTTGGAGAAGAGGTTCCAGGGGGTCACGGCCAGCGCCGCCACCGTGCTGATCAGTCCGCCGACCTTGAAGGTGATCTTCTGCGGCCAGACATTGGCCAGGTCGTACGCCGGGGAGACGAAGTTGGCGACGATGTTGACGCCCATGGTGGCGATGGCGAAGGTCAGCGCCGCGAGCACCAGCACCCAGGTGTTGCCGACCTCGGCGACCAGTTCCGCCGGGTCGGTGATGGCCTCGCCGAACACCTCCAGCGAACCGGCGGTGACGATCACCGAGACCACCACGAAGGCGGTGGAGTTGATGGGCAGTCCCCAGAAGTTGCCGCGCTTGACCGTGCGGTAGTCGGGCGAGAAGCGGGAGAAGTCGCAGAAGTTGAGCATCAGCGTGCCGTAGGTGGCGAGCACCAGGCCGATCGCGCCGAACCACTGCCGCCACTGCTCGCCCACGGAGACCGGGTGCGGGGTGGAGGTCAGCGAGATCGTCCAGTCCGCCTTGGCCAGGATCCACACCGCCAGCGCGATCATCACCAGCCAGATCGCGGGACCGCAGAAGTCCTGGAACTTCCGTACCGACTCCATGCCCTGACTGATGATCAGCGCCTGGATCAGCCAGAGGGAGACGAAGGAGATCCAGCCGAGGGTGTCCAGGCCGAGGAAGGAGCTGTGGGTCCAGGACTCCAGGCCCGGCCAGGCGGCCAGCAGCATCACATTGACGGCGACGGAGGCCAGGTAGGTCTGGATCCCGTACCACATGATGGCGATCACGGCCCGGATCAGGGCGGGGATGTTGGCGCCCCAGACACCGAAGCTGATCCGGCTGACGACGGGGAAGGGCACGCCGTGGCGCTGGCCGATCTTCCCCATCCAGTTCATGCCGATGTAGATGAGCACGAAGCCGACGAGCAGCGAGGTGAAGACCTGCCACACGTTCATGCCGAGGACCAGCAGACCGGCGGCGAAGGTGTAGTTGCCGAGGTTGTGGACGTCGGACATCCACAGGGCGAAGAGGTCGAAGACCTTCCAGTTCCGCTTGGCGGCGGGGGCGAGGTCTTCGTTGGTGAGCCGGGGATCGGGGACGAACACGGGGGTGCCGGTGGCTTCGGCACGGTCGGCGAGGGACACGGGGCCTCCAGGAAGGGGGACGGAGGAGGACGCTTGGCAACCGCGTTTGGTATACCAAACAACCGACATAGTCCCGCCGTCAACAGTTCGGGCGGATATCGCTGCCGTTAACGCTCCGTAAAAGCCCCCCGGAGTCGGCGAAGATGGCCCCATGACGAAGATCGAACCCCTCGGCGCGGTACGCGAACGCGTCCTGGCCACGCTGCGGCAGGAGATCATCGCCGGCCGCCTCCGCCCCGGCGACCGACTGGTGGAGCGCGAACTGGCCGAGCGGTTCGGGGTCTCCCGGGTGCCGGTGCGCGAGGCGATCCGCGCGCTGGTCGCGGAGGGTTTCGTCCTCTTCGAGTCCGCCCGTCGCACGGTGGTCCGCCGGCTCACCCCGACCGACGTCAAGGAACTCTTCGAGCTGCGCGAGGCGCTGGAGGTCTACGCGGCCGGCCTGGCCGCCGACCGGGCCACCCCCGAGGCCCTGGCGGAGCTGCGCGAACTGCTGGAGACCGCCGCCACCGCCACCGAGGCCGACGACGCCGAGACGATCACCGACATCAACACCCGCTTCCACGACCGCATCCTCGCCATGGCGGGCAACAGCCTGCTGATCTCGGTCATGGAACCGGTCGACGGCCGCCTGCGCTGGCTGACCCGCCGCAACGAGGAGTGGCCCCAACTCCTCACCGAGCACCGCGAGTTGTACGAGGCCATCGCCTCCGGCGACCCGGACCGGGCCCGCGCCCACGCCCTGAGCCACGTCCGCGCCAACTACGAGTCGACAGTGCGGCACCTGTTCGGCGACGGGGACTGAGCACCGGCCCCGGGACCGCTCACGCGGCGCTCGTGAGCAGCCACCGCCAGCGTCGGCGCTCGGTGAAGAGGGTGACGACGGCCGTCAAGGTCACGAGTCCCGCCGCCCACGCGGGCCACACCGCCCACGAGGAGACCACGGCCGCGGCGATCTGGAGCAGCACCAGCAGGATCGTGGCCCAGCCCGGCACCGCGACGATCACGTGCGCCTTGTCGCCCGGGGTGGAGAAGCATGTGGGAAGGCCGATCAGGAGCACCACCGACACCACGGCGAGCAGCCACGAGCAGCCGGCCAGCGCCCAGGGAGTCGCCACCCAGGCGACGAGTTCCACCGCGAAGCGCAGCGCGGACGCGGTGCGGTCGTCGGGTCGCGGCTGAATCGATTCCCCCACGGTCTCGGTCACCCGCGGACGATCTCACGGCCCACGCCCGACGGCCAAGTGAGAAACGGTCCACGCCCGACGGCCAAGTGAGAAACGGCCCGCGCCCGACGGCCAAGTGAGAAACGGCGCCTAGAGCAGCCCCGCTTCCCGCGCCGCCGACCGCAGCACCTCCCGCAGCATCTCCGGCGTCAGCCGGCCCGTGAAGGTGTTGCGCTGGCTGACGTGGAAGCAGCCGTGCAGGGTCAGGCCGTCCAGCGGCACGCGCGTGCCGTGGGCGAAGGCCGGGCGGGGTCTCGGCACCGTCCAGCCCGCCTCCGCCAGCGCGGGCAGCGCCGCCTGCCAGCCGAAGGCGCCGAGGACCACGACCGACCTCAGCGTGGGGCGCAGCAGGCGCAGCTCCCGTACCAGCCAGGGACGGCAGGTGTCGCGCTCGGCCGGGGTGGGTTTGTTGGCGGGCGGGGCGCAGTGGACCGGGGCGGTCACGCGGGTGCCGTACAGCTCCAGGCCGTCGCCCGCGGCGACGGAACCCGGCTGCGAGGCCAGCCCCACGTCGTACAGCGCCCGGTACAGCACATCGCCGGAGCGGTCCCCGGTGAACATCCGGCCCGTGCGGTTCCCGCCGTGCGCCGCAGGGGCGAGGCCGATGATCAGCAGCCGGGCGTCGGCGGGCCCGAAGCCCGGAACCGGGCGCCCCCAGTACGTCTCCCCTGCGAACGCCGCCCGCTTGGTGCGCGCCACCTCTTCCCGCCAGGCCACCAGCCGGGGGCAGGCTCCGCAGTCGGCGATCCGCCGGTCGAGGGCGGCGAGGGCGTCCATGGCTCCACCGTAAGCCCCGCGAAAAGGCCAGGTCGGCCCGGCCGCCCAGCGGATAGGGTCGGGGCATGGCTTCCGAAGCTTCCGAAGGTGACCAGGACAGGACGGCGGCCGCGGTGGCCGCCGCCGAGGCCGCGGCCCCGCAGGCCGGTGAGAGCGTGCGGGTGGACAGCTGGATCTGGGCGGTACGCCTGATCAAGACCCGTTCGCTCGGCGCCGCCGCCTGCAAGGGCGGCCATGTCCGGGTGAACGGCGAGCGGGTCAAGCCCGCCCACTCCCTGCGCGTCGGCGACGAGGTACGGCTGCGGCACGAGAACCGGGAGCGGATCGTGGTGGTCAAGCGGCTGATCCGCAAGCGGGTCGGCGCCCCGGTCGCCGTCCAGTGCTACGTCGACAACTCCCCGCCGCCCCCGCCCCGCGAGGCGGTCGCCCCGGCCGGTGTCCGTGACCGCGGCGCGGGCCGCCCCACCAAGCGCGACCGCCGCGAACTGGACCGCCTGCGCGCGCTGGAGAAGGGCAGCAGCCGCCCCGGCCAGCGCTGACGGCTCCCACGCCGACGGCTCCCACGCGTGCGGCGGCGGCCGTGTCCGGTCGATTCCGGGCACGGCCGTCGCCGTACGCGCACCCGCCTCACGGGCGGCGCGCCACCAGCCGCAGCAGGTCGGCGTTGGAACCGCGCCGCGCCCAGGCGATCAGCGCCAGCGGGACGATCAGGATGAGCGGCGTGGCCGCGTTCTCGCCGTCGAAGGCGGTCAGCGAGACGACGAACGCGCCGGCCATCAGCCCGCTCAGCGCGATCGCCGCCACCGACTGGAGCACCGGGATCAACAGGGCCACGGCTCCGGCGAGTTCGAGCGCGCCGATGGTGTACATACCGGTGCTGCCCCAGCCCAGTTCGTCGAAGACCTCGGCCGCCGAGGAGTGCCCGATCAGCTTCGGCAGCGCGCTGGCGATGCCGTAGAACAGCGCGAGCACGATCTGCAGGGCGCGCAGCGCGATCCGGGCCCGGCGCCCCCGCGCGGTGGCGGACTCGGCGACGACGGGGGCGGCGGCGGGAGCGGTGGTCTCGGACATCGGTCGGTCTCCTGTGATCGGCGTTTGTGTCGCGGTCACAGGGATAGACGGTGGGTCACGGCGGAACTCATCGCCGCACGCGCCCCGTTTTTGGCGCGCCCCGCCGCCAGGAGTACGGTCCGAGAGGAGGAGTGGTGTTTTCGATGCGTACCGGCAGTGAACCCACGACCGCGCGCAGTCCGCTGCGCACGCGGTTCTGGCTGAGCGTGTGGGGGCTGGTCTGGGCGGTCTTCGGCACCGTGGCCTTCGCACTCGCCGGCCGTACGGGCTGGGCAGTGGCCTGCGGAGTCCTCGCGCTGATCGTGGCCGTGGACATGACCTTCATCGTGCGGCACATCCGCCAGGGCCCGCACTACCAGCCGGGCCCCGACATCCCCCCGTACAACCCGCCCGAGGACCGCTGATCCCCGTGACCCCGGGAGAGCCGGTTCAGGCGTCGAAGCGTGCCGCCCTGCGGTACTGGGGGTTCGGGTCGAGCGCGGCCGCCAGCCGGAAGTGCCGTACGGCCTGCTCGTCGCGGCCCTGCCGCTCGTAGGTGCGGGCGAGTGCGAAGTGCGCGAAGGCGTTGTCCGGCTCGCGCTCCAGGACGATGGTGAACTCCAGCTCGGCGGGCCGCAGTTGGGCGGCCGCGAAGAAGGCGCGGGCGCGCAGCAGTCGCGCGGCGGTGTTCTCGGGGTGCGCGGCGATGACACCGTCCAGCAGCTTCACCGCGCCCCGCGGGTCCCGTGCGTTGAGCAGTTGCTCGGCGGCACGGAAGTCGATGACATGGGTCTCCGGAGTACGTCCGGTGGAACCGCTGATCTCGGGCACGGCAGAATCCTTCCCTCACTGCCGGGATCAACGCCCGGACGCGGGGCCGCTATTCCTCGGCCGCCCGGCGCCGCAGTTCCTCCCACACCTCGCGGACCCGCTGCCGGAGCTGTTCGAGGGGGACGTCGTTGTCGATGACGATGTCCGCGATCTCCCGGCGCTTCTCGCGGGTGGCCTGGGCGGCCATCCGGGCGCGGGCGTCCTCCTCGGTCATCCCGCGCAGCCGTACCAGCCGGTCGAGCTGGGTCTCCTCGTCCGCGTCGACGACGACCACGAGGTCGTACAGCGGCGCCAGCCCGTTCTCGGTGAGCAGCGGTACGTCGTGCACGACCACGGCGTCCTCGGCCGCGGCCTGCTCCAGCTCGCGGGAGCGCTCGCCGACGAGGGGGTGCACGATCCTGTTCAGCACCGCCAGCTTCTCGGGGTCGGCGAACACGACGGAGCCCAGCCTGGGCCGGTCCAGGCTCCCGTCCGGCGCGAGCACGTCCTCGCCGAACGCGTCCACGACCGCCGCGAGGCCGGGCGTGCCCGGTGCCACGACCTCCCGTGCGATACGGTCCGCGTCGATCAGCACGGCACCGCACTCCACGAGGAGCCGTGACACCTCGCTCTTCCCGGCCCCGATACCGCCGGTCAACCCCACTTTCAGCATGGAGCAGAGCTTAGGGCCTGCCGCTCGGGCGTCAGTTGTCGCCTTCCCGCTCCGCCAGGAACCGCTCGAACTCGCGGCCGATCTCGTCCGCCGACGGGATGTCCACGGGCTCGGCGAGCATGTTGCCCCGGGTCTCGGCCCCGGCCGCCGCGTCGTACTGGTGCTCAAGGCCCTGGACCAGCGCCACCAGCTCCTCGTCGCCCTCCTGGATCTGCCGGTCGATCTCGGTCTGGGTGCGGTGGGCCTCGGTGCGCAGCGCGTGGGCGACTCCGGGCAGGACCAGGCCGGTGGCGGCCGTGATGGCCTCCAGGACGGTCAGGGCCGCGTCCGGGTACGGGGAACGAGCCACGTAGTGCGGCACGTGCGCGGCGACGCCGAGGACCTCGTGGCCGGCCTCCATCAGCCGGTACTCCAGCAGCGAGGCCGCGCTGCCGGGCACCTGGGCCTCCTCGAAGGGGCTGCGGTAGCCGGGGACCAGGTCGGTGCGGTTGCCGTGCGGGGTGAGGCCCACGGGACGGGTGTGCGGGACGCCCATGGGGATGCCGTGGAAGTTCACCGAGAGCCGCACGCCGAGCCGCTCCACGATCTGCTGGACCGCGGCGGCGAAGCGCTCCCACTCCACGTCCGGCTCGGGTCCGGACAGCAGCAGGAAGGGGGCGCCGGTGGCGTCCTGGACGAGTCGTACCTCGATGGCCGGGACCTCGTAGGCGGTCCAGCGGTCGCGCTTGAACGTCAGCAACGGTCGGCGGGCCCGGTAGTCCACCAGCCGGTCGTGGTCGAACCGGGCGACGACCTGGTGGGGCAGTGAGTCGAGCAGCCGGTCGACGATCTGGTCGCCGGTCTCACCCGCGTCGATGTATCCGTCGAAGTGGTAGAGCATGACAAGGCCCGCCGACTCCTGTGCCAAGGCCATGTCGACGACGGCCAGGCCCTTCGGCTCCCATGCGTACAAACCTTGCGGATCAAGCACAGTGACCGCTCCTCCTTGTGTTCCCTACCCACAACGCCCTTGCGGGCGTGGGCATTCCCGGCGGAGACGGCAGCCGTGATCTTCACGGACAGCACTGAGGGGCCGTACCCCGGAAGGTACGGCCCCTCAGTCAGGAGCTAGTGCTGCTCAGCGAGCGTCAGCTCTGGCCGCCGGCCAGCTTCTCACGCAGCGCGGCGAGCGCCTCGTCCGAGGCCAGCGCGCCGGAGTTGTCGGCGCCCTCGGAGGAGTACGAGCCACCGGTCGCGGCCGGAGCCGCAGCCTCGCCGCCCTCGGCCGCGGCAGCGGCGTCGGCCTCGCGGGACTTGATGACCTGCTGCTGGTGCTGCTCGAAGCGCTGCTGCGCCTCGGCGTACTGGCGCTCCCACTCCTCGCGCTGCTTCTCGTAGCCCTCGAGCCAGTCGTTGGTCTCGGGGTCGAAGCCCTCGGGGTAGATGTAGTTGCCCTGGTCGTCGTAGGACGCGGCCATGCCGTACAGGGTCGGGTCGAACTCGACCGCGGCCGGGTCGGCACCGAAGGACTCGTTGGCCTGCTTGAGGGACAGCGAGATCCGGCGACGCTCCAGGTCGATGTCGATGACCTTGACGAAGATCTCGTCGTTGACCTGGACGACCTGCTCCGGGATCTCCACGTGGCGCTCGGCCAGCTCGGAGATGTGGACCAGACCCTCGATGCCCTCGTCCACGCGGACGAACGCACCGAACGGAACCAGCTTCGTGACCTTGCCGGGCACGACCTGGCCGATCTGGTGGGTGCGGGCGAACTGCTGCCACGGGTCTTCCTGGGTCGCCTTCAGCGACAGGGAGACACGCTCGCGGTCCATGTCGACGTCGAGAACCTCGACGGTGACCTCCTGGCCGACCTCGACAACCTCGGAGGGGTGGTCGATGTGCTTCCAGGACAGCTCGGAGACGTGGACCAGACCGTCGACGCCACCCAGGTCCACGAAGGCACCGAAGTTGACGATCGAGGAGACGACGCCGGAACGGACCTGACCCTTCTGCAGGGTGGTGAGGAACGTCTGGCGGACCTCGGACTGGGTCTGCTCCAGCCAGGCACGGCGGGACAGGACCACGTTGTTGCGGTTCTTGTCCAGCTCGATGATCTTCGCTTCGAGCTCCTTGCCCACGTAGGGCTGGAGGTCGCGGACACGGCGCATCTCGACCAGGGAGGCCGGGAGGAAGCCGCGGAGGCCGATGTCGAGGATGAGACCACCCTTGACGACCTCGATGACGGTACCGGTGACGATGCCGTCCTCTTCCTTGATCTTCTCGATGGTGCCCCAGGCACGCTCGTACTGGGCGCGCTTCTTCGAGAGGATCAGGCGGCCTTCCTTGTCCTCCTTCTGGAGGACCAGGGCCTCGATCTCGTCGCCGACGGCGACGACCTCGTTCGGGTCGACGTCGTGCTTGATCGAGAGCTCGCGGCTCGGGATGACACCTTCGGTCTTGTAACCGATGTCGAGCAGGACCTCGTCCCGGTCGACCTTCACGATGACGCCGTCGACGATGTCGCCGTCGTTGAAGTACTTGATCGTCTCGTCGATCGCGGCGAGGAAAGCTTCCTCGTTACCGATGTCGTTGACCGCTACCTGCGGGGTGGTGGCGGTGGTCTCGGTGCTGCTCGTCATGTGGGAAAGGGCTCCGGTACGGACATTGAAGTCGTAGGTACTGCTACGCCGGGAGCCCGTATCGCTCTGAAGAAGCCGGACAGCCAAGGAAGCGCCCCACCAGCTAACTGGCGACGGCGCCTCGACAACCGAGGGGACTACAACAGATGCGAGCGCAGCCTGCTACGTCTGAGGTGCGCAGGCCCGCAGCGCAACTTGTAGCATACGGGGGCAGCCGGGCAGGGTCAATGCGCGAAGGCGCACACCCGGGGCGGATCGCCGCATTCCCGGCACACAAACTGTCTCCCAAGGCCACGCAGGGCCCAAGCCGCCCCTTTCGTGACGCCGCCGGGAGGCCGCGCCGTTCAGGTGACGGAAGAGTACGACGAGGGAGCCGATCATCCAAGAGTCCGTATCCAATGAGGTCGCGTCCGGTTCCGAGGCCGAGCCGGAGGCCACTCGGCGTGCCGCCGGGGTCGCGGAGAGTTCCCGGGCCAACCGGGGCTGGTGGGACCGCAACGCGGACGAGTACCAGGTCGAGCACGGCACCTTCCTCGGCGACGACCGCTTCGTCTGGGGCCCCGAGGGCCTGGACGAGGTGGAGGCGGAGCTGCTCGGCCCGCCGGAGGAGCTGAAGAACAAGGACGTCCTGGAGATCGGCGCCGGCGCCGCGCAGTGCTCGCGCTGGCTGGCCGCGCAGGGCGCCCGCCCGGTCGCCCTGGACCTCTCCCACCGCCAGCTCCAGCACGCGCTGCGGATCGGCGGCTCCTTCCCGCTGGTCTGCGCCGACGCGGGCGCGCTCCCCTTCGCGGACGGCTCCTTCGACCTGGCCTGCTCGGCGTACGGCGCGCTGCCGTTCGTCGCGGACCCGGTGCTGGTGCTGCGCGAGGTGCGGCGGGTGCTGCGCCCCGGCGGCCGGTTCGTCTTCTCCGTCACCCACCCGATCCGCTGGGCCTTCCCGGACGAGCCCGGCCCCGAGGGCCTGTCGGTGTCCGCCTCCTACTTCGACCGCACCCCCTACGTCGAGCAGGACGAGCAGGGCCGGGCGGTCTACGTGGAGCACCACCGCACGATCGGCGACCGCATCCGTGACATCGTGGCCGCGGACCTGCGCCTGGTCGACCTGGTGGAGCCGGAGTGGCCGGCCTGGAACTCGGCGGAGTGGGGCGGCTGGTCCCCGCTGCGCGGCAACCTGATCCCGGGCACGGCGATCTTCGTCTGCGTACGGGACTGAGCCCGTCCCCGTGTCCGAGACTGGGCGGGTGATCCGCTACGACGCCCTGGACGCCCTTCCCGTACGCAGCGCCCTGCCCGCCCTGACCGACGCCCTGGACGACCGGGGCACGGCGGTCCTGGTGGCCCCGCCCGGCACCGGCAAGACCACCCTGGTCCCGCTGGCCCTGGCGGGCCTGCTGGACGAGGCCGCGCCCGCCCGGCGCGTGGTCGTGGCCGAGCCCCGCCGGATCGCGGCCCGCGCCGCCGCCCGGCGGATGGCGTGGCTGCTGGGCGAGAAGGTCGGCGACAGCGTCGGCTACACGGTGCGCGGGGAGCGGGTCGTCGGGCGGCACGCGCGCGTGGAGGTCGTCACGACGGGTGTGCTGCTCCAGCGGCTCCAGCGCGACCAGGAGCTGTCCGGGGTGGACGTGGTCGTCCTGGACGAGGTCCACGAACGGCATCTGGACGCGGACACGACGGCGGCCTTCCTGTGGGACGTGCGGCAGGCGCTGCGCCCGGAGCTGCGGCTGGTGGCCGCGTCGGCGACGACGGACGCGGAGGGCTGGTCCCGGCTGCTGGGCGATGCCCCGGTGGTCGAGGCGGAGGGTGTCTCGTACCCGGTGGAGACCGTGTGGGCGCCGCCCGCCCGTCCGGTCCGGCCGCCGCACGGGATGCGGGTCGACCCGGCGCTGCTGACGCACGTGGCGTCGGTGGTGCGGCGGGCGCTGGCCGAGCGGACGGGGGACGTGCTGTGCTTCCTGCCCGGCGTCGGCGAGATCGCGCGCGTGGCCGGGCAGCTCGGGGACCTGGCTGGGGTGGAGATCCTCCAGGTGCACGGCAGGGCCCCGGCGTCCGTCCAGGACGCGGTGCTGTCGGGCGGCGACCGGCGCCGGGTGGTGCTGGCGACCTCGGTGGCCGAGTCCTCTCTCACCGTCCCCGGCGTCCGGGTGGTCGTCGACTCCGGCCTCGCGCGGGAGCCCCGTGTCGACCACGCGCGCGGGCTCAGCGCGCTGACGACGGTGCGCGCCTCGCAGGCCGCCGGACGCCAGCGGGCGGGCCGGGCCGGGCGTGAGGCGCCGGGAGCGGTGTACCGCTGCTGGGCGGAGGCGGAGGACGTGCGTCTGCCGCGCTTCCCCTCCCCCGAGATCAAGGTGGCGGACCTGACGGCGTTCGCGTTGCAGGCGGCGTGCTGGGGAGACCCGTCGGCGTCCGGTCTGGCCCTGCTGGACCCGCCTCCCGCCGGGGCAATGGCGGCGGCCCGCGCGGTGCTGTCGGCGATCGGCGCGGTGGACGAGGAGGGGAGGGCGACCGACCGCGGCGTGCGCCTGGCCGGCCTCGGCCTGCACCCGCGCCTGGGGCGGGCGCTGCTGGACACGGACGGCGCGGGCGCGGAGGTGGTGGCCCTGCTGTCGGAGGAGGCCCCCCGGGACTACGGGGACGACCTGGCGGCGGCGCTGCGGGCGGCCCGGCGCGGCGGTGACGCGTACGCGGGGCGCTGGCGGTCGGAGGTACGGCGGCTGCGCGGGACGTCGGAGGCCGTGGAGGCGGACGACGCGCTGGCCGGGACGGTGGCCGCGCTGGCGTTCCCCGAGCGGGTCGGCAGGGTCGAGGGCGGCTCGGTGCTGATGGCGTCCGGGACGCGGGCGGAGCTGCGGGAGGGCTCGCCGCTGCGGGGTGCCTCCTGGCTGGCGGTGGCGGTGGCGGACCGCCCGGTCGGCAAAGGGCACGCGCGCGTGCAGCTCGCGGCGGTGGTGGACGAGGAGACGGCCCGTACGGCCGCCGCTCCCCTCTGTACGGAGGGCGAGGAGGTCCACTGGGCCGACGGTGACGTGGTGGCGCGGCGGGTGGCACGCCTGGGCGCGATCGAACTGACGGTACGGCCGCTTCGGGACCCCGACCCCGGCCTGGTGCGGGCCGCCCTGCTGGAGGGGCTGCGGCAGGAGGGGCTGGGCCTGCTGCGGTGGTCGCCGGACGCGGTCGTCCTGCGCCGGCGGCTGGCGTTCCTGCGGCTGCGGCTGGGCGACCCGTGGCCGGACGTGTCCGACGACGCGCTGCACGCGCGCGTGGACGAGTGGCTGGAACCGGAGCTGAGCCGGGCGCGGAAGCGGGCCGATCTGGGCCGGATCGATGCCGGGGCGGGCTTGGGACGTCTGTTGCCGTGGGCGTCGGGCGAGGCGGCCCGCCTGGACGAACTGGCACCGGAGCGGCTGACCGTCCCCAGCGGGTCCCGTATCCGCCTCGACTACTCCGATCCCGAGCAGCCCGTGCTCGCCGTGAAGCTCCAGGAGATGTTCGGGCTGCACGAGTCGCCGACGGTGGCGGGGGTGCCGGTGCTGGTCCACCTGCTGTCCCCCGCGGGGCGTCCCGCGGCGGTCACGGCGGACCTCGCGTCCTTCTGGAAGGACGGCTACAAGGGCGTACGCGCCGAATTGCGGGGCCGGTACCCGAAGCACCCGTGGCCGGAGGACCCGGCGACGGCCGAGCCCACGCGGCACACCGCGGCTCGGGCCCGGCGTCAGGAGGGCGACGAGGGGACGCGGCTCAGGCGTTGAGCGGCTCCGGTTCGGTCGCCTCCTTCGGCGCCCGGCTCCTGGGGCGGCGGCTTCGGGCCTCCAGATAGAGGGAGAGGGCGAGCAGGAGGATGCCCAGGGTCAGGAAGCCCCAGGGGAGATAGGTCGTCATCAGCAGGACCAGGGTGCGGTTGGACTTGACCAGGTCGACCGTGTACTCGATGTAGTCCTCGCGCATCTTGACGTGTCCGGCGAACGCCGTGACCTTGTCGCGGTCGCCCAGGAGCGTGCCGCCGCGCAGCTCCTCGCGGTGGATCTCCTCGCCGTAGACGGGGGCGCCGGTGACGGGTTCGACCCAGAACTTGCGGACCGTGGTGTACCAGCGGGTGGTTCCGGTGTCGGCGAGGGCCTCGGCGGTGATGCCCTCGACGGGCAGCTGCTTGGGGTACGGGACCTTCGTCCACGGGACGGTCTGCTCGAAGTAGTAGACCTCGACGCCGCGGAAGTCCTCGGTGCCCCTGTAGTGGATGGGGGCGGAGGTGCGGGTCTGGGCGTCGAAGTACTCGTAGTCCCGTTTCTCGGTCAGGAACGGCCACTTGAACTCGATGCCCTCCCGGCGCACCGGGTCGCCGTCGACCATTTCGCCGGTGGCGTGGACGGGTTCCTGGGTGTGGGCGTCGAAGATGTAGCGCTCGGGGATCCGGGAGACCATCTCGCCGTCGGGGCCCTCGACGTAGGAGAGGCTGTCCCAGACGACCACGTCACGGCCCGCCGTGCGTTCGATCCGCTCGGACTCCTCCACGTTGCCCTTGAGGGTCTGCACGATGGTGACCTTGGGGACCGTGCGGGCCTTCATGGTGCCGTAGTCGAGGAGGGTGGCGTCCTTCGCCTCCAGGACCATGTCCTGGTACTGGTCGGCGGGGACCTTGGCCAGGCGCGGGAAGGCGTACCAGCGCAGCATCGGGGACAGCGCGGCGAAGAACACGGCGAGGGCGAGCAGGATCAGACTGACCTTGCGGCGCATCTCGGCCTCCCTCCCGGGCGGTTACGGGTGTGCGGGGACCGTGCTCAGCAGCGGCTTCGGGGAGGTCTCGCCGCTCGGTGTGCCGAGCGCGGTGAGGGTGAACACCAGGGCGAGCGCGACGGCGAGACCGGTCGCGGCGGCGATCAGGGCGCGCACGGTGCCTCCCCAGGCCGAAACTGATAGGTCGTCAGTTTTGGGCACCGTAGCAACGGGGGGACGAGATGAGAACAGGTCACGCACGACGACGGCGCCCCTCCGCGCGGAGGGGCGCCGTCCGGGTTTGTGCGGGGGTCAGGCGCTGGGGCTCGCGGAGGGTGTGGGGGTCTCGGTCTCCTCGCCGGTCCCCTCCTCGGCCTCCGCCACCGTCAGCTTGACCGTGACCTTCGCGCCGCCCGCCAGCGTGATGACGAGCTCGTACGTGCCGGGGTTCTCGTCCGCGTACAGCTTCGGCAGCTCGATCAGGCCGTCCTTGTCCGTCTTCAGGCCGGTGAGGGTGCGTACGGGCTTGTCCTCGTCGTCCTTGAAGTAGGGGCCCTTGTCGTTCTCGGTCGCGTCCTCGGCGGACTTGATGAGGGTGGCGGTGGCCGCGACGCCGTCGGCGACGGCGCCCTTGTAGGTGGCCTTCACCTTCACCCTCTCGGCGAACTCGCCGCCGGGGACGCAGGTCAGCTCGGTCTCGGTGGTGCGGGCCAGGGCGTCGGCGGTGCGCTCGGTGACCTTCGCCCGGTACTCGACGGCGGTGACCGAGCGGCCGATGAGGGTGGCCCGGACCTTGAACTCGCCGGTCTTCCCGCCCGCCTGGAGCGCGGGCGCCACCGCGGTGCCGCTGCTGTCGGTGAGGGCGGTGGCGACCTTCTCGCCGCCGGTGAAGACGGCATCCGTGTCGCCGACGACGGTGAAGCGGATGCGCACCTTGCCGACGCCCTTGCCGGACCTGGTCTCGGCGCGGGTGCTGATCCGCTCCGCGAACGCGTCGCCCGCCCGTGCGCTCAGCTCCTCGGTGCCGGCGTCCTCCAGGTGGTGCACCGACTCGGTGGGCGTCTGCGGCTTGGCCGGCGGAGGCGTCGTCGGGGGTGTCGTCGGGGGCGGGGTGGCCGGCGGCTTGGTCCCGGGCGGTGTCGTCCTCGGGGGCGTGGAGGGCGTGCCGGGCTGCGCCGGGGTGCTCGGCGACGGGTTCGTGGAGATCACCTCGTCGCTGCGGTCCTCCGGGACCGTACCGGTGCCGTCGGGGATCTCGTCGACGCCCTTGCGGTAGTGCTCCAGCCACGCCAGGACCGTGTTCAGGTAGTCCGTGGAGTTGTTGTAGCTCAGGATCGCGCTGCGCAGGTCGCGCGCGTCGGACAGGTCCCAGCCGAAGCGGCACAGGTAGTGGCCGGCGGCGAGGGCCGCGTCGTAGACGTTGTTGGGGTCCTTCTTGCCGTCGCCGTTGCCGTCGCGGCCCGCCCACTCCCAGGTGGACGGGATGAACTGCATCGGCCCCACGGCCCGGTCGTAGGAGCTGTCCCCGTCGTAGGCGCCGTTGTCGGTGTCGCTGATGTTGGCGAAGCCGTTGCCGTTGAGCTGCGGACCCAGGATCGGCGAGATGGTGGTGCCGTCGGCGTCCACCTTGCCGCCGCGGGCGTGGCCCGACTCGACGTGGCCGATGGCCGCCAGCAGCTCCCAGGGGATGTTGCAGCCCGGCTTGGACTCCTGGAGCTTGGCGGCGGCCTGCTGGTAGGCGTCCAGGACGGTCGCGGGTATCCCCGAGTCGGAATCGGTGGTGCCGCCGCCGTCCGTGCCGCCCGCGCTCGGCGAGGGCTTGGGGCTGTCCAGGGGCGGCAGGTCCGTGTAATAGGGCGAGTTGCCGGTGGCGCTGTCGTCGGCGGCCGCGTCCGGGGACGGGGTGGCGTCGGAGGTGGTCCGTCTGCCCTGGTCGTCGACTGTCACTCCGGGAGCCTGGGAGCCGGACAGCGCCGCGACCGCGAGCGCGGCGACGGCGGCGGTGGCCGCACCCTTGTACAGCCGCCTGCCGAATTGCGCCGACATAGAGTGAACCCCTCCCGTGGACGCCCGAGCGCCCGTCTCTGTCTGTCCCGTCGCCCTGTTGTGACGAACGATGTGCCGCCGGGGTTGCGTTCTTACGGCCGTTCGGTGGTGCGCCGCGGCTCATCCGTCCGTATTTGTCCGTCGTGTCGGCCGCGCGCCCCGCACGCCGACCAAGTGACCCTACGACAACTTCCGCGCCACGGGCACCCGTTCACCTCCGATATTCACCGCTTGGCCATACGTGATACTGAGCGGGTCGATCAGCCTGTCAGCAAGGAGACCCGGTGCCGTTCACCCTGAGCCACGCGGCGGCGGTGCTGCCCGCCGTACGGACCGACGGAACCGGCCGGGGCCGACTGCTCCCGGCCGTCCTCGTGGCCGGGTCCTTCAGCCCCGATCTCACCTACTACGCGGCCAGCGCCGTGCCCGGCGCGATGGAGTTCGGGGACGTCACGCACTCCTTCGCCGGTGTGCTCACGGTCGATGTGGTGCTCGCCTGGGCGCTGGTGGGGCTCTGGCTGCTGGTGCGCGAGCCCCTGGTGGCGCTGCTGCCCAGGGCCCGCCAGGAGCGGCCCGCGGCCCTGCTGCGCTGCGGTGCGCCCCGGGCGCGGGTGCGGCCTGAACTCGTGGTGTGGTGGTACGTCTCCGCTGTGCTCGGCTCGCTGACGCATGTGGTGTGGGACGCGTTCACGCATCTCGACCGCTGGGGCATGCGGCTGTTCCCGGTCCTCGGCGAGGAGATCGCGGGGTCGCCCCTGTACTGGTACCTGCAGTACGGAGGTTCCGCGGTCGCCGCGGTCGTCATCGCGGTGTTCGTGGCGGTGGCGCTGCGGCGGGGCGGGGGCGGGGGCGGCGCGGCCGGGGTGCCCGTGCTGTCGGCGCGGGACCGGTGGCTGGCCGGGGTGCCGCTCGTCGGGGTTCCGGCGGTGTGCGCGGTGGTGCGGGCGGTGCGCTGGTGGGACTACTGGGGGTCGCGCGCCAAGCCGTGGGAGCTGATTCCGACGCTGTGCTTCGGGGCGGGCGCCGGGCTGTTCGTGGGCGTGCTGGTGTACGCCGTGGCGGTCCGGGTGTGGCGTCCGGTGCCGGTGCGCGAGGAGCAGCCGCTCGTGCTGCGGTGAGACGTTCTCAGGTGGGACAGGCGGGGCGCGGGTCGACCGTCGCCGGTCACCCGCGCCCCTGCTACTGCGGCTTGTGCGCTCAGTGCGCCGCCGACTCCCAGTCCGGGCCGACGCCCACCGAGACGCCGAGCGGGACGTCCAGGCGGACCGCCTGGGACATCTGCTCGCGGACCAGGGCCTCGGCCCGCTCGCGCTCGCCGGGGGCGACCTCCAGCACGATTTCGTCGTGGACCTGGAGCAGCATCCGGGTCTTCAGACCGGCCTCGCGCAGGGCCTCGTCGACCTTGAGCATGGCGATCTTGACGATGTCGGCCGCGGTGCCCTGGATCGGGGCGTT
Organism: Streptomyces sp. DI166; assembly: GCF_900091315.1. Lineage (GTDB taxonomy): Bacteria > Actinomycetota > Actinomycetes > Streptomycetales > Streptomycetaceae > Streptomyces > Streptomyces fuscus. Next base: position 31,487 of record NZ_FLSP01000088.1, read on the forward strand.
CAGGGCCATGCGTTCGGCCGCCTCGCGGCGCTGGCGGTTGTCGCTGTTGAGGTCGGGCAGGTAGCGGCGGCGGCCGAAGAGGGTCGCCGTGTAGCCCGTGGCGCGGGCCTCGTCGACGGCCCGGCGCAGGTAGTCCCGTACGCCGCCGAACCGCTCGAAGTAGGCGTCCATCAGGGCGCGGGCCTCGCCCGCCTCGATGTTCAGCTGCTGGGACAGGCCGAAGGCGGACAGACCGTAGGCCAGGCCGTAGGACATGGCCTTGATCTTGCGGCGCATCTCCGCGTCGACGGCGTCGGGCTCGACGCCGAAGACCTGGGAGGCGGCCGTGGTGTGCAGGTCCTCCCCGGAGGTGAAGGCCCGGATGAGGCCCTCGTCGGCGGAGAGGTGCGCCATCACGCGCAGTTCGATCTGGCTGTAGTCGGCCGTCATCAGGGACTCGAAGCCCTCGCCGACCACGAACCCGCGGCGGATGGCGCGGCCCTCGTCGGTGCGGACCGGGATGTTCTGCAGGTTCGGGTCCGTGGAGGACAGCCGGCCGGTGGCGGCGACGGTCTGGTTGAACGTGGTGTGGATCCGGCCGTCCGCCGCGATCGTCTTGATCAGGCCCTCGACGGTGACCCGCAGCTTCGCCTGCTCGCGATGACGGAGCATGATCACCGGCAGCTCGTTCTCCGTCTGGCCCGCGAGCCAGGCCAGGGCGTCGGCGTCGGTGGTGTAGCCGGTCTTGGTCTTCTTGGTCTTGGGCAGGCCCAGCTCACCGAAGAGGACCTCCTGGAGCTGCTTGGGCGAGCCCAGGTTGAACTCGTGCCCGGCCGCCGCGTGCGCCTCCTTCACCGCCTGCTGCACGGCACCGGCGAACATCTGCTCCATGGCCTCCAGGTGAGCGCGGTCGGCAGCGATGCCGTGCCGCTCCATGCGGGCCAGCAGGGCGGAGGTGGGCAGCTCCATGTCGCGCAGCAGGTCGGCGGCGCCGACCTCCTCCAGACGGGCCTCGAAGGCGGTGCCCAGGTCGAGGACGGCGCGGGCCTGCACCATCAGCGCCTCGGCCTCGGCGGCGTCGTCCGCGCCGAAGGCGAGCTGGCCATCGGCGGTGGCGGCGGGGGCCAGCTCGCGGTGCAGGTACTCAAGGGACAGCGCGTCCAGGTCGAAGGAGCGGCGGCCCGGCTTGACCAGGTAGGCGGCGAGGGCGGTGTCCATGGTGACGCCGTTGATCATCCAGCCGTGCTCGGCGAAGACCCGCATCGCGCCCTTGGCGTTGTGGAAGACCTTGGGGCGCTCGGCGTCGGCGAGCCAGGCGGCGAACGCGGTCTCGTCGGCCTCGTCGAGCTGGGAGGGGTCGAACCAGGCGGCGGGGCCGTCGGCGGTGGCGAGCGCGACCTCGGCCACCGAGCCGGCGCCGAGCGCCCAGGTGTCGACGGTGGCGACGCCGAGGGCGGCGCCCGCGTGCTCGGCGAGCCAGGGGGCCAGCTCGCCGGTGCCGAGGACGCGGCCGTCCAGCTCCACGCCGTCGGTGACGACCGGGGTCTCCTCGGCCTCCTGGCCGCCGGGGTCGACCGCGAGCAGCCGCTCGCGCAGGGACGGGTTGCGGATCTCCAGGGTGTCCAGGACCAACGCGACGGCCTTGCGGTCGTACGGGGCCCGCTCCAGGTCGGCGACCGTCTTGGGCAGCTCCACGTCACGCACCATCTCGGTGAGGCGCCGGTTGAGCTTGACCGCCTCCAGGTGGTCGCGGAGGTTCTGGCCGGCCTTGCCCTTGACCTCGTCCACCCGCTCGACCAGCTCCGCGAACGAACCGAACTGGTTGATCCACTTCGCGGCGGTCTTCTCGCCGACGCCGGGGATGCCGGGCAGGTTGTCGGACGGGTCGCCGCGCAGGGCGGCGAAGTCGGGGTACTGCGCGGGCGTCAACCCGTACTTCTCGAAGACCTTCTCCGGGGTGAACCGGGTCAGCTCCGAGACGCCCTTGGTCGGGTACAGCACGGTGGTGTGCTCGCTGACGAGCTGGAAGGAGTCCCGGTCGCCGGTGACGATCAGCACCTCGAAGCCCTCGGCCTCGGCCTGGGTGGCGAGCGTGGCGATCACGTCGTCGGCCTCGAAGCCGTCGACCGCGAAGCGGGAGACGTGCATCGCGTCGAGCAGCTCACCGATCAGCTCGACCTGCCCCTTGAACTCGTCCGGGGTCTTGGAGCGGTTCGCCTTGTACTCGGTGAACTCCTCGGACCGCCAGGTCTTGCGGGACACGTCGAAGGCGACCGCGAAGTGCGTGGGCGCCTCGTCGCGCAGGGTGTTCGCCAGCATCGACGCGAAGCCGTAGATCGCGTTCGTCGGCTGGCCGGTCGCGGTCGTGAAGTTCTCCGCGGGCAGCGCGAAGAACGCGCGGTAGGCCAGGGAATGCCCGTCCATGAGCATCAGGCGCGGACGGCCGCCGCCGGGGTTCGTTTCGGTCTTCTTCGATGCTGTCTCTGCCACGCCCCCGATCCTGCCACGCCCCACTGACACCGCGGACCCACCGCCGGAACCGGCACGGGCCGGAGCGGGCTGGTGCGGGCCGGCGCGTGCCGGTGCGTGCCGGTGCGGGACAGCGCGGGCAGGGGCGGGTCTGGCGAGTACCGGCGGGTGCGGGCTGGTGCGGGCTGGTGCGGGCGGCCTGCGCGGGTGAGCGGGGGTGCGCGTGGCGCCTTCGGCGGGTGGGTGGGGCCGGGTGCCTGCGGCGGCCTGCGCGGGTGGACGGGGGTGCGCGTGGCGCCTTCGGCGGGTGGGTGGGGCCGG
>NZ_FLSP01000089.1 GCF_900091315.1 Streptomyces sp. DI166
CGTCCTCAAGCGCCGGACGGGCTGGAAGTGCCGCCCGGCGTTCTCAAGCGCGGCCCGTCTTACTGCTGCGGGTGGTGCGGGGGGATCGGGGGGAGGTCGCCTGTTGTTTCGTAGGTCGACAGCATGTCGATGCGGCGGATGTGGCGGGTGTCCTCGGAGAACGGGGTGTTCAGGAACGTCTCCACGAACTTCGTCGCCTCGTCCTGGCTGTGCATGCGGGCGCCGACCGCGACCACGTTGGCGTTGTTGTGCTGGCGGCCCAGGGCCGCGGTCTCCTCGCTCCAGGCGAGAGCCGCGCGGACGCCCTTGACCTTGTTCGCCGCGATCTGCTCGCCGTTGCCGGAGCCGCCGATCACGATGCCGAGGGCCTCGGGGTCGGCTGCCGTGCGCTCGGCGGCGCGCAGGCAGAAGGGGGGGTAGTCGTCCTGGGCGTCGTAGATGTGGGGACCGCAGTCGACCGGGTCGTGGCCCGCCGCCTTCAGCCACTCGACGAGGTGGTTCTTGAGTTCGTAGCCCGCATGGTCGGAGCCGAGATACACGCGCATGTGACGAGTGTGGCACGGACGGTTTCGGGCAGCTGCCCCGGGGTTGGCCCCGGAAAACTGTGAGCAGAATCGCACAACCTCAGGGAAACCTCAAGTAACGATATGGATTCGAAGGTTCAAATCCTTGATGACCTCCGATTCACTGGACCGATCCGTTCCGACCCGTACTCCGCTCGTACGGGGAAATGCTCACCAGGCGCAAAGGAATCCCCCCTATGACCTCCACCGGCGACCCCGGTAACGGACTTCAGGCAGGGCTCAAGAACCGGCATCTGTCGATGATCGCCATCGGCGGCGTCATCGGTGCCGGACTGTTCGTGGGATCGAGCTCGGGCATCGCCACCGCGGGCCCGGGCATCCTCCTGTCGTACGCGCTCGTCGGCACGCTCGTGGTGCTGGTGATGCGGATGCTCGGCGAGATGTCCGCCGCCAACCCGACCTCCGGCTCCTTCTCCGCCCACGCCGACCGCGCCCTCGGCAGTTGGGCCGGTTTCTCCATCGGCTGGCTGTACTGGTTCTTCTGGGTCGTCGTGCTCGCCGTGGAGGCGACCGCCGGCGCGGTGATCCTGGAGGGGTGGATCCCCGCCGTGCCCCAGTGGGCCTGGGCGCTCATCGTGATGGTGGTGCTGACCGCCACCAACCTGGTCTCCGTCGGCTCCTACGGCGAGTTCGAGTTCTGGTTCGCCGGGATCAAGGTCGTCGCGATCGCCGCGTTCATCGTGATCGGCGGGCTCGCGGTGTTCGGCGTGCTGCCGGGCGTCGACTCCGACCAGGCCGGTCTGAGCAACCTCACCTCGCACGGCGGCTTCCTGCCCAACGGGCCCGGCGCCATCCTCACCGGTGTACTGCTCGTCGTCTTCTCCTTCATGGGCAGCGAGATCGCCACGCTGGCCGCGGGCGAGTCCGAGAACCCGCAGCGGGCCGTCACCAAGGCCACCAACAGCATCATCTGGCGTGTCGCCGTCTTCTACCTCGGCTCGATCCTCGTCGTGGTGTCCCTGCTCCCCTGGGACAGCAAGGCGATCGCGAAGGATGGTTCCTACGTCGCCGCGCTGAACTCGCTCGGCATCCCGCACGCCGGTCAGATCATGAACTTCATCGTGCTGACCTCGGTGCTGTCCTGCCTCAACTCCGGTCTGTACACGGCCTCCCGGATGGCCTTCTCGCTCGGCCAGCGCGGTGACGCGCCCAAGGCGTTCGCGCGCACGACCGGGCGGGGTGTGCCGCGGACGGCGATCCTCGCGTCCGTCGCGTTCGGGTTCCTGGCCGTGTTCTTCAACTACGAGTTCCCCGACTCCGTCTTCCTCTTCCTGGTCAACTCCTCCGGTGCCGTGGCGCTGTTCGTGTGGCTGGTGATCTGCTTCTCGCAGCTGCGCATGCGGAAGATCATCCAGCGGGAGTCGCCGGAGAAGCTGGTCGTGCGGATGTGGCTGTACCCGTACCTGACCTGGGCGACGGCGGCGCTGATCGTGTTCGTGCTCGGCTACATGCTGACCGACACCGAGCACGACGGCCGCAAGACGGTCCTGCTGTCGCTGCTGGTGGCGGCGCTGGTGCTGGCCGTGGCGTTCGTCCGGGAGCGGGCGAAGAGCCGCCGCCGGGCCGCGGGTCCCGACGCCGCCGGGCCGGTCGAGCGCGACCCCGACTCCGACGCGGTGAAGGTCGACGTCGGCTGAGCCTGCGGGCACGCCGCACGGAAGGGGGTCCTGCGGGGCCCCCTTCTCGCTTGTTCCGAGGGGCTAGAGGATGGTGAAGCTGTCCTTGACCGACTCGTACGTCTGCAGGGCCTTCTCCTCTATGTCCGGCTGGTACCAGGTGTTGATCTGGTACGACTTCCCCTTCTCGTTGAAGCCCAGCAGCTGTGCGTGCCAGGGGACGCCCTGGAGGGTGAAGGTGTACTCCCACACCACCGCCGGATAGCCGCGGAACGTGGTCTTCTCCAGGCGGATCTTCCGGTACGCCTGGCCCTGGTGGGCGTTCTGTTCCGAGGTCTGCCAGGTCTCCATCAGGTCGCCGCGGGCGAGGGAGGACTTGGCGACCAGCTCCTGTTTGCCGTCGGGCGAGGTGTAGTGCACCTCCGCGCCGGTCTTCACGTCCCGCCGCCAGCCGTCCGGGGTCACCCAGGCGAACCCCCCGGCCTCCGTACGGGCGCCGGGCGGCAGGCTCCGCGGGCGCGAGGTGCCCTCGACGGTGGGCGAGGGGGAGGCGGAGGACGTCGTCGTTCCCCCCTTCGCCTTGCCGTCCTCCGGCGCACCGCCCGAGTTCAGCGCGATCACCACGGCCACGACCGCTCCGACGGTGACCAGCGCCACGGCCGCGAGCACTCCGGTACGGCGCCGGCCCGGTGCCTGCCCGGTCGGCGCGGGGCGCAGTTCCGTCCGTGCGTCGGCGTTCACCGCCACGGGCGGTTTGCTCTCCGACCGCACCTCGAAGCGCGCCGCCCCGGAAGCGGCCTCGGTGGACGCGTTGGGCGTACGGGGCCCACTGCGCCGCCCGAACTGCCTGGTGGGGCGGGGTTCTTCGGGGGCGGGAGGGGCGTCGACGGGTTCCGACGGTGCCGTCGGAGCGGTCGTGGCCGTCGGGGTCGGGGCCGCCGCCTCAGGAGCGGGGCTCCGCGGTCCGGCGGCCGTCCGCTCAAGCCGTTCCGCGCCCGGGAGCTCCCCCGTCTCCGGCTCCGTCGTCTCCACCAGGGCCGTCGTCCGGACCTCCGCCACGCCTTCCGGTGCCGCCGGTTCCGGCCATGCCGTATCCGCGACCGCCGCCGCCTCCGGGGCCGCCCCGGGCCCTTCCTGGCCCCCGTCGGCACCCGGCTCCTCCGGCTCCCTCGACTCCCCTGGTGTGTCGCCCACCCCCACCGTCACAGTCGGCGTAGGCGTCGGGAACGCGACCGCGTGCAGGGCGGACTCCAGTTCCGTCAGCCCTGGGCGGGTCTCCGGTTCCTTGCGGAGCAGGGATGTCAGGACGTCCGTCAGCGGGCCCGCCGCGGCGGGGAGTTCGGGCTCCTCGTAGAGGACCGCGTGGAGGGTGGCCAGGGTGGTGTCGCGGGAGAAGGGGGAGCGGCCGCCCAGGGCCGCACAGAGTGTGGCGCCGAGGGACCAGAGGTCGGACGGGGGGCCCTGGGGGCGGCCGGAGATGCGTTCGGGGGCCATGTAGTCGGGGGAGCCGACCAGCATGCCCACCATGGTCAGCGCCTTCGCGTCCTGGATCGCCGCGATGCCGAAGTCGGTCAGGACCACGCGCCGGGCCTTCTCCTCGACCAGGACGTTCCCGGGCTTGATGTCGCGGTGCAGGACGCCCCGTTCGTGGACCTGGCGCAGCGCCGCGACCAGGCCCAGTCCGATACGGGCCGCTTCGGCGGGGTTCAGCGGGCCGGTTTCCGTGATGAGGCGTTCCAGGGAGCGGCCGGCGACCAACTCCATGACGATCCAGAGCCGTTCGCCCTCGTCGACGACGTCGTAGACGCGCACCACGTGGGGGTGGTCGATGCGGGCGGTGGCGCGGGCCTCGCGCAGGGTGCGTTCGCGGCGGGTGCGGGTGTCCTCGGCGTCGAGGCCGTCGATCCGGATTTCCTTGATCGCCACCGGCCGGTCGAGAATTTCGTCGGCGGCTCGCCACACCCGCCCCATTCCTCCCTGGCCAATACTCTCGACCAACCGATAGCGCCCGGTCACCAGCAACCCTGGAATCCCACCGCTCCTCGTGTTTCCCGTATTTCCCGGCAATCCGCTGCACCCCCTCAAAATCCCCACTGCGCCTGTCCGATTGAAACACGATGGTCACACTTCGCGCCGTCCAAGCATAGTGCGGAGAAATCTTGTGGTACCTCTTCAAGTACTGCGAATTCAGGCGCAGCCAAGGGGGACGAACATGAGTTCTCGTCGTAGGACGACCATTGCGGGATCGCTGGTCGCAGCATCTATTTCGGCAGTGATGATCCTTCCGTTCACCGCCGCCGCGGATGACGAGGGACCTCAGAGCAGCAAGGGGGGAAAGGCCGTCGACGAGGCTCCGGCGGGCGTGGAACTCACCACGACTCTGCCCGAGAAGATCTCGGTCGACAACGCGTCGGAGGAAACGGCGATCACCGCCACGGTGAAAAACGAAGGGACCGAGGACAGCGGAAAGATCAGGCTACTTGTCGTCGGGTTCGAGGGCCTCACGGTCACAAATGTGCAGGGGTGTTCGGAAATTGCCGAAGGTGATCTGCCGGAGGGTTCGAACAGCGGATTCGCCTGCGCGCTGGACAATCTCGCGGCCGGTGACTCGAAGTCGTACGACGTCGAGGCGACGTACGACCTGAGCAAGAAGGGCAGGATCTGCCTGCCCGTCCAGACCGCCACCGGGGACAAGACCTTCTGGCAGCAGGGCCCGGTGCCGTTCGGTACGACGAACCCGTCGCCGAACGCCCCGGCCACCCCGCTGCTTCTGGGCACCGACAACCAGCCGGTGGCCCCGGGCGGTGACGAGCTGGCCGAGACCGGAGCCAAGCGGGACGTGCTGCCGCTGGGCGCGGCCGGGGCGGCGCTGATCGCCGCGGGCGCGGCCGGGCTGTGGTGGTCCCAGTTCCGGCGTCCGGTGCGGCAGGAGAACTAGGACCTGCCGGTTCCGACCGGGGAAACGAGAAGAGGCTCGCCGAGGTCGAGGCGGTGTGCGACCCCGGCGAGCCTCTTCGGAGGAGCCGTTACTTCTTGAGCAGCTTCCAGGCGGTGGGCAGCAGGCCCATGGCCAGGGCCGCCTTGAGGGCGTCGCCGATGAGGAAGGGGGTGAGCCCGGCCGCGATCGCCGCGGAGGCCGACAGGTCCGCGGACAGGGCCAGGTACGGGACGCCGATCGCGTAGATGATCGCCTCGCCGACCAGCATCGTGCCGGCCATGCGCAGCATCGAGCGGTCGGCGCCGCGGCGGGCCAGGGCGCCGACGGCGGCGGAGGCCAGGATCATGCCGAGGATGTAGCCGAAGGAGACGCCGATGCCGTGGCTGCCGCCCGCGAACCACGGCACACCGGCGAGACCGGCGAGCGCGTAGAGGGCGAGCGCGGCAACACCGCGGCTCGCGCCCAGGGTGGTGCCGACGAGCAGCGCGGCGAAGGTCTGGCCGGTCACCGGGACCGGGGAGCCGGGCACCGGCACGGCGATCTGGGCGGCGAGACCGGTGAGCGCGGCGCCGCCGACGACCAGTGCGATGTCCCGGACACGGGAGGCGGGCAGCAGGTCGGCGAGGACGTGCCCGGTGCGGGCGGGGGCGGCGACAGCGGCGGTGCTCATGGGGACTCCGCGGGGAGGAGGGCAGTTCGGGACACGGCGACGCTATCCCAGGGGCGGCGGGACGATCACCGTCAGTGGTCGACAAAGGCCGGAACGTGGGCTTGGTGGGCTCCGTACAAAGCGCCGTGGCTAACGTGACACCGGTCACTGAGGTGAGGACGTGCAGGTCACGAAAGAGGTGGCGGCCGATCTGTAGGTTTCCGCCAACCGGGAGCGGTGAGGAGTCCCGTACGCTCTGTCCTGTACCTGTCCGGATAGTGGGCTGCCGCTGCTTCTGAGCGGACAACGCCCTCAGACTGACGGGGTTTTGCCCATCTCACGCATTGGACGAACCGCGCCCATGCCCAGCACCACCACCGAGACGCCGGCCCACAAGGACGACGTCTCCCTCTCCCACGGCCTCAAACAGCGCCATCTGTCGATGATCGCCCTCGGCGGTGTCATCGGCGCCGGACTGTTCGTCGGTTCCGGCGCCGGTATCGCCGCCGCCGGACCCTCGATCGTCGTCGCCTACGCCCTCTCCGGTCTCCTGGTGATGCTGGTGATGCGGATGCTGGGTGAGATGTCGGCCGCGTATCCGTCCTCCGGCTCCTTCTCGGCGCATGCCGAGCGGGCGTTCGGACCGTGGGCGGGGTTCACCGCGGGCTGGTCCTTCTGGGTCCTGCTCTGTACGGCCGTCGGCCTGGAGGGCATCGGCGCCGCGAAGATCGTCACGGGCTGGCTGCCGGGCACGCCGGAGTGGGTCTGGGTGGCGCTGTTCATGCTGGTGTTCTGCGGCACGAACCTGGCCGCGGTGAAGAACTTCGGCGAGTTCGAGTTCTGGTTCGCCGCGCTGAAGGTCGCCGCGATCTCCCTGTTCCTGGTGCTGGGCACACTGGCCGTGCTCGGGGTGCTGCCCGGCACGGACTCCCCCGGCGCCTCGAACCTCACCGACTTCCTGCCGAACGGCGGCGAGGGCCTGATCATCGGCCTGCTGGCCTCGGTCTTCGCCTACGGCGGCATGGAGACGGTGACCATCGCGGCGGCCGAGTCGGAGAACCCGGTCAAGGGCGTGGCCAGCGCGGTGCGCACCGCGATGTGGCGGATCGCCCTGTTCTACATCGGCTCGATGGCGGTCGTCGTGACCCTGGTCCCCTGGGACTCCAAGGCGGTCGTCGAGAAGGGCCCGTACGTGGCCGCCCTGGACGAACTCGGTATCCCCGGCGCCGGTCAGCTGATGAACGTGGTCGTGCTGGTGGCCCTGCTCTCCGCGATGAACGCCAACATCTACGGCTCCTCGCGCATCGCGTACTCCCTCGTGCAGCGCGGGCAGGGACCGGCGGTGCTGGGCAGGGTGACGTCCGGTGTGCCGCGCGTCGCCGTGCTCGCCTCCTCGGTCGTCGGCTTCGCCTGTGTGCGGCTCAGCTACTGGCGTCCGGACGATGTCTTCCCCTGGCTGCTGAACATGATCGGCGCGGTCATCCTGGTCGTCTGGATCTTCATCGCCCTGTCCCAACTCCGGCTGCGCGCCCGTCTGGAGCGCGAGGCGCCGGAGAGGCTGACAGTGCGCATGTGGGCGTTCCCGGTGCTGACGTGGGTGGCGCTGGCCGGTATGGCGGTGGTCTTCGTCCTGATGGCCCGCGAGCCGGACACCCGTGTGCAGCTGTACTCGACCGGCGCAATGACGCTGTTCCTCGCGGTGGTGGGCTACGCCTGGCAGCGCAAGCGGGCGTCGGAGGCCTGACCTCCCGGCGACACCCCCGAAGCCCCCGTGTCTCTGGCGCGGGGGCTTTTTGCTGCTAGGTTGTTATTGCGAATAGCTTGCAATAAGAGCCCGGCCCGGAGGGGACGTCCACGCATGCCCGTCTACACGCTGCCCGAACTGCCGTACGACTACTCGGCGTTGGCGCCGGTGATCAGCCCCGAGATCATCGAGCTGCACCACGACAAGCACCACGCGGCGTATGTGAAGGGGGCCAACGACACGCTGGAGCAGTTGGCGGAGGCGCGGGAGAAGGAGGCGTGGGCGGCGCTCAACGGACTGGAGAAGAACCTGGCCTTCCATCTGTCCGGGCACATCCTGCACTCCCTCTACTGGCAGAACATGACCGGCCCGAAGGAGGGCGGCGGCGGTGAGCCGCTGGCCGCCGACGGGGTGGGTGAGCTGGCCGACGCGATCACCGAGTCCTTCGGGTCCTTCGCCGCGTTCAAGGCGCAGTTGTCCAGGGCGGCGGCCACCACACAGGGTTCGGGGTGGGGTGTGCTGGCGTACGAGCCGCTGAGCGGGCGGCTGATCGTGGAGCAGGTCTACGACCACCAGGGCAACGTCGGCCAGGGGTCCACGCCGATCCTGGTCTTCGACGCCTGGGAGCACGCCTTCTACCTGCAGTACCGGAACCAGAAGGTCGACTTCATCGAGGCCATGTGGCAGGTCGTCAACTGGCAGGACGTGGCCCGTCGCTACGAGGCCGCCAGGTCCCGCGTGGACGTCCTGCTGCTGGCGCCCTGAGCCGCCGTACGGCGTGAGTGTCCTGCCTCGTGATCGTCTTCTCACCTTTCACGCGGGCAGGCAGAAGAAACGGAAGCCCCCGCGAGGACGTGACTCGCGGGGGCTTCCGGCTACGGGGGGCGCCCACCGGGAGGGCTGTCCGAGGCGCGCCCCCGGCAGGGCCGGTTCCGGGGTGCCGGAGGCGGGGGTACAACGCCTACGCTGCTGTTCTTCCGTGCGTGGAGGAGGTCCGCGTGGGCGATGTGCGGTGTCCCAATCCGACCTGCCGGGGGCCGCTGCGGCGGTTCCGGGATCTGACCGGGGAAGAGGCCGAGGCCACCCGGGCCGTCGTCGAGAAGTACCCGGGCGAGCGAGCCGAGAAGTTCCGGCCGCAGGCCTACCACCGCTGCACCACACCGGGCTGCCGACGGGTGCAGCGGAAGGACAACTGGCAGGTGGGCGGCAATCTGCCCGAGGGGTTCTGACCCCGGCGCCGGCTCAGAGGTTGCTGAAGTCCGGGCCCTTCGTACGGGTGCGCTTGATCTCGTAGAAGCCCGGGACCGAGGCGACCGCGAGGGTACCGTCCCAGAGGCGGGCCGCCTCCTCGCCCTTCGGGGCGGGCGTGACGACCGGTCCGAAGAAGGCGATCTGCTCGCCGTCGTCACCGGGGACCGCGATCACCGGGGTGCCGACGTCCTGGCCGACCTTGTCGATGCCCTCCTTGTGGGAGGCGCGCAGTTCGGCGTCGAACTCGAAGTCCTTCTGGTCGAAGTACCCGATGAGGTCGGCGGGCAGACCGACGTCGGCCAGCGCGCCGGCGACGGCCTCCCGGGTCGGGCCCTGGCCCTCGTTGTGGATGCGGGTGCCGAGCGCCGTGTACAGCGGGCCGAGTATCTCGGAGCCGTGCTTCTGCCAGGCCGCCGTGACCACCCGGATCGGCTGCCACGCCTTGGTCTCCAGCAGCTCCCGGTATTCGTCGGGCAGCTCGTCGAGCTTGGGCTCGTTCAGGACGGCGAGGCTCATGATGTGCCAGCGGACCTCGATGTCACGGAGCTTCTCCACTTCCAGCACCCAGCGGGAGGTCATCCACGCCCAGGGGCACAGCGGGTCGAACCAGAAGTCGACGGGAGTCTTCGCGGGCATCGTCACGGTCTCGGACATGCGTCTCCTCGGGAAGCGGTGTTTGAAAGTCGCAACACCCGACACCGCGTCCCGCATTCCCCCGCTGCCCCGCTTCCCCCCGCCGTGCGAAGATCTCCATCGTCCGCATACTGAACACCCTGTGAGGGAGTGACCCCCGTGCCCGGTGAGAATCTGTCCCGCGACGAGGCCCGGGAGCGGGCCGCACTGCTGTCCGTCGACGGGTACGACATCTCCCTCGACCTGCGCTCCGCGGTCGGCGCGGACCCCTCCGACGGGCCGCGCACCTTCCGCTCGGTCACCACGATCCGCTTCCGCTGCGCCGAGCCCGGCGCCACCAGCTTCGCCGACCTGATCGCACCCGAGGTCACCGCGGTCTCCCTCAACGGCCGCGACCTCGACCCGAGCGAGGTCTTCGACGGCTCCCGCATCGCCCTGGAGGACCTGGCCGCCGACAACGAGCTGGTCGTCGACGCCCGGTGCGCCTACTCCCGTACCGGCGAGGGCCTGCACCGCTTCGTCGACCCCGAGGACGGCGAGGTGTACCTGTACACCCAGTACGAGCCGGCCGACTCCCGCCGGGTCTTCGCCAACTTCGAGCAGCCGGACCTCAAGGCCCCGTTCCGCTTCGAGGTACGCGCGCCCGAGGGCTGGACGGTGTGGAGCAACGGCGCCGGACGGCTCGCCGACGGGGTGTGGCGGTTCGCGGAGACCAAGCCGATCTCGACGTACATCACCTGCGTGGTGGCCGGTCCATACCACTACGTCACCGACACCTACACCCGCGCCTTCGACGACGGTACGACGCTGGAGATCCCTCTCGGCGCCATGTGCCGCAAGGGGCTCGCGCCGCACTTCGACGCCGACGACGTGTTCCTCGTCACCAAGCAGGGCCTGGACTTCTTCCACGACCACTTCGACTACCCGTACCCGTTCGGGAAGTACGACCAGGCCTTCGTGCCGGAGTACAACCTCGGCGCGATGGAGAACCCGGGCCTGGTCACCTTCCGCGAGGAGTACATCTTCCGCGGCAAGGTGACGCGGGCCTCCTTCGAGGCGCGGGCCAACGTCATCCTGCACGAGATGGCGCACATGTGGTTCGGCGACCTGGTCACCATGGAGTGGTGGGACGACCTGTGGCTGAAGGAGTCCTTCGCGGACTTCATGGGCACCTTCGCCAACGTCGGCGCCACCCGCTTCACCGACGCCTGGATCACCTTCGCCAACCGCCGCAAGGCCTGGGCGTACCGCGCCGACCAGCTCCCCTCCACCCACCCCATCACCGCCGACATCCGCGACCTGCAGGACGCCAAGCTCAACTTCGACGGCATCACCTACGCCAAGGGCGCCTCCGTCCTCAAGCAGCTCGTCGCCTACGTCGGACAGGACGCGTTCCTGGAGGGCGCCCGCCGCTACTTCAAGCGGCACGCCTACGGCAACACCCGGCTCGGCGACCTGCTCGCCGTGCTCGGTGAGACCAGCGGCCGGGACATGGCCGCCTGGGCGCGCTCCTGGCTCCAGACCGCCGGCGTCAACTCCCTCACCCCGCAGGTCCTGCTGGACGCCGAGGGCCGCGTCGCCGAACTGGCGGTGCTGCAGGAGGCCGCCGAGTCGCACCCCGAGCTGCGCCCGCACCGGGTCGCGGTGGGCCTGTACCGCAGGAACGGCGAGGCGCTGGAGCGGTACGCGCGCGTGGAGGCCGACGTCGACGGCCCGCGTACGGTCGTGGCGGAGCTGGCCGGGGCCGAGGCGCCGGACCTGGTGCTGGTCAACGACGACGACCTGACGTACTGCAAGACCCGCTTCGACGAGACCTCGCTGGCGGCGCTGCGCGCGGGCCTGGGCTCGATCACCGATCCGCTGGCGCGGGCGCTGTGCTGGTCGGCGCTGTGGAACATGACCCGGGACGCGCTGCTGCCGGCGCGGGAGTTCATCGACCTGGTGCTGCGGTTCGCGGCGAAGGAGACCGACATCGGCGTGCTGCAGATGCTGCACGCCTGGGCGGAGTCGGCGGCCGTGCACTACACCGCCCCGGAGCGCCGCGCGGTGGCCGGGCGGCTGCTCGCCGAGGGCGCGGCGCGCGAACTGCGGGCGGCCGAGCCGGCCAGCGAGCACCAGCTGGCGTGGGCACGCTTCTACGCCCGCGCCGCCGAGTCGCCCTCCGACTTCGAGCAACTCACCGGGCTGCTGGACGGCACGGTGACCCTGCCCGGCCTGGACGTCGACCAGGAGCTGCGCTGGGCGTTCCTCGACGCGCTCGCCGCGCACGACGTGGTCGGCGAGAAGGAGCTGGCCGCCGAACTCGCCCGCGACGACACCGCCTCCGGCAAGCGCCACCAGGTGCGCTGCCTGGCGGCCCGTCCGCAGGCCGCGGTCAAGGCCCAGGCGTGGGCGCAGGTCGTGGAGTCCGACGAGCTGTCCAACGCCCTGGTCGAGGCGACCATCGCGGGCTTCGAGCGGGCCTCGCAGCGGGAGCTGACCGCGCCGTACACGCCGAAGTACTTCGCGGCGATCGAGCGGGTGTGGGAGCAGCGGTCCATCCAGATCGGCATGCTCGTGGTGTCGGGCCTGTTCCCCTCCCTCCAGGAGTCGCAGGAGACCCTCGACGCCACGGACACCTGGCTCGACACCCACCCGGACGCGGCCCCGGCCCTGCGTCGCCTGGTCCTGGAGGCCCGGGACGACCTGGCGCGGGCGCTGCGGGGGCAGGCGTGCGATGCGGGGGCGGCGGAATAGGCCCGGAGGGCGGAGGGTCACTTCTTCCGCCGGGCCTCCATACGGACGCCCTTGACCACGGAGTTGTCGTCCGCGGTCACGGTCAGCTCGCTGTCGCCGTCGGCACGCATGGTGATGTCCTCGGCCCGTGAGTGCCGGGTGGCCGTGACCGACTGGACGACGTCCTTCGTGAGCATCCCGGCCAGGTGCGCGCGGCCCTGGTCGTCGCCGGTGAGCAGGTGTGCCAGCCGGGCGGCGCAGGCCTCGGCGGCCGGTCTGCTGCCCGTGTCCAGGACCAGCAGGTCGAAGGAGCGGGACAGCACGGCGTCGTGCCCGTACCGGCCGGTGAGCCACTGCCACACCCGGGCGGACGGGAGGCCGTTCGCGACGGCGGTGCGGGCGTGCAGCTCGGGCAGGTCGGGGGCGAGCGCGGCCACGGTGCGGGTCGCGAGGGCTGCTGCCGTGGTCCCGGAGTCGTTCATGGCTGTCTCCTCGGCCGCGGTGGGCGGCGTGGACGCGGTGGGGGTCGTCGGTGTGCAGGGGGCCAGCAGTTCGTCCACCAGGCGACGCTGTGCCCGCGTCACGGGGTCGGCCTGGGCCAGGCGGCGGTGCAGCAGCGGGGCGACCTCCGCCGCACGGCCCGCGTGGTGGAGGAGCCAGCCCAGGCGGATCAGGGCTTCCACGTGCTCCAGGGCCTGGCCGTTGCGGGCCGTGGCCGCCAGTTGCTCGCGCAGGATGCGCTCTCCGGCCGGGACATCCCCCGCCATCGCCATCAGCGCGCCGACCAAGGTCGCGTGGGAGGAGGGCCAGGCCACCGTGTCGTACCACGGACGTTCCTCGGCACGTTCGTCCGACCAGCGCAGGCGTCCGAGGGTGGCGCGGAGTTCTTCGAGCAGTTCGGCCGCCAGGGACCGCGCCCGCGCGTCGCGGTTCGCCCGTTCCTGTTCCAGGAACAGCAACTCGACGCGCACCTTGAGGACTTCGAGCCGGGCCTGCTCCTTCAGGGCCGTGGCAGCAGCCTCCGCGTCCCGTTCGTGCAGTTCCCGTGCCCGCCGCAGACTGCGGGCGGCCGCTTCCTCGTCCCCCACGCCGAAGTGGGCCAGCGCAAGGGCGCGATGGCCCAGGCCGTGGGCCTGCTCGTCCGTCCGGGCCAGCATCTCCTCCAGGACGCGGAGGGCTTCGTCGCGTCTGCCGTCGAAGCCCAGGAGACAGATGCGCAGGACGAAGAAGGTCCCGAGGAAGGGGGAGTCCGGCTCGGCGAGCCGTTCCGCGAGGTCGAGCCGGTCGGCGCAGTACGCCAGGTCCCCCCGGTCGACCGCCAGCAGTGCGGCGAGCCAGGCCGTGTACGACAGGCGTCTGTCGCGTTCCTCCGGGGGGCCTTCGGCCTCCGCCGCCGTCTGCGTGCGCTCCCACTCGGAGCGGGCCGCGGTCTGGTCGCCGCGTTCGTAGTCGAGCAGGACGAGGGTGCTGCGGGCCTCCACGACGGTGTTCGTGTCCCCGGCCCTGGCGGCCTGTTCGGCCCAGTCCCGCAGGGTCCGCCGGTATTCCGCGTGGTCGAGGCGCAGGGCGCACAGGGCCTTGGCCCGGATGCCGAGGACGAGCGCGCGGGCGCCGGCGCGGTAGACCTCGTCGTAGGCCTGCGCGGCGGCGGGTGAGTCCAGCAGCTCCAGGACCCTGTCGGTGTGCGGCAGTGCCTCGCGCTCGCGTCCGCAGTGCAGCAGGGACCCGGCGATCCCGGTCAGCGCCCGGACCTCGATGGCCGGGGTCTCGTACCGGCGGGCCACCTCCGCCCACTGCAGGAGCTCCGCCAGCCCGCCCCGCGTGACGATCGCGCCCAGTTCCTCGTTCTCGGCGGCCACCCAGCGGTCGGTGACGGCCTCGGCCTGGACGATGCCGTCGTGGTGGTCGGGGAAGGCGGAGCGGGCGAAGTCCCTGACCTCCTGGGCCTCTTCGGGTCTGCCGAGGGCCTCGCAGTCGTCCGCGTAGCCCACGCAGATGCGCAGCACGGTGTCCGCGTCCTCCAGGGACAGCTCGGCGAGGTCGATGGAGCGGGCCAGTTCGACGGCCTCGGCGAGGACGTCGGCGGCCTTCTCGCGTCTGCCGCTGTCCCGGTGGTAGTTGGCGTAGTTGCCCAGGTGGGTGATGAGGGAGATGGCCGGGTAGATCAGCCTGACCTCGTCCAGGTACGCCTCGTAGGCCTCCCCCACGTCCGCCGGGTCACCGGCCATCCGGCGCAGCAGGGCGCGCTGGTAGCGCAGTTCGGTGTCGCTGAGGCGGTCGGGGTCCAGCTCCATCATCCGGTCGACGCAGTCCAGTGCCTCCCGCGGACGGCCGATCTTCGCGGCGGACTTCGCCAGCCACTCGTAGAGGATCATGCGCTGTTCGCCGGGTGCCCCGGACGACTCGGCCGCCTCGACGGCGCTGCGGGTCCAGTCGGCCAGGTCGGCGTAACGGCGGCGCCAGGCGCAGTAGTCGGCGGCCAGGTCCGGCAGGTCGAGGAGGATCCCGCGCCAGCGCGGGGAGGATTCCCAGCGCCGCGCCGCTCGTTGCGCTACCTGTTTGAGCTGGCCGTAGCCGCTGTCCAGCCGGGCGACGGCCTGGGCGGCGCGGCCGCCTTCGGTCCGGCAGGCGGGCGCGTTGTCGCGCAGCAGGGATTCGTAGTGGGCGGCGTGTCTCTCGTAGGCCGCGGCGGGCGGCCGACGGGCGAGCAGGTAGGCGTGCACGACCTCGTGGATGCGGTAGCGGCGGTGGCGTGCGTCGTACTCGACGAGGCCGTTGTCGACCACGGCGCGGCCCCAGGCGGTGGCCGTCTCGGCGGGGAGCGGCACGGGCTCGGGGAAGGCCCGGTCCCTGTCGTCGGCGGAGCCGTTGCGCAGCGACATCCCGAAGCGCCGTCTGTGCGGTCTGCCCCATACGGCGCACAAGGCCGCGAAGTCGAAGTCGAGGGGGACGGGGCCGAATACGGCGAGCTCCGCCGCGCGGGCGCGCACCGCGGACGGCAGTCTGTCGTAGCCGAGGCTGATCAGCGCCTCCAGGGAGGCGGAGCCGCTGTTGTCCAGGGCGGGGTGGGCGGTCAGGCCGCGCAGTTCCCTCAGCCGGTCGCGCCAGGTGGTGAGCAGGTCCTGCGCGGGGTGCCCGGAGCCCTGGGCGCGGGCCAGCAGCCGGCCGGCGAACGAGACGGCGCCCGCGAGTCCGCCCAGCGACGCGGCGAGCGCGGCGCAGGCCTCGGGCTCGGCGTCGACGACCAAGGAGGCATGCAGGCGGAGGATCTCCAGCCGGGCCTCGATGTCGACCGGGGGGACCTCCAGCAGGCCGTCGGTGGTGTACTCGCCGGCGGTGTCCCGGCTGCGGCTGCTGAGCAGGACCCGGCTGCCCGGTGGCACACAGGACAGCACCAGGGCGGTGACGTGCTGGTCCTGGGGCCACACATCGTCGACCACCAGCAGCGCGGGGCTCGTCGACAGGCGGGTGCGGATCAGTTCGGCCGCCTGCTTGATCGGCACCTCGCCGTCGAGGCTCAGGCCCAGTTGGCGGCACCAGCCGGTGAGGACGTCCGTGTCGCGGCCGACGCCGCCGAGTTCGGCGTAGAGGACGCCGCCGGGGAAGTGGGCGCGGACCCGGATGTCCCAGCCGACGGCACGCACCAGGTCGGTCTTGCCGGTGCAGGGCGCGCCCCAGCAGGCGGTGACCACGGGTCCGTCCGGGGCGAGGAGCCGGGCGATGACGGTGTCGCGGACGGCGTCCCGGCCGATGAGGCGGGGGGCGCGGGGCATGGGCGCGGTGGGCACGTCGGCCGGGTGCCGGGCCTGCAGCAGGATCGTGCAGTTCTGGAAGGCGAACTGGCTGATGTCGCGCAGCTCGGAACCGTGGGTCTGGATCGTGTTCGTCACTCCGGGGGCCACCGCTGTCCGCGCGCCGTCCACCGCCGCCGGACCCACGACGACCCGGCCGCGCACCCGCTGCCCGGTGAAGGTCACGGGCTCGGTGAGGGGGGCGGCCTCGGGAAGCCGTGCCAGGCGGGCGCCGCATTCCTCGCCGGTGATACGGCCGCTCAGGTAACCGTCCAGGATCTCGGCCAGGGCGTCGGCGATTCCCGCCGGACGCAACGCCCCCAAACCGGAACGTATGTTGACCTCTTCCCCCATTCAGGGACCATAGCATTCAGGTCATTTGACGGGTATGACTCTTGCATGACGATATCTCGCCCTCTGGCAACGGCGGTGGCGTCGGTAACCCTGGGCATCGGTACGGGGGTTCTGACCAACCTGGTCACCGAGACCTGGACGTGGACGCTCGGCCTCGCGCTGCTCGCCTGCGCGGCGGGGCTCGTCCTGGTCCAGTGGCGGTCCACCGCGCCCCGCGCCGAGCCCCGGCGGACCGGCGTGCGCCTGGAGGTCCGGGACCACTCCCGGGCGGAGGACATCCGAACCGTGGCGTCCGACGGGGCCTCGGTGCACACGGAGGTCGAGGGCGGGTCCGCCTATCTGGACTCCACCGACCGGGCGCGCGACGCGGACATCACCCGCCGGATCGAGGGAGGTTCGACGGTCCGCCGGACGGACACGGAGGCCGGCCCCTGAGCGGACCGGGGGCCGCGGCCGCGACTGTTGCAGAACGCGCGCAGTCGTGGCCGTAACCCCCGGCACCACCCGATTGGACCAGGGATTTCCGGGTCCCATCGGCATCCGAACACCCGTCCTTTAGGGCGAGCTTGTCCGGGTTTGTCGACGGGCGTGTAACAGCGGTTAAGGGGCGGATCGGGGGCGGGAATCTGCGGGTCATGAACCACAACACCCCGCTCTCCCCCCGCCCCCTCCACCAGCTCGCCGACGCCCGCCGCCGGGTTCTGACGGCAACGCAGTTGCGCGCACACGGAGTTGCGACCGCCGAGATCAACGAGCAGTGCCGGGCCGGTGGCCCCTGGCAGCAGTTCCTGCCGGGCGTCTACCTGCTCCACCCCGGCCCGCCGACCAGCGAGGAGCGGCTGAACGCGGTCCTGCTGTACGCGGCGCGGGAGCGGACGGCCGGGGTGCCGTCCCAGCCGGAGGCGGACCAGCCGCACCGGCCGGTGTACGCCGAGGCGATGATCACCGGCCTCGCGGCGCTGACCCTGCACGGCTTCTCCGCCACTCCCCCGCTGACCTCCCTGGACCGCATCGACGTCCTGGTCCCGCGCCTGCGCCGGCTGCGCTCCACGGGCTGCGCCCGGATCGTCCGTACGCCGTCGCTGCCGAAGGCGGAGCAGGTCACGGGGCTGCCGGTGGCCCCCGTGCCGCGTGCCCTCGCCGACGCGGTGGCCGAACTCTCCGACGCGGGCGCCGTCCGCCGTCTGCTCACCGAGGCGGTGCGCGGCGGTCACTGCGAACCGGCGGCGGTGGTCCGGGAGTTGACCGCGGCGAAGCTGCTGGGCCGACCGCATGTGGTGGACGCCGTGGACTCCCTGCTGGCCGAGGGCCGCGCCATCGCCGAGGACCGCCTGTACACGATGGTCCGCGAGTACGGCCTGCCCGACCCGGTCTGGAACGTCGACCTGCGCCTGCCGGGCGGACCCCACCTCGGGGGCCTGGACGCGTACTGGCCCGAGCACGCGGTCGCGGTGGAACTGGACACCCGGGCCCCCCGCCAGGACGAGGACGCCCTGTGGTCGGAGTACGCCCGCAAGCGCGAGCACCTGGAGCGGCTCGGCATCACGGTCGTGTACGTCACTCCGAAGAAGCTCCGCGAGTCACTTGAGCAGCAGGCGGCCGTCGTCCGCACGGCCCTGATGGCGTCGGCGGACCGGGATCCGGCGGCGTATGTCGTGGTGTTGCCCCGGTAGGCAGACCAGGGGGACATCAGGAGGGGAGAGGAGGGGCCGCCGGGCGCTGCGCCGGGCGGCCCCTCCTCGTGTGTTCGCTACTTTCCGCAGAACTCCGCCTCCACCACCGCCTCCGTGTCCCCCGACCAGTCGCCGTTGAAGTTGAAGGACAGGGAGTGGCGGCCGTCGGTGGTGGTGACGGCCTCCGAGACCGAGCCGTGGATGCCGCCGCCGTGGCCCCAGACCTTGATGCCGCAGGACAGTTCGCGTTCCATCAGGCCGAGGCCGTAGCCGGCGTTCGGGGCCCCCTCGACCTCGACCGTGGTCTTCATCTCCTTCAACTGGCGAGGAGGCAGGAGCTTGCCCTTCTGCAGGGCGCTGTAGAAGCGGTTCAGGTCCGAGGAGTTGGAGATCATCTCGCCCGCCGCGTGGGCGAGGGTGGGGCTGAGGGTGGTGACGTCGTAGGTGGGGCCCGTCGTGGCGACGGCGAGCTTGCTGTAGGCGCGGCTGCTCGGCTGGGGGACGGTGACCCGGGTGCCGGGGACCGAGGTCGCGCGCATCTTGAGCGGGTCGAGGATGCGGGCGCGGATCTCGTCGCCGTAGGCGTGGCCGGTGGCCTGCTCGATCACCAGGCCCGCCAGGACGAAGTTGGTGTTGGAGTAGGACCAGTCGGTGCCGGGTTCGAAGACCGGCTCGTGGGTCATGGCGAGGGCGACCAGGTCCTCGGGCGGCGTGGTGTCGTAACGGTGCTGGAAGAAGCCGTCCTTGAGGAAGTAGGTCCGGACGAAGGTCTTGTCGTCCGTGTAGTTGTAAATGCCGCTGGTGTGGTTGAGGAGTTGGCGCAGGGTGATGCGGGTGCCGTCGTGGCCGTTGCCCTCGACCAGGCCCGGCAGCCACTTGTCCACCGTGTCGTCCAGGGACAGCCGGCCCTCGGCCTCCAGTTGGAGCAGCACGGTGGCGACGAAGGTCTTGGTGATGCTGCCGACGCGGTAACGGTCGTCCGCCGAGCGCTTCTTGCCCGTCCTCAGGTTGCCCACGCCCGCCGTGGCGGACCAGGCGCGGCCGCTCTCCCGCGCGGTGGCCGTCACTCCGGGCACCCCGTCCTTGACCGCCGCCCGCATCGCCTCGCGGGTGGCGGTGTGGCCGCCGTCCTTCGTGTCCGGGGCGGCGAGGGCGGGGCCCGCCAGGGCCGCGGAGAGCGCGAGCGCCGTGGCGGCCACCAGCGTGACGCGTACGCGTGTGGTCATGTCTTCCCCCTTCGTGGGCCCGGCGCGCCGCTCGCGCCAGGTCGGTCGGGAAGGCAGACCTGTGGTGGTTGGGGATGGTTGAGCTGTTGTAGTCCGGTTGGGTGAAATTCAGCCCTTCTCAAGCCAGACGGGCGGTGATCTCGGGGGTGTTCAGGGCTGGTCCGGGTTCGCGGGTGAGTACTCGGGGGCCGACCAGCGCAGGGGTACGGCGGAGGGGATCTCCCACACCTCCGCCAGGTGGAAGCGGACGCGTCGTTCGGGGGTCAGCTCCACCCTCGCCTCGCCCGTCAGGTGCAGGGCCGTGCCCGAGGTCCAGTCCAGGAGGAGCAGGCCCGCCCGGGGGTCGGTGGCGAGGTTGCCCAGGGACAGGAACATGGAGTTGCCCGGGTAGTCGCGCCAGCTCAGTTCGCGCGGCGACTCGACGCCGACGAAGCCCGGGTTGCCGCCTCGGTGGCTGGCGTCGGCGCCGTCCGCGTGGACGCTGGCCAGGAAGAAGGTGTCGGCGGCTGCGATGAACTCCGCCTGGCGCGCGGTCAGTTCGGTGGTACGCAGCGGCTTGCCCGGGCTTCGGTCCGGTACGTACTCGTACGTCTCCCTGCGTTGCAGGTACTTCGGGCAGTTGGCGAAGACCCGGTCCGCCTCGACCGCGAAGCCTCTCGGGGTCGGGCGCAGGGTGCCGTTCAGCCGCATCCGGCGCCGGGTGCGCGGGTCCAGGGCGAGGGTGCCGACGGGGGCGCCCTCGGTGGTCAGGGCCGTCGCGAGCGGGGAGGTCGAGGTGTCCCCGCTCGCGACGGAGATCCGACGGGGGCCGGTGGCGCGGACGAACCCCGGGACCCCGGCCAGCGGCGCCGCCCACACCCTGCCGTCCGCGGGGTCGGCGGCGCCGATCACCAGCAGCGGCTGGAGTTCCAGGAAGGCGGCGGCGACCGGCTTGATGCCTTCCCCGACGGACCGGCCGACGTGGGCGGCCAGGTCCCGCACGCCGAGCCGGTCCTGGAGGGCCAGTGAGCCCTCGTGGTAGATGGCCATGGTTAGAAGAATCCGCAGGTCGGAGCCGACTCATGGGGGGCCGGCGCGCCCTCGGCGCCGCTCGGCACCGAGATCTCCAGGCGGACGCCGTCGGGGTCGAAGAAGAAGATGCCCCCGGAGTCCGCCCCCTCGGCGTGGGCCACCATTCCGTCGTGGGCGAACTCCGCGCCGTACTCGCGCAGGGCCGTCTCGTACGCGCGGATCCTCTCGACGGAGTCCGCCTGGAAGGCGAGGTGGTGCAGGCCGGAACGGGCTCCGTCGTAGGCCTCCCCCGCCTGCTGCCACAGCGTGAGGACGGGGGCGCCGCCGTCGCCGAAGAACGCGTACCGCCGGCCCTCCTCCTTGCCCTCCGCCAGCAGGGAGAAGCCGAGGACGTCGCGGTAGAAGGCGAGCGAGCGGTCCAGGTCGGTGACGTTCAGGCCCACGTGGCCGGTGCGCAGGGTCATGGCTGCTCCCATCGGAGGCGGTGCGACTGCTTCTAACCGTTTAAAGTGAGGTTAGAGGTTAGAAACGGGGGCGTCAACCGGTCACGTACCCTTGACCGGTTAGTACGGAGGAGGAGCCCCCATGTCCGACCCCCGCCCGCACATCGGCGAACCGCTCGCGCTGGACCTGCTCAACACGCGCTGGATGCGGGACGGGGCCGTGCAGGACCTGCTCACCGACACCGACGGGCTCGCGATCTGGCTCGCCTCGAACGGCCTCGACCACCTCTGCCCCGCCGACGACACCGCCCTGCGCCATCTGCGCCAGGCCCGCGACGCGATCAAGGCCGCCGTCGACGGGTCACCGAAGGAGGCGGCGCCGCTCGTCGACGAGGTGCTCGCGCACGGCCGTATCCGCGCCACCCTCACCGCCGACGGCCCCGGCGAGGTGCCGGAGTTCCGCTCCCCGGCCTGGGGACCCGCCTGGCTCGCCGCCCGGAACTACCTCACGCTGCTGGTGACCGCGCCCGACCGGATCCGCGTCTGCGCCCACGAGGCCTGCGTCCTGTACTTCTTCGACACCTCGCGCAACGGCACCCGCCGCTGGCACTCCATGGCGACCTGCGGAAACCGCGCGAAGGCGTCCCGGCATTACGCCCGCGCCAAGGAGGACTGAGCGGGCGGACACCCGGCAGGGCGACTTGGGAGCTTTTGCCGAGGGTCACCCCGGAATACCGAAACTCGCCCGGAGTTACCGGTGAACGCCCCGGAAAGGGATAGCGGGTTTTCCCCATTCCTCCATTTCGATTGTGTCAACTCTCCCCAAACATCCTTGCCTTGGGTAAGGCTGAGCGACCGCTCCACGATCGTTCCTTTACTCACAAGGGATGCCGATGACCCACACCCCCCAGCGCGAACCCGTACCGGGTGCCAGACGCGCGGCCCGAATAGCCGTCGCGGCCGGGCTGGTGGCCGCGCTCTCCGCCGCCGGGCCGATACCCCTGGCCCTCGCCGCCGACTCCCCGGCCCCGGCCGACCCGGTCGTCAAGTCCGCTGACGACAAGCTCGGTTCGGACGACGCCGACCTGCTCGCCGAGGCCAAGGCGGCCGGTGACAAGCACGTCACGATGATGATCGCCACCGCTCCCGGCAAGACCGAGCAGGTCGCCGAGCAGCTCGACGCGGTCAAGGGCGGCTCGGTCGGCCGCACCTACGACAAGCTCGGCTACGTCCGGGCCACGGTGCCGACCGGCAAGGCGGACGCCGCCATCGCCGCCGCGGCGAAGCTCTCCTCCGTGCACGGCATCGACCTGCGCAAGGAGATCCCGCTGGACGACCCGGTCGTCCACACCAAGAAGTCGGGGTCCTCCGCGGCCACCTACCCGGCGCCGAACAAGAAGACGCCGGCCGAGAACCCGTACAACCCGTCCTTCGAGACCGGTGCCGTCGACTTCGTCGAGGACAACCCGAAGGCCGACGGCCGCGGCATCACCATCGGTGTGCTGGACTCCGGCGTGGACCTGTCCCACCCCGCGCTGCAGAAGACCACCACCGGTGAGCGGAAGATCGTCGACTGGGTCACCGCGACCGACCCGATCGTCGACGGCGACGCCACCTGGCGCCCGATGGTCAACGACGTGACCGGGCCCACCTTCACCTACTCCGGCCGCACCTGGACGGCACCCGCCGGGTCGTACCAGGTCAACCTGTTCCGCGAGTCGGTGACCGCGGGCGGTGACGCCAAGGGTGACGCGAACCGCGACGGCGACACCACCGACGCCTGGGGCGTGCTCTACGACGCCGCGGCCGGCACGGTCCGGGTCGACCTGAACAACAACTTCGACTTCAGTGACGACACCCCGATGAAGCCGTACAAGGACGGCTTCCAGATCGGGTGGTTCGGCACCGACAACCCGGACACCGACGTCGCCGAGCGGCAGCCGTTCGTCGTGGAGATCCGCAAGGACGTCCCGATGGACCCCTACGGCGGTGACTGGGTCGGCCAGAAGCGCGACTTCGTCAACATCGGTGTCATCGAGTCCGAGCACGGCACCCACGTCGCCGGTATCACCGCGGCCAAGGGCCTGTTCGGCGGCAGGATGAACGGTGCCGCGCCGGGCGCGAAGATCGTCTCCTCGCGCGCCTGCACCTGGAGCGGCGGCTGCACCAACGTCGCGCTCACCGAGGGCATGATCGACCTCGTCGTCAACCGCGGCGTCGACATCGTCAACATGTCCATCGGCGGTCTGCCGGCGCTCAACGACGGCAACAACGCGCGCGCCGAGCTCTACACCCGCCTGATCGACACCTACGGCGTCCAGCTGGTGATCTCCGCGGGCAACTCCGGCCCCGGTGCCAACACCATCGGCGACCCGGCCCTGGCCGACAAGGTCATCTCGGTCGGCGCCTCCGTCTCCCGCGAGACCTGGGCCGCCAACTACGGCTCCCAGGTCAAGACGCGGTACGCGATGATGCCGTTCTCCTCGCGCGGTCCGCGTGAGGACGGCGGGTTCACCCCGACGCTCGTGGCGCCGGGTGCCGCGATCAACACCATCCAGACCTGGCTGCCGGGAGCCCCGGTCGCCGAGGCGGGCTACGACCTGCCGGCCGGCTACGGCATGCTGCAGGGCACCTCGATGGCCTCCCCGCAGGCCGCCGGTGCCTCCGCGCTGCTGCTGAGCGCCGCCAAGCAGAAGGGCATCGCGCTCACCCCGGCCACCCTGCGCACCGCGCTCACCTCGACCGCCGACCACATCAAGGGTGTGCAGGCGTACGAGGAAGGCGCCGGCCTGATCAACATCCCGGACGCCTGGAAGGCGATCAAGAAGGGCGCGACCGCGCACACCTACACGGTGAAGGCGCCGGTCGACACCGCGATCGACCAGTTCCTGAAGACGCCCGGCTACGGCACCGGCCTCTACGACCGCGAGGGCGGCCTGAAGGCCGGTCAGAAGAAGACGTACGAGATCACTCTGACCCGTACGTCCGGCGCCGACCGCGCGATCCGGCACGAGCTGCACTTCGAGAACAACGCCGGTGGCACCTTCAGGATCGTCGGCTCCGACGAGGTGAAGCTGCCGCTGAACAAGCCGGTCACCGTCAAGGTGCAGGCCAAGCCGAAGTCCGCCGGGCTCAAGAGCGCGATCCTTGAGGTCGACGACCCGAGCACCAAGGGCACCGACAAGCTGGTCATGACGACGGTCGTGGTCTCCGCGCCGCTGAAGTTCAGCTACTCGGGCTCCGGCACGGTGCAGCGCAACGCCACCCAGCACCACTTCGTGACCGTCCCCGAGGGCGCCAAGTCCCTTGAGGTCGCGATCGGCGGGCTGAAGGGCAAGAGCCAGACCCGGTTCATCTCCATCCACCCGTACGGCGTCCCGGTCGACACCACGTCCACGCCGAACTGCTACAACAACTACCTCGACGGCAACGGCTGCCGCCCGGACGTGCGTTCGTACGCCGACCCGCAGCCCGGCGTCTGGGAGATCGAGGTCGAGGCGCGCCGTACGTCGCCGCTGCTCGACAACCCCTACAAGCTGGACGTCACCGTGCTCGGCGCGGCCTTCGACCCGGAGACCGTGACCGTGCCCGAGGCCAAGGTCGGCACCCCGGTCGAGGCCTCCTGGAAGGTGACGAACAACTTCGCCGCCCTGGACGGCAAGCTGGCCGGCGGCCCGCTCGGCTCCTCGAAGGCGGCCCGGCCGACCATCGCCGAGCACGAGACCCACACCACCACGGTCGAGGTGCCCGAGGGCGCCACGTCCCTGGACGTGGCGATCGGCAAGGTCACCGACACGGCCGCCGACCTGGACCTGACGGTCTTCGACAAGGACGGCAACCAGGTCGCGCAGTCCGCCGACGGCGACTCCGAGGAGTCGGTCTCCATCGCCGAGCCGGCCGCCGGTACCTACACGATCGAGGTCGACGGCTACTCGGTGCCGTCCGGCTCCACGGCCTACGACTACCTCGACGTGTTCTTCTCCGCCGCGCTCGGCTCGGTCACGGTCGACGAGTCGGCGCCGGTGAAGCTGGGCACGGGCGGCACCGCCACGGTGGCGGCGAGCGTCACCGCCAAGGCGGGCGCGCCGGAGGGCCGTGAGTTCTTCGGCCAGGTCCAGCTGGTCAACGCGCGCGGCACGGTCGCGGGCGCGGGCAGCGTGAAGATCGAGAAGGTCACGCCGTAGCGGATACGCAGGTGACCAGGGGCGGGCGTCCGAACGGGCGCCCGCCCTTTCTCGTGCGGTCCGCTACGAACACTTCAGGTCGGCCGCGCCCGACAGCGAGCGGTTGATCCGGTCCCGTTCCGGGGCGATCTCCTTCTCGCCGACGAGCCACATGTCGGGCGACGCCCCCTTCTCGGGCACGCCGATCAGGACCTCGTCGCCGGTCCGCAGACCGGGGGCGGTGTTCTTGTCGATGACGTAGGTGAGGGGCTTGCCCTTCACACTCTTCGCGTACGCGGGCTCGGGCACGTAGACCTCGGTGGCCTTCACCTCCACGCGGACCAGTTCCGGGTCGTTCCCGGCCGGTCCGGCGGCGGTGACCTGGCCCTCGGCGACCAGGTAGGCGCAGGCCAGGTAGCGGGGGCTGCCGAAGAGTGTGCCGCCGCTCTCCATGTCGGCCTGTCCCTTCGCCGCGGCGGAGGAGTCGCCGCCGTTGTCCGCGTCCCCGCTCATCCCGGACTGCGTCACCAGCCAGCCGAGCCCCGCCACCGTGCTCGCCGCGGCGGCCACCGCCAGCGAGCCGAGGGCCACGCGGAACATACGGCGTCTGGTGGGGCGAAGTGGACGGGCCGGACGCGGGGCGGGTTCCGGAACCGGGCGGGCCGCGGGGGCGCTCGGGTCGGACAGCGCGTGTCCGATGATGCCCAGCTGTTCGCGCAGCACGGCGAGGTCGGCCGTGGCCGTGCGGTGCTCGGCGCGGGTGGCGGCGTCCGCGTCGGCGGGCAGGGGTTCGTCGGTGAGCGCGGCCATCAGCGCGTCGATGCCGCTGTGCTCGGCGGTCATGTCACACCACCTCGTCCTCGTGCAGTCGGGCCCGCAGGGCCCGTACCGCCGTGTGCAGCCTGCTCTTGACCGTGCCCTCGGGGACGGCGAGCTGCTCGGCGATATCGCGTACGGGAAGATCGGCGAAGAAGCGCAGGACGACCACCTGGCGCTGGGCGTCGGGCAGTTGGTCCAGGCCCTGGGCCACGGCGAGGGAGAGCACGCTGGTGTCCTCGCCGGACGGGTGCTCGGCCTGCCGCAGGGCGGCGAGGCGTTCGCCGAGCCGCTCCTGGCGGCGCTTGGCCCGGTGCCAGTCCATGGCGAGGTTGGAGGCGACCACCGCCGCCCACGCCGAGACGTCCCGCGGCGCCTCCTTGCCGCTGGCCGCGCGTTCCAGCAGCCGCAGGCGGACCTGCTGTACCCCGTCCAGCAGGTCCGCCTGCGGCACACCGCCGAGCGCGAGCACCGCCCGCACTCTGCGCTCCTGAGCCGCGTCCAGAGGATCGTCCGGTACGACCGGCGCCCCGTCCCTCTGGCCACGGCGGGCCATTCTGCGCAGCACAGCCACCCTCCCCTCGCCGCGTTTCTCCTATGACGCGGGTGGGGGCGGAAACGTTCGACACGAGTTCGGGGAGATTCCCGTCGGGTCCGGTCACCCCTGCGGAACCGTTTCTTCACATCTCCACCACTGCCACCATGTGCGCCATGACGATCATCACGAAGGGGGCCAACACCCCTGTTCCGGCAGGTCTGCTGAGGGTGGCGGTGTGCCGCCGCAAGGCCGCCGGGGCACCGGCCGTGGAGGTCTCCGCGCTGCTGCTGGACGCGGTGGGCAAGGTGCGCGGCGACGCCGACCTGGTCTTCCACAGCCAGCCCGTGCATCCCTCGGGTGCGGTACGGCACATCGGCACCGGGGACAGCGGGGAGCAGCTCGCCCAGTGGCTGGAGCTGGATCTGCCCCGGGTGGAACCGGCCGTCCAGCGCGTGCTGATCGCCGCCTCCTGCGACGACGGCACCTTCGGGGCGGTGCCCGGTCTCGCGGCGCAGACCGTCGCGCCGGACGGCACGATCGTCGTGCACTACGAGGTGACGGACGCGAGCACCGAGACGGCGTTCGTACTGGGCGAGTTCTACCGGCGCGACGGTCAGTGGAAGTTCCGCGCGGTGGGACAGGGGTACGACACCGGGCTCGCGGGGCTGGCGACGGACTTCGGGATCGTGGTGGCGGAGCCGCGGGTTTCCCGGGGGCCGGTGGTGAACCCCGGGGTGACGAAGGTGGCGGAACCCCCGGCCGGAGCGATACCGGCACCGGCCGCAGCCGCGGCACCCACCGGGCCTGCGGGCCCCGCCGCCCCGACCGCCCCGATTACCCCCGCCGCCCCGACCGCCCCTATTACCCCCGCCGCCCCGGCCGCCCCGATTACCCCGGCCGCGCAGGGCTCGGGTGGTGGGCGGGCTCTCGGCCCCTTCGGCCCGGAGTTCCGCCCCTGGTCCCGCAGCGGCCGCGGCAGCCGCGAGATCGCGGCGAGGCTGCCCGCGGGCCCGGTGATCGTGGAGGCGGAGCACGAGGGCGAGGGTCTGTTCGGCATCGATGTCCTCGATGCCGACAAGCAGCCGGACCGATTGGTGCACAACACTGTCCGGTCCCCCTACCGGGGCCGGAGCCTGGCCGTGGCACCGGAGGGGCGCCGACTGCGGCTGCGGGTGGAGGCACAGGGAGCATGGAAGGTCACCGTGCTGCCGGTGTCCGCGGCGCGCCCGATCGCCCCCGGTGAGACCGTGAGCGGTTCCGGTCGCGAGGTGCTGCGCTGGGACGGGCCCGCGGGCGATCTGCAGGGGCGGTTCGACGGTGGACGCAACGCGCAGCTGTTCTGCGTGGACGCCCTCGACCCCGGCCATCTGACCGCACTCCACGAGGGCCGCCTCCTCTTCAACGAGATGGGACGGGTCGACAAGACCGTCCCGCTCTCGCGCGGTCCGGTGTTCGTCACGGTGAAGGACGGCGAGGGCGCCTGGCGGCTCAAGGCGCTCCCCATCCCCGTCCTCACCACCACGGCCGCCCCCGCCGACGGCGTCTACCAGGGCCGCCGGGACGCCGTCGTCACCCTGGTCAACCCGTGGCCCGGCCGTCCGGCCCTGCTGGAGTACGACATCTGCGGCGCCGGTCGGCAGGCCCACACGGTGACCCAGCTCGACGAGTACGGCGACTCGGACGGGGAGTGGATGAACGGCACCCGGCACGGCCGGCGCGGCAGCCATCTGCTGTTCGCCCGGGGCCAGGAGCGGTGCACCCTGGAGATCCGCGGCACCTCCAAGTGGCGGCTGAGGGTGCGGCCCGTCGAGGAGGCGCCCCTGTTGAAGGGCCCGGTGGAGGGCACCGGCAGCACACTCCTGCGCTACCAGGGCCCGCCCACGCTGCTCCGGCTGTTCCGCACGACCGAGGAGGCCGGTTATCTGGTCGCGCACGCGATGAACCCTCCGCGCGGCCAGAGCGCCCTCGTCGCCGACACGGACACCCGCCGCCGCCCGGTCGTGGGCCCCGTCTGGGTCGATCCCGAGGGCCTGTGCTGCGTCCGTGTCCAGGCGGGCGACGGGGTGGGCTGGCGCGTCGAACCCGTGCCGCTCGACGAGGCCCCGGTCATCGGCGGGCGCGTCCGGCGGGTGGCGGGCAAGGGATTCGGAGTCGTACGTCACACCGGACCCGAGACGGAGATGCTGGTCACTCACGACTACGGTCCGCTGTCCAATCTGATCCCCCTCATCGAACTGGACGAAAACCTGTTCCCGGTGCGTCGCGTCGCAAGATCCCTCGGCCATCACCGGATCCCGGCGGGATTCCTCCAGGTCCGCGGTTTGGGCGAGTGGGAGCTGGAGAGGCGGGGCTGAGACGGGGGACGGTCCATCCCTCGGGCAAACGATTGGACACATATGGCCGGGTCCCCCGCATCATGGAGGGGTCCGGCCGTCCGGGCACGCACAGGTAGATCACGCAGAGGAGTCCCCCGTGAAGGTAGGAATCGTCGGAGCCACCGGACAGGTCGGCACGGTCATGCGCAGGATCCTCACGGAGCGGAACTTCCCGGTCACCGAGCTGCGCCTGTTCGCCTCCGCCCGGTCGGCGGGGACGGTCCTGGACGGGGTCACGGTGGAGGACGCGGCGACGGCCGACTACACGGGCCTGGACATCGTGCTGTTCTCAGCGGGCGGCGCGACCTCCAAGGCGCTGGCCGAGAAGGTCGCCTCGCAGGGCGCCGTCGTGATCGACAACTCCTCGGCCTGGCGCAAGGACCCCGAGGTGCCGCTGGTGGTGTCCGAGGTCAACCCGCACGCCATCGCGAACCGCCCCAAGGGGATCATCGCCAACCCGAACTGCACCACCATGGCCGCGATGCCCGTGCTCAAGGTGCTGCACGAGGAGGCGGGCCTTGAGGCGCTGGTCGCCACCACCTACCAGGCGGTGTCCGGATCCGGCCTCGCGGGTGTGGCGGAACTGCACGGGCAGGTGCAGAAGGTCGTCGCGGACGCGGACAAGCTGACGCACGACGGTGCGGCGGTGGACTTCCCCGAGCCGCAGGTCTACAAGCGGCCGATCGCCTTCAACGTGCTGCCCCTCGCCGGGAACCTCGTGGACGACGGTCTGAACGAGACGGACGAGGAGCAGAAGCTCCGCAACGAGTCCCGCAAGATCCTGGAGATCCCCGAGCTGAAGGTCTCCGGCACCTGTGTCCGGGTCCCGGTGTTCTCCGGTCACTCCCTCCAGGTCAACGCCCGCTTCGCGCGGCCGGTCAGCCCCGAGCGGGCGACCGAGCTGCTGGCGTCCGCGCCGGGGGTGGAGCTGTCCGACATCCCGACCCCGCTCCAGGCCGCCGGCAAGGACGCCTCGTACGTCGGGCGCATCCGCCGCGACGAGACGGTCGACAACGGCCTCGCGCTGTTCATCTCCAACGACAACCTCCGCAAGGGCGCCGCGCTGAACGCGGTGCAGATCGCGGAGCTGGTGGCGGAGGAGCTGAAGGGCTGACGCCGAGCACGGAAGAGGGCGGCCCCCTGGCACGACGGGGGCCGCCCTCTTTTTGTTTTTCGCCCCCGTCGCCCCTACCCGTTCCCGTCCCCTGGGGGCTGCCGCCCCCAGACCCCCGTTTCGGCCCTGAACGGGCCTCGTCCTCAAACGCCGGACGGGCTGAAACACCGGCGGGCTGCAATCAGCCCCTCCGGCGTTTGAGGAGCGGGGGTCCAGGGGGCAGCGGGCGGCGGGGGCGAGGGAAAACCCTCGTCGCCGTGGCCACGCTCCCATGGAAGGATGGCCGAACCCACACATAACGAGGAGATGACCGCGTGCCTGGCACAAACCTGACTCGCGAAGAGGCGCAGCAGCGGGCGAAGCTGCTCACCGTTGACTCGTACGAGATCGATCTCGACCTCTCGGGCGCGCAGGAGGGCGGCACCTACCGGTCCGTGACCACAGTGCGCTTCGACGTCGCCGAAAGCGGCGCCGAGACCTTCATCGACCTGGTCGCCCCCACCGTGCACGAGGTGACCCTCAACGGCGAACCGCTCGACCCGGCGGAGGTCTTCAAGGACTCCCGCATCGCCCTGCCGGGCCTGCTGGAGGGACGCAACGTCCTGCGCGTCGCCGCGGACTGCGCGTACACCAACACCGGCGAGGGCCTGCACCGGTTCGTCGACCCGGTCGACCAGCAGGCGTACCTGTACACCCAGTTCGAGGTGCCGGACGCCCGCCGCGTCTTCGCCTCCTTCGAGCAGCCGGATCTGAAGGCGACCTTCCAGTTCACCGTGAAGGCCCCGGAGGGCTGGACGGTCATCTCCAACTCGCCCACCCCGGAGCCCAAGGACAACGTCTGGTCCTTCGAGCCGACGCCGCGTATCTCGACGTACATCACGGCGCTCATCGTCGGCCCGTACCACTCCGTGCACAGCGTGTACGAGAAGGACGGCCAGTCCGTCCCGCTCGGTATCTACTGCCGTCCCTCGCTCGCCGAGTTCCTCGACTCGGACGCGATCTTCGAGGTCACCCGGCAGGGCTTCGACTGGTTCCAGGAGAAGTTCGACTACCAGTACCCCTTCAAGAAGTACGACCAGCTCTTCGTGCCCGAGTTCAACGCGGGCGCCATGGAGAACGCGGGCGCGGTCACCATCCGCGACCAGTACGTCTTCCGCTCGAAGGTGACGGACGCCGCGTACGAGGTCCGCGCGGAGACGATCCTCCACGAGCTGGCCCACATGTGGTTCGGTGACCTGGTCACCATGGAGTGGTGGAACGACCTGTGGCTGAACGAGTCGTTCGCCACCTACACCTCCATCGCCTGCCAGGCCTACGCGCCGGAGAGCCGCTGGCCGCACGCGTGGACAACGTTCGCGAACTCCATGAAGACGTGGGCGTACCGGCAGGACCAGCTGCCCTCCACGCACCCGATCATGGCCGAGATCCGGGACCTGGACGACGTCCTGGTCAACTTCGACGGCATCACCTACGCCAAGGGCGCCTCGGTCCTCAAGCAGCTCGTCGCCTACGTCGGCATGGACGAGTTCTTCGCGGGCGTGCAGGCCTACTTCAAGCGCCACGCCTACGGCAACACCCGCCTGTCCGACCTGCTCGGCGCGCTGGAGGAGACCTCCGGGCGCGACCTGAAGAACTGGTCGGAGAAATGGCTCCAGACCGCCGGCATCAACATCCTGCGCCCGCAGATCGAGACCGACGCGGACGGTGCCGTCACCTCCTTCGCCATCCGCCAGGAGGCCCCGGCGCTCCCGGCGGGCGCCAAGGGCGAGCCGACGCTGCGCCCGCACCGCATCGCGGTGGGCCTGTACGAGCGGGACGAGGAGAGCGGCAAGCTGGTGCGCGACGAGCGCATCGAGCTGGACGTGGACGGCGAGCTGACCGAGGTGCCGCAGCTCGTCGGCAAGCGCCGCCCGGCGGTCGTGCTGCTCAACGACGACGACCTGTCGTACGCCAAGGTCCGCCTCGACGAGCAGTCGCTGGCCTACGTCACCGAGCACCTCGGCGACTTCGAGTCCTCCCTGCCGCGCGCCCTGTGCTGGGCCTCGGCCTGGGACATGACGCGGGACGCCGAACTGCCCGCCCGTGACTACCTCTCGCTGGTGCTGTCCGGCATCGGCAAGGAGTCGGACATCGGTGTCGTGCAGTCGCTGCACCGCCAGGTGAAGCTGGCCGTCGACCTGTACGCCGACCCCGCCTCCCGCGAGGCGCTGCTGGCCCGCTGGACCGACGCCACGCTGGCCCACCTGCGCTCCGCCCCGGCCGGCGGGGACCACCAGCTGGCGTGGGCGCGCGCGTTCGCGGCGACCGCCCGTACGCCGGAGCAGCTGGACCTGCTGGAGGGCTTGCTGGACGGCACGCAGTCGATCGAGGGCCTGGCCGTCGACACCGAGCTGCGCTGGGCGTTCGTCGAGCGGCTCGCCGCGGTGGGCCGCTTCGACGAGGCGGAGATCGCGGGCGAATACGAGCGGGACAGGACCGCGGCGGGTGAGCGGCACGCCGCCACGGCGCGCGCCGCGCGGCCGACCCCGGAGGCGAAGGCGGAGGCGTGGGCCTCGGTCATCGAGTCCGACAAGCTCCCGAACGCGGTGCAGGAGGCGGTGATCGGCGGCTTCGTCCAGACCGACCAGCGTGAGCTGCTGGCGCCGTACACGGAGAAGTTCTTCGAGGTACTGAAGGACATCTGGGACGCCCGCTCCCACGAGATCGCCCAGCAGATCGCGGTCGGTCTGTACCCGACGATCCAGGTCTCCGAGGAGACCCTGGCCCGTACGGACCGCTGGCTGGAGGAGGCCGCGCCGAACGCGGCCCTGCGCCGTCTGGTCTCGGAGTCCCGCTCGGGCGTGGAGCGCGCCCTGAGGGCCCAGGCCGCGGACGCGACCGCCGCCCAGTAGGGCACGGGGCACACACGGCCGGGGGCGTTCCGTCATCACGACGGAACGCCCCCGCTGTTTACCGCCCTGTCCGCCTACCGTCGCAGCGCCGGTTCCGCGGCCTTCGCCGGATGCCTCGGGGTCTTGTTCCCGGCCACGGGGACGGACCGTGCGGTGCCTCCCTTCCCGCCCGGCACCAGTTGCCCCGCCACCGTCGCGCCCAGCGCCAGCGCCATGCCGGTCAGTTGCACCGGCGTCAGCGACTCCCCCAGCGCGGCCCAGCCGACGACCGCCGCGGTGAGCGGGGAGAGCGGGATCAGGAAGGTGACCTGGGTGGCGGTGAGGCGCCCAATACCGCGGAACCAGAGCCAGTACGCGACGGCCGTACCGGCGAGGGCCAGGTACAGGTAGCCGCCGACCGCGCGGGCGTCCAGCGCGGGCGGCGCGCCCTCGACCAGGAAGGCGACCGGCGCGATCAGCAGCCCGCCGACGGTGAGCTGCCAGCCGGCCAGCGCGGTCGGTCCGGCGCCCTCGGGGCGGCCCCACTTCTTGGCCAGCACCGTGCCGGTGGACATCGAGGCGGTGGAGGCGAGGGCCGCCGAGACGCCGAGCGGGTCCAGGGCGCCGACCGCCTTCAGCACGACCAGGCTCACCCCGAACGCGGCCGCCGCCCCGGTGACCAGGGCCCGTACCGTCGGCCTCTGCGCGAGCAGCAGCGCCGACAGGCCCACCACGAACAGGGGCCCGATCGAACCGACGACCGCGGCGAGCCCGCCGGGCAGCCGGTACGCGGCCAGGAACAGCAGCGGGAAGAAGGCGCCGATGTTGAGCGCGCCGAGCGCCGCGGCACGGCGCCACCAGATGCCGTGCGGCAGGACCCGGGCGAACGCGAGGAGCAGCAGTCCGGCGGGCAGGGCGCGCATCAGGCCGGTGAACAGCGGGCGGTCCGGCGGCAGGAACTCGGTGGTGACGTAGTAGGTGGTGCCCCAGGACGCGGGGGCCAGGGCGGTGACGGCGATGAGCGCGGGGCGGCTGGTGGCCATGGGACGCACCCTTCAGATAGATCGATAGAAAGTAGCTTAGTCCTAAGCTACTTTTCGTCAAGCCACTTTCTTGCGGGCGACTCTTCCAGCCCCGATACTCGGCCCATGAACGCACGCCCTGGGCCACGCAAGGACGCCGTCGACGCGATCATCGAGCAGTGGGCGGCCGTCCGGCCCGACCTGGACACGGCCGCGATGGAGGTCTTCGGGCGGATCAACCGCATCTCGCGCGCGGTGGGCGACCGCCAGGAGAAGACCTACGGCCGGTTCGGGATCTCCCGGGGCGAGTTCGACGTCCTCGCCACCCTGCGCCGCTCGGGCGAGCCGTACACCCTCTCGCCCCGCCAGCTCTCGGCGACGCTGATGCTGACCACGGGCGGCATGACCGGGCGGCTGGACAAGCTGGAGCGGGCCGGGCTGCTGCGCCGCTCGCCCGACCCGCACGACCGGCGGGGGCTCCAGGTGAGCCTGACCGACGAAGGACTGCGGCTCGTCGACGAGGCGGTCGGCGCCGGACTCGCCGTCCAGACAGAGGCACTGTCCGCCCTGAACAGCGAACAGGTCGGCCAACTGGCCGACCTGTTGCGGGAACTGCTCGCCGG
>NZ_FLSP01000090.1 GCF_900091315.1 Streptomyces sp. DI166
GCGCGCGTCGACTTACTCCAGTGAGAAGTCCTCAGGCTCCATCAGCCACCCCCACTCGGCGCTGACCACGTACGACGACCGTACGGAGCCGGGCATAGCTGTGGCTCAGAAAGAGCGAGACGGATTGGTAGATGGCCCAGGTCGACCGGGATGCAAGACCAGATGACTCAGATAGACCGAGACTGGCTCACCTTCAGCGAGACAGGTCACCGGGGCCTGGCGCCGCCGGTGCAGAGAATTGCCCGGCATGACCTAGCGCACTTTTGCAAGCGGGTGCTTGCAATAGTTAGCAGGGGTGGGGCAAGGTGGGGGTATGGCATCGCTCAACGTCGGCAATCTCGGTGAGTACCTGCGCGAGCAGCGGCGGAACGCGCAGCTCTCGTTGCGGCAGCTCGCCGACGCCGCCGGGGTGTCCAATCCGTATCTGAGCCAGATCGAGCGCGGGCTGCGCAAGCCGAGCGCGGAGGTGCTCCAGCAGGTCGCCAAGGCGCTGCGGATCTCCGCCGAGACGCTGTACGTGCGGGCCGGGATCCTGGACGCCGAGCGGGACCGGGACGAGGTGGAGACGCGCGCCGTCATCCTCGCCGATCCCACGCTGACCGAGGCGCAGAAGCAGGCGCTGCTCCAGATCTACGAGTCGTTCCGCAAGGAGAACGGCTTCTCGGGCACCGCGGCCGATATCGCCGACATCGCCGACACGGCGGATGCGCAGGACGCACAGGACGTGCCACAGGACGACACCGAGGAACC
The DNA here is from genome assembly GCF_900091315.1 of Streptomyces sp. DI166. Lineage (GTDB taxonomy): Bacteria > Actinomycetota > Actinomycetes > Streptomycetales > Streptomycetaceae > Streptomyces > Streptomyces fuscus. The sequence goes on from NZ_FLSP01000090.1 coordinate 751, forward strand.
ACGGGAGCCGCGGCAGTCGGCCGGCTGAGCCGGGCAACCGGCCGCCGCCGCACCGCCCAGGTGGGGCCTCACCACAACACCCTCAGCCACAAGCGAACCCGGGAGGACCAGCACCATGGCCATCACCGATGACCTCCGCAAGACCCTCAGCGACCCGACCCCGCTGTACTTCGCCGCCGGCACCGCCGACCTGGCCCTCCAGCAGGCCAAGAAGGTCCCCGGCCTGGTGGAGCAGCTGCGCGCCGAGGCCCCGGCCAGGATCGAGGCCGTACGCCAGACCGACCCCAAGGCCGTGCAGGAGAAGGCCGCCGCCCGTGCCAAGGAGGCCGGCGCCCGCGTCAAGGAGACGCAGGAGGCCGTTCAGGCCCGGGTCGCCGAGTTCATCAGCACCCTCGACGGCGACCTGAAGAAGATCGGCACCACCCTCGACGCCGACCTGAAGAAGCTCGGCGAGTCCGCCCAGGACCTCGCCCTGCGCAGTGTCGGCGTGGCCGCCGAGTACGCCGTCAAGGCCCGTGAGACCTACGAGAAGGTCGCCGAGCACGGCGAGCAGGCCGTGAAGACCTGGCGCGGCGAGGCCGCCGAGGGCATCGAGGACCTGGCCGTCGCCGTCGAGCCGAAGGCCGAGCCCGTCGAGGTCAAGGAAGAGAGCAAGGGCGAGGCCAAGGCCGAGGACAAGGGCGAGAGCAAGGACGCGGCCGCGCAGGCCAAGCCCGCCGCCCCGGCCAAGAAGGCCCCCGCCAAGAAGCCCGCCGCGCGCAAGACCGCGGCGAAGAAGACGACCCCGCCCGCGAAGTAACCCGCGAAGTAAGCGGAGCGGACGATAACCGGACGGGCCGGGCACTTACCGAGTGCTCGGCCCGTTGACCGGGTAGCGGGCCTGCGGTTGCGGGTACGGTGACCGCGTAGGGACGAGCCGAGTCGGGTGGTGGACGTTGTGCTGATGCAGGGCTTCAACAGTTTCCTGGGACTGCTCTACTTGGCGATGCTGGTGTTCGCCGTGGTGGCCTTCGTCATGGCGGTCCTCTTCCGCGAGGACGCCTACCGCGCCGCCGACAAGCAGAACAAGGGCTTCTGGCTGATCATCCTGGGCGTCGCCGTCCTGGTGAACTTCCTGGTCCCGATGCTGTTCCTGCAGATCGCGGGCCTGATCGCGTCGATCGTCTTCATGGTCGACGTGCGCCCGGCGCTGCGCCAGGTCTCCGGCGGACGGGGCCGCGGGCGCGGCTCCAGCAGCGACGGCCCCTACGGGCCGTGGAACGGCGGACGGTAACCCGCACCGGGAGCCCGCGTCCGCGTCAGACCCGCTCCGCCGCCCGGTCCAGCAGCAGTACCGCCACGTCGTCCGTCAGCTCGCCGCCGTTGAGGTCACGGACCTCGCTCACCGCGGCCCTGAGCAGCGCCTCCCCGCGCAGCCCCTCCGCGAGCTGGCGCCGGACCATGGACACCATCCCGTCCTGCCCCAGCCGCTCCCGGCCCTCACCGACCCGGCCCTCGATCAGACCGTCGGTGTAGAGCATCAGGCTCCACTCGGGACCCAGCTCCACCTGCATCCGCGGCCACCGGGCCCCGGGCAGCAGCCCCAGCGCGGGCCCGTTCAGGTCGTACGGCAGCAACTGCGCCGCCCGGCCGGGGCGGGCCAGCAGCGGGGAGGGGTGCCCCGCGAGGCACAGGCCCGCACGGCGCCCGTCCGGCGCTATGTCCACCGTGCACAGCGTCGCGAAGATCTCGTCGTCCGCCCGCTCGTGCTCCAGCACCTGCTGCAGCGTCCCGAGCAGCTCGTCCCCGCACAGCCCGGCCAGCGTCAGCGCCCGCCAGGCGATCCGCAGCTCGACCCCGAGCGCGGCCTCGTCCGGCCCGTGGCCGCAGACGTCGCCGATCATCGCGTGCACGGTGCCGTCCGACGTCCGCACGACGTCGTAGAAGTCGCCGCCGAGCAGCGCCCGCGACCGGCCCGGCCGGTAGCGCGCCGCGAACCGCAGCGAGGAGCCCTCCAGCAGCGGTGTCGGCAGCAGGCCGCGCTCCAGGCGGCGGTTCTCCTGCGCCCGGACCCGGCCCTCGGCGAGGCGCCGCTCGGCCGAGTCGGAACGCTTGCGCTCCACCGCGTACCGGATCGCGCGGCTCAGCAGCCGCCCGTCCAGCTCGTCGCGGAGCAGATAGTCCTGGGCACCCACCCGCACGGCCTCCTCGCCGCGCTCGGCGTCGCCGGAGGCGGTGAGGGCCAGGACGGCGTGCCGGGGCGCGAGCTGCAGCACGTGCTTGAGCACGGCGAGCTCGTCGCTGTCGTCGCCGCGGCCGGGCGCGGGCAGCGCCAGGTCCAGCAGGATGCAGTGGACGTCGTCGGTCAGCAGCCGCTCGGCCTCGGTGAGGTTGCGGGCGGAGCGGACACGGATCGGGCGGCCGGAACGGTCGAGCAGTTCGGGCAGGACCGTGGAGCCGCCGGGGTCGTCCTCGATCAGCAGCAGCGTCAGGTGCGCGGGCGTGGTGCCGGGGGTGCCGGCAACGGTGTGGTTCTTGTTCGGGATGACCTCGACCGGGGTGTTCGGACGCAGGTCCGCTTCGGCCGAGGGGCCGCCGGACATCGGCTGGGCCGCAAGCGCCTGACCACTTTCCACGGCCGGGATCGCTCTCTGCCGCGGTACGGGTACGGGCATTTTCTTGGGTTCCTTCCCTCCCCCCGAGGGTGGTGGGGACGAGGGACCTCGACCCACCGACGGGGACCATAGCGGTAGTCGGCACCGCAAAGGAATGGTGCAGGCCACGTGGTTCGGCCACCGGCCACTGTCATATGCCGCGTTCCGTACCGCAGTTGGGCAGGGCGGTCGGCGAGGGGGGATGACGAACGTCACGTCCACCCCGGATTCGGCAGGGGTTTGGGGGTGCGGTGGGTCACGTGGCCCCCGTCACCACCCGGGCATTTCGGGTGACTTCGGTCTCAAGCGCCCCGGTGCCGCACGGTTTCAAGCGGCCCGTGCCGCCCGCGCTCAGGCGTCCGGCCGTACGACCGCCAGGATCGGCATGGAACCGGCGCCCGCGAGCGTCACCACCCGCCCCGGGCGCGGGGCGTGGATGATCGCGCCGTCACCGACGTACATGCCCACATGGCTGGCGTCGTCGTTGTAGATGACGAGGTCACCGGGGCGCATGTCCTTGATGTCGATGCGCTTGAGCTGCTTCCACTGCTCCTGCGAGGTGCGCGGGATTCCCCGCCCCGCCGAGGCCCACGCCTGTGAGGTCAGCCCGGAGCAGTCGAAGGTGTCCGGTCCCTCGGCGCCCCATTCGTACGGCTTGCCCAACTGCGCGGTGGCGTACGCCACCGCCTCCTTGCCCTGGGCGGAGGCCTTGCCGTTGATCTCGTCGAGTATCCCGGAGTCCAGCCACTGGGTCTGGGCCTGCTGGGCGGCCTGGCGCTCCAGTTCGGCGAGGCGCTCCTTCTCCTCCGCCTCCAGCTCCGACTCCAGCTTCTCGGCGGCGGCGATCTGCTTCTTGATCTTCTTCTTCGCCTTGGCCTTGGCCTTGCGGTTGCTCTCCAGTTTCTCCCAGCGGTCGGAGGCGTCCTTGGCGTAGAGCTCCAAGTCCTCCTGGGTGCGGGTCATTTCGCCGAGCAGTCCCTTGGTGGCGCGCTCGCCCTGGATCACCCGGCCGGCGCCGTCGAGGAACTCCTGCGGGTCGTCGCTGAGCATCAGGCGCGCCTCGTCGGGCAGTCCGCCGCTGCGGTACTGCGCGGCGGCAGCGGCACCGGCCCGCTCCTTGAGGTCGTCCAGCTTCTTCTGGCCCTTGACGATCTTCTTGGCCAGCGACACGAGCTCGGTCGACTGCTCCTCGGCCTTCTCCTCGGCCAGGTTGTAGGCGTCGGTGGCCACGGCGGCGTCGTGGTAGAGCCGGTCCAGCTTCTTGCGTACGGCCTCAAGGTCCTTGTTGGTGACGGCCGCTGCCGTGCTGCTGGGGGTGGGCGAAGGGGTCGGACTCGCGAACGCGGTGCCCGGTGCCGCCAGCACGGTCACCGCACAGACCACGGTGACGGCGACGGTGATGAGGCTGCGCCTGCCCGTACCCATACCTCTTCCCCCAAACCTGATTTACCGTCAGTAACATACGGATGCCTGGGGGATCGTGCCATGTCGCCGCGTAAAACGACAGAGGTCGTGCACCCTGCTGCTTCCCCCCTTTCCCGCCCCCGCATGACGATCTCCCCGCCTGTGTGACGAACGACTCACGGAGATCGTTCCCCACCGGTCAGGTCCGGGCGGGGATTTCGCGTCAGCGCCGAGCGTCTCGGTCTCCGGCCCACAGCGCGTAGGTCGCCGACCGGCGATGGGCGGGTCCTGGTCGTGGCCCCATCCTCCGGCCCGCAGCACGTAGGTCGCCGACCCTCGGCGCCTCGGTCGCCCGGCCGTCAGCGCACCGGCGCCAACGCCTCCCACGCCACCGTCACTTCGCCCTGACGCCATCGCACCGGCCCGTCCGTCACCGGCCAGTCGGCCGTCAGGTCCCGCACCGCGCGGATCCAGCGCTGGCGGGCACCGTAGGAGGCGTACGGCGCGGCGGCGGCCCAGGCGCGGTCGAAGTCCCGCAGGAAGGCGTGGACCGGTTCGCCGGGCACGTTGCGGTGGATGAGCGCCTTGGGCAGCCGCTCGGCGAGATCCGACGGGCGCTCCAGCGACCCCAGCCGGGTCGCGAAGGTCACCGTGCGCGGCCCCTCGGGCCCGAGCGCGACCCACACGTGCCGTCGGCCGATCTCGTCACAGGTCCCCTCGACCAGCAGCCCGCCCCGCGAACCGCCCCCGGCCGGGGCGAGCCGCGCGCACAGCCGCTCCCACACCGCGGCGACCTCGCCCTCCTCGTACTGCCGCAGCACATTGGCGGCCCGGACGAGCATCGGCCGCCCGGCGACGGGGATCTCGAACCCGCCGTGCCGGAAGACCAGCCCCTCGCGCTCGTACGGCCGGGCCGCCGCGACCCGGGCCGGTTCGATCTCCACGCCGACCACGCGCGTGCGCGGCGCGACGGTACGCAGCCGCCCGAGCAGCTCCACGGCGGTCCAGGGCGCGGCCCCGTACCCGAGATCGACGGCCACCGGCTCCGCGGCCCGCCGCAGTTCGGCGCCGTGCGTCGCCGCGATCCAGCGGTCCATGCGCCGCAGGCGGTTCGGGTTGGTGGTCCCGCGCGTCACCGTTCCCACGGGGCGGGAGGGGGCGCGGGCTGTCATGTGTACGAGGGTATGACGGGTCGGCCGTGACCCATGCTTGAGCTGGAGCATGCTCGAACGGTTGAGCGACCGCCGGTAATAATTCGGCAAAGAACCCGAACCCGGAAATGGAGCCACCCCCTCCGGTGTTGCACCCCCGTGGAGGGCCCCGCACGTCCTCCCACAGGCATGCCCGCAGCGAGGAGGAACGCCACGTGAGCCACTACGTCAGCAGGCTCGGGCTTCGCTCCGCGGCACCCTCCCGGCTCCGGCTGCACCGCCGCCCCCGCCGGGTCGCGATGCTCTCCGTGCACACCTCCCCGCTCCACCAGCCCGGCACCGGCGACGCCGGGGGCATGAACGTCTACATCGTGGAGCTCGCGCAGCGCCTCGCCGCGATCAACATCGAGGTCGAGATCTTCACCCGCGCGACCACCGCCGCCCTCCCCCCGACCGTCGAGATGGCCCCCGGCGTCACCGTCCGCCACGTCGACGCGGGCCCCTACGAGGGCCTCGCCAAGGAGGAACTCCCCGCCCAGCTCTGCGCCTTCACCCACGGAGTGATGCAGGCCTGGGCCGGGAACCGCCCCGGCCACTACGACCTGGTCCACTCGCACTACTGGCTCTCCGGCCACGTCGGCTGGCTCGCCGCCCAGCGATGGGGCGCCCCCCTCGTGCACGCCATGCACACCATGGCCAAGGTCAAGAACGCCAACCTGGCCGCGGGCGACACCCCCGAACCCGCCGCCCGTGTCATCGGCGAGACCCAGATCGTCGCCGCCGCCGACCGGCTCATCGCCAACACCGCCGAGGAGTCCGAGGAACTCGTCCGGCACTACCACGCCGACCCCGAGAAGGTCGCCGTAGTCCACCCCGGCGTCAACCTCGACCGCTTCTCGCCCGGCGACGGCCGCGCCGCCGCCCGCGCCCGCCTCGGTCTGCCCCAGGACGCGCTGATCCCGCTGTTCGCGGGCCGTATCCAGCCCCTGAAGGCACCGGACATCCTGCTGCGCGCGGTCGCCGTCCTGCTCGACGAGCGCCCCGAGCTGCGCTCCCGCCTGCTCGTCCCCGTCGTCGGCGGCCCCAGCGGCAGCGGCCTCGCCAAGCCCGAGGGACTGCAGAAGCTGGCGGCCCGCCTGGGCATCGCCGATGTCGTACGGTTCCGCCCGCCGGTCGGCCAGGAGCAGCTCGCGGACTGGTTCCGGGCCGCCTCCGTCCTCGTCATGCCCTCCTACAGCGAGTCCTTCGGACTGGTCGCCATAGAGGCGCAGGCCGCGGGCACCCCGGTACTGGCGGCGGCGGTCGGCGGGCTGCCGGTGGCGGTGCGCGACGGGTGGACCGGGTTCCTCGTACAGGGGCACCAGCCGGCCGCGTACGCGCGCGTGCTGCGCGATTTCGCCGACAACCCCGAGCTGTCCGCCCGGATGGGCGCCGCCGCGGCCCGGCACGCCCAGTCCTTCGGCTGGGACACCGCGGCCGCCGCCACGGCGGACGTGTACATGGCCGCGGCCCAGGCCCACCGCCGTCGCGTACGCTCCCACCATGGGTGACGCGCAGCAGGTCGTAGAGGATTTCCTCCAGGACGCCGAACTGGAGTGGGAGAGCCCCGAGCCCGGCACCTACGTGCTCAAGCTCCCCGGCACCCGCAAACTCTCCACGACCGTCTCCCTGCGCCTCGGCCGCCACTCCCTGTCGCTCAACGCCTTCGTCATCCGCCACCCCGACGAGAACGAGTCCGGCGTCCACCGCTGGCTCCTGGAGCGCAACCTCAAGCTGTACGGCGTCAGTTACGCCGTCGACCAGCTCGGCGACGTCTACGTCACCGCCAAGCTCCCCCTCTCCGCGGTCACCGCCGAGGAACTGGACCGCCTGCTCGGCCAGACCCTGGAGGCCGCCGACGGCGCCTTCAACACCCTGCTGGAGCTGGGCTTCGCGAGCGCCATCCGCAAGGAGTACGAGTGGCGGGTGTCGCGCGGTGAGTCGACCCGCAACCTCGACGCGTTCAAGCATCTGACCGAGCGCGCCTGACCGAGCGCGCCTGACCGTCCGTCAGACCGCGCTGTCCCGGTAGCGCCCCGGACTCACCCCGATCAGCCGCCGGAAGTGCCGGCTGAGATGGGCCTGGTCGTAGAAACCGGCGCCGGGCGCCACGTCGGCGGGCCGGGCACCGGCGAGCAGCAGACGCCGGGCGCGGTCGACGCGGCGCGAGGTGAGGTACTGGTGCGGGGCGATGCCGTAGGCGCTGCTGAACGCCCGTACGAGATGGGTGGGATGGGCGTCGAGGAGACCGGCGGCCTCCTGGAGGGAGACGCCCTCCACGACGCGGGAGTCGAGGAGTTCGCGCAGGCGGCGGGCGAGGACGGGGTCGGCACGGCGCGTATCCTCCGGCCGGGCCCGCAGATGCTCTTGCAGCCGCTCCCCGACGAGGGTGAGCCTGCTCTCCGCCTCCAGCTCCTCTCCCGGGCGGGCGAGCGCGGTGTGCAACTGCCCGACGCGGTGTCTGAGCAGCGGGTCGCGCAGGTCGGGGGTGTCCACGGCGGCGCCGATCAGGCGGTCGTCGAGCCGGGTGGTGTCGAGGTAGACCACGCGTTTGCGGAAGCCGTGCGGGGTGGCGGCGGAGCCGTTGTGCGGGACGTGCGGCGGCAGCAGGGTGACCGTGTCGTGCGGGGTGCCGTGCTCGTGCCGGTCGAGGTCGTAGCGGACGGCGCCGTCGTCGACGATCAGCAGGGTCCACGCGTCGTGGACGTGCATCGGATAGGCGTACTCGGTGAAGTGCGCGTGGAAGACCTCGACGACACCCGGGACACGGGGACGCCAGGCGGTCACCTCGGGCTGCGCGGCCATGCAAAGAACGTACAAGACGCGGACGCGGGCCTCTCGGCAGTCTCGGAGCATGAGCGAGCAGCCCTTCCGATTCGACACGAAGATCGCCGTGATCCTGCGCGAGGACCTGGAGCCCTGGCAGCGCCTGAACGTCACCGCCTTCCTGGTCAGCGGCCTCGGCACCCAGGTCCCGGAGGTGATCGGGGAACCGTACGAGGACGCCGACGCGGTGGTCTACCTGCCGATGTTCCGGCAGCCGGTGCTGGTCTTCGAGGCGACGAAGGAGACCCTGACGCAGGCCCACGCGCGCGTGCTGTCCCGCGCGCTGCCCCGCGCGGTCTTCACCTCCGACCTGTTCACCACCGGCAACGACCGCGACAACCGGGCGGCGGTGAAGGCCGTGTCCACCGCCGACCTGGACCTGGTCGGACTGGCCGTGTACGGCCCGAGGAACGCGGTGGACAAGGTGGTGAAGGGGGCGAGGATGCACCCGTGAGGAGCGAGCCGGGCGCGAGGCCGGTCAGGCGGATGCCGCGGCGGTCCGGGCAGGCGGCGCTTCCGCCACGGTTTGCTCATCCTCCTCGTCGGGCAGCCGCCGCATGAGCAGCCCGTACCCGACCCCGGCCACGGTCCCGATCACGGCACACGCCCCCCACAGCCAGTCGGCGCCGTACTGGTCGATGACATAGCCGGACATCAGCGGGGCGACGAGCGAGGCGACGGCCCAGGACATGGTGTACATGCCCTGGTAACGCCCCCGGCCGTGGGCGGGGGAGAGGCGGACGATCAGGCCGGACTGGGTCGGCGCGTTGATCATCTCCCCGATGGTCCAGACGCAGACGGTGAGCGTGAACACCCCGACGGACCCGGCGAAGGCGGTGAGCCCGAACCCGTACCCGGCGAGCACGGAGGAGATCACCAGCAGCCGCCGGGGATCACGGTGCTCGATGAACCGGGTGAGGGGAATCTGCAGGGCGACGATGAGGAAGCCGTTGACGGCGATGGCGGTGCCGTAGTCGGCGGCGGAGAACCCGGCGTCGCCCATGGCGACGGGCAGCCCGAGATACCCCTGCTGAAAGACGAGGGCCACCAGGAACGACAGCCCCACGAGCCCCATGAACCGCCCGTCCCGCAGCACGGTCCCCAGCCCCACGGCGGACTCCTCGCCCTTCGCGGCCGTGGTGCGCTCGGGCCGTGACTCGGGGACCTTGAGGAAGACGACGATCGCGCAGGCGAGCGTCATCGCGCCCTCGATGAGGAAGCCGGCGAGGTAGCTGTACTCGGCGATGAAACCGGCGGCCATGGAGGAGACGGCGAAGCCGAGGTTGATGGCCCAGTAGTTGAGCGAGAAGGCCCGGACCCGGTCCTCGGGCCGGACGATGTCGGCCATCATCGCCTGCACGGCCGGCCGGGAGGCGTTGGAGGCCATACCGACCAGGAAGGCGACGGCGGCGATGGCGACGGGGTGGTGCGCGAACCCGAGTCCGACCACGGAGGCGGCGGTGGCGCTCTGCGAGATGAGAAGAGTGGGCCGCCGCCCGAGCCGGTCGGTCATGACCCCGCCCCCGACGGAGGAGATGACCCCGCCGAGGCCGTGGAGGGCGGCGACGAGACCGGCGTAGGAGGCGGAGTAGCCGCGCTCCATGGTCAGGTACAGCGCCATGAAGGTGGCGACGAACCCGCCGAGCCGGTTGACGAGGGTGCTGGTCCACAGCCACCAGAACTCACGGGGCAGCCCGGAGACGGACTCACGGGCGGCACGCCGCAGATCGGCGACGGACATGGGGAACCCCCGGACGTAAGAGGCGGGAAGGGCAAAGACAACTTACGAAGCCGGGGAGCCGAACCTCCACCCAATTAACAGATCCAGTCAACAGTCAGCCGACCGTCCGCGAACCGCCCACCAACCGTCCGCCCACTGGTCGGGCGCGCGATGGATCAAAGGGTTCGATTACGCTCCTTCCCATGGCCGACGCACCGTACAAGCTGATCCTCCTCCGCCACGGCGAGAGCGAGTGGAACGCGAAGAACCTGTTCACCGGCTGGGTGGACGTCAACCTGAACGAGAAGGGCGAGAAGGAGGCGGTCCGCGGCGGTGAGCTGCTCAAGGACGCCGGCCTGCTCCCCGATGTCGTGCACACCTCCCTGCAGAAGCGCGCGATCCGCACCGCGCAGCTCGCACTGGAGGCCGCCGACCGCCACTGGATCCCGGTCCACCGCAGCTGGCGCCTGAACGAGCGCCACTACGGCGCCCTGCAGGGCAAGGACAAGGCGCAGACCCTGGCCGAGTTCGGCGAGGAGCAGTTCATGCTGTGGCGCCGCTCCTACGACACCCCGCCGCCGCCGCTTGAGGACGGCACGGAGTTCTCCCAGTCCGGCGACCCGCGCTACGCCTCCATCCCCCCGGAGCTGCGCCCCCGCACGGAGTGCCTGAAGGACGTCGTCGCCCGCATGCTCCCGTACTGGTACGACGGCATCGTCCCCGACCTCCTGGCCGGCCGCACGGTCCTGGTGGCCGCCCACGGCAACAGCCTCCGCGCCCTGGTCAAGCACCTGGACGGCATCTCCGACGCCGACATCGCGGGCCTGAACATCCCGACGGGCATCCCCCTGTCCTACGAACTGGACGCCACGTTCAAGCCGACCAACCCCGGCGGCACGTACCTCGACCCCGAGGCAGCAGCGGCAGCCATCGAGGCCGTGAAGAACCAGGGCAAGAAGAAGTAACGCAGCACCCATAGGCCCCCGACCTGCGAGTTCCTCGCGGGGCGGGGGTCTTTTGATGATCCGGAGGGGCGGCTAGCCGAGTTCTCTGGCCTCCGCGCCCGCTCCTGCCTCCCGGAGTGTCAGGGCGGCTGCGGTGGCGGTCTCCTCGGGGACCTCGTGGAGGACGACGGCGGGAGATCGGGCGGTCAGTTCCTTGCTGCGCCAGAGGCTCAACCCCGTCAGGCGGCGTACGACCTGGACGACCTCCAGCACACGGTCGCCGGGGTCGGTGAGCACCACCTCCCACGGGACCTCGTCACACACCAATTCGAAGTATTCCTCTGTCATTCGTCCACATCCCCCGTATCCGGCACTGCCCCAACTCGCCCCAGGTGCAAGGTTTCTGACGGGCCGATAAGTCCTTGTGGTCCTCGGAGTATGTGCTAGGTTTTTGTTCGATTCCGGTTCGGCATCCCTTGTGGCCCCTGACCAGGGCGGTATTGGGGACAGTTCGCCCTGACCCAGGCGGGCCCGAGAGTTGAATCGGAGGGGAGAACGGGGGAGTTCGCTGTGGGGGTACATGTGACGTCGCGCGGCTAGGGCCGTTTCGTGACGTATCTCCGGCTCGTCGGCGTTGATTCGTGCCGTCGCGGGCTTTCTCGTCGCGCCCCGATCCTGTTTGGGCAATCAGTGAATGTAGGGGGAATTCGTGCGTATACGCGCCATGCTGACCGCTGCCGCCGTCGGCTCCGTGGTACTGACCGGCATCACCGTGGCTCCGTCCGTCGCCGCTGAGGAGCAGGGCGAGGTGACCGGCGTTGTGACGGGCGTGCTCACGCCGGAGGAAGAGGAGAAGGTCCACGCCGAGGTGGACCCCACCGTCAAGGTGGACATGTACTACGAGGGCAAGAAGATCGACCCCGCCTCCGACTGGAACGGCGCCGAGGTCTGCGCCGAGGTGTCGGAGGACGGCACCATGCAGTGCTTCGACGACAGCGCTGCCGCCAACAAGCACCTCGCCGTCAACGCGCCCACCGCGGAGGCCCGCGCCGGTGCCAAGAAGGCGCTGAACTCCCGTAAGTACCAGGACTGCCCGAGCGGTTGGGTCTGCCTGTGGCAGGACTCGAACTTCACCGGTCGCCGGCTGCAGTGGCCCACGTACGACACCGCCAAGACGCGTCACCTGGACCAGTACAGCCCCTCCTTCCGCGACAAGGCCAGCTCCGCGTACGTGAACCGTCCGCAGCGCGGTGTGGAGATGTACGACTTCCGCACCGGCATGCCGGACCCGCACATGTTCCTGGGCGCCGGGTACAGCCGGTACTCGAACTTCAAGAACATCGACTACGTCTACGGCGGCTCCTGGAACGACCGGGTCGACGCCATCAAGTTCTGAGCCCGCAAACGAAGTAACTGCCCGACCGACAAGTGCCGACGCCCCCTGTTCGGGGGCGTCGGTACCCTGACCTCTCGCATACCGCCAAGCATGCGACGGAGACCCCAGTGAAGCGCACCCCCCACACCGCCGCCTTTCTCGCCCTCGGTGCCGTTCTCCTCTTCGGAACCGCCGCCTGTACCGACAGCGCCCCGGAAGCCGACGCGGTCGGTGTCGTGGAGAAGCTCCCCGAGGACACCGACTCGGCGCAGTCCGAGAAGAATGCCGCGGAATTCCGGGCCTGGGCCGAGAAGAACGGCAACGCGGAGGAGAAGGACGCCGTCGGGAGGGTTCAGCGGATTCTCGGTGAATGGGATTCCAAGACGGGGAACGCCTATGTCTCCACCGACATCAACGGCGGGAAGAGCGAGGTGAAGGATCCTCAGGGCGCAGCCAATACCATCGCCGAGGCCTTCGCCGAGTGGAAGGACTCCGACCAGGGGTATGTGTCGGTCTACGACGTCTTCGGCAACGCCATGATCACCAACCACAAGTTCTGACGGCGGACTTCAGACCGACAGCGGCACCGAGTGGATCTCGTCCGCCTTGTGCCCGGTCCGTTCGTGGATGCGCTGGACGGCCTCCGCCGACGGCGCCTCGGACAGGCAGTAGACGATGCCCGACTCCGGGTCCGCCCAGGCGCGTTCGAAGTGGACGTTCTCTTCCTTCTCGATGGCCAGGTCCGCCTGATGGGCCTCCATCAGCTGGTCCGCCGTGATGCCCTGCATTCCGCGGTGTACGTCCATGTACTTGCCCATGACGTGCCTCCCTCGACGGTTCTCCTTCCATGCTGCGCCCGGTCGGCGGCCACGGCACGGTGAAGGGCCCCGGCAGCCGCGCCGGGGCCCTTCACCGCCGTAGCGGATTCAGCGGATACAGCAAATGCAGTGGATTCTGCGGATGCAGTGGATTCTGCGGAATCAGCCGCACTGGCACGGGTTGCCGGACTGGCACCCGCAGCCGCACCCCGAGCCGCAGCCGCACGCGGCGATCAGGGTCAGGTTCCTGATCTCGGCCGGCTGCTCGGTCTGCCGCTCCTGCGCGGGGTCGGGGGTGGTTCCGGGGGAGTCGGTCATGGTCCCTCCTCGTCGAGAGGCCGGTGCCTCTTGCCCATTGCATGCCCGCTCCACTGGGCGCATCAACGGCGCACGGAGGCGCTCCCGCACGCCCCGAGTACGCGGAGCACGCACACCTCCGGGCACGCACGCCCCGAGCAGGCGCGCCCAGGGATCAGGCGCGCCCAGGGATCAGGCCCGCCCTGGGCTCAGGCCCCCTCGATCCCCGCCACCGGCTGGATGTCCTGCTGGAGCTCGTCCGCGTGCTCCCCCGTCACCAGGAACACCACCCGCTTCGCCACCGCCACCGCGTGGTCCGCGAACCGCTCGTAGTAGCGGCCCAGCAGGGTCACGTCCACCGCCGTCTCGATGCCGTGCTTCCAGCGCTCGTCCATCAGGTGCTGGAAGAGCGTGCGGTGCAGCAGGTCCATCTCGTCGTCGTCGGTCTCCAGCTGGAGCGCCAGGTCGACGTCCTTGGTCACGATCACCTCGGCCGCCTTCGCCATCAGCCGCTGGGCGAGCTGGCCCATCTCCAGGATGGTGGCGTGCAGGTCGTGCGGTACCGCCCGCTCCGGGTACCGCAGCCGGGTGAGCTTGGCCACGTGCTGGGCCAGGTCACCCGAGCGCTCCAGGTCCGCGGACATCCGCAGCGAGGTCACCACGATCCGCAGATCCGTCGCGACCGGCTGCTGCCGGGCGAGCAGCGCGATGGCACGGGCCTCCAGGTCGTGCTGGATGTCGTCGACCTTCTGGTCCGCCTCGATCACGCTCTCGGCCAGTTTCAGGTCGGAGTCCAGGATGGCGGTGGTGGCGCGTCCGATCGCCGACCCGACCAGGCGGGCCATCTCCACCAGGCTGTCGCCGATCGAGTCAAGTTCCTCGTGGTACGCGTCCCGCATGGGGTCCCTCTCGTACGTGATCGTTGGGGTTCCGGGGCCGGGGCCAGTGTGCACGTCCGCGCCGAACCGGCGCCAACGCTCCCACGTCCACAGCCTGTGACCTGCACGCGTCCGTTTCCGGCATCCCAAATGAACCGACGTCGGCCCTCGGGTGAACTCTGGGCGACGAGTGTCCGAGGTCGCCCCCCGGCCGCTGGGGTGATCAGCGGGGGCGTGCCTAACCTGGAGGCATGGACGTGAACGCGGCGGTCGCCGCAGCGGCAGCGATCGCCGGAGTGCTCACCGGCGTCATCGCGATGCTGGCGTTCCGCTGGAGCGAACGCGACCAGGCACGGCCCACCCGCACCTCCCTGCACACCGACCCCGTCCTGCCCCCGGGCGTGGACACGGTCCTGTCCGTCCTGCGGTCCTCCGCGGTCGTACTGGACGAGGCCGACGCCGTGGTGAAGGCCAGCTCGGCCGCGTACGCCCTCGGGCTGGTGCGCGGTGGCCGCCTCTCGGTGGAGCCGATGCTCCAGATGGCCCGCGACACCCGGCGTGACGGCGAGATACGGCAGGTCGAGCTGGACCTGCCCCGGCGCGGCACCGGACGCGGCGAGGCCCTCGCGGTCTCCGCCCGGGTGGCGCCGCTGGGCTCCCGGCTGGTGCTGCTGCTGGTCGAGGACCTCACCGAGGCCCGGCGGATCGAGGCGGTGCGGCGGGACTTCGTCGCCAATGTCAGTCATGAGCTGAAGACGCCCGTGGGCGCGCTCTCCCTGCTGTCCGAGGCCGTGATGGACGCCTCGGACGATCCGGAGGCGGTGGAGCACTTCGCGGGGCGCATGCAGATCGAGGCCACCCGGCTCACCAACCTGGTCCAGGAGCTGATCGACCTCTCCCGGGTGCAGAACGACGACCCGCTGGACGACGCCGAGCCGGTCCGGGTGGACGAGCTGGTCGCCGAGGCCATCGACCGCTGCCGGCACGCCGCGGGCACCAAGCAGATCACCATGGCCACCGGCGGCACCGCCGACCTGCGGATCTGGGGCCACCGCGGCCAGCTCGCCGCGGCGCTCGGCAACCTCGTCGAGAACGCCGTGAACTACTCGCCCGCCCGCACCCGCGTCGGCGTCTCCGCCCGCCGGGTGAACGCGCCGGGCGGAGACCTCATAGAGATAGCCGTGACCGACCAGGGCATCGGCATCTCCGAGAAGGACAAGGAGCGCATCTTCGAGCGCTTCTACCGCGTCGACCCGGCCCGCTCCCGCGCCACCGGCGGTACGGGGCTCGGGCTGGCGATCGTCAAGCACGTGGCCGCCTCGCACGGCGGGGAGGTCACGGTCTGGAGCCACGAGGGACAGGGCTCCACCTTCACCCTGCGGCTGCCGGAGGCGGGCGCGTCCCGGAACCGGTCCCAGCAGCACTCCGTCCTCGACGACGAGGCCGGTCCCCCCACCGATCCGTCCCACGACACTTCCCCCGAGTCAGCCGCGTACCCAACGCTTTCCGCCCCGGAGGCCCATCCGTGACCCGAGTGCTCGTCGTCGAGGACGAGGAATCCTTCTCAGACGCGTTGTCGTACATGCTCCGAAAAGAGGGCTTCGAGGTCGCCGTCGCGGCCACCGGGCCCGACGGACTGGACGAGTTCGAGCGCAACGGCGCCGACCTCGTCCTGCTGGACCTGATGCTGCCCGGTCTGCCCGGCACCGAGGTCTGCCGCCAGCTGCGCGGCCGCTCCAATGTGCCGGTGATCATGGTGACCGCCAAGGACAGCGAGATCGACAAGGTCGTCGGACTGGAAATAGGAGCCGACGACTACGTCACCAAGCCGTTCTCCTCGCGCGAGCTGGTCGCCCGTATCCGGGCCGTCCTGCGCCGCCGCGGCGAGCCCGAGGAGACCACCCCGGCCGCGCTGGAGGCCGGCCCGGTGCGGATGGACGTCGACCGCCATGTGGTCACCGTCTCCGGCAGCAAGGTCGACCTCCCGCTCAAGGAGTTCGACCTGCTGGAGATGCTGCTGCGCAACGCGGGCCGGGTCCTGACCCGTATGCAGCTCATCGACCGGGTGTGGGGCGCCGACTACGTGGGCGACACCAAGACCCTGGACGTCCATGTCAAGCGCCTGCGAGCCAAGATCGAGCCGGACCCGGGCGCCCCTCGATACCTGGTGACGGTGCGCGGACTGGGTTACAAGTTCGAGCCGTAGGCGGACAAAGCGGCAGTACGCACGAAGGGCGGGTCCTCCTGATGAGGACCCGCCCTTCGTGTGTGCGTCGGCTCAGTTGCCGGCCGCGGAGTTCGAGGCCGAGGCGGCGTCGGTCGGGGTGCCGGTCGAGCCCTCGGCGCCCTCGGTGGTCTCCTCGTCGCCCGGCTCGCCGGTGGCCTCGCCCGAGGCCTCGCCGGTGGGCTCGTCCGTCGGGGAGGCGGTCTTCTCGGGCGCGGTCGGGACCTCGCTCGGGCCCCAGCCGGTGAAGTAGCCCTCGGCCGGGACGACGAAGGCGCGCAGGGACACCTCGCCGGTCTCGCTGAAGGTGAAGGTCACCTTCTGGGCGTTGCCGTCCGCCACCTCCTGCGGGGCGGTGGTGAGCACCGCGGCGGCGTTGTCGGCGCCGCCGAGGATCAGCGAGCCGCCCGCCGGGATGGTCAGGCTCTTGCCCTTGGCGGCCTTCAGCTCGGCGGGGCCGGAGGCGCCCTCGACGGTCACCGACTCCAGCTTCTGGGCCTTGGTGCTGTTGTTGAACAGGGTCGCCGAGACGACGGCCGGGCCGGCGGCGTCCTGGTCGGGCTGCGTGATGACGAGAGCGTTCTGGACCTTGATGTCGCCGACGGTCGTCGCGGCGTTGTCCGGCTTGATCTGCAGGGTCTGGGCGTCGTTGCCTGCGGCGCACGCGGCGAGCGGGAGGAGGGAGAACGTGATGGCGGCGGCGGCGCGTACGCCGCGTCGAAGGCTGCTGCTCACGGCGGCGGCAACTCCTTGACTCGAACGGGGCGGGCGCCATAAAGCCGCCCTAAGTGTCTGTCAGCGGCCTTAGGTTACCGAGCCGTTCCCGCGCCGCCGCACCCGACCCTCCCCAGAGCGCGGTAAGAGGCCCGCGCTTCACCCGTCCCGTCCCCCACAAGTGACCCACCGGTCACTTTGCCGCCACCGTCCTCCGGCATTCACATAAGTCCCGTGGGCATACCCAGGACACCGATGCGCGAAATTTCCGTGAAGGAATGTGCGAGCCGCGGGAAATTGATCAACGACTGTGCCTCGACCGCCCCTGGTGATCAATTCGGGAATCGTCCGGTACCCGACTGATGACACCGAACGGAGTAGCGGAAGTCGCACACTTGGAACCGGACATATCGGGATGTTCGCCCTTCCTTTGAAGGCTTCAGGAGTGTGTGACGTGCATGTTTCACCTCCCCCGGAGAGCCGCTCCGACCTGCGAATACCTTCTTCCGGTCGGCCCGCGCAGCACGTTCCGGTTGCTGTTGTCAAGCCCCGAGATATGCCCTGACCTGCGAAAACGCCATTCAGAAGACGCCGTATCCGTGTTACCCTGGATAGCCACGGAAGGGGTACCTGTCACATGACGTTCAAGGTTGGCGACACCGTGGTCTATCCCCATCACGGGGCCGCGCTGATCGAGGCCATCGAAACTCGCCAGATCAAAGGCGTGGACAAGACCTACTTGGTGCTGAAGGTCGCCCAGGGTGACCTGACGGTGCGTGTGCCAGCGGACAATGCGGAGTTCGTCGGCGTGCGTGATGTGGTCGGTCAGGACGGGCTGGACCGGGTCTTCGAGGTGCTGCGCGCGCCGTACGCCGAGGAGCCCACGAACTGGTCGCGTCGTTACAAGGCAAATCTGGAGAAGCTCGCCTCCGGCGATGTCATCAAGGTTGCGGAAGTCGTCCGTGACCTGTGGCGTCGTGAGCGCGAGCGCGGACTCTCCGCAGGTGAGAAGCGCATGCTCGCCAAGGCTCGGCAGATCCTGGTGAGCGAGCTCGCCCTCGCGGAGAACACCAACGAGGACAAGGCGGAGGCTCTCCTCGACGAGGTTCTCGCCTCCTGACGCCGGTCGGCCGGCGCAGGCTCAGCTCACGCTCAGCCCACATCGCTGCGTCAGCTCACAGAAGTGCCGCGGTGCCCGATGACATTCCCACTGTCGCCGGGCGCTGCGGCATGTTCGCTGTGCGCACCGTCACACGCCCTGCGTCTGTCGGCGTCTCTCGGGGACTTCCCCCGATACTTGTGTGGTGCCGGGCTCGGGCTGCTGGCTCGACCAGTGTCACGGAAGGGTCCGGTCAAGGCGTCGCGCCCGGCACTTCCCAGGCCATACCCATGCCAGGCCGACACACAAACCTGACAGGAACCGATGTCTGACGAATCGCGCCCTGCGCCCGCGCAGGCCAGTCCGACCGCTCGCACGGCTGCCGTGATCCCGGCCGCCGGCCGGGGCGTACGCCTCGGTCCTGGCGCCCCCAAGGCGCTGCGCGCCCTGGGCGGAACCCCCATGCTCGTCCACGCGGTGCGCGCGATGGCCGCCTCCCGCGCCGTCTCCCTGGTCGTCGTCGTGGCCCCGCCCGACGGCACGACCGAGGTGAAGTCCCTGCTCGACGCGCACGCCCTGCCCGAGCGCACCGACTTCCTGGTGGTGCCCGGCGGCGCCGAACGCCAGGACTCGGTCCGGCTCGGCCTGGAGGCGCTGCCGCCCGAGTACGACATCGTCCTGGTGCACGACGCGGCCCGCCCGCTCGTCCCGGTCGACACCGTCGACGCCGTCATCGAGGCGGTACGCGACGGCGCCCCCGCCGTGGTGCCCGCGCTGCCGCTCGCCGACACCGTCAAGGAGGTCGAACCGGCCGCGGCCGAGGGCGCGCCCGAGCCGGTGGTGGCCACCCCGGAGCGGGCCCGGCTGCGCGCCGTGCAGACCCCGCAGGGCTTCGACCGGGCGACCCTGGTCCGCGCCCACGAGACGGTCACCGACAACGTCACCGACGACGCGAGCATGGTCGAGCAGCTCGGGCTCACCGTCATGGTGGTGCCCGGCCACGAGGAGGCCTTCAAGGTCACCCGCCCCCTCGACCTGGTCCTCGCCGAGGCGGTCCTGGCCCGCCGGAGGCTCAACGATGGCTTCTGAGGCGCCTCGGGTCCCCGCGACCCCCGCGCAGCCCCTCCTTCCCCAGGTCGGCATCGGCACCGACATCCACGCCTTCGAGGAGGGCCGCGAGCTGTGGTGCGCGGGCCTGAAGTGGGAGGGCGAGGGCAGCGGGCTGGCCGGTCACTCCGACGCGGACGTGGTCGCGCACGCCGCCTGCAACGCCCTCTTCTCCGCGGCCGGCCTCGGTGACCTGGGGCAGCACTTCGGCACCGGACGGCCCGAGTGGTCGGGCGCCTCCGGGGTGGTCCTGCTGACCGAGGCGGCCCGGATCGTCCGCGCGGCGGGCTTCGTCATCGGCAACATCGCGGTGCAGGTCGTCGGCCCCCGGCCGAAGATCGGCAAGCGCCGCGAGGAGGCCCAGAAGGTGCTGTCGGAGGCGGCCGGGGCACCGGTGTCGGTCTCCGGGGCGACGACCGACGGACTCGGCTTCCCCGGAAGGGGTGAAGGCCTGATGGCCGTCGCCACCGCCCTGGTGGCCCGCAGCGCGGGCTGACCGCTGTCCACAAGGTTGTCCACAAGCGTCTCGGGCACTGGCCCGCGCCCACTACCCTTGGACTCGTGACTATTCGCCTGTACGACACCAGCGCCCGGCAGATCCGTGACTTCACCCCGCTCAAGCCGGGTTGTGTCTCGATCTACCTGTGTGGTGCCACCGTGCAGGCGGCACCGCACATCGGCCACATCCGGTCCGGGCTGAACTTCGACATCATGCGCCGCTGGTTCGAGTACCGCGGCTACGAGGTCACGTTCATCCGCAACGTCACGGACATCGACGACAAGATCATCGCCAAGTCCGCGGACCAGGGCCGCCCGTGGTGGTCCATCGGCTACGAGAACGAGCGCGCGTTCAACGACGGCTACACCGTCCTCGGCTGCCTGCCGCCCTCGTACGAGCCGCGGGCCACCGGCCATGTCACCGAGATGGTCGAGATGATGCGCGGCCTGATCGAGCGCGGCCACGCCTACGAGGCCGACGGCAACGTCTACTTCGACGTCAAGTCCTTCCCCGAGTACCTGCGCCTGTCCAACCAGGAGCTGGACAACTTGCTCCAGCCCTCCGGCGAGGGCGAGACCGGCAAGCGGGACTCCCGGGACTTCGCGATGTGGAAGGCGGCCAAGCCGGGCGAGCCGAGCTGGGAGACGCCGTGGGGCCGGGGCCGGCCCGGCTGGCACCTGGAGTGCTCGGCGATGGCCCACAAGTACCTGGGCTCCGCCTTCGACATCCACGGCGGCGGCCTTGACCTGATCTTCCCGCACCACGAGAACGAGATCGCCCAGGCCAAGGCCTTCGGCGACGAGTTCGCCCGGTACTGGGTGCACAACGCCTGGGTCACCATGAGCGGCGAGAAGATGTCCAAGTCGCTCGGCAACTCGGTGCTGGTCAGCGAGATGGTCAAGACCTGGCGCCCGATCGTGCTGCGCTACTACCTCGGCACCCCGCACTACCGCTCGATGATCGAGTACAGCGAGGAGGCCCTGCGCGAGGCCGAGTCGGCATTCGCGCGGATCGAGGGCTTCGTGCAGCGCGTGGTGGAACTCGCCGGGCACGCCGTGGAGCCGGCCGCCGAGGTACCGGCCGCGTTCGCCGAGGCGATGGACGACGACCTGGGCGTCCCGCAGGCGCTCGCCGTCGTGCACACCACCGTCCGGCAGGGCAACTCCGCCCTCGCCGCCGACGACAAGGAAGCGGCCGTGGCCCGCCTCGCCGAGGTGCGCGCCATGCTCGGCGTCCTCGGCCTGGACCCGCTGGCCCCGCAGTGGGCGGGCGAGAGCGACCGCGGCGAGGACCTGAACGGCGTGGTCGACAGCCTCGTACGCCTGGTCCTGGACCAGCGCGAGGCGGCGCGGGCGCGCAAGGACTGGGCCACCGCGGACGCCATCCGGGACCAGCTCAAGCAGTCCGGACTGGTCATCGAGGACAGCCCGCACGGGCCGCGCTGGAGCCTCGGCGCGCGCTGAGCGCAGTGATCGATTGTGCCGCCCGGCCGTCCGGGCGGCACACTGCATAGACGTACGTATTCCACCGCTACACACAGACAGGTAGGTCATGGCCGCGAACAACCGCCGCATGTCCGGCAAGAAGGGCGCGCAGGTCGGCAGTGGCGGCCAGCGGCGCCGGGGCCTGGAGGGCAAGGGCCCGACCCCGCCCGCCGAGATGCGCAAGGGACACGCCAAGCAGCGCGCCGCGCAGGCCAAGGCGCGCCGCGCCCAGGGCCGTACACCGCAGCGGCGCGGCGGCGGGCGTTCGACGTCCGAGCTGGTCGTCGGCCGCAACCCGGTGGTGGAGGCGCTGCGCGAGGGCGTGCCCGCGTCCACGCTCTACGTCCAGCAGTTCATCGACAACGACGAGCGGGTCCGCGAGGCGCTCCAGCTCGCCGCGGACCGCGGTGGCATCAACCTCATGGAGGCGCCCCGCCCCGAGCTGGACCGGATGACCAACGGCCTGAACCACCAGGGCCTGGTGCTCCAGGTCCCGCCGTACGAGTACGCCCACCCCGAGGACCTGGCCGACGCCGCCGCCGACGCGGGCGAGGACCCGCTGATCGTGGCGCTCGACGGGGTCACCGACCCGCGCAACCTCGGCGCGGTCGTCCGCTCCGTCTCCGCCTTCGGCGGGCACGGCGTGGTCGTTCCCGAGCGGCGCGCGGCGGGCATGACCGCGGGCGCCTGGAAGACCTCCGCCGGTACGGCCGCCCGTACGCCGGTGGCCCGGGCCACCAATCTCACCCGGGCGCTGGAGCAGTACCAGAAGGCCGGGATCGTGGTCGTGGGTCTGGCCGCCGACGGCGAGGTCGAACTGGGCGAGCTGGAGGCCCTGGACGGTCCGGTCGTCGTGGTGGTCGGCAGCGAGGGCAAGGGCCTGTCCCGGCTGGTCGGCGAGACCTGTGACTTCCGGGTGCGGATCCCGATGCCGGGCGGCGCCGAGTCGCTCAACGCCGGTGTGGCGGCGGGCATCGTGCTGTACGAGGCGGCCCGCCGGCGCGCCTGAACGCGCGTGCGCACCGTCACCTGTACGGGGTAATCCGGTCGTCGAGGCCGAGCTTGACGCGGTCCGGACAGTTCCGGCACGTCAGAGCCAGTGTCCTAACGTCACGTCACTCGGTTAGATGAGTGTGGACACCAGAACACCCCGCACACCCACGGGGGACCGCTCGTCGGGATTCGACGACGCTCCCGCGCTGAGCATGGTGAAGGTGCCGAGCGATCCGGCGCAGATCATCGTCAATCACGCCAGCTTCCGCGTGCAGTTGGGCGCGTCGACGAGGCGCAGCCAATCGCCGCGGATCGCACGGCACTTGAGCGCCGCCCAGGACACCGGCCGCGTCCCCGTGGCCGGCGCGTCGGCCGGCCGCCGCAGGCCCGTCGTCTGGAGCGGCCGGTCCGCGCCGGACGACACCGGCGCGCACCGGCTGCTCCAGGCCGTGCGGGGCGCCGGGGTCGGCCATCCGGAGGAACCGGCGGCCGACGCGGGCGCCACCCAGGTCATCCCGCGCGTCGACGTGGGCGGCGGCTTCGGCGGGGACGGCTACGACGACCTCGCCCAGACCGTCGAGACGCCCGTCGTCGGCGCCCAGCGCACCGCGCCGGACGACACCGGCACCCGGCTGCTGCCCGACATGCGCCAGGTCGGCAGCGCCTACGACGAGGACCTCGGCTACGAGCAGTACGGCGAGGACCGGTACGCGGACCGCTACGGCGAGGACCGGTACGCGGAGCCGGAGGAGGAGCCGCGGAGCAGGCGGCACTCCGACGACCCGGCGCGGCACGCCTACTACCCCGGCCGCCGGATGAACCTCGGCGTCGTCCTGCTGCCGCTGCGCATCTTCCTCGGCTTCATCTCCATCTACGCCGGCATGGGCAAGCTGTGCGACCCCGTCTACTTCGACGGCGGCAAGCGCGGCTCGATGGTCAAGTGGCTCAACACCCTGCATCCGTGGGAAGTCGCCGAGCCGTTGCGCCAGTTCGCCCTGGCGCACCCGGTCGGCTCCGGCCTGGTGATCGCCTTCCTCCAGGTGCTGGTGGGCGTCCTGACGGTGCTGGGCTGCTGGCAGCGGGTCGCCGCCGTGTTCGGCGCGCTGCTCTCGGCGGCGCTGCTGGTCACCGTCAGCTGGAAGAGCGTCCCGGTCTACGACGCGCCCGACATCATCTACCTCGCCGCCTGGTCCCCGCTGATCATCGCGGGGGCGCCCGTCTACTCCGTCGACGGGCGGCTCGCGGGCAGCGCCTGGCGGCGCCTGGGACCGCGCGCCGACATCTGGGACCTGCGCCGGTACGTACTGCGCCGCGGCGCGCTGATCACCGTGATCGTCACCGGTCTGACCCTGCTGATCGGCTCGCTCCTCGGCGGCGCCGTCCGCGACGCCGACCGGGTGGTCGTCCCCGGCCCCGGCGAGGCCCCGCGCAACCAGCTCCCCGGCTCCCCGCTTCCCTCGGAGCCCGGCAAGCGCGAGAAGCGCACCCCGGCGGCCTCCGGATCGCCGACGCAGGGCGCCACCTCGGCGGCCCCGACGCCCGGCGCGGCGGCGACCCCGGGTGCCACCCAGGGCACCACCACGGCGGGCACGCCCAGCCAGACCCAGGGTGCCACCGGCGGCGGTCAGGCCCCGCCGCAGCAGACGGCCCCGGCACAGCAGGCGCCCGCCACCAGCGCGGGCCCGACCTCGGGCGGCACCACCGGCGGCGGCGACAGCACGCCGGGCGGCACGGGAGGCAGCGGAGGATCCACCTCCGGTGAGCCGGGCCTCGTGGGCGGCCTGTTGGGGTAGACGGGCCGGTGGGCGGGATCCTGGGTTAGCCCACCGGCGGAAGTCCTCGAACCCAATGAACCCCGCACCCTTCTCAGGGGCGCGGGGTTCTTGTTCTTGCCGTGCTGCTGGGATTCCTGTCGCCCTATCGGAGCGCGGACAGCTCCTTGGCGGCCTCGGTCAGGTCCTTGGCGGTGTCGATGGCACGCCAGTAGGCGCCTTGGGGGATCGGGAACCCGGCGAGCTTCAGCTCCCGGGCGAGCCTCGGGAACGTGGTCCGCTCGTGGTCCCCGCGCTCCGGGAGCAGTTCGGCGAACCCGGCGGAGAAGACGTAGACGCCCGCGTTGATCTCGTACGTCGTGGGCGGGGCCTCGATGAAGTCGGTGACGTGTCCGAAGCCGTCCGTCTGCACGGCGCCCCAGGGGATGCGGGGCCGGGCCAGCGCGAGGGTCGCCACGGCGTCCCGCTCGGTGTGGAAGTCGGCCATGTCGCGCAGCGAGAAACGGGTCCAGATGTCGCCGTTGGTGGCGTACCAGGGGCGGTCGGGGTGCGGCAGGTGCGCGGCGGCGTACTTGAGGCCTCCGCCGCGGCCGAGGGGCTCGGTCTCCACGACGGTGGTGACCCGCACGGGGAGGTCCGCCCGGTCCAGCCAGTCCTTCAGTACGTCGGCGAGGTGGCCGCAGCTGACGACGACATCGGTGACGCCCTCTTCCGCGAGCCAGGCGAGCTGGTGGCCGATGATCGGCGTGCCTGTGCCGGGGATCTCGACCATCGGCTTGGGACGGTCGTCGGTGTAGGGGCGCAGTCGTGAGCCTTGGCCGCCGGCGAGGATGACGGCTTGGGTGGGGCGGGCGGCGGCACGGGGATCGGTCATGTGCGGAACCTTATGCGCCGCGGGTTGCAGGGGGGTGTCAGGGGTGGGTGGGCCAGGTTTGTGGGGGTGTCTTAGGCATGTCGCGGGCTGCGGGCCGGTGGGGGCTGGTCGCGCCCAGGCGGCGGAGCCGCATGTCGGGTACAGCCCCGCGCCCCTGGGGGCGGGCCTGCTGCCGCCCCCGGCACACGCCCGAGACCCCGGTGGCCCGGGTGGGGCCGGGGCCGGGGTCGGGGGGCCGTCTGGGCATCAGCGTGCGGCGTTGGCGACTCCTGTGGCGAAGGCCGTGTCGCAGACCGGGCGGGCGTAGGACTGGGCGCGGGTCGGGCCGTAGACGCGGACCGCCGCACGGCCGAGGGCGCGGGCGATGGAGGCGCAGTGGCGGGCGAGCGACGGGCGCTCGTGGACGGCCTGCTGGAGGTGGGTGAGCGCGACGCCCGGGTTCTTCCGGGTCAGCTCGGCGATGAGCTGATCGCGCAGCACGTGCTGGGGGGCGCGGGAGACGGAGCCGGGCTTGGCGTCCGAGACCGACGCGTCCGATGCCGTGAGCACCGAGTCGGAGGTCCCCGACCAGTCGACCCGGGTGACCGCGAGGGTCCCGGAGAGCACCAGGACGACGGGCAGGACGAGGGCGAGTGAGCGGCCGATCCGGCGGGCGGGGCCCCGGCCGCGTCGCGTCTGTTGGTTAGTGGAGTGCTTCACGCGAGTGAGGGTAGCGCCCGGTAATGATTTGGCGACATTTAGTCACCGGTTCGGGGGATGAAGAGATGCCTCTTTTTGGGTAAGGGGTTGACGCGCACTGCTCGAAACGCCCCGATTGCCGGGGTATTTGTCGACAGCGAGAAGGGCCCCGCAGCGGTCTGCGGGGCCCTTCTCGTCAACCTGGGTGATTCACCCGGTTCGTGACTCAGTCGGAGAGACGCTCACCCGTGGAGGTGGAGAACACGTGGGTCTCGCCCGGCCGCGGCACGACGTGCAGCTGGGCGCCCTTCTCCGGGACCTGGCGGCCGTTGACGCGGACGACGAGGTCCTTCTTCTCGCCGCCGACCTCGGCGGTGCCGTAGACGTAGCCGTCGGCGCCGAGCTCCTCGACGACGTTGACGGAGACGGCGAGACCGGCCGGGGCGTCCTTGGACAGCGCGGCGGCGCCGCCGCCGTTCTGCTCGACGATGTCGAAGTGCTCGGGGCGGACACCGACGGTGACCGTGCGGTCGCCCTTGTCGGCGGCGGCCTTCAGGGCGTCACGGTTGACCGGGACGACGCTGTTGCCGAACTTCACACCGCCGTCGGTGATCGGCACCTCGACCAGGTTCATGGCCGGGGAGCCGATGAAGCCGGCGACGAAGAGGTTGGCCGGGCGGTCGTACATGTTGCGCGGCGAGTCGACCTGCTGGAGCAGACCGTCCTTGAGGACCGCCACGCGGTCGCCCATCGTCATGGCCTCGACCTGGTCGTGGGTGACGTAGACGGTGGTGATGCCGAGACGGCGCTGCAGCGAGGCGATCTGCGTACGGGTGGAGACACGGAGCTTGGCGTCGAGGTTCGACAGCGGCTCGTCCATGAGGAAGACCTGCGGCTCACGCACGATGGCGCGGCCCATCGCGACACGCTGGCGCTGACCACCGGAGAGGGCCTTCGGCTTGCGGCCGAGGTACTCGGTGAGGTCGAGGATCTTCGCGGCGTCCTCGACCTTCTGGCGGATCTCGGCCTTCGGAACGCCGGCGATCTTGAGCGCGAAGCCCATGTTGTCGGCGACCGTCATGTGCGGGTAGAGCGCGTAGTTCTGGAACACCATGGCGATGTCCCGGTCCTTCGGCGGCAGGTGGGTCACGTCGCGGTCGCCGATGCGGATGGCGCCGGAGTTGACGTCCTCAAGCCCCGCCAGCATGCGGAGCGAGGTGGACTTGCCGCAGCCGGACGGGCCGACCAGAACGAGGAATTCCCCGTCCGCGATCTCGATGTCGAGCGCGTCTACGGCGGGCTTCTCGCCACCCGGGTAGATCCGGGTCGCCTTGTCGAACGAAACAGTGGCCATGGTGAATGGGCCCCCTTCTACCGGCAGGAACGTGCCGGACGATCCGTTGTAGGAAGGTGGTGGTGTAGTCCATGCGAGTGGACTGACCTCGGACGGTACCTGGCGTTCACCTGGTCTGTCAGCACCTGGACCCCTGTGAACTTCGCGGAAATTTTCGACAGGGGCACGCCGGGACCTGGGTACACTGCACGGGCACGCACGTGCGCGCCTCCTTAGCTCAGCTGGTCAGAGCGCCGCTCTTGTAAAGCGAAGGTCGTCGGTTCGAATCCGACAGGGGGCTCTTCTGCTGCCTGCGGCAACGCCCTCGTGACGGTCGTCACGGGGGCGTTCGACTGCAATCCCTGACGGCATTCCCGACGGAATTCCTGGCGGCATCCGCGTCCGCGTTCCCTACGGCGGCTCTGCGCCGCTTTTCCGAGGGCCCTGCCCCGACACCCCCCGCCGCCGTACCCTGGTCCGCACAACGGAACCGCGCCGGCTGGGGAGGTCACGGGGTGAGAGGGCGCAGTCCGGAACGGGTTCGCAATGAGCTGCGGGTGGCCATCGTGGACGCGCTTCAGGAGTCGGCGACGGTGAAGCAGGCCACCAACCGGGAGTTATGGCGGGACATGCTCGCCGACGAGCTGGGGGCGCCGCTGGAGCCGTACGCCGGTGAGGGGGTGCGGCCCTGGCTGCTTCAGCTGGTCCGGACGTGCACGGACGTCGAGTACGGCGCGGCCTGTCTGGCGCGGTCGCTGGAGTACGTGGAGCAGGAGTCGGCGAGCGTCGCCGCGTTATGGCCCCTGGTGGACGAGTGGGAGGCCGTCGACTTCTTCGACAGCGCCGATCTCGACCATCTGCGGCCGGTGCTGGAGTCCCTGCGGCCCGCCGAACTGGCCTCGCTGGCGCGCCGGGCCAGCCGGTCCCGGGTGCAGGAGCTGCCCCGGTGGTGCCAGACCGGGTGGCAGGTCTTCCTGAGGCTGGCGGGGCAGAACACCCCGCCCGACGAACTGCCGCCCAGCATGGCCTTCGTCGCCCTGGCCGCCGACCGGCTGGTGGAGGAGGGGTCCGTCGACGCCGCCGCCGGGCTGCGCCGCTTCAACCGGAGCCAGGCCCAGCGGCTGGGGGTCGAGAACCTGCTCGCCGAGTGGCAGCACGCCGAGCTGCCCCAGCCCGCGCCCTCGGTGGTGCCCGCCTATCTGATGATCCAGTTCGAGCCCGACCGCAATGAGGACGGCTGTTTCTATCTCACGCACTGGCGGCAGTCCGACTCCACCGGCTGGCACCCCGTACGGGGGGAGACCGTCCGGCTGTGCCGGGAGGAGCTGGAGCAAGCCGTGGAGGGGCTGATCGAGGAGTCCGAGGCGCGCTGGGCCGAACTGCGTCAACCGGTGATCCTTGAATTCATCCTGCCCTGGGAGCTTCTGAACGAGCCCGTCGAATGGTGGTCGAAGGAGTCCGGGCATCCGGACCCGACGCCGCTGGCGATGGACTACCCCGTGCTGGTCCGCTCGCTGGAGCGGCTGCAGCGCGCTGCCTGGCACCGGCCCTGGCACGCCAAGTGGCGCCAGCTGAAGGAGCGGCCGGCCGACAGCCACCCGCACTGGAGCCGGCCCGAGCCGGACAAGGCGTACTTCTTCCATCTGGAGCGGGAGCTGAAGGAGGACGCGCACGCCGTCTGCCTGGTGCTCAGCGAGCCGCCGGGCGACGACTCGGGCACCGGGCGCCGTGAGGTGCTCGCCGGGCTGCGGGCCGGGGTGCCCGCGATGATCTGGCACCGCTCGGACTGCTCCGACCCCGCCTTCCAGGACGCCATCGGCGAGATCCTCCAGGACCGCGGGCTCGGCTCGCTCGCGGACCGGGTCGCCAGATGGCGCAGTGACGCGCTCGCCCTCGGGCCCGAGGAGTGGGACGCCCATGTCGGGCGTCATCTGGCCATCCTCCTGGACGACCCGGAGCGCAAACCAGGCCCCACAGGACCGGTGTAGTGGCCATGACTTCGCAGAGCGCGGCGCTGCGCACGGCCGGGCGCCTGTTCGCAAACGGCGGCTTCTTGTCGATACGCGCAAGAGAGTGGCAGACGGCCTTGTGCCCGGCAGGGGGCGGTGCCACGCTGGACGCGAGAAGAGCCCGCGTGCCCAACACCGCAGGGGGCCGTGCTTTATCCGCTGTTCCTTCGACCCTCGATCGACTGTCCAGTTTGTCCTCTCACCCCCTGTGGCCTGCCGTCTTGCACCTTATGGAGACCACTGCCAAGGTGGGCACGTGGATGTCACGCATGCCCTTGCCGGACGCTCCGAGAGCGCTTCATATGCAGTGTGACGATGTCCCACGAACAGCGGCGGAAGCGGCGGCTGACGAAGCGTCACTGGACGCCGTCCCGCACGCCCTGAGCGAACTGGCGCGCTCGTCCGCCGCGGACCCGCCGTCCGTACTGCTGGTGGTGGACGATCACGCGACGATGCGGGTGTGGCGGGAGACGGTCGAGAAGCTGACCGAGGACCTGTCCCGCGAGGAGCGCCTGGGCGAGATCAGCACCGTACGCCTGCTCAGTTCCGACGACACCGAGCCGGCCCGGATCCGGCTGGAGCATCTGCCGCCCTCGGCCTCCGAGCGGCGGGTGGTGCTGGTGCTGACGGACGGTCTGGCCGCGGGCTGGCGTTCGGACGCGGTACTGCCGCTGCTGCGCGAACTGGGCCGGACCGAACCGCTCGCCGTGCTGCATCTGCTGCCGCAGCACCTGTGGTCCCGCGCCGGACTCGATGTGCACCGGATGCGGTTCAGCTGCGTGCGCCCCTGGGCGCCCAACGACACCCTGCGCTGGGAACTGCGCACCTCCCCGCTGGAGGTCGTCGACGACCCGGACGCCCGTACCGGCGTGGTCCCGGTCCCGGTCCTGGAACCCACCGCGCGCTCCCTGTCCGGCTGGGTCCAGCTGGTCACCGGAGGCTCCGGCGACTGGGTGGAGATGCCGGGTGTCCGGGCCCGGGACTGGAAGCGCCGGGCGGACGCGGCACGGGCGCTGCCCTGGGTGCACGACGTACCGGACCCCGCCAGTGGCGTACCGCCCTGGGAGCGGGTCTCGGACTTCCGGGCCGCCGCCTCCCCGACCGCGTTCGCCCTCGCCACCCGGCTGGCCGCGGCCCCCCTGACCCTGCCGGTGATGAACGCGGTGACCGCCTCCGTACCGGGCGCCGGGCCCGCCCATCTGGCGGAGCTGCTGATGAGCGGTCTGGTGCGGCCCGCCGGGGCGGAGGCCGAGCGCGCCGCCGATGTGGCGTTCGTCTTCGGACCCAACATCCGCCAGGAGTTATTGGCACTGTCCCGGCGCCGCGACACCGCCCGGGTGCTGCACGACGTACGCGGGCTGCTGGTCGCGGAGGAACAGCCGGCCGGGCCCGGGACACCGGGCGCCGGGCCGGAGACCCCCCCGGCCGAGGAACCCGCCGAGGCCGACGACCTGCCCACGGTGACCCGCGCCAACGTCGCCTTCCTGCGCGTCGAGCTGGCCGCGCTGCGGGCGCTGTCCGGGAAGTTCCTCCCCAGAGCCGAGCGCTTGGCCCGTGCCCTGCGCGACTATGACCGGCTGAACTCCGTCAGCCTGCGCAAGGGCGGGGGCTCCCGCACGACTTCCCCCGCGAGTGACCGTCACGCCGCCGAGCCTGCCCCGTCGGGGGCCGGGACAACTTCAGAAGGAGCCACGGATATGACCGCCACACATACGCAGCCCGCGGTGGAAAGCGGGCGTTCGACGCCGCGTATCTGGGGCAACATTCCGCCGCGCAACCCCAATTTCACCGGGCGCGTGGACCTTCTCGAACGTCTGAGTGAGCGGCTGCGCGAGGGCACCACCACGGTGCTGCCCGAGGCGATCCACGGCATGGGCGGTGTGGGCAAGACCCAGCTCGCGATCGAGTACGCCTACCGGCACCAGTCCGAGTACGACATCGTCTGGTGGATCCCGGCCGAGCGTCCCGGCCAGATCGGCCAGGCCCTGGTGGAGCTGGCCCAGCGGCTCGGCCTGGTCACCAGCTCTGAGGCGAACATCGCCGGTCCCGCGGTGCGCGAGGCGCTGCGCGAGGGCCGGCCGTACGCCCGCTGGCTGCTGATCTTCGACAACGCGGACAACCCCGAGCGGGTGCGCGACTACTTCCCCACCGGGGGCAGCGGCACCATCCTCGTCACCTCCCGCAACCGGCGCTGGAGCGTGGTCGGACCCTCCCTCGAAGTCGATGTCTTCACCCGCGAGGAGAGCAAGGAGCTGCTGCGCCGCTCCGGGCCCGACGACCTCGACGACGCCGAGGCGGACCGGCTCGCCGAGGCGCTCGGCGACCTGCCGCTGGCCCTGGAACAGGCGGCGGCCTGGCGGGCCGAGACAGGGATGCCGGTCTCGGAGTACCTGCGGCTGTTCGAGCACAAGCGGGCCGAGCTGCTGGACGTGTCGCCGCCGCCGGACTACCAGCTCCCCGTCGCCGCCGCGTGGAACGTGTCGCTGGACCACCTGGAGACCCGCAGCCTCACCGCGCTGAGGCTGCTCCAACTGTGCTCCTACTTCGCGCCCGACCCGATCTCCCGCTCCATCTTCTCCGGCCTCGGCGGTTCCACCATCGACCCCGAGCTGGACCGGGCGCTGAACGACCCGATGCGGCTGGCCCGCGCCATCCGCGAGATCAACCGGTACTCCCTCGCCCGGATCGACCACCGCACCAACTCGATCGAGATGCATCGCCTCGTGCAGGCCGTGCTGATCCACCGCATGACCCCCGAGGAACAGAAACGCATGCGCAACGGGGCGCACACCCTCCTGGCCGCCGCCGACCCCAAGGGCCCCAACCAGGCCTCCAACTGGCCGCGTTACGCCGAGCTGTACGGCCATGTCATCGCCTCCGACGCGATCGAGTCCGACCAGCCGTGGGTGCGCGAACTGGTGATGAACGTGGCCCGGTACCTCTGGTACTGGGGCGACCACAAGGTGGCGCGGGAGTTCACCGAGCAGGCGTGGCAGACCTGGCAGGCGCTGTTCGGCGAGGAGGACCAGCAGACCCGGCTGATGGGCTGGTGGCTCGGCTTCCTGTACCTGAAGGTCGGACGCTACGACGACGCCTCCCGCCTGGTCGCGCAGTTGAAGGAGATCTACGCCCGCACCGCGCCCGAGGACCGGGAGGACACCCGGGAGGACGCGCTGGAGGCGATGATGCTGGAGGCGGCCGTCCGCCGCGTCGAGGGCGACTTCGCCGCCGGTGCCGACCTCGACCGGATGGCCTACGACCGGGCCCGCCGGGCCTTCGGCGAGGACGACCCGACGACCCTGGGCACCGCCCACAACCTGGGCGTGAGCCTGCGCCTGGTGGGTGACTTCCAGCGGGCGCTGGAACTGGACCAGCACACACACGCGTTGAAGACCCGGCTCTACGGCATCGACCACCACCAGTCGCTGATCACCCAGGGGTCCATCGCCATCGACGTCCGCGAGACCGGCGACTACGTCGGCGCGCGCGCCCTCCAGGAGGCGGTCGTCGACGGCTTCCGGCCCGTCTTCGGCGCCGGCAACCCCTCCACCCTCCAGACGCTCCGGCAGCTCGGTGAGGCCTGCCGGAAGGAGGGCGACCACGCGACGGCGCTGGAACTGGCCCGCGAGGCGTTCAACCAGTTCACCCGCCGCTACGGCGACACCCACCCCGAGTCCCTCACGGCGGCGCTGGCGCTGTCGGTGGCGCTGCGGCACAACGGTGAGCTGGAGGCGGCCCGGGACCGGGGTGCCAAGACCAGTGAGCGGTTCCGCCGGGTCTTCCGGGCCGACCACCCGCACGTCCTCGCCGCGGATGTCGACCTCGCGGTGACGCTCCGGCTGCTGGGGCAGGTCGAGGAGGCGCGGGCGCTGGACGAGGAGGCGTTGGCGTCGCTGACCGAGCGGCTGGGGGAGAACCATCCGATCGCCCTGGCCTGCGCCATCAACCTCGCGAGCGATCTGAGCGCGCTGGGACAGATCAGCGAGGCGCGTGAACTCGGGCGCCGGTCGCTGGAGTTGAGCCGGGAGCGGTTGGGCGAGAACCACCCGACCACGCTGGTGTGCGCGGTGAACCTCTCGCTGGACCTGACCGCGCTCGGCGCGGAGGAGGAGTCGGAGGCCCTGCGGGAGGACGCGCTGGCGCGGATGGAGCAGGTGCTGGACGCGCCCCGGCTGCGGGCGGCGGAGGCCGTGCCGCACCCGGCGACGGTGCAGGCCCGGGCCCGGGAGCGGGCCAACTGCGACATTGACCCGATGCCGTTGTGAGGTGACGGGCGGGTTTTTTTGGGTGGGGATCCGCTGGGGA
>NZ_FLSP01000091.1 GCF_900091315.1 Streptomyces sp. DI166
CCAGCAGGCTCCCGGCGCCGTGCGCGGCGCGCTCGGTGTGCGTGGGCAGCAGACAGTCGGCGGCCAGGGCGCGCCAGAACTCTGGTACGACGGCGTGCAGCCGCAGCGGCGCCCGACCCTCGGCGTACTCCTGGACCGCGGAGGCGCGGGAGGTGAAGGTGGCGCCGGGGAAGGGCGAGGCGCCCCCGGTGAACACCTGGTGGATCATCACGCCCAGCGCCCACACGTCGGCGGTGGTCCGCACCCGCACCCCGCGCTCGTCCAGCGGGGCTCGCCACCGCTCGGGCGGCAGGTAGTCGGGGGAGCCCAGCGGCGGGATGTAGCCGTGGGTGCCGCGGGTGCCGTCCAGTTCGGCGGTGAGCCCGAAGTCGGACAGCCGCGCCGAACCGTCCGCCATGATCAGGACGTTGTCCGGTTTCAGGTCGCCGTGCACCCAGCCGAGCCCGTGCAGATGGGCCAGCCCCTCGCAGACCTCGGTCAGCAGCCGGTCCCCCTCCGGCAGGGGTCTGCCGTCGGCGGCGTCGAGGAGGTCCTGGAGGCTGCCCTCGGCCCGCTCCATGACCAGCACGACGGCACCGTCGAGGCCGGGCACCCCGGTGTCGGCGAGCACCTCGGAGTCCAGCAGCCGCATCAGCCGCGGATGGTGGGCCCGGGTGCCGAACTCGATCTCCCGCCGCGCGGTCTCCGCCAGCCGCTCGGCCTGCCGCGGGGCGAGCCCCGACACCGGCAGGAACTTCAGCGCGACGGCCGGTCCGTCCGGCTCCTCGGTGTCCCGGCCCGCGTACACCCGTCCCCAGCCGCCGTCGGCGATCGGCTCGGTGACCTCCCAGCGGCCCACCCGCAGGCCCGCGGGGATGTGCAGCGCGGTCTCGCCCGTCGTGCTCATCGACGACCCCCCGCCGGCTCGGCCGTACGGGACGGCAGCAGCGCCAGATGCTCCTCGCGCACCAGCCCGAACCGCAGCGCGACCCCGACCACGGCCTCCCGCTTGCCGGTGCGCCGGGCCGTACCCTCCGCCTCGCCGCGCAGCCGCAGCTTCTGCTCGGCCAGGTAGTCCAGGTGCGCGGTCACCGCCCGCGCGGTGAGCTTCGACAGCCCCGGGTGGTTGCGGATGCGCTCCACGATCTGCGGGGTGGTCGGCACGCTCACCGCCGACTCGTCGCGCAGCCGCGGCTCGCACAGCGCCACCAGGACCAGGAAGTACGTGGCGGTCTCGTCCAGCGAGTACGCGTTGACCGTACGCGTCCCCCAGGCGCCCCCGGGATCGTCGGCGTCCAGGTAGACGTGGTCCGGCGCGAACACCTGGAAGCTCACCGTCGAACCCCGGGTGGGCAGCACCACCCGGGCGAACTCGAACGGGATCGGCGCCCCCGACCGGCGCGGCGGAACGCGCAGGTACTCCCCGGCGCCCTCCGGGTTCTCCACCAGGTAGCTGTGGCTGGTGGAGTAGTTGGTGAGCTGCCAGTGGTCCTCGGTGACCCGGATCTCCCCGGCCAGCCGGGAGACCGCCGGGTCGGGCAGCACCAGCTCGACCGGGCGGGACGCCGAGCCCCGGCCGAAGCGCGCCGACTCCCCGGGTCCCAGGCGCAGGTTGGTCGGTTGTTCCGTGCGGTGCGCTGATGGCACATGGATCAGAATGCCGCTCATCGGCAGACTTCCCTCCCCCGAAATCGGCCTGGCCGAGCGGCACTCCGGTGGGTGGTGAAGTCGCCGCTCGCCAGTGTCCTCTACGAGGAACAGAGGGGCACACCGGGGAGCTGGTTGCCTGGTGAACGAAGGTAGATGTTGGTCATGTAGCCGCCGTACTGCGGGAGGTAGGCCCACCAGGTGTTCGTGTAGGGCGGAACGGTGACCTCCTGCCCCTCCTTCTGGCAGCTCACGAGCACTTCCACCCCGGCCGGCAGGGAGGTCAGCGGCGCGGAGTCGACGGTGGTCGGGCGGGGGCGCACTTTCACTCCCGAGCCCCAGGTGCCGACCCAGGTCCCCGCCGGGCGGGCGGCGCCGGGCACGTCGAGGGAGCGGGTGAGCCGGTTGACGGCCGTGTACGCCGAGCCGTACGGGGTGCCGTCGGGGTGCAGGGTGAACACGGCGACGATGGCGCGGTCGTCCGGCCCGACGGTGCCGGTGGTGTGCAGGGCCTCCTTGGTGAGGTCGACCCCGGCGGCGGCCCGCGCGTTCCGTGCGGCTGCGGCGGGTTTGGGCCCGCAGTCGCCGGAGGCACCGAAGCCCGACCAGCCCTGCTTGACCGCGTACGGCCGCTCGAAGGAGCCCGGGATGCCGAAGTGCTGGTCGAAGCCGTCGGCGCCGCAGCGCATGGTCTGGCGCAGGTTGCCCATCACGTAGTCCCGCACCGGCGCCTCGGCGGTGTCCAGCAGGTACCGGTAGATCCGTACCGTGTCGGCGGCCGACAGCGACACATAGCCCCAGTAGTCCTCGTACCCGGCGGGCGGTCGGTCGGTGTCGGTCAGCCCCAGCCGGGCCACCGAGCGGTCGACGATCGCCGTGCGCCCGCCGAGCGCCCAGTAGTGGCTGACGGCGTTGTCGTCGCTGCGGCGCAGCATCGCGTCGAGCCGGGTGCGGTCGGCGGCGGGCAGGGTGCGCGGGTCGTGGGTGCGCAGATAGTCCAGGGCGATGAGCAGCTTCACCACGGAGGCCGAACGGAACTTCTGGTTCTCGTTGTGCCGTTCGGTGAAGGTCCCGGTCGTGCGGTCGAAGACCGCGACGCCCGCGCTCACCCCTGCGGGCACCTCGACCTGCCCGGCGCGGCCGGGGTCGTCGGCGGCGGCCGGAGGGGCGCCGCCCAGGCCGAGGGCGAGGGTGGCCAGGGCGGCGGCGAGGGCGCCGGCGGACCGGCGCCGGGGCCGGGTGGTCGTACGGGTCACAGGGGGTCCCCTTCTCGTTCGGGTCGGGGTGACCGGGCGACGCTACGGCGGCCCGTCCGCCGTACGACATCCGCAAGTTGACGGAGGGCCGGGGGATGCCGGACCGGCGTTACCGCAGCCCCGCTCAGGCCGTCATTCCGTGAACTTCCGGATGACGCGGGCGCCTTCGCGCCGGATACGTTCCGCAGCGTCGAAGCGAGACCGACGAGACGGACCGACGAGATGGAGGAGTCCCGATGGGCGGAAAGGATCTGCTCCGGACGCTCGCCGTGACGGGCCTGCTGCTCGTCACCGCCTGCTCCGCCGCCGACCCCAACCCGGACGACCGGAGCGAAGGCTCTCTGCGCACCGAACTGACCGACACCGAGCGGGTGTTGCTCGGCGACGCGGAGGAGCGGCTGATCGCCGAGTGCATACGGGAGGCGGGCTTCGAGTACCGCCTCGACCCGGTCGCCCCGCGCGAGAAGGTGCCGGAGCGCCGGTTCGGGCTGGACGACGTGGACTGGGCCCGTGAACACGGGTACGGCCTGGCGGACACGGCCGGAACCGGCGACCGGGGCGGGAAGTCCGCGGCTCCCAAGAGCTCCCAGGACCGCTACCTCGCCGGCCTCGCGCCGTCCCGCCTGGCCGCGTACGAGCGCGCCCTGAACGGCACGAAGCCCGACGCGATCGTCGTCCCGGCACCCGGCCGCGGCGAGATCTTCACCGCCGCCGACGGCTGCCGCGCCGACGCCCGCCGCGCGCTCTACGGCGATCTGCGCAAGTGGACCGAGGCCAAGGCGACCGTGGTGAACCTGGCCTACCTCACCTACGACGACGTGGTGGCGGAACCGCGCTACACCAAGGCCCTCGCCGACTGGCGCGCCTGCATGAAGAAGCGGGGCCTGGACTACCCCGACACCTCACGGGCCGTCGGCGCCGTGGCGAAGGAGAGCGACTCCCGCACCCCGGAGCAGGCGCGCGAGCGCGAGGTGGAGGTCGCCGTCGCCGACGCCGAGTGCAACCGCTCGGCCGGGCTGGCCAGGACCGGCACCCGGCTGCAGAAGGAGCACGTACGGGACGCCGCACGGCGCACGTACGCCCGCCAGACCCGCTACTACACCCAGGCGGTCACCACCGCGCTGGACCGGGCCCGCGCGGTCACCGAGACCGGCTGAGCCCCACCGACCCCGGCCGTCGCCGGAAGAAATCCACACCAACCCACCGGAAACCTTGTCGTAAGGAGAGCTCCATGCGTATGCGCAAGCGCGCCCTGCTCGGGCTGGCCCTGGCCACCGCCCTGATCCCGGTCGCCGCGAGCACCGCACTGGCGGACGGCACCCAGCCCACCTACAGCCGGGACAACCCGGGCAACTGCCCGTCCGGGTTCCTGCGCGTGTACCGGGGCATCAACTACGACCTGGGCGGATGGGGTGTCGCCAAGTTCGAGCACTCCAACCCCGTCTGGTCGTCCACCATCAACGGCTACATCGCCCACCAGGACTCCTCCTGGTTCAACAACGGCACCGGCACCTCGTGGAGCTCCGTGGTCGTCTACTCGGACAACAACTACACCGGCAAGTCCTTCTGTCTGGACAAGGGCTGGGGCAACAAGTGGGACCCGATCGCCAACGACCAGGGCGAGTCCAACCAGTGGATCCAGGGCACCTGCTGATCCCGCCGCCCGGGGCCTGATCGCCACGGAGTGCGCCCCGACCCGTCCGGGCGCACTCTGTAGGCAAGCTCTTCGGCGTGCGGGCCGGCCTTCGGCCCGCGGGCCCGTGGGGAAGGAGGCATCCGGTGGACCGTTACCCGCCGATCGCCGACCACGGCATGGTCGGTGATCTCCAGACCGCGGCGCTGGTGTCCTCCGGGGGCACCGTCGACTGGTGGTGCACCCCCCGCTTCGACGCGCCCAGCGTCTTCGCCTCCCTCCTCGACAGCGAGCGGGGAGGCTACTGCCGTCTCGCCGCCGACCTCCCGGACCGGACCGACCTCACGGTCCGGCAGCTGTACCTGTCGGACACCGCGGTGCTGATCACCCGGTTCATGGCCCCGGACGGGGTCGGCGAGGTGGCCGACTTCATGCCGCCGCTGTCCGGCTCCGCGCCCACCGACCGGCACCGCCTGATCCGGGTGGTGCGGGTGGTGCGCGGCACCCTGCCCTTCACCCTCGTGTGCCGCCCGCGTTTCGACTACGGACGCGCCGCGCACACCCTGGAGCGCGTGGACACCGGCTCGGCCGTCTTCCACGGCCCCGGCCTGGACCTGCACCTCCAGGTCAGCACGTCCGGCGTGCTGCACGAGGACGCCGGTGACCTCACCGCCCGCTTCACACTGTCGGCGGGCGAGGTCGCCGCGGTCGTGCTCACCAGCGTGGAGAGCGGGGGCGCCGCGCCCCCTCCGCTGTCGCGCGACCTCATCCGCGGCGAGTTCGACGCCTGCCGCTTCTTCTGGCTGGGCTGGCTGCGCTCCTCCCGCTACCGGGGCCGCTGGCGGGACATGGTCAACCGGTCGGCGATCACCCTCAAGCTGCTCACCTACGCCCCCACCGGGGCGCCGATCGCCGCGGCCACCGCGGGGCTGCCGGAGCAGGTGGGCGGCGAGCGCAACTGGGACTACCGCTACACCTGGGTCCGGGACGCCTCCCTGTCCGTCGGCACCCTGATCGACCTCGGCTTCACCGAGGAGGCCCACGACTTCCGGCACTGGCTGCGCGACCGGCTGGCGGCCGGGGGCGCGGCGTCCGGCGAGCCGCTGCAGATCATGTACCGGGTCGACGGCGACACACGGATGCCCGAGGAGATCCTCGACCACCTGGAGGGCTACCGGGGCTCGGCCCCCGTGCGCATCGGCAACGGGGCCGCCGACCAGATCCAGCTCGACATCTACGGCGAGGCCGCCGACGCCCTCGCGCGGGGCGGCGCGGTCGCGGACGTGCGGGGCTGGCGCTCCTTCGCGGCCATGCTCGACTGGCTCGCCGGCTCCTGGGACCGGCCCGACGAGGGCATCTGGGAGACCCGCGGCGGCCGCAAGGACTTCACCTACAGCAGGCTGATGACATGGGTCGCCTTCGACCGGGGCATCCGGGTCGCGGCCCGGCAGTCCCGGCCCGGCGACCTGGCGCGCTGGCGGCAGGCCCGGGACGCGGTCTTCGAGCAGATCGTCGAACGCGGCTGGAGCCCGAAGCGGGAGGCGTTCGTGCAGCACTACGACGCCGACGTGCTGGACGCCTCGCTGCTGCTGATGCCCCGGGTCGGCTTCCTCTCCCCGCGCGACCCGTCGTGGCTGAGCACGCTGGACGCCATGGGCGAGGAACTGGTCAGCGACAGCCTCGTCTACCGCTACGACCCCGCCGCCTCCCCGGACGGCCTGCGCGGCTCCGAGGGCACTTTCAACCTGTGCAGCTTCCTGTACGTGGAGGCCCTGGCGAGGGCCGGGCGGCTGGCGCAGGCCCGCTACGCCTTCGACAAGATGCTGACCTACGCCAACCACGTCGGCCTGTTCGCGGAGGAACTCGGCCCGTCCGGTGAGCAGCTCGGCAACTTCCCGCAGGCGTTCACCCACCTCGCGCTGGTCGCCGCGGCCATGGCGCTGGACGAGCAGCTGGACACGGCGGCGGCCCGGCACGAGCCGTTCGGAGCCGTGGGATGACATCCGCCCCGGCGGGTTCCAGGGTCCTGCTCCCCCTCGCCCTCGCCCAGTTCATCTGCAGCTTCGCCGGCTCCAACATGAACGTGATGATCAACGACATCAGCGAGGACCTGGACACCACCGTGCAGGGCGTGCAGGTCGCGATCACGGTCTTCCTGCTGGTCATGGCGGCCCTGATGATCCCCGGCGGCAAACTGACCGACCGCTACGGCCGCAAACGGTGCTTCCTGGCCGGACTCGTCACCTACGGCGTCGGCGCCGTGCTCAGCGCGGCCGCCCCGGGCCTCGGGGTCCTCGTCCTCGGCAACTCGATCCTGGAGGGCGTGGGTACGGCCCTGCTCATCCCGCCCGTCTACATCCTCACCACGCTGCTGTTCACCGAGACGACCTCCCGGGCCCGCGCCTTCGGGGTGATCATGGGGCTCGGCGGTATCGGCGCCGCCGCCGGTCCCCTGATCGGCGGGCTCATCACCTGGGGCCTGTCCTGGCGGGCCGCCTTCGTCTTCCAGGCCCTGGTGATCGCGGGCATCGTCCTGCTGAGCCGGAAGATCGAGGACCCCCTGCCCCCGGACCCGGAGCGTCCGTTCGACGTGCGGGGCGCGGTCCTGTCGGCCGCTGGCCTGATCCTCGTGGTGATGGGCGTACTGGCGGCGGACAACAACGGATGGCTGATGCTGGGCCTGATCGTGGGCGGCGCGCTGGTCCTGGCGTGGTTCTTCCGGTCGGCGCGCGCCAAGGAGCGGGCGGGGGAGGAACCCCTGCTGTCCCCGTCCCTCTTCCGCAACCGCACCTCCAACCTCGGCCTGATCACCCAGAACGTCCAGTGGCTGGTGCTGATGGGCACGTCCTTCGTGGTGGCGACCTACCTCCAGGTCGTCCGCGGCTACAACGCGATCGAGACGGGCGTCATCTTCACCGCCGCGACCCTCGGCCTGCTCGCCTCGTCCCTGGCCGCGGAACGCCTGGCCGCACGCCGCCCCCAGCGCACCCTGATCATGGCGGGCTTCCTGCTCACCGCCGCCGGTATCGGCGTCCTGCTGGCCCTGGTCGCCGGCACCCCGAACCCCTGGGCCTTCACCCCGGGCCTGCTCCTGATCGGCCTCGGCCTGGGCGTGATGCTGACCCCCTCGGTCAACATCGTCCAGTCCAGCTTCCCCGAACACCAGCAGGGCGAGATCTCCGGCCTCTCCCGCAGCGTCTCCAACCTGGGCTCGTCCCTGGGCACGGCGGTCGCCGGAACCATCCTGGTCTCGGGCCTCTCCAAGCACGCCTACGCCGCGTCGATGATCACCGTCGCTGCGATCGCGGTCCTGGGCCTGGTCGCGGCGGCCCTGCTGCCCCGGTCGGCGGCGCCGAAGGCCAAGGTCGAGGGCGCCGCGCGGTAGCGGGGCGTCACGGGGCGTGCCGTGGGCACAGCAGGAGCAGGGCGATGTCGTCGAGGCGGGGGGCGGAGAGCAGTTCGGCGTGGTGCAGCAGGGTGTCCGCCAGGGTGTCCAGGTCGTACGGCGGTGTCGTCGACAGCCGGCCGGCCAGCGTGGTGATGGCGTCGTCGATGTCCGTGCCGGGCTTCTCGACCAGGCCGTCGGTGTAGAGGGCGAGGACGGCGCCGCGCGGCAGTGCGGTCTCGGTGGAGGCGTAGTCGGCGTCCGGGTCGATGCCCAGGAGCAGGCCGGGCGGCAGCCGGAGCACGTCGGTCGCGCCGTCGGGCCGCCGCAGGACGGCCGGGGGGTGTCCGGCGGAGGCCAGCCTGACCCGGCCGTGCTCCAGGTCGAGCTGGGCGATGAGGCAGCTGGCGAACAGACCGGGGTCGAGGTCGGTGAGCAGCCGGTTGGTGCGGGCGAGGATCTCACCGGGTGAGGACCCGGCGGTGGCGTGGGCGCGGACGGCCGTGCGGAGCTGTCCCATGAGGGCGGCGGCGGTGCTGTTGTGGCCCTGGACGTCGCCGATCGCCACGGTGGCCGTCGCGGGGGCGCCGGGGATGAGGTCGTAGAAGTCGCCGCCGATGTCCATGCCGCGCCCGGCGGGCCGGTAGCGGGCGGCGACCGCCAGCCCGGGGATGTGCGGCAGGGCGCGGGGGAGCAGTCCCGTCTGCAGGGTGTGGGCGAGGGCGTGTTTGGTGTCGTAGAGGCGGGCCCGGTCCATGGCCTGGGCGAGCAGCCCGGCCAGGGAGGTCAGGATGGCCCGCTCGGCGGGCGGGAACGGGCGGGGCGCGTCGTAGCCGAGGACGAGAGAGCCCACCGGCCGCCCCGACACGATGAGGGGGAGGAACGCCCAGGCGGCCATCCCGTCCTGGTGCACCGCCTTCGGGTACGCCCTCTTGAGATCGGCGAAGGACGGGAAGAACGTCGCCATGCCCGTGCTGACGGCTCGCACCGCGGGGGCGTTGGAGGTGAGGGACAGGCCGTCGAACCGCTCCATCAGCTCGGCGCGGTACCCGCGGTGTCCGACGATCCGCAGTCTGCCCTCGTGCACGGTCCCCAGCGCCAGGGCCCGGGGGCCGAAGGCGGGCACGATCTGGTCGGCGGCCAGCTCCACGACGTCCTCCACTCCGACCGCCTCGGTGAGGGCGGTGGCGAAGTGCGTCAGGTGGAAGAGCCCGTTCGCGGAGACGGGCTCGGCCGACCTCACCCGCGCCTCCTGCTCGGCGCCGCGCGGCTCCTCGTCGGCGGGGGTGATGTGGACGCTGATGCCGCTGGCGCTGGGGTACATCTGGAAGAACAGCCAGGTGTCCGGTGGCCGCCGCGCGGTGAAGGAGATCGGCTGACGGGCGACCACGGCCGCGCGGTACCGCTCCTCGACCCCCGGGTTCCGCAGCCATTCCAGCACCTCCCACGGGCGGTGGCCCAGCAGGGAGGCGGCGCCGGCGCCCACCAGTTCGGCCCCGGCGGGGTTGATGAACAGCAGCCGCCCGTCCAGGTCCAGGGCGCAGCAGCCCATCGGCAACCGCTCGGTGAAGCCCAGCGCCGCGATGGCCTGGGCCGGGTCGATGTCGCTGGGCCGGGGTGCCGAAAGCAGCCGTGGCCGCTCCAGTCGCGGCAGCGGACGCCCGCTGTCGACGGCCTCCCGCCACAGCCCCGCGACGCGCCGGCAGCACCGGGCGATCGTGTCCCGCTCGGTCGAGCTGAGCCGTGCCGGATGCCAGGCCGGCCACAGCAGCACCAGCCCGCCCCACACGATGCCGCCGCCGATGATCGGGGCCGCGGCGAGCATGAAGTCGTACGGCAGGACGACCCCGAGCCGGGGATAGCGGCGCGCCGTCTCCTCCTGGTCGCGCAGCCAGATCCAGCGCCGCTCACGGATGGCGTCCGCCACCGGGATCGCCGCGTTGAGCGGGATACGGGCCCAGGGGGCGGCGATCTGCTCGGAGATACCGCAGGCCAGCCCAAGCCGCAGCACCCGCTCCCCCGGGGGCAGCAGATACAGGAAACCCGTCGACGCACCGGTGTCCCGCACGACGCCGGTCAGGAGGGAGTCCGGTACCACGGAACCGGCGTCGGCACCGGACGAAGCGTCTACGGCGTGCTGTATGGCGGACACCCATTCCGGCCGCACGCCACCCATATCTGGACGATACGCCCGGACCTGCCCACCCGCCTCCCCGTCCGAGGCCGGTTTCAGGGGCTTGCGCTCAGCTTGTGGCGATCTTCGCCTTTTTGGTTAAGCTGAAGTACTTTACCGCGCGCTTACGCTCCGTTGAGCGCGAGGTTACTCAACCGTGAATGATGTGCAGCAGTAGTCCGCAGTCCGGCCCCCACCCGCTGACGCACCCCTGACGCACCCGTGCCGTGTCGCACCGCCCGCCTTCCGACCGACGGAGGACCGACGCCCGTGCACAACACGACCGCCCTGCTCATAGAACTCGGCGCCATCATCCTGGCCCTGGGCCTGCTGGGCCGCCTCGCCGGACGCGTCGGCCTCTCGCCCATCCCCCTCTACCTGCTGGCCGGGCTCGCCTTCGGCCACGGCGGCATCCTGCCGCTCCAGGCCAGCGAGGAGTTCGTCGCCACGGGCGCCGAGATCGGCGTCATCCTGCTGCTCCTTCTCCTCGGCCTCGAATACAGCGCCAGCGAACTGGTCACCAACCTCAAGACCCAGTACCCCT
The DNA here is from genome assembly GCF_900091315.1 of Streptomyces sp. DI166. Lineage (GTDB taxonomy): Bacteria > Actinomycetota > Actinomycetes > Streptomycetales > Streptomycetaceae > Streptomyces > Streptomyces fuscus. The sequence goes on from NZ_FLSP01000091.1 coordinate 10,618, forward strand.
CCGGCGCCGTCGACTTCGTCCTCAACGCGGCCCCGGGCGCCGTACTGGCCCTGCTGCTCGGCTGGGGCCCGGTGGCCGCCGTCGCCCTGGCGGGCGTCACCTGGATCTCGTCCTCCGGCGTCATCGCGAAAGTCCTCGGCGACCTGCGCCGCATCGGCAACCGCGAGACCCCGGTCATCCTGAGCATCCTGGTCCTGGAAGACCTCTCCATGGCGGTCTACCTGCCCATCCTCACCGCCCTGCTGGCCGGCGTGAGCCTCGCCGGCGGCGCGGTCACCCTCCTGATCGCCCTGGCCACGGTGGGCGCGGTCCTCTACATCGCCCTCCGCCACGGCCGCCTGGTCAGCCGAGCGGTGTCATCGGACAGCGCGGAAATGCTGCTCCTGGTGGTGCTGGGCCTGACCCTCCTGGTAGCGGGCATCGCCCAACAGCTCCAGGTCTCCGCAGCAGTCGGCGCCTTCCTGGTAGGCATCGCCCTCTCCGGCGAGGTGGCAGAGGGCGCCAACAGCCTCCTGACCCCCCTGCGGGACCTCTTCGCGGCGGTCTTCTTCGTCTTCTTCGGCCTTCACACCGACCCGTCCGACATCCCCCCGGTCCTCCTCCCGGCCCTCGCGCTGGCAGGAGTGACGGTCCTGACGAAGATCGCCACGGGTTACTGGGCCGCGAAAAGGGCGGGCATCTCACCGAAGGGCCGCTGGCGGGCGGGCGGCACGCTGGTCGCCCGCGGCGAGTTCTCCATCGTGATCGCAGGCCTGGCGGTAGGAGCAGAACCCCGCATCGGCCCCCTGGCCACGGCGTACGTCCTCATCCTGGTAGTCCTGGGCCCACCAGCAGCCCGCTGGACAGAACCCTTGGCCCACCGCCTGACCCCGCACCGCCACCGCCCACCCAGTCCCACGGACACAACGACGGCAACAAAACCGGAGAGCGTCCTCTACTAGCCGGTCAGGCGTGCTTTCTCAGCCCGTCCGGCGTTTGAGGACGAGGCCCGTTCAGGGCCGATAGGCCCTCACACGCCCCGCGGTATGTCAGGCCTGATCCACGGAGTCCTGGTCCTCAGCAGGACGGGGGGCCGGGACCTCGCTGGCCGCCGCCGCGACCGGCGCGGCCTTCCCGAAGCGCGCCTGCAGCCAGCTGGCGATCGGCTCGGTCCACCGGGCGGTCAGCGGCCCAAGAATCACCAGAATCAGCACATACGCGGTGGCCAGCGGCCCAAGGGACGGCTCGATCCCCGCGGTGACGGCAAGCCCGGCAATAACGATGGAGAACTCACCGCGCGCCACGAGCGTGCCACCCGCCCGCCAGCGCCCCTTCTCCGAGACTCCGGCCCGCTTCGCCGCCCAGTACCCGGTGGCAATCTTCGTCAGCGCGGTGACGACGGCCAAAACCAGCGCGGGCAGCAGCACCGGCGGAATGCTGGAGGGATCGGTATGCAACCCGAAGAAGACAAAGAACACGGCCGCGAACAGATCCCGCAACGGCGCGAGCAGATTGTGCGCACCCTCCGCGACCTCGCCGGACAGGGCGATACCCACCAGGAAGGCGCCGACGGCCGCAGACACCTGCAACTGCTGGGCGATGCCCGCCACCAGCAGGGTCAGCCCCAGCACCACCAGCAGCAGCTTCTCGGGATCATCACTGGAGACGAACCGCGAGATATGCCGCCCATAACGCACAGCGAGAAAGAGGACGAGCCCCGCCACCCCCAGCGCGATGGCCAGCGTGGCACTACCCGCAGCCAGCCCGGTCCCCGCCAGCAGAGCGGTAATGATCGGCAGATACACGGCCATGGACAGATCTTCGAGCACCAGAATGCTCAAAATGACGGGCGTCTCCCGGTTGCCCAACCGCCCCAGATCCCCCAGGACCTTGGCGATCACCCCGGACGACGAAATCCACGTAACGCCCGCCAGCACGACAGCCGCAACCGGCCCCCACCCCAGCAGCAACGCCATCGCCGCCCCGGGAAGAGCATTCAGCGTGGCATCCACCAGCCCCGCCGGATACTGCGTCTTCAAATTGGAGACAAGATCACTCGCCGTGTACTCCAGCCCCAGCATCAGCAGCAGGAGTATGACCCCGATCTCGGCACCAATGGCAACGAACTCCTCACTGGTACCCAGCGACAGCAGACCCCCTTCACCAAAGGCGAGCCCGGCCAGCAGGTACAGGGGAATGGGTGAGAACTGGAACCGCCCGGCGAACCGCCCCAGCAGCCCCAGGCCCAGGATGATCGCACCGAACTCGATCAGAAAGATGGCGGAGGAGTGCACGCGCGTCTACTCCCGGCCGAGAATGGCCGCGGCCGCGTCCACACCCTCGCGGGTCCCGATCACGATCAGCGTGTCCCCGCCCGCGAGCCGGAAGTCCGGCCCGGGCGACGGAATCGCCTCCGCCCGCCGCAGCACCGCCACGATCGACACCCCGGTCTCCGTGCGCATCCGGGTCTCCCCCAGATGCCGCCCGTTCCAGTGCGACGTCGCCGCCAGCTCGATCCGCTCCGCGACCAGACCCAGCTCCGTCGTGGACAGCAGACTCGGGCTGTGATGCGCCGGCATCAGCGCATCGATCACCGCTTCCACCTCTGACGCCGTCAGCCGCACCGACAGCGCACACGCGTCCGGGTCGTCCTTGCGGTACGCCGACAGCGTCCGCGACCCGTCCCGGTGCGCCACCACCGACAGGGGCCGCTGCTCCCGCGTCACCAGGTCGTACCGCACCCCGATGCCCGGCAACGGCGTACTGCTCATCCGCGCAGCACCCACGGCTGCCCCCCTGTCTCAATCACACGTTTCTTCGGCCAATCTTTGATGACACCCTAACGAGCATCCGGAACCGGACCTTCGCCCACTCCGCCCCGATTCGGCAAGAGGGGTGATCGCCGCGGACGGGCAGCCGAGGGAAAGGTCGAGCATGGTCGAGTGGGTGTCCCTGAGTACGGGGGCGCGGCCCGTGCCGAGGCCCGTGGCCACTCCGTTGGTGTGGGCCGTGGCCTGCGGCGGCGCGCTGGCGCTGGTGGAACTCCTCAATGTGTTCGTCGGCCCGAACCGCCCTTCCCTGGCGCTGGCCGGCCTGTCTCTGCTCGCCGCCCTGCTGGGACTGCGCGCGCGTTTCACCGCCGCCCCGGGCACGGCGGTCCTGTGCTGGCTGTTCCTCAACGGCTTCGCCATCCCGCCCGCCGGCACCCTCACCTGGACGGGACACCGTGACGCGTTCTGGCTGACCTGCCTGCTGACCGCCGTGCTCGTGGGCACGGCGGCGGCCCGGCTGCTCCATGCCCGCGCCGCCTACCGACGCATCACGGAGCAGACCGGGCCGTAGACGAAGCCCCCAAGCCCGGCCCGCAAGCCCGGCCCCCGACCCGAAAGCCCGGCCCGCGACCCGCAAGCCCACCCCGCAAGCCCAGCCCTCACACCACGGCGCCCGAGCCCCGCCGCTCCTCGCGCCCCGTAGGCCTGGGCGGCGCCGCAGGCGCCGGATACCGGCCCTCCAACTGCACCGCGACCGGCACCGCCGTGATCACCGTCGACGCCATACCGACCACCACGCCCGCGATCAGCGCCACGGAGAAGTCCGCGAGCGAGTCGCCGCCGAGGAAGGCCAGCGCCGCCAGGATGAACAGCGCGCCCATACCGGTGTTGACGGTGCGCGGCAGCGTCTGGACGACGGCTTGGTCGGCCGTGGTCTCCAGGTCCGCCGAAGGATTGCGGCGGCGCTCCTCGCGCACCCGGTCGAAGACGACGACGGTGTCGTTGACGGAGTACCCGATGACCGTGAGCAGGGCCGCCAGGAAGACGCTGTCGACGGGCTTGCCGAGCCACGCGAACAGGCCCACCACCAGCAGTACGTCATGCACCATGGCCGACACCGCCGCCGCGGCGAACGTCCACCGGAACCGCACGCTGAGATAGATCATCTGGGCCGCGACGGCGATGCCGAGCGCGATGAGCGCGTTGCGGCGCAGCTCGTCGCCGAGGCTCGGGCCGATCATCTCGTCCCGTTCGACGGTGACTTCGCCGCCCTCCTCGGCCAGCGCGGACTTGATCGCGTACTGCTCGTCGTTGCTCAGCTCGCCGGTGCGTACGGAGATGTCCCCGGCCCCGGACTCCTGCACCACCGCGCGCGGGAACCCGGCGTCCGCGACCGCCTCGCGGGCGGCGTCCACGTCCACGGGCCTGCTGGTGCTGTACTCCACCAGCCGCCCGCCGGTGAACTCCACCCCGAACTCCAGCCCGCGCAGCCCGATCCCGGCGACCGCGACCGTGATGAGCAGCCCGCTCAGGCCGAGCCAGCGGCGCCGGTGGCGCACCAGCCGGGGTTGTCGGCGGGTGAGCCAGGCCCGTACCCGGCCGGTGGAGGTGATCCCGGTCAGGCCGGGCCGCCCGCGCACGAAGCGGCGCCGGACCGCGAAGTCGGCGAGGACGCGGGTGATCACCAGGGCGGAGAGCATCGAGACCAGGACGCCGATGCAGAGGGTCACGCCGAAGCCCTTCACCGGGCCGGTGGCGAAGAAGAACAGCAGCCCGGCCGCGAGCAGCGTGGTGACGTTGGAGTCGAGGATCGCGCTGAAGGTCTCGCGGAACCCGGTGCGCAGTGGCTTGTCCAGGCGCGCGGAGGCCGACTTGAGCAGGCGGGCGCCCACGTACTCCTCGCGGGCCCGCTCGAAGACCAGCACATTGGCGTCCACCGCCATGCCGATCGCCAGTACGAACCCGGCGAGGCCGGGCAGGGTGAGGGTGGCGCCGAGGGCGACGAGCGCGGCGTAGGAGATCAGGCCGTACAGGGCGAGCGCGATCGTGGCGAGGGCGCCGAGCAGCCGGTAGACGACGATGATGAACAGGCCGGTCAGGGCGAGCCCGATGATCGCGGCCTGGGTGCTGGCCTCGATGGCGTCGGCGCCGAGCGTGGGGCCGACCGTGCGCTGTTCGACGACGTCCACCGGTACCGGCAGCGCGCCGCCCTTGATCAGTGCGGCCAGGTCGTTCGCCTCGTCCTTGTCGAAGCCGCCGGTGATCTGGGTGGAGCCGCCGGTGATGCCGACGTCGCAGGCCACGCTCGGGTTGACGGCGGGTGCGGAGAGGACCTTGCCGTCCAGGACGATGGCCACGCGCCGCTCGGGGGCGCCCTGCGCCGCGCAGGCCGCCTCCCCGGTGATCCGCGCCCAGTCCTTGCCCGCCTGTCCGCGGAAGGAGAGGTTGACCGTCCAGCCCGCCAGCGCCTGCTGGTCCAGTCTGGCCTCGGCGTCCTTGACGCCCTCGCCGGTCAGCGCGGTGGGCCCGAGCGTGAGGTAGGCGCCCTTCTGATCGGGGTCGGGCAGGGTGCGCGAGCCGTCCTCGGCCGCCTCCGCCTCGCCCTTCTTGTCGGTCACACCCGTGACGGGGTGGACGGTGAGTTGCGCGGTACGGCCGATGACCTCGGCGGCCTCGCGCGGGTCCTGCACTCCGGGCAGCTCGACGAAGATCCGCTTGTCGCCGGAGCGGTACAGGCTCGGTTCGGACACGCCGAGCGCGTCGACGCGCTGGCGCAGCACCTCCAGGGCGCGCTGGGTCGAGGCGGCGTCGGCCCGGATGCCGGGGGCGTCCTTGGTCTCCAGGACGATCTGGGTGCCGCCGCGCAGGTCGAGGCCGAGGCGGGCGGACTGGGTGAGGGCGACGAGGATCGATACGGCGATCACACCTAGGGCGATGATCGCCCGCCACACGGGCGCACGGGACATGGGTTCTCCACGATGGGCAGGCAGACGGAACCGACGTCTGCCCCTGGCGCGGAGAGGCGCGCGCGGGTCAGGCGTCGACGATGACTTCGGTGCTCCATCGGGAGGGCGGCCCGCGCGGCCGGTACGGGTCGGTGTCCCGGCCTTCACCGGTGCCCCCGTCCGCCACGGCCCCACCCGGGCCGCCGACCGCACGGTGCGGTGCGGTGTCCCCGGAACCCCGGCCCAGGAAGCCGTGGAAGGGGTGGAAGGGGTGGGGGAGGGTGTCGGCGGGCCCGAGCACGGGGCGCGCCGCAGGCGCGGCGGTCGCGCGGGACTCGGCGGTCGCGCGGGACGCGGCGGTGGCGCGGGACTCGGCGGTGACCGTCGTCCGTACGACCGCCGCCGGGACGGCCGTGGCCGTGGTACCGGCCGGGGCCGGCGCCCGGGACGCCAGTGCCGACTTGGCCGACGTCGGCAGGAAGACGGTCAGGACCGCGAGCAGCGCGGAGAGGACGACGGCGGCGGGACGCGAGGAGTGCGCGCGGAGCTGCTGCTGCACGCCTCCCACCTCCCCGGATCAAGTTGCCGTAAGGACTCGAACGGCCCCCGTCGCCCAAAGGTTCCCGGCGACCGGGGTACGACCGGGGTGTGCCCGGGGCGCGACCGGGGTGGTCAGCCCCGGCGCGGGTAGACGGTCGGACCGGGCAGTTCGAGTTCCGTGCAGTCCCGCCGCTCGGCCTGGTCCGTGGCGAAGGCGTTGAGGAGTCCGCGCACCTCACCCGTGGACAGGGCCGCTCGCCCGGTCTTCGTCGGGTAGTTGTTGGCGAGGAAGTTCGCGCTCTCCCCGGCGCACCGGGCCTTGGCGCGGCCGAAGTCCTCGCCGAGCAGCGCCTCGTCGGCGCCGAGGTCGTCCGGGAGCCGCGCGTTGTTCGAGAGCAGCCGCTCAAAGGGCTCGGCGGTCCAGTCGCCGTACCAGCCGGAGAAGTCGACGGACTCGCCGGTGCCGGAGTCGATCAGCGAGCAGCTGGTGATCGCGGCGCGGTCGTCGGTGGGCGCGACGACCTGCCAGGCCCTGCCGGACGGGCTGTCGGGCAGCGCGGCCCGCGACAGCCAGCCGCACATGGTGTTCCCCGCCCGGGACAGGGAGAGCTTCCGGACGGGCTCGACACGGTCCGGCAGCGGCAGCGGCTTTGCCCCGCAGCCCAGCTCGGCGCCGGCGCCGTTGGCGATGCGTACCGCCGTGCGCAGGGACGCCGTCGACGGACCGTCCTCCACGCCGTGGCTGTACACCTGGGTGACCAGACGGTGCCCGCGGCCGAGCTTCGGACAGTCCTGGACGATCACCGGGCCGAAATTGCCGTAGAAACCGGGGACCGAGGCGGGGAAGGGGCGGCCGACATCCCTGGGGATGCCGAACTCCATGTCCAGCGGTCCCAGGCGGGCGCCCGTGTCGGTCTGCGCCTCGATCCGCAGGACGAAGTGGCGCCCGTCGCCCTCGTCCACCCCGCACCTCAGCACCCGGTTCCCGGAGCCGAAGGTGTCCCGGCCCGCCCGCAGCCGTTCGTCCGGCAGCAGGTCGGCGAGTTCACCGCCCGACAGATGGCCCCCGCACAGCCGCGCCGCGTACCACCACGGCTGCCACACCGGCTTCGCCGCCCAGCCGCCGCCCGCCAGGACGGCGACCACCACCGCCACGATCGCCGATGTCCGCCCGCTCGGCAGCCACCGCCGCCCCCGTATCCCCGTTGCCATGACCTGCGGTCTCTCCCCCTGCCCAGGGTCGTGCGTGAACGGGGCGCAGCCTACGGGACCCGAGGGGTACGGTGAGGAAGTCACCAGGGCGGACATGCCCCACGCCCGGGTGGTGGTGCGTACTCTGCGCGAGTGGGCAGCGCCCCATGGGGAACCCGGGTCACAGGTGTGACCCGAAATGATGTTCCGGCGACGAGAGGCGGCGACCATGCGCCCGGACAGTGCGCGGGAGGCACTCGCCCGGGCTCTCGACAGCCTTGGGACGGGCGCCTGCCTGGTGGACGAGCAGGGCCTGATCACCGCCGTGAACGCGCGCGGCGAGCAGTACCTGCGCCGTCCCGCCGCCCATCTGGTCGGCCAGGACGCCCACGACCTGCTGCACCGCACCGCGCGCGGGGAACCCGTGCCGCGCGAGCGGTGCCGGATGCGGCAGAGCGTCCTCGGCGGGGGACCGCAGCAGGGCGACGAGGAGTGGTTCGAGCGCGGGGACGGCGTACTCGTGCCGGTGCGCTGGCTGGCCACACCCTGCGAGACCATCGGCGGCGAACAGGCCACACTCGTCCTCTTCCACCCCGCGGAGAGCCCCGAGCGCCCCGCCCAGCGGCCACCGGCGTCCGGCTGGCTCTCCGAGTTCGAACGGCTCGCGCTGCTCGCCGAGACGACCACCGTGCTCACCTCCACGCTGGACATCCACGAGGCACTGCGCCGCCTGATCAGCCTGGTCGTGCCCCGGATCGCCGACTGGTCCGTCATCGACCTCATCGACGAGCGCGGGGATGTCGAGCGCTTCGCCGTCGCTCACCACGAGAACGGCACCCTGGTCTTCCGCGACGACCTCCAGGGCCCCATGCCGCCGGTGCCGGCGGAGTCCCCGATGCCCCTGTCCCGCGCCCTGCGCGGCGTCGCGTCCTCCCTCGCCGGGCCCGAGACCTACCAGGGCCCGCCCGACTCCGACATCGCGGTGGAGCAGCGGCGCCTGTTCAAGGCGACCGGCATGCACTCGGCGGTCGTGGTCCCGCTGCGCAGCCTGCACGATGTGCTGGGCGCCCTCACCCTGGGCCGCGCCGACCAGCCGGAGCGGTTCACCGCCAAGGAGACCGCCCTGCTGGAGGACATCGCCCGGCGCGCCAGCCTCGCCCTGGAGAACGCCCGCCTCTACCAGCGCCAGCGCCAGGTCGCCGAGACCATGCAGCGCCATCTGCTGCCGAAGCTGCCGCGCTCCCCGGGCCTCGCCATGACCGCCCGCTACCTGCCCGCGCCGGACGCCTCCCACGTCGGCGGCGACTGGTACGACGCCTTCACACTGCCGGACGGCGCCACCGCCCTCGCCGTCGGCGATGTCGTCGGCCACGACCTGGAGGCGGCGGCCGGGATGGCCCAGCTGCGCAACATGCTGCGGGCCTACGCCGTGTCCCAGCAGGAACCCCCGAGCAAGATCGTGGAGTGGCTGGACCAGGCGACCCAGCACATCGCCGAGGTCTCCATGGCCACGTCGATCTTCGCCCGCGTGCACCGGAGAACCGACGGCCGCACCGAACTGTCCTGGACCAACGCGGGCCACCCCCCGCCCCTCCTGGTCACCGGCGACGGCGAGGCCGACTACCTGACCGACGGCCACGGAATACTGCTGGGCGTCACCCCCGACCGCCCCCGCCCCGACGCCACGGCGGAACTGCCCCCCGGCTCCACCCTCGTCCTCTACACCGACGGCCTGATCGAGTCCCCGACCCGCTCCCTGGACGAGGGCCTCGCCGCCCTGCGCCACCACGCGGCGGCACTGGCCCACCGCCCACTGGAGGCCTTCGCGGACGAACTGCTGGCGCGGGCACGTCCGAAGGACAACGACGACGATGTCGCGCTGCTGGTGGTCCGACACGGCCCGGAGGCATGACAACTCCTCAGATCTCCTCGTAGAGCCTCCGGGCACGGCAGGACCCAACCAGCCGCACCCTTCCTGAACTGTTCGCGCACCCCAGGGTCCGGCGCGCCCCGGAGTACGGTGGAGGGACCGAGGGTCTCGCGCGCGGCGGCCGTGTCGCCGTGCCGTCCCCGGTGAGCGTCGATGCCGGGGCGGCCGCGGCCTTCCCGGAGCAGGGACCGCGCCATGGCCGCGCACGTACTGGATCAGCCGAGCAGGGAACGGGGCGCGTCACCCCGGGCGGGGGCGGTGCTGCGGCCACTGACCCGGCGCCAGATCGCCGACCGCCTGGAAGAGCTGGGCGAGGTGTACACGCACTGCTCGGCCGGCGGCGACGAGGCCCGCGGCTGCTTCCAGCGCCGCCTGCTGACCGCCGTACGACACCCCGGCTTCGCCCTGCTGCTCGCCCAGAACACCGACCCCGTAGGACTGGCCTACGGCTTCCCCGTACGGGCCGAGGGTTGCGCGGGAGACGGAATCGGCGCGTACCTGCCGGCGGGCCTGTACCAACTCGCCGCGAAGGGGCGGCTCTTCGCCATCCCCGAGACGGTCGTCCCGCCCGAGGCGTACCGGCAGTACCAGGGCCGCGACTGGAACCTCGCCCGACGCCTGCAGAAGAGGCTGCTGGACGACCATGACGCGGCCCTCGGCGTCACACTCGTGCGCCGGGACGACACCGGCACGCTCGACGCGCTGCGCTCCTGGGGCTGGCGGTGCGTACCGCCGTCCGGGACCGCGGGGCAGCCGCCCGCCCTGTGCCGGGCCCTGGTCCTGAGCCCGTGAACTCCGCACCGGTGGGTGGACGCGGCGGCGACGGAGCCTTTCCCGGCGTGCGGGGTTACGGTGAGAGGACACCCGGGCACGGCCGCGGGCCGGGTCCCAGACAGGAGCGCCCTGATGGCCCCCGCCGTTGAGCCCGTTGAGCCCCCGTCCGCCCTCCCCATGGCCCGTCTGCGGCTGGCCCCGCGAAACGCGGTGTCCCTGCGCGTCGACGGCGCGTGGTGGCCCCGCTCCCACCACCTGCTCGCCGAACTCCCGTCCCTGATCAGCGCCTTGCCCCCGGAGTGGGGAAAGATCGTCACGGTCACGGTGAACACCCAGATGTGGGCCGAGGCGCCGGGCCGGATCCTGGTCGGCCACCACGTCGTCCGCCTGCGCGGGGAGTCGGCCTGGCGCCGTCGCCACACGGTGGGCCTGTTCGAACTGGACCACGCCCGAAGGGACTTGCTGGTCGTACCCCCCGAACTGGCCCAGGCGGACGCCGAGTACCTAATGGCGGCAGTGGCAAGGTACAACCACCCCTAGAGCCCCAACAGCCGTTGGGTGATCTCCCGGTACCGCCGCACCGCGAGATGGAGTTCGGCGGCGTCCGTCTCCGGGTCCTGACCCTCCCAGCCGGCGCGCAGGATCCGGCGCTGTTCGGCGAGGGCCGCCATGAGCTGGTCGGTCGCCTCGTCGAAGGCGGCCTCGCACTCCTCCAACGAGTCGAGCGGGGTGTCGGGGAAGGTGTTGAGCGCCCGCCCGAGCCGACGCAGGATCTTCTCCCGCTCGTCCGCCGGAAACACCGGCTCCGGCCCCGGCGTACGGCGCCCGGAGACGCCGCCCCGGGGCTGGTCGCCGGGCTGCTGGGCACGTGCCTGGTCGTACATCATCAAGTGCCGCTTTCCAGTGCGTAGTGCCGGATGTCCGCAGCGGCGTGGCCGTGAGCCGGGAGCGGGGAGCCCACGGATCCTCCCCGACCGGCCAACCGCACAGCTAGGCAGCCTTGGGCCGCCGCGTCGTACGCGAACCCGAGGCGGGCAACTGCGCTTCCTCGGACCAGACGACGTCGTCCTCCTCCCCGAAGTCCGGAGCCTGGAAGGGGTCCGTCGTGGGAGGCGGTGACACCGCGGTGGAACGTCGGGGCTGCCCCTCCGGAGAGGAGAACAGCGAAGTCGATTCGATGAGAGGTCTGCCTTTCGTCACAGGCCCCGGACGGGGCCCGGCGTGCCGTAACCGGGCACAGCGGTACTGGCGGTCCTACAGCTTGGTCATCTTGGCGTACGGGCTCAAGATCCGCATCTGCGTCGAGCCGAAATCCACGAGCGCCGCGATCCCGTCCTCGACGCCGACCACCCGGCCGAGGCCGTACACGTCGTGCGTGACCTGGTCGCCCGTGGCGAAGTGCTTGGGCGCCGGTACGACCGGGGCCTTGAAGGGGCTGGTGGGCAGATGACGCTTCGGCGCCGCAGGCTTTGTCATGACTCAGTATGAGCCTACGCGCATCCCACAAGCTATGGCCGAAGGCACAGACCTGAGGAAGAACAGCCACGCCACCGCACTGACCTGGTGCTTTAGCCCCCCAAAGAGACGAAACTCGACCGCTACGCGCCGGGAGGCCGATACTGGATCTGTCCGGCTTTGCGCAGGGCGTCCATGGTTTCGTCGACGGTCAGGAGAACGGTCGTCTCGAACGAGCTGAGCGCCCCGCCTCCACTGATCGCCAGGGCGACGGCGGCCATGGAGACGTTGTCGGGGGCCTCCCACAGGTTGTACCCGTCACGCGTGCCGAACGCGTACCAGAACCCGTGGAGCTTGCCTCCGACGGACTCGATGTACGACTGAGCGGCCTTGGCCCGGTCCTCGGGGTGGCTGATGAGCCTCTGCCAGGTCTCCGGCGTATAGCTGAACCTCGATAGATAGAGCGGCATCACGTCACCTTTCGTCCCAGCAGGGATGCCCCCGCGGGACGGGTTACGCACCCGTATCCCCCGAACAGCGGCAAACGCCGGGGTGGGCCGGCTCGACAGCGGTCAGCCCCAGGCACACCCCCAGGGCGACGCGCATGCGGTGGCGTTTCTCCTCGCTAGGAGCCGGTACGGCTGTCGGCCTCGGCGCGGGCGATGGCTTCGGCCTCGCTGTCGGCCAGGGCGAGCGCGACGCCGAACGCCTGGGCGATGTGACCGGCGGCCGACATGACGCGTGCTGTCCCGACGACAGGGGCGATGGCGACGAGCAGGTCCTGGAGTTGCTCGACCGTGAACTCGGCTTTGATCGCGGGGTTGATGTGGGCCAGGTAGGAGATCGCTGGTGCGTCCATGGCCACGAGGGCGGCAAGGCGGGAGAGGATGAGCGTCCGCTCGTCCATGTGGCAGTGCTCGATGGAGTCGATCGTCATGGCGGCGATCGTGTCGAGTACCGGAGTACCAGGTGCAGTGGACATGGTTGGCCCGCCTCCTTGCGATGTAGGGAAATGTCACCCGCGCTCAAGCGGGAATGCGGGAATCCCCCCTGGACAGCCGGAGATTGGCAACAAGCGTAGACACGCTCGGCTGGTGGCGCGCGTCGAGCCGGACTGCTGCGGCCGAATCACTCGCTGAGGGTGAGCCCACACCGGTCGATCGGGAGGAGCATGTCGAAGTGCCGCCGCCACAGGCCGGGGCAGGCCAGATACGACGGCCGGACCGGCCGGAGACGCGGGAAGACGAAGACGGGGCGGACCGGCAGAAAGACGAGTACCGGCAGCGAGAGGTACCGGCAGCGCGAAGTACCGGCAGCGAGAGCCGAGCAGGCCCGATCGGAGGCACTGTCCATGACCGCACCGGCAGACGCCCCGCAGCAGCGGGCGCCAGACGACCGCAGGTGGTACTCGCTGCCACCGCAAGAGGTGGCCGACGCCTTCGGCGTGGACCCCGGCACAGGGCTGTCCACGGCCCGCGCCGCGGAACTGCTGCGTACGAACGGTCCCAACGCGCTGCCGGAGGAGAAGCCCGTACCGGGCTGGCGCCGCTGGCTCGCCCAGTACCGCAGCTACATGCAACTGGTCCTGGTCAGTGCCGCCGTGGTGTCCTTCGTGATCAAGGAGTGGAGCACCGGTGTACTGCTGCTGGTCCTGACGGTCGTCAACGCGGTGGTCGGGATGCGGCAGGAGGGCAAGGCGGACAGCGCCATGAACGCCCTCAAGTCGATGATGAAGGCTACCGCCCGCGTCCGCAGGGACGGGACGGAGTCCGAGAGCGCGGCCGAGGAGGTGGTCGTCGGCGACGTGGTGCTGCTCACGGCGGGCGACGAGGTGCCGGCCGACGGCCGGATCATCACGGCCAGTGCCCTGCAGATCGACGAGTCGGCGCTGACCGGCGAGAGCGTACCCGCCGCGAAGGGGCCGGACGCGCTGCCCGACACGGACCTGCCGCCCGGGGACCGCCAGAACATGGTGTTCATGAACACGCCCGTCACCCACGGCAGCGCGACGGTGATCGTCACGGCCACCGGCGCGGGTACCGAACTCGGCCGTATCTCCGGGATGCTGACCTCAACGCCGCGTGAGGCCTCGCCCCTGACCCGGGAGATGGACCGGCTCACCGTGTGGATCACGGCGACGGCCGGACTGACGATGATCGTGATGTTCGCCCTGGGCCGCAGCCGGGGTACGGCGTGGGACGTGCTGTTCGTGAGTGCCGTCTCGCTGGCGATCGCCGCGATCCCGGAGGCCCTGCCGACCGTGACCCAGACGATCCTGTCCATCGGCGCCGTCGACCTCGCACGGCGCGAGGCGATCGTGAAGGACCTGCCGTCGGTGGAGTCGCTGGGGTTCACCTCGGCGATCAACTCCGACAAGACCGGCACCCTCACCATGAACCAGATGACCGTGGTGGAGGTGATCGATCCGGGTGACCGCTACACCGTCTCCGGCACCGGGTACAGCCTGGAGGGCAAGGTCCATCACGCCGTCGGCGCCGCACCCGGCATAGAGGACGCGATCCTGCCCTACCTGGTGGCCAACGACGCGCGGCTGGTCGACGGCGAGGTGGTCGGCGACCCCACGGAGGGAGCCTTCCTGGTGCTCGGCCACAAGGCCGGACTCGACGTCGACGCCACCCAGGCTCGGCTGCCGCGCCTGGCCACGCTGCCCTTCGACCCGTCCTACAAGCTGATGGCCACCTTCCACTCGGCCACGGACGCCGCGGGACGCCCTGTCGTGCGCTGCTTCGTCAAAGGGGCGGCGCCCGCCGTGATGGCACGGGCCACCACCGCCCTGTCCCGGGGCACGTCCGTCCCCTGGGACGACGGCCTGCGTGCGCGGGCGCAGGAGCACGTGCAGCGCATGGGCCGGGAGGGCCTGCGGGTGATGGCCGCCGCGCAGCGCGACCTCGATCCCGCGACCTTCGACCCCGAGGGGGACCTGCTCGACTACGCCACCGGGCTGCAGATGACGAGCCTGGTCGGGATGGTCGACCCGCCGCGCCGCGAGTCGCGCGCGGCGGTGGCGGACGCGCAGAACGCCCGCATCAGGGTTCGGATGGTGACCGGCGACGACGTCGTCACCGGCGCCGCCATCGCCCGGCAGCTCGGCATCGAGGGGGAGGCCGTGCTCGGCTCGGACTTCGCCGCCCTGCCCGAGAGCGAGCGGCTGGCCCGGATCGACGACATCGGCGTCGTCGGCCGGGTCACCCCCGAACACAAGGTGCTGCTCGCCGACACCCTGAAGAAGAAGGGCTGTGTGGTGGCCATGACCGGCGACGGCGTCAACGACGCCCCGGCGATCAAGGCCGCCGACGTCGGGATCGCCATGGGTTCCGGCACCGAGGTCGCCAAGAACGCCGGGCGCATGGTGCTGGCCGACGACAACTTCGCCACGATCGTCTTCGCCGTCGAGCAGGGCCGCAAGATCTACGACAACCTCACCAAGTACATCCGCTTCGTCCTCGTCCTCCTCGTGGTCTTCGTGCTGACGTTCCTCGGCGCGACGCTCTTCGACATCGCGGACGGAGAACCGTTCACCCCGGCGCAGGTGCTGTGGATCCACTTCTTCGTCAACGCGGCCTTCGGCTTCGCGCTCGGTTTCGACCGCCCGAGCCCCGGGCTCATGGAACGCCCGCCGCGGCCCCGGGGCACGCCCGTGCTGACCAAGGGTGTGATGATCACCGTCGGCCTCTCCGGCCTGGCAATCACCATCGGTCTGCTCGCCCTGATCGGGTTCGGCGAGTCCCGCTACGACGACACGGCGGTGGGCCAGTCGATGGCCTTCACGTCCTTCGCGCTCTGTCTCGTCGTGGCCGCTCTTGAGTGCCGCAGCGAGACGCATACTGTCCTCACCACCGGCAGCTTCGACAGCAAGCAGATGAACTGGGCGATGCTCGTAGAGTTCGCCTTGGCCGTGTTCGTCACCCAGATGGACGTCTTCCGGCGACTGCTGGGCACCACCGAGCTGACCCTGGCGCAGTTCGCCTGGGCGCTGCTGCCGGCGCTCGCGCTGCTCGCGCTGTGGGAGCTCGGAAAGTTCCTCGCCCGCTGGAACGGGCGGACCGACCGCGCGGTGGTGACACATCCCGCAGCCGTTCGGTCCGAGGGGAACAGCGCCTGATGACAAGCGGTCACCACCCGCGCGATGCCATGCGTCGGCTGCGTGCCCTTCCCGGCCTCCAGGCGGTGACCTCGTACCGGCGTGAGTGGCTGCTCAAGGACGTGATCGCCGGGATCGTCCTCACCACCCTGCTGGTACCGCAGGGCATGGCGTACGCGGAACTCGCCGGCCTGCCACCGATCAGCGGCCTGTACACGTCCATCCTGTGCATGCTCGGCTACGCGGTGTTCGGCCCCTCGCGCATCCTGGTGCTCGGCCCCGACTCCTCCCTCGGCCCCATGATCGCCGCCACCATCCTGCCGCTGGCCGCCTCAAACGGAGATCCGCAACGGGCCGTCGCCCTGGGCTCCATGCTGGCGATCATGGTCGCGGTCGTGATGATCCTGGCCGCGGTGGGCAAGCTCGGCTTCGTCGCCGACCTGCTCTCCAAACCCACGGTGATCGGATACATGAACGGTCTGGCGCTGACCATCCTGATCGGTCAACTGCCCAAACTGCTGGGCTTCAAGGTCGAGGCGAGCGGTCTGGTGGAGGAGTGCGTCGGCCTGGTCGAGGAACTGTCCGCCGGGAGCCTGGTCCCCGCCGCGGCGGCTGTGGGCATCGGCGGCATCGTGGTGATCCTGGTGCTCCAGCGCCTGCTGCCGAAGATCCCGGCTGTGCTGGTCATGGTGGTGCTGGCCATCGCCGCCACCAGTGTCTTCGGCCTAGGCTCGCACGGTGTGAGCCTCGTGGGTACCCTGCCGCAGGGCTTTCCGCCCCTCACCCTCCCCGACATCCGGCTCGACGACCTGGCACCGTTGGCCGGCGGCGCCCTGGGCATCGCCCTCGTGTCCCTGGCCGACACGATCTCCAACGCCTCCGCCTTCGCCGCCCGCAGCGGCCAACAGGTCCGCGGCAACCAGGAGATGGCGGGAATCGGCGCCGCCAACCTCGCGGCCGGGCTCTTCCAGGGCTTCCCCGTCAGCACCAGTGGCTCACGCACCGCGGTGGCCGAACGGGCCGGCGCGAAGACCCAACTGACCGGAGTCGTAGGCGCCTTACTGATCACCCTGATGCTCATCCTCCTCCCCGGCCTCTTCCGCGATCTGCCTCAGCCCGCCCTCGCCGCCGTCGTCATCACCGCCTCGCTGTCCCTGGTCGACGTAGGCGGAACCGTACGGCTGTGGCGGCAGAGCCGCGTCGAGTTCCTCCTGTGCATCACCGCGTTCCTCGGCGTGGCCCTGCTGGGCGTCCTGCCGGGTATCGCCCTGGCCGTCGCACTGTCGGTCCTCAACGTCTTCCGGCGCGCCTGGTGGCCGTACGAGACCGTGCTGGGCCGCGTACCGGGCCTCGGCGGCTACCACGACATCCGGTCCTACCCGCACGCGGAGCGACTGCCCGGCCTGGTCATCTACCGATTCGACGCCCCCCTGTTCTTCGCCAACGCCAAGACCTTCCGGGACGAGATCCTGCGCCTGGCACGGACCGACCCCGCACCCACCTGGATCGTCATCGCGGCCGAGCCGATCACCGACGTGGACACCACCGCCGCCGACGTCCTGGAAGACCTCGACGAGACCCTCAACGCCGAACACATCCACCTGGTGTTCGCCGAACTCAAGGACCCGGTCCGACGAAAGATCGAACGCTACGAACTCACCCGCACCATCGACACCCGCCACTTCTTCCCCACACTCGAAGCGGCCGTCACAGCCTTCCGCGACCAAACCGGCGCCCGGTGGACTGCGGCCCCGCCTTCCCCGCCCGATCTCCGGTGACGGACGAACGCCGACAGAAGGCTGCTACAGCCGCGCCGGATGAGCAGCGCTCCGGCACGGATCTGGCACGCGGCGAGTGATCGCAGAGAACAGCAAGAAGGCCCGGGTCTCCGACCTGGGCCTTAATCATGGAGCGGGTGACGAGAATCGAACTCGCGCTCTCAGCTTGGGAAGCGACGGAACTTAGGCGGGCCATCGGGGTGGTCGTTGGGGTCGGATTGCACCGCTGTTGACCGTGGTTTTCCGTCCTTACGGGCACGCGGAGGGCACGGCACCTTGGAAGGGGAGAGACCGGTGCTGCCGACAGCGCACAAACCCATGGGCTGCCTCGTACGGAGACGTTCTCCTGAAGTGACGTTTGCGGCTGCATATGAGCAGTTCCTGCTGACCAGCGCTACTGTCACCACACGAATGCCATGCCTTGGGCGAAGCCGGGCTCGCTCCTCGTTTGGCATGGGAGCGGAACACCGTCTTTGGTTGCCGAGGACGCGTGCTCGACGGACATGGCCAGGGCGACGACCCGGACGTCTGCATCTCGTCCGTCAGCCTCTGGCGCGGCGTCCTGGCCGAGGGCCGCACGCGCCGCGGGTCGGCTACTCCGCAGTCCAGGCTGCCGACCCTGGGCGGTGTCGGTCAGCTGTTACGAGGGGTGTTTCTGAACGGGCCAGGAGGTGATGCTTCTGCGGTCTCCGCAGTCCTCCCGGGTCTCGCCCTATGGGTGAACTGGAACCACACCGAGTAGCAGTCGTTCCCCGTGTTCGTCAGTTCGCCTCGGACAACGAGCGTGGAGTTCAGAGGAGTCTTCTGGATCGTGCGGGTTCCCTGAGCGGTGGCGGTTCCGTGCGCGACGTTCCGCTGCACGTCTGCGGCGGACGAGGGCGTGCCGGAGAGCAGGACAGCGCTGGTGGAGGCCAGAGCTACGGCGGCGGTCTTGAGCATGTGTGACGGCATGGTGCTGTTCCTTGCGTCATGCGTGGGCGTGTTCCTTGACGGGTTCGTCGATGGGCACGTCGTGTACCGGCTCTGGCCCCGGAGTCCGTCGTGACACAGCACGGAGGATGCGTCCGAGGTCGGGGTCGTGGCCGAGGGGTGCCAGGAGGAGGAGCAGGCCGGCCCACATGGCGAACGCGAAGCTCCACAGGCCCATGACGACGGCGATGGACAAGTGCAGAAGGACCCCGGCAGGCAGCAGGATCCAGCGGACCTTTTGCGGCATCAGGAGTGCGGCAGCGAGGGCGATCTCGATGACGAGAGGACCCCAGGTCATCGCGGCCACGCCAACTGGGTTGTGGACGACGGCGTTGACCATCGGCCGCAGCCAGCCGGGGGAGCCGAAGTCGTAGTTGTTGACCCAGTAGTACAGGGCGGTTCCGTCGGCCCACTCGGCGTGGGGGAGTTTGGCCACGCATGACTGGAAGTACAGGACGGCCATCTGGATCCGCGCCACGACGATTGCGCTGATGCCGAGGAGGGCGAGCAGGCCGCGCCCTTCGGACCGGGGGAGCCCGGGCGGGCTGGGCTGCCAGTGCCAGCGGCGTGAGTCGCCCAGGGCCACGATGGCGATCAGCAGCGTGAGCACCCAGGTGATCTGATCACCCCCGTCGGGGATGGAGATGCCGGTGAAGACGCTGAAGGCCACGTAGGCGTGCGGAATGGCGGTGAAGCGTGGCCGCCAACCGCTGGCCGCGATGACGAGGACGAGACAGCACAGCCAGCGCATGGTGTCGTAGTGGTCGGGTTCCACCAGGCAGAAGGCGCCGCCGGCCGTGACACCGCGGCACAGCGGGTACTGGCCGACGGTGGCCACCTCCCGGAAGAGGGTGGCCGCGTCGCTGCACGCCAGCGTGCCGAGTGTGCCGAGGGCCAGCAGTGTACGGGCCAGACCGTAGCCGGTGGCCCACGGTATGGGGATGGTGCGCTGACGCATCAGCACGTCACCTCCAGCACCATGACGCGTTCCGGGCTGTGGGCCTCGGGCATCAGGTCACGCCATGCCCACGGGGTGGGGCGTTCCTGCAACAGGCCGACGGTTCCGCAGAGAATGGGGTCCGGTGAGCGGTTTTCGACGTGGCGCGCGGGTGTGCCGAAACTCTTCAGGCAATGCTGTCTGTCGTCGGTGCACTCACGCCAGTCGTCCTTCTTGGCGGCGGAAAGCAGCATGGCGATCTCGACGCCCTGCGCGCGCGATTCGCGATTCAGGCCGAAGGCGTTCCGTGGTGAGGCATGGGGAGTCAGTGCAAGCGGTCTCCAGTCCCCTGGTGCCTTTTTGAAGGGAATGATTTCAGGGTCCCGAGGTGATTTGGTGAAGAATGCCCAACCCTGCGGAGCCAGATTTACGACCGTATACTTCACCTCCTCCTGGGCGGGCAGTGAGATGACGTTCTTCGGTAGCTGTTCCTGGGCCACGTATGTAATCACGATGATCCATGCAATGCAAACAGTGGCCACCGCTTTCAGTGAAACGGAGACCGAGCCGTCACGGCTTTGCGTAAAAGCCTCGCAGAAGCGACGGAATTTTATTTTCATGGTGGTGAGTTCCTGCCCCCGTGAGGCGCTGAAAGGCCCGGCCGCGAGGGCGGGGAGTCTGCAGCCTCCCCGCCCCGTCCGGTACTAGGCGGCCTTGAGCGCCTTCGTGACCTGCGCGACGGCCTCGTCCTTCGACAGCGGCGTCTCGTCACCGCTGGTCGGCTTCGCGCTCCAGAACCAGTTCTTGCCCTTGACGAAGTTGGCGCCCACCGCGACGGTCACCGTGACGACGGCGCCGGCCGCGGTAACCACGGCCGCGACGTGGACGACTGCGGCACCAACGGCCACGGTGACGCCGCAGCGCTGCCCGTTCTCCCTGGGAGCGGCCGACTTGTCCGTCCTGGCCACTGCGAGGAGCATCTCCTGAGCGCTGCTGACAGCCTTCTCCACCTGGCGCGGGTCGCCGCTGCGCGTCTTCCGGCTGAGGTCCGCGAAGAAGCCGGGCGACTTCTTGTTGATCAGTTCGATCACCGCATTGGACGCGCGGACCTCGTCCGGGGAGTCGTTGCCGACGTGCTGGCGTGCCGCCGAGAAGAGCTCCAGCTCGGCCAGGTTCTCGCCGACCTTGCCCTGCCCGAAGAACAGCCCGCGGAAGACGTTCTCGCCGTCGGACTTAGCCGAGGCGGCAGTCGCGACGGCTGCCGGCTTGGCGGACGTGCTGGTGGTGTCCGCGATCGCCGTCGGTGCTGCAGCCACACAGAGAGCCGCCGCGGTAACGCCGGCTACAGCCAATATCCCGCGCTGCTTGATATTCAATTCGTTCCCCTCGATTTCATGGAACGCTCCGAGGGGTGAAAGGCGTGCGGTCACCACGCTCCCCCCGGCGCGTTATGCCGTCGAAGATCATCACACGCGGAAAAGAGGAAGTCGAATGAAAGTGGTCGACGTCACGCGACGGCAATGGGTCCTACCTCTCAGGTTTCCCTGACTAAACGCACGCCTCATTTATTGAATTCTTGACGGAATGCGAGCGGCGGGCTATCGCTTTCTGTCGGGGTCGGCCCGGCCTGCGCCGGGGGATACGTGGGCCGGGCCGACTTCTCACCTCGGGGACTTTGCGCCCAAGGAGTTCAGGAGTGCGGCGCCCCGTTCGGCGTCGTCCACGCTAACGGCGAAGTCCTTGCCCTTTGCGCGGACGACAAGACACTCGCCACGGCGAAGCATCACGGTGGTCCCCAGCCCGCTCAGCCGGTACCCCCATCCCCCCACCTGCGCCGGTGTACGGTGCTCGACGCGGGCCGATTCGATGTCCTGGACGGCCCAGCGTCGTGCCGGCCAGCCCAGCGGACCGAAGGACACTTTCAGCCCCTCCTCGCTGACCCGGGCCTGCACCGAAGCGCACCCGAGAACCAGCACCGAGGCGAGTGCGAACGGTGCCATGAGGATCAGCGCCGGGAGCGGACCCGCCAGCCCCCCTACCGCGGCCACGACAGCGGCCAGGGCCACAAGCCCAGTGACGGCGGAGGTCGTCTGAAGCCACGGATTGGATGTGCGGGAGAGCCACACCAGTCGCTGGCCTTCAGGGATGTCCATAATCGGGCCGTCCGCCGCCTGGTCTGGCGCCGCGGGCCCGTGACGGGTCGCGAGCCAGGCGACCGCACCTGCCGTGGCCGCCACTACGGCGGTCGCCGCGACCCAGCCTGTCACCGAACCGGCCTCGCGCCAGTCGGACCGGTCCAGGTTCGCGCGTACGACCGACGCCTGCCCGCCGACCAGGAAGACGCCCCCGGTCGCCAGTGTGACGCCCGTCCATCCGCGTATCGTTCCCGCGGACTTCGGGCCTGTGCGCCGCAATGCGAACGCCAACGCCGCAGCCAGCACCGTCCATATGAGAGCCGGGAAGACTGCTGCCGCCCATAGGGGCATGGAACTGTCAGGTTCCCCTGACTCGCTCCAGTGCGTGGCCAACCTCTCCGGCAACCGTCCGCTCGCGGCCAGAGGCATGCCCACCAGCAACAGCAGGATCCCGGCACACCACCCGACAAGCCCCCACGTGGTCCCGCCGCCGCGGCCCGAGTACTTCACGGAATCCCCCTGATCATCTCGATGAGGTCGGTCTTGCTGTAACCGAGGCGTGCCGCATCGGCCACCAGATCGCCCACGCGATCCAGCAGTACGGAGCGCTGGTCCGCCCCGTCGGCCACCGTCACACCGCGGCCGCGCCGGAACTCCAGCACGCCCTCGTCGCGCAGCGCCCGGAGGCCGCGCAACACGGTGTTGGCGTTGACGCCCAATGCTTGTGAAAGGTCACGCGCCGGAGGCAGTCGGTCCCCCGGGTGGCACTCGCCCTCAGCGATGGCGCGCCGGATCGCGCTTGCCACCTGCTCGTGCAGGGGGCGATTGTCCGCGACATCCAGTCTCAGCAACATGATGCTACTGACGATAGCACCATTCGCTTCATGTGTGGCAGGGGTAGCGTCCACTTG
>NZ_FLSP01000092.1 GCF_900091315.1 Streptomyces sp. DI166
GGGTTCCTCGACCGACACGCCGAAGTCCGTGGCGATACCGGCCAGGCCGTTGGCGTAGCCCTGGCCCACGGCGCGGGCCTTCCAGGCGCCGTTGCGCAGGTACACCTCGACGATGACCAGCGCGGTCTCGGTGCCGAGCTGCGGGGGCGTGAAGGTGGCCAGGACGGAGTTGTCGTCGGCGTTGCGGATGGTGGCCGTGGGCTCGATGCCCTGGAAGGTCTGGCCGGCGGCGTCCGGGCTGGCCGTGACCACGATCTTCTCGATGCCCGCGGGGACGGCGGCGGTGTCGATGGTGATCGCGTCGGGGGCGGTGCCGCCGCCGGAGCGGTACGTCACGCCGGGGCCCGTGGGCTGGTTGTAGAAGATGAAGTCGTCGTCGGAGCGCACCTTGCCGTCGGCGGTGAGCAGCAGGCTCGATACGTCTAGCCGCACCGGGGCGGTGACGTCCACCGTGACGCGGGCGGCGGAGAGAGGGATGTTCGAGCCGGGGGTCATAGCTGTCATGCCCCATTGAACGACCGAGGCCGCTTTACCGTTCCCTTACCAGGGGACCGATCGGGTCATCGGCGGTTGCGGGGGTGGTTTCTCGCGGTTCGTTCGTTTCCGTGCTTGTAGTTTCCGGTCCAGCGGGCCATGACGAGTTGGGGGTTGCCGGTGGTGACCTCCGCGAGGAACTTCTCCGCGCGTGCTCCTCGGAGGGTGCCGGCGGTTCGGCCGGCGTGGGTGATGCGGACGGTTCCGTCGTCGGACGCGGTGTATTCGAACCCGTTGGGTTGTGGCATGCCCGGATCGTAGGCGCGGTCCGCCTCCCACCCGAAACCCTTTTTCGCCCCCGCCGCCCCTACCCTTTCCCGTCCCCTGGGGGCTGCCGCCCCCAGACCCCCGATCGGCCTAAACGGCCTCGTCCTCAATCGCCGGACGGGCTTAAACCAGCCCCTCCGGCGTTTGAGGAGCGGGGGTCCAGGGGGCAGAGCCCCCTGGAGGACGGGACGGGAAGGGGTGGCGGGGGCGAGGAAATCCCAGGGGCTACTTGACGGCTCCCAGGGACAGGCCCTGGATCAGTTTGTCCTGGGCGGCGAACCCGGCGGCCAGCACCGGGAGGGAGACGACGAGGGAGGCAGCGCATACCTTTGCCAGGAACAGGCCCTGGCTGGTGATGAAGCCGGTCAGGAAGACGGGGGCCGTCTCGGCCACCACCCCGGTCAGCACCCTCGCGAACAGCAGCTCGTTCCAGCTGAAGATGAAGCAGATCAGCGCGGTCGCGGCGATCCCGGGGAGGGCCATCGGGGCGACCACCCGGGCCAGTACGGTCGGCAGGCGCGCGCCGTCCACCTTCGCCGCCTCCACCACCGCTGTCGGCACCTCCGACAGGAACGACTGCAGCATCCACACCGCTATCGGCAGGTTCATCGACGTGTAGAGGACGACCAGCAGCCAGATGTTGTCCAGCAGGCCCGTGTTCCTGGCGAAGAGGTAGATCGGCAGCAGGCCCGCCACCACCGGCAGCATCTTCGTCGACAGGAAGAAGAACAGGACGTCCGTCCACCTCTTCACCGGGCGGATCGACAGGGCGTAGGCCGCGGGGAGGGCCAGGACGAGGACCAGCAGGGTGGAGGAGACCGAGGCGACCGTCGAGTTGATCAGCGACGGCCACGGGCTCGCCCCGCCGTCCATGCCGAAGAACTCCCGGTAGCCGTCCAGGGTGAACGCGGCCCCGAAGGACGGCGGGTTGGTCGCCGCGTCCTCCTCCGAGTGGAAGGAGGTCAGTGCCATCCAGGCGATGGGCAGGAAGAACACGATCCCCGCCAGCCAGGCCACCAGACCGAGCCCTCCCCGGCGTACGGCGTTCATGCGCGGGACACCTCCTCGCGGAACAGGGACGACACGACCCGCAGCGCGAAGGTCGCGATGATGATCGAGCCGATGACGACCAGGACGCCGGCCGCCGAGGCGAGGCCGTTCTCATGGGCCTGGTAGAAGCTCTGGTAGACGGTGTAGGGCAGGTTCGCCGTGCCCAGGCCGCCCGAGGTGATGGTGAAGACCGCGTCGAAGTTCTGGACGATGTAGATCGAGCCGAGCAGCGCGCCGAGTTCGAGGTAGCGGCGCAGGTGCGGCAGCGTCAGATGGCGGAAGATCTGCCAGTCGCTCGCGCCGTCCACCCGGGCCGCCTCGATCTGCTCCTGGTCCCGGCTCTGCAGTCCCGCCAGCAGGATCAGCATCATGAACGGCGTCCACTGCCAGACCAGCGCGGCTTCCACCGCCAGCAGCGGGGTGTTGGAGATCCAGTCCGGCTGCGGGCCGCCCACGTAGTGCAGCAGACCGTTGAGCAGGCCGTACTCCGGGTTGTACAGGACGTGCTTCCAGAGCAGGGCCGCCGCCACCGGGACCACCAGGAACGGGGCGATCAGCAGGGTGCGGACCACTCCCCGGCCCTTGAACCTGCGGTCCAGCAGCAGGGCCAGGACCAGGCCCAGGGCCAGGCTGGCCAGGACGACCGCTGCGGTCAGCAGGATCGTTGTCCCCACCGACTGGCGCAGGTCGGGGTCGGTGAGGACCTCCGCGTAGTTGGACAGGCCGGTGAAGCGGCGGGCGTCGGGGTAGAGGGAGTTCCAGTCGAAGAAGGAGATCACCAGCGTCGCCACGAACGGCAGCTGGGTCACCACGATCATGAAGATCAGGGCGGGCAGGAGCGGGGCCCGGGTCGCCCAGGCGCGCAGCCGGTCCGAACGTGGCCGGTGCTCGACGCGCACGGGGGGCGGCGCGATCGGTGCGGTGGTCGTGGCGGTCATCGTCCCTCGTACTCCTCGGAGATCTTCTCGGCGAGCGCCTGCGACTTCCTCAGGGCCGACTCGACGGACTGCCGTCCGGCGATGGCCGCGCTGATCTCCTGGGAGACCTTGGTGCCGAGATCGGTGAACTCGGGGATGCCGACGAACTGGATGCCGGGCGCGGGGCGCGGCTGTACGCCGGGGTCGTTGGGGCGGGCGCCCTCGATGGCCTCCTTCGTCATCTCCTGGAAGGCGGCGGCCTCGGCGCGGTAGGCGGGGTTGGCGTAGGTGGAGGCGCGCTTGCCCGCCGGGACGTTGGACCAGCCGAACTCGTCGCCGACCAGTTCCTCGTACTGCTTGCCGGACGCCCAGGAGACGAACTTCCACGCCTTGTCGGGGTTGCGGGACGCCTCCTGGATGCCCCAGGCCCAGGTGTAGAGCCAGCCGGAGGACTCCGTCCTCTCGACCGGGGCCGGTGCGTAGCCGACCTTGCCCTGGACGGGGGAGCCGTCGGATTCGAGGGAGCCGGCGGCGGAGGTGGCGTCGTACCACATGGCGACCTTGCCCTGGGTCATGTTGTTCAGGCACTCGGCGAAGCCGGACTGGGCGGCGCCCGCCTCCCCGTGCTCACGGACCAGGCCGACATAGAACTCTGTCGCCCGCCGCCACTCGGGGGAGTCCAGCCGGGCCGTCCAGTTCTGGTCGAACCAGGTGCCGCCGAAGGTGTTCACGACCGTGGTGAGCGGTGCCATCACCTCGCCCCAGCCGGGCAGACCGCGCAGGCAGATGCCCTTCATGCCCGGCTCGGCGCCGTCGAGGCGGGCGGCGAGGTCGGCGACCTGCTGCCAGGTGGGGCGGGCGGGCATGGTCAGGCCCTGCCTCGCGAACACGTCCTTGCGGTACATCAGGAAGGACGACTCGCCGTAGAAGGGCTGGCCGTAGAGCTTGCCGTCGTCCCCGGTCAGGGACGCGCGCATGGGTTCGAGGATGTCCTGCTGGTCGTACTCCGGGTCGTCGGCGACGTAGGGGTCCAGCTCCTTGAGCCAGTCGTTGCGGGCGTAGATCGGTATCTCGTAGTTGGAGAGGGTGGCGACGTCGTACTGCCCGGCCTGGTTGGCGAAGTCCTGGCTGATCTTGTCGCGGACATCGTTTTCCGGCAGGACGGTGAAGTTGACCTTGATACCGGTCTCTTCGGTGAATCGGGGGGCGAGCTTCTGCAACTCCACCATCTGCGGGTTGTTGACCATGAGGACATTGATCGAGTCGCCGCCCGATCCGGCTCCGCCGGCGCCGACCCAGCAGCCGGTGAGCAGCGTTCCCAAGGCGACCGCGGCGAGGAGTGCGGTGCGCGGCCTCCGTCGGCTCTGGGTTCGCATGGATCGCTCCTGGGCGTATGGGGAGATAACGGGCGGGGAGGGGTGTGATGGTTCCTGGTGGGGTCGGGGGCGGGGGTCAGACGCGGATGATCTGCGGTCCCAGCAGGGAGTAGCGGTGTGCCTCGGCCGACGGGAGGAGGGTGCTGGTCACGATCGCCTCCAGCGCGCCCACGTCCGCGAACCGGCAGAAGCTGACCGCGCCGAACTTGGTGTGCACGCCCGCGAACACGATGCGCCGGGAGGCGCGCACGGCCTGCGCCTTGACCTCGCTGACCGCGGGGTCGGGCGTGGTCAGTCCGTGCTCCCGGGAGATGCCGTTGGCGCCGATGAAGGCGAGGTCGATGACGAACCCGGCCAGCATCTTGGTGGTCCAGTGGTCGACGGTGGCCAGGGTGCCGGCCCGGACCCGGCCGCCGAGCAGCAGCACCGAGACGTTCTCCGCCTCCGCGAGCGCGCCCGCGACCGGCAGTGACGCGGTGACCACCGTCAGCGGCCGGTCCCGGGGGAGCGCCTCGGCGATGAGCTGGGGAGTGAAGCCCTCGTCGACGAAGACGGTCTCGGCGTCCCCGATCAGCTCGGCCGCGGCGGCCGCGATCCTGCGCTTCTCGGGGACGTGGCTGGTGGCGCGGAAGGCGAGCGTGGTCTCGAAGCCGGCGCTCTCCACCGGGTAGGCGCCGCCGTGGGTACGGCGGACCAGGCCGTGGTCCTCCAGTGCGCGCAGGTCGCGGCGGACGGTCTCCTTGGCCACGCCGAGCTGGACGGCCAGCGCGTTCACGTCGACCGAGCCGCTGGCGCGGGCCACCCGGATGATCTCCCGCTGGCGTTCTTCCGCGGTCCTGTTCATCCCCGTCACCCGCCTCTCCGTCGAGGTGCCCGTTCGGGCGTATGAGGGAATTTCTACAGCGGGGAAGTGACGGTGACCAGGTTTGTTATCGGGCTGATGCTGACCGTTGGCGCCCGTTCGGGCGTGCGGCTGTCGGTGGGTGTACGGGGACAGGCGGGGGTGGGCGGTGGCCGTGTGAGGGTGTGTCGTGGCTGGTCAATCGGCATCCCGGTGGCCGTCGGGCGGTGCCCCCGGTGGGGGTCACGAAGCGCCGAGGGCGCCTGGGTGCCGTGCCCGAATGGGCGGGCAGGCGTGCCCGATCTCTGCCCGCCGCCTCACGCCCGGGGGCGCCTGATCGGTCAGTACGGCCAGATCGGCGGGTCGTTCACGAAGTGGCCGCCGAGGCAGGCGTGCGCCTCGTTCGCGGGGTCCAGCTCGCCCTGTTCGGCGATCAGCTTCTCGGCGTACGGCTCGGAGTCGTCCCGCGGTTCGTAGCCGAGGGCGCGGGCGCTGGTCAGGTCCCACCACAGGCGGGTGTTGGCGGAGGAGCCGTACACCACCGTGTGGCCGACGTGCTCGGCGGTCAGCGCCGCGTGCAGCAGACGGGCGCCGTCGGCCGGGCTCATCCAGACCGACAGCATGCGCACGTTGACCGGCTCCGGGAAGCAGGAGCCGATGCGCACCGACACGGTCTCCAGGCCGTACTTGTCCCAGTAGAACTGGGCGAGGTCCTCACCGAAGGACTTGGACAGGCCGTAGAAGGTGTCCGGGCGGCGCGGGGTGTCAATGGGGATCAGCGGGTCGTCGCCCTGGGGGCGCGGGGTGAAGCCGACGGCGTGGTTGGAGGAGGCGAAGACGATACGGGCGACGCCCTCCTCGCGGGCGGCCTCGTAGAGGTTGTAGGTGCCCTCGATGTTCGCCCTGAGGATCTTCTCGAAGGGGGCTTCCAGGGAGATCCCCGCGAGGTGGATGATCGCGTCGACCCCTCTGACGGCCTCGCGCAGGGCCTTCTTGTCGGCGAGGTCGGCGACGATCGCGTCCGGTGCGCCCTCGATGGGGCGCAGGTCGAGCAGGCGCAGTTCGTAGCCGTACTCCGGCAGCAGCTCCCGCATCAGAGTGCCGAGTCCGCCGGCGGCGCCGGTGAGCAGAACGGTGCGGGGCGCTGGCATCCTCGGGTCTCCTCGGGTCGACGGCCGTGTGAATCCAGGGGATGGCTTCATGCGTGCACGGTATTCACATCCGTGGACAAGCTATGGATCATCGCCTGGGGTCGTCAAGAGTAGCGGAGCGACTGTTCATAAACATAAACTTCGATCAGGATTCTGATCAGGGGTTTGCGACCCTCTGCAACCCCCGTCCACGTGACCGCACCCGTTCTAGGGAGAGCCTGTGACGCCAGCCGATCTCGCCGCTCGACTCGGCATCCCCAGCGGTCCGCTGTTCTTCCCGGTCACCGCCTACGCGCCGGACGGCGCCCTCGCCCCCGACGTCTACCGCGCGCACGTGCGCCGCGGCGTGGACGCCGGTGCCGCCGCCGTCTTCGCCTGCTGCGGCACCGGGGAGTTCCACGCGCTGACGCCCGAGGAGTACCAGGAGTGCGTACGGGCGGCCGTGGCGGAGACGGCGGGCCGGGTGCCGGTCGTCGCGGGCACCGGGTACGGCACCGCGCTCGCCGTGCGCTACGCGCGGCTCGCGCAGGAGGCCGGCGCCGACGGGCTTCTCGCCATGCCGCCGTATCTCGTGCACGCGGGGCAGGAGGGGCTGGCGCGGCACTACCGCGAGGTCGCCGCCGCCACCGCCCTTCCGGTGATCGTCTACCAGCGCGACAACGCCGTGTTCACCCCGCCGACGGTCGTCGAACTGGCCCGCACGGACGGGATCGTCGGGTTCAAGGACGGACTCGGCGACCTGGACCTGATGCAGCGGATCGTCAGCGCCGTACGCACCGAAGTCCCCGGCGACTTCCTGTACTTCAACGGACTGCCCACCGCAGAGCAGACCCAGCTCGCCTACCGCGCCCTGGGCATCACCCTGTACTCCTCGGCCGTGTTCTGCTTCGCCCCCGAGATCGCCCTCGCCTTCCACACGGCGCTGCGCACCGGCGACGACGCCACCGTACGGCGCCTGTTGGACGGCTTCTACCGGCCGTTCGTCGAACTGCGCGCCCAGGGCGCCGGATACGCCGTCGCGCTGGTCAAGGCCGGGGTGCGATTGCGGGGTCTGGACGTCGGGGAGGTCCGGCCGCCGCTGCACGAGCCGGCCGAGGACCATGTCAAGCAGCTCGCGGTACTGATCGAGCGCGGGTACGCGCTCCTTGAGGAGGACGGCCAGTGACGGTATCGGCGTTCGTCTACCCCTGGGACGTCAACGGCGACCCGGAGGCGGCGGGGCGGATCGCCGCGCTCGGGGTGGGGCAGGTGACGCTCGCGGCCGCCTACCACTCGACGCGCGCGCTGACCCCGCGGCACCCGCGCCACCGCATCGTCACGGCGGAGCACGCGGCGGTGCTGTACCCCCCGGGAGCGCTCTGGGAGGGGCGCAAGCTGCGGCCCTACCCCGCGGGTGACTGGGCCCCGGGTGATGCCTTCGGCGAGGCGGCACGGGCGCTCGCGGAGGCGGGCCTCGACGTGCACAGCTGGGTCGTGCTGGCGCACAACTCCCGTCTGGGCGCGGAGCATCCGGACACCTCCGTCGTCAACGCCTACGGCGACCGCTACCCCTGGGCGCCGTGCATCGCCCAGCCCGCCACGCGCGCGTACCTGACCGACCTGGCGGTCGAGGCGGCGGTACGGCCGGGCGCGCGGGGCACGGAACTGGAGTCCCTCGGCTGGTACGGCCTGGCCCATCTGCACGCCCACGACAAGACCGGCGGGGTCGGGCTCGGCGAGGCCGGGCAGTACCTGATGTCCCTCTGCTTCTGCCCGGCCTGCCGCGCGGGCTACGGCACCCAGGGCCTCGACCCCGACGAACTGGCGGCCCTCGTCCGGGCCGCGCTGGAGCCGCTGTGGCGGGGTGGGGGCGCCGACGAGGGCTGGGCGGACGTGGAGAAGCCGCTCGGCGAGTCGACCGCGGCGGCCACGCGCGCGTGGCGCGACGAAACGGCCCGCACGCTCCAGGAGTCCGTCGTCGCGGCGGTACGCGCCGCCGCGCCGCCCGGCTTCCGGATCCTGCTGCACGCCGACCCGGTGCCGTACCACTGCGGCGCCAACGCCGGGGTGGACCCCGCGCACATCCTGACCGTGGCCGACGGTGTGGTCGTGCCGTGCACGGGCGGGGCGGGGCTGCTGGCGCCGTTCGCGGAACAGGCGCGCGGTGTCCTCGCCGCCAACTTCACCGTGGTCTCCGGGATGGGCGGAAGCCCGGGGACGCTGGCGGCGGACATCGCGCGGGCGAGGGAACGGGGGGCCACGGAAGTGCGGCTGTATCACGCGGGGCTGGCGTCGGACGGGGACCTGGAGTCGGTGCGGGAGGCGTTGGCCGGGGCCTGAAGCAGGGGTACGGCGGCCAGTACGGGCACCAGGCCCGCGCACCCCAGCAGCAGGCGGTGATCGACCCCTTCCACCAGGGCCGCGCCCGCCGCCAGCCCGAGCACGTTCGGGGTGAACACCAGCGTCTGTGCGGTGGCCGTGACCCGGCCCAGCAGCGGACCCGGGGTCTCGTGCTGAATTCGGGTGAGCGTGGCGATCAGTACGGCGGGCAGTCCCGCGCCGATCGCCGCGCCGCACGCCAGGGCCACCGCGTCCGAGGGCACGGCCCTGAGCGCCACGGCGGCCCCGAACAGGGCGACCCCGCACGCCGCGAACCGAGGGGCGCCCAGACGGCGCAGGGTGGGCCCGGAGATCAGGCCCACCGCCACCGACCCGGCGCCCTGGGCGGCGTAGAGCACACCCGCGTACGCGGGGGAGTGGCCGAGGGCCTCGACGACCGGGTGGACCAGCGCGCCGTTGACCCCCGCGCAGAGCATGGTGACGCCGCCCGTCAGGGTCAGCAGCCGGGGTACCGGGCGCGCCCACAGGTGGCAGGCGCCCTCGGCGGTCCTGGTCCGCCGGCCGGCGGTGGGCCGCTGCGGCCGGGGCTCGCGGAGCCGGAGCCGGGCGTACACACCGGCCGCCAGCAGGAACGTCAGCGCGTCCAGGAGGGCCACGCCCGGGCCGCCGTACAGCGTGTAGAGGGCGGCACCGGCGGGAGGGGCGAGGATCTTCACGCCCTCGTTCGCCGTCATGCGCAGTCCGTTGAAGTCGCCGAGCAGGTCTGCGGGGAGGACTGATCCGACCAGGGCGGACTCGGCGGCGTCCTGGACGGCGCCAGTGGCGCCGTAGACGAACAGGACCGTGAACAGGAGCCAGACGGTGGCCGGGGAGTCCACCGTGAGCAGGGCCGGCAGGAGGGCCGCCAGCAGGGCGTTCGTGGCGATCAGCAGGGGCACCCGGCGGGTGCGGTCGGCGAGGGTGCCGAGCAGGGGGCCGGCCAGAGTGGGTGCCCACATCGCCACCAGACACAGTGCGGCGAGACCGTCGGAGCCCGTGAGGTCCTTCACCCACACCCCGGACACCAGCCAGAGCGCCGAGGTGCCGAAGCCGGAGACCACGACTCCGGTCAGACAGAGCGCGGCGGTGCGGTCGCGGGCCACCCGGAGCAACGTCCATTTCGTCGTCATGCCTGGTCAGCGTGGGCCTAAGGACCGGGGGTGCGGATCGGGCAGGTGCCTTAGACGACCAGGTGCGGGGGCGCGCGGCGATGAGTTCCCGGGGGCCGGAGGGTCAACCTTTCACCACCGAACTCAGGGAACGCCGAGGAGCGAGCCACCATGACGGAATCGATCATCGATCTCGGACCCCAGACCCGGGTCCTGGCCCGCCTCGCCGAGGGCGTGACCGACGCGCAGCTGACGGACCCGACCCCCTGCCCTGAGCTGCGGGTCCGCAATCTGCTGGGGCACCTGCTGGGCCTGACCGTCGCCTTCCGCGACGCCGGCCGCAAGAGCCTGGGCGCGACGACCGACACCAACCCCTTCGGCACCCTTCCCGACGTCGGGCCCGGCTGGCGCGAGGAGTTCCCGAAGGTCCTCGACGAACTCGCCGAGGTCTGGCGGGATCCTGAGGCGTGGACCGGGATGACCCGGGCGGGAGGCTTCGACCTGCCCGGCGAGGTCGCGGGTGCCGTGGCCGTCGACGAACTCGTCATCCACGGCTGGGACCTGGCCCGCGCCACGGGCCAGGCGTACACCCCGGACCCGGCCGCCCTGAACGCCTGCCACGCCTTCCAGCTCGCCTCCGAGCACGACCCGAGCCGGGACGAGATCTTCGGGCCGGTCGTCCCGGTCCCGGACACCGCCTCCGTACTGGACCACGCGGTGGGCCTGAGCGGGCGGGACCCGGGGTGGAGCCGGTCCTGAACGCGGAGGTCAGTGGCCCAACGACCGCCCGGGGACGCCGGATCGGGGTCCCCGGCCTCCGAGCGTGCCCCCAACTTCCTTTGTCAGAAGCATTGACGAAACACATGCGTGCTCCTACCTTCATCGCGTCGTACTTCGTACGTCATATATGAGACGCGATATGTGAGATCCGAGAGGCGCGCATGACCTCTGTGCCCACGCCGATCCCCTCCCGCACGCAGTACGTGCTGGAGGAGATCAAACGTCGTATCCTCACCGGGCAGTTGACGCCCGGCCAGGCCCTCGTCGAGACCGAGCTGGCCGCGCAGTTCGGGGTGTCCAAGACCCCGGTGCGCGAGGCGCTCAAGACGCTCGCCGGGACCGGGCTGGTGGTGATGAGCCAGTACAAGGGCGTCACGGTGCGCATGGTGGACGCGGACATGGCGCGCGAGGTCTACGACGTGCGGCTCCTCCTCGAACCCGAGGCGCTGCGCCGGGCGGTGCGCCGGGGCGCCTCGCTGGACGCCGCCAAGGACGCGCTGACCCGGGCCGACGAGGCCACCGACACCGCCGAACGCTCCCTGGCCAACCGGGAGTTCCACCGCGCCCTGTACCTGCCCTGCGGCAACCCGCTGCTCGGCCGGATGCTCGACGAGGTCCGCGACCAGGCCGCCCTGGTCTCCGCCGTCGCCTGGGCCTCCTCCCCCTCCTGGGAGCGGGAGGCCGGTGAGCACCGGGAGATCCTGCGGCTCGCCCTGGAGGGCGACGCGGACGGCGCAGCCCGCGCCCTGCACGCCCACATCGCGTCGTTCGTCGAGCGGGCGTTCCCCGACGCCTCGGACCAGGAAGGCCAGGAATGAGCAGCGAGACGTTCGAGACCCAGCGGGCGGCCCTGGCCGACGTGGTGTCGATCCCGGTGACCCCCTTCGCCGAGGACGGCAGCATCGACCAGGACGCCCACCGGGCCCTGCTGCGTCGGCTGCTCGACGGAGGCATCCGCACCCTCACCCCCAACGGCAACACCGGCGAGTTCTACGCCCTCACCCCGCAGGAGCGCCGGCTCGTCACCGAGATCACCCTCGACGAGGCCGGCGACCGCGCCGTGGTCATCGTCGGCGTCGGCCACGACGTGCCCACCGCCGTCGCCTCCGCCCGGCACGCCCGCGAGCGGGGCGCTGCGATGGTGATGGTGCACCAGCCCGTCCACCCCTACGTCTCGCAGAGCGGCTGGGTCGACTACCACCGCGCCATCGCCGAGGCCGTCCCCGAGCTGGGCGTGGTGCCCTACATCCGCAACGAGCGGCTGGAGGGGCGGCGGCTGGCCGAACTCGCCGACCACTGCCCGAACGTGATCGGTGTGAAGTACGCCGTCCCGGACGCCGCCCGGTTCGCCTCCTTCGCGCGGGACGCGGGCCTGGACCGCTTCGTGTGGGTCGCCGGGCTCGCCGAGCCGTACGCCCCCTCCTACTTCTCCGCGGGCGCCACCGGCTTCACCTCGGGGCTGGTGAACGTCGCCCCGGCCGTTTCGCTGAACATGATCGAGGCGCTTCGCTCCGGTGACTACCCGGCCGCCATGAAGGTCTGGGAGCAGATCCGCCGCTTCGAGGAACTGCGCGCCGCCAACGGCTCCGCCAACAACGTCACCGTCGTGAAGGAAGCCCTCGCCTCCCTCGGCCTGTGTCGCCGCGAGGTCCGCCCGCCGAGCCGCCCGCTGCCCGAGAGCGAGCGCGCCGAGGTCGCCGCGATAGCCGCGGGGTGGTCGGTATGACCGGCCGCCGCAGATCGCCGGAGGAGCTGCGCAGCCACCAGTGGTACGGCACCGAGGGCCAGTTGCGCACCTGGTCGCACAACGCCCGGATGCGGCAGCTCGGTTACGAGGACGAGGAGTACCGGGGCCGCCCGGTGATCGCCGTCCTGAACACCTGGTCCGACATCAACCCCTGCCACGTGCATCTGCGCGAGCGGGCCCAGGCGGTCAAGCGGGGTGTGTGGCAGGCGGGCGGCTTCCCGCTGGAGTTCCCGGTCTCCACCCTCTCGGAGACCTACCAGAAGCCGACCCCCATGCTCTACCGCAACCTCCTCGCCCTGGAGACGGAGGAGCTGCTGCGCTCCTACCCCGTGGACGCGGCGGTCCTGCTCGGCGGCTGCGACAAGTCGACCCCGGCCCTGCTGATGGGCGCGGCCTCCGCCGACATCCCGTCGATCTTCGTGCCCGCGGGACCCATGCTGCCGGGGCACTGGCGCGGGGAGACCCTCGGGTCCGGTACCGACATGTGGAAGTACTGGGACGAGCACCGCGCGGGCAACCTCACCGACTGCGAACTGCGCGAACTCCAGGGCGGCCTGGCCCGTTCCCCGGGCCACTGCATGACCATGGGCACCGCCTCCACGATGACCGCGGCGGCCGAGGCGCTCGGCATGACCCTGTCCGGCGCCTCCTCGATCCCCGCCGTCGACTCCGGGCACGAGCGGATGGCCGCCGCCTCCGGGCGCCGCGCCGTGGAGCTGGCCTGGACCGGGCTCGCCCCCTCGCGGATCCTCACCAGGGAGGCCTTCGAGGACGCCGTCACCACCGTGCTCGGCCTCGGCGGCTCCACCAACGCCGTCATCCACCTGATCGCCCTCGCCCGCCGCTGCCAGGTCGACCTCACCCTCGACGACTTCGACCGCATCGCGCGGACCGTGCCGGTGCTGGCCAACGTCCGGCCGGGCGGCGAGACGTACCTGATGGAGGACTTCCACTTCGCCGGGGGACTGCCCGCCTTCCTCTCCCGCATCCCCGACCTGCTGCACCTGGACCGCCCCACCGTGAGCGGCACCCTCGGCGAGCGCATCGCCGGCGCCCAAGTGCACAACGACGACGTCATCCGGCCCCGGGACAACCCCGTCGCGGCCGAGGGAGGGGTCGCCGTACTGCGCGGCAACCTCTGCCCCGACGGCGCCGTCATCAAGCACATCTCCGCCGAACCGCACCTGCTCAAGCACACCGGCCCCGCCGTCGTCTTCGACGACTACAAGGCCATGCAGCGCACCATCAACGACCCGGACCTGGGCATCACCGCCGACAGCGTGCTGGTGCTGCGCAACTCCGGCCCCAAGGGCGGCCCCGGCATGCCCGAGTACGGAATGCTCCCCATCCCCGACCACCTCCTCAAACAGGGGGTACGGGACATGGTCCGGATCTCCGACGCCCGCATGAGCGGCACCAGTTACGGCGCCTGCGCGCTGCACGTCGCGCCGGAGTCGTACGTCGGCGGACCCCTCGCGCTGGTCCGCACCGGGGATCTGATCACCCTGGACGTCGAGGCGCGCACCCTCCAACTGAACGTGGACGACGAGGAGTTGGAGCGGCGCCGGGCCGCGTGGACACCCCCGCCCACCCGCTACGAACGGGGATACGGCGCGCTCTACAACGACCAGGTCGGCCAGGCCGACACCGGCTGCGACTTCGAGTTCCTGGCCCGCCCGGGCGAGGTGCGGGACCCGTACGCCGGCTGAACCACCCCTCGACCGCCGCCCCTCTTGGTCGAGACCCCGAACAGTGATCGGAAAGCGCTTCACCGAGAACGGAGAAACAGTCATGGCCCAAGCCGCAGCCGTGGCGAAACCGCCCGCGCCACCGAGGCGGCGCCGTGCCTCCGCCACCCCGCGCAGGCTGCCGTACCTGCTGATCGCCCCGGCCGCCCTGCTCATGCTGGGCTTCATCGCCTACCCGGTGATCAGCGTCTTCTACTACAGCCTGCAGAACTACAACCCCACCAAACCGTGGCGCAACGGCTTCGCGGGCTTCGACAACTTCGTCCACGCCTTCACCGACGACCCGCTGTTCTGGGACACCCTGGTCTTCAGCGCCAAGTGGGTGGTCGTCGAGGTCGGACTCCAGCTGCTGTTCGGACTCGCGCTGGCCCTCATCGTCAACCAGACCTTCGTCGGGCGGGGTCTGGGACGGGCGCTGGTGTTCTCGCCGTGGGCCGTCTCCGGGGTGCTGACCTCCGCGATCTGGGTGCTGCTCTACAACTCCCAGACCGGAATCACCCGTTACCTCGCGGACATGGGCATCGGCTCCTACGGCACCAGCTGGCTGTCGGACACCTCCACCGTCTTCCCGGCGGCGATCGTCGCCGACCTGTGGCGCGGGGTGCCCTTCTTCGCGATCCTCATCCTCGCCGACCTCCAGTCCGTCTCCAAGGACCTCTACGAGGCCGCCGAGGTCGACGGGGCCAGCCGGTTCAAGCAGTTCTGGCACATCACGCTGCCGCACCTGAAGGACGCCATCATCCTGTCCACGCTGCTGCGCGCGGTGTGGGAGTTCAACAACGTCGACCTGCTCTACACCCTCACCGGCGGCGGACCCGCGGGCGAGACGACGACCCTCCCGCTCTACATCGCCAACACCAGCGTCGACGCCCACAACTTCGGCTACGCGTCGGCCCTGACCACCGTCGCGTTCGTGATCCTGCTCTTCTGCTCGATGGTCTATCTGCGGCTGAGCAAGTTCGGAGGCGAGAGCAAGTGAGCATCAAGGAAGCCGCCCCCGCCGTGCCCACCGTGCGCACGTCCCCGCCACCGCCCCGGCCCACCAAGGGCCACCGCGCCTGGGACGAGGTCCCGCGCTGGCAGATCTACCTCCCGCTCGGCATCTACCTGCTGTTCACCCTGATCCCCTTCTACTGGATCCTGCTCTTCGCGCTCCGCCCGGCCGGTTCCACCTCCCTGGTGCCCTGGCCGATGACCTTCGACCACTTCGACAAGGTGTGGAATGAGCGCAGCTTCGGCACCTACTTCCAGAACAGCGTCCTGGTCGGCCTCGCCACCCTGGTGATGACGACGGTTGTCGCCCTGGCCGGGGGTTACGCGCTCGCCCGGTTCGACTTCAAGGTCAAGCGGGCCTTCATGCTGGCCCTGCTGTGCTCGCAGTTCGTGCCCGGCGCGCTGCTGCTGGTACCGCTGTTCGAGATCTTCGCCGAACTGCAGATGATCAACTCACTCGGCAGCGTCGTCCTCGCCGAGACCGTCTTCCAGCTCCCGCTGTCGATGATCCTGATCAGCAACTTCATCAAGAACGTGCCGTACTCCCTGGAGGAGGCCGCCTGGGTGGACGGCTGCGGACGGCTGCGGGCCTTCCGGGTGGTCGTGCTGCCGCTGCTGCGGCCCGGTCTGATCGCCGTCGGCTCCTTCGCCTTCGTGCACTCCTGGAACCACTTCCTGTTCGCCCTGATGTTCCTCAACAACCAGGAGAAGCAGACCGTCCCGGTCGGCCTCAACACCCTGATGAGCGCGGACAGCGTCGACCTCGGCGCCCTCGCGGCGGGCGGCATCATCGCCGCCGTCCCCGTGGTCATCGTCTTCGCCTTCATCCAGAAGTGGCTGATCACCGGGTTCAGCGCGGGGGCGGTGAAGGGATGACCACTCCACGGACGGACACGGCCACCCCGGTGGTGCTGGCCGGTGCGCGCGGGCACGGCCGCTGGCACCTGGAGAACATCCGCCGCCTCCAGCGCCGCGGGATCGTCCGGCTGGCCGGCATCTGCGAACTCACGCCGCTCACCCCGCAGGAGATCCCCGACGGGCTCGGCACCCCTGAGCAGTCCCCCGACTTCGGGGCGCTGCTGGACGCCACCGGCGCCCGGATCGCGGTGATCTGCACGCCGATCCCGACCCACACCGACCTGGCGCTGAAGGCCGCCGACCGGGGCGTGCACCTGCTGCTGGAGAAGCCGCCCGCCCCCTCCTACGCGGAGTTCCGGCGCATGGCCGACGGGGTCGCCGCGGCGGGCGTCGCCTGCCAGATCGGCTTCCAGTCGCTCGGTTCGCAGGCGGTGCCCGCGATCCGCCGGATGATCGCCGACGGCACCGTCGGCGCTCTCGTCGGCATCGGCGGCGCCGGGGCCTGGGCCCGCCCCGAGTCGTACTACCGGCGCGCCCCCTGGGCCGGGAAGCGGCGCCTGCACGGCGTCGACGTGATCGACGGGGCGCTCACCAACCCGCTCGCGCACGCCGTCGCCACCGCCCTCGCGCTCGGCGGCACCGACCGCGCCGACGACGTCACCGGCGTGGAGACCGAGCTGCTGCGCGCCAACGACATCGAGTCCGACGACACCTCCTGCGTCCGGATCTCCACCGGCCACGGCCACCCGGTCACCGTCGCCGCCACCCTGTGCGCCGAACACCCCGACGAGCCGTACGTCGTGGTGCACGGCAGCAGCGGCCGCATCACCTTCTGGTACAAGCAGGACCGGGTCCTGCTCCAGCGCGCCGGACACGGCCCGCAGGAGTTCGAGTACGGCCGCACCGACCTGCTGGAGAACCTGGTCCGGCACCTCACCGACGGCACCGACCTGCTGGTCGTGCCCGAGCGGACCGGCGCCTTCATGCAGGTCGTCGAGGCGATCCGGCGGGCCCCCGACCCCGCCCCGCTGCCCGCCGGCTCCTGGCACCTGCTCGCCGACGAGCAGCGCCGGGTCGTACCCGGCGTGGACGGCCTGGTCGCCGCCGCGGCCGACACCCTCGCCCTCTACTCCGAGCTGGGCGCCCCCTGGGCGCTGCCCCACGGTCTGCGCAAAGAGGTGAGCACTTGATGACGACCAGCGACACCCCGGTACTGCGGGTCGCGGCCCGCCCGGTCGCCCGCTACGTCACCCGGCCCGAACTGCCCGCCCGGCTCTCCCCGCGCCCCTATCTGCACCCGGTCACCACCCTGGCCGGCACTCCGGTCACCGAGCTGCGGCCCGCCGACCACGCACACCACCTCGGCGTCGGTGTCGCCGTTCCCGACGTCGAGGGGCACAACTTCTGGGGCGGCCGCACCTTCGTCCGCGACCGGGGTCCCACCGAACTGGACAACCACGGAGCCCAGCGCCACCTGGGCTTCCAACTCCGCGACCCCGACGGGTTCGTGGAGGAACTGCGCTGGACGGCCGCCGGAACGGAACTGCTGCGCGAGCGCCGTACCGTCGCCGCGACCGAACTCACCGACGCCGCCTGGGCGCTGGACTTCACCTTCTCCCTCACCAACGTCACCGCGGGGGCGCTGTCCATCGGCAGCCCCGCCACCAACGGCCGCCCCGGCGCCGGGTACGGCGGGTTCTTCTGGCGGGCCCGCAAGGAGGGCACGTCCCCCGATGTGCTCGTCCCGAACGCGG
Organism: Streptomyces sp. DI166; assembly: GCF_900091315.1. GTDB lineage: Bacteria > Actinomycetota > Actinomycetes > Streptomycetales > Streptomycetaceae > Streptomyces > Streptomyces fuscus. The sequence continues at coordinate 17,484 of NZ_FLSP01000092.1, forward strand.
AGGGGGAGGAGCGGGTGCACGGCCGCCGCGCCGACTGGGTCGCCCTGGTCGGCTCCACCTGGACGCTGGTCTTCGCGGGCGCCACCGAACGCACCCGTGAGGACCCGTGGTTCGTACGTGCCGGGGAGTACCCGGGTGTCGGCTCCTCGCTCGCCCACGACCAGCGGCTCGCGGTGCCGCCGGGCGACACCGTGGTCCGGCGGATCGTCACCGTCGTCGCCGACGGCCGCCTCGACCACGCGGCGGCCGGGGCCCTGGTCCGCAAGGCGGTGAGCGCGTGAACACCAAGGCCGGCCCGGACACTTACACCAACCCGGTCCTCAACGCCGACTGGTCCGACCCGGACGTGATCCGCGTCGGGGACGACTTCTACCTCACCGCCTCCAGCTTCGGCCGCGTCCCGGGCCTGCCGTTGCTGCACTCCCGCGACCTGGTCAACTGGACCCTGGTCGGCCATGCCCTGCAACGCCTCGAACCCGAGGCCGAGTTCCGCGTCCCCCGGCACGACTGCGGCGTCTGGGCCCCCTCCCTGCGCCACCACGCCGACCGGTTCTGGATCTTCTGGGGCGACCCCGACCAGGGCATCTACCAGGTCAACGCGCCCGAGATCCGGGGGCCCTGGACCCGGCCGCACCTGGTCAAGGCGGGCAAGGGACTGATCGACCCCTGCCCCCTGTGGGACGAGGAGACCGGCGAGGCGTACCTGGTGCACGCCTGGGCCAAATCCCGCTCCGGGACCAAGAACCGGCTCACCGGGCACCGGATGCACCCCGACGGCACCGAACTCCTCGACGCGGGCAAGGTGATCGTCGACGGCGACCGCATCCCCGGCTGGTTCACCCTGGAGGGCCCCAAGCTCTACCGGCACGACGGCTGGTTCTGGATCCTCGCCCCGGCCGGGGGAGTGGAGACCGGCTGGCAGGGCGCCTTCCGCTCGCGCGGCTTCTTCGGCCCGTACGAGGAACGGATCGTGCTCGAACAGCGGGACACCGACGTCAACGGCCCCCACCAGGGCGGCTGGGTGCGCACCGGGGCCGGTGAGGACTGGTTCGTCCACTTCCAGCAGCGCGGCGCCTACGGCAGGGTCGTGCACCTCCAGCCGATGCGCTGGGCAGCCGACGGCTGGCCGGTCGTCGGTGCCGACGGCGCCCCCGTGGCCGTACACCGCAGGCCCGCGCTGCCGCCGCAGCCGCCCGCGGCGCCCGCCACCGACGACGACTTCCCCGGCGGACGGTACGGCAGGCAGTGGCAGTGGACGGCCAACCCGCGCGACGGCTGGTCCACCCAGCACTCGGCGGACGGACTGCGGCTCACCTGCGTCCGCACCGACGACCCGCACGACCTGCGGACACTGCCCCACATCCTCACCCAGCGGCTGCCCGGCACCCCGGCCGCGGTCGAGGTCGGACTGCGCCTGCACAGCGAACAGCCGGGAGCCCGGGCCGGACTCACGGTGCTCGGTGACGCGTACGGCTGGATCGGGCTCCAGCGCGAGAGCGACGGCTCGGTCCACCTGGTCCACCGCTTCGCGGAGACCGTCGCCGAGCGCGAACGCGACGCCGCCCACCCCGTACCCGCCCCCGACGGAGCCGCCCGGCTCCGGATCGACATCGCGGCCGGCGCCCGCTGCCGGTTCCACTACGACACCGGCGACGGCTGGACGCCCTCCGGCCCCGTCTTCGCCGCCACCCCCTGGCGCTGGGTGGGAGCCCTGCTCGGCCTGTTCGCGCTCGCGCCCGCCGGTCAGGGACACGCCGGCGCGGCAACCTTCACGCACTTCACGGTCACCAACTCCTAGCACCCGTACGCCCGTCGGGAGCCGCAACGACGCATCTCCGTGGCAAGCGCTTGCCGGCGACGGGCGGAACCACCGCCACCACCGCCCCCACAACTCCACAACTCGCAGCATCCAGAAGAAGAGAGCCGACCAATGAAGATCAGCATCCGTAGAAGCAGGCGCGCCGCCGTGGCCGTCGCCCTGGGGTCCGTCCTCGCCCTCACCGCCACCGCCTGCGGCGACGACGGCAGCGGTGGTGGAGGGGACAAGGGGGCCGAGGGCTCCGGCAAGGGCGAGATCGTCTTCTGGGACAACAACGGCGGTGTCCGCACCGACATCTGGAAGGAGATCATCGCCGACTTCGAGAAGGCGAACCCGGACATCAAGGTCCAGTACGTGCCCATCGCCGCCACCGAGGTGCAGTCCAAGTACGACACCGCCATCCAGGGCGGCGGACTCCCGGACGTCGGCGGTGTCGGAGCCGCGATGCTCGCCGGGATCGCCGCGCAGGACGCGCTGGAACCGGTGGAGGACCGCCTCGCCAAGTCCTCGCTGAACGGCAAGCTCAACGAGGACATGGTCACGTCGGTCAAGGTGGCCGGCGGCTCCGACGAGCACATGTACTCGATCCCCACCTCCGCCAACAACGGCGTGCTGTACTACCGCACCGACCTGTTCAAGAAGGCGGGCCTGGAGGAGCCGACGAGCTGGGACGCCTTCTACGAGGCGGCCGAGAAGCTCACCAACTCCGGCAAGAACGAGTTCGGTTACACCATCCGCGGTGGCGCCGGGTCGATCGCGCAGGCCCTGGACGCGATGTACGGGCAGAGCGGGATCACCGAGTTCTGGGACGGCGACAGGACCACCCTCAACGACCCGAAGAACGTCGAGGCGCTGGAGAAGTACGCGGCGCTCTACAAGAAGGTCACCCCGGCCGCCGACCTCAACAACGACTTCACCAAGATGGTCGCGCAGTGGGACTCCGGCACCATCGGCATGCTCAACCACAACCTGGGCTCCTACCAGGACCATGTGAAGGCGCTCGGCGTCGAGAAGTTCCGGGGCATCCCGCAGCCCGTCGGCCCCTCCGGCAAGCGCGTCCAGGTGTCCAACCCGGTCGACGGGCTCGGCCTGTTCAAGAGCTCCAAGAACAAGGACGCCGCCTGGAAGTTCATCGAGTTCGCCGCCTCGCACGAGTCGAACTCGAAGTGGAACGAGTCGGCGGGCGCCATCCCGTCCAACACCGAGGCCGCGAAGGACGCCTGGATCAATGAGGCCGAGCCCACCAAGCTCGCCGCCGCCGCGCTGAACGACGGCTCCACCAGCATCGTCCAGCTCCCGTACTACCTGCCGGACTGGAACACCATCTCCAAGGCCGACAACGAGCCGAACTTCCAGAAGGTCCTGCTCGGGAAGATGAGCGCGAAGGACTTCCTCGACACGGTCGCCGAGCAGCTCAACGAGGCGCAGGCCGAGTGGAACGAGCAGAAGAAGTCCTGACGGCCCGGGGCCCGTTGTCCGTGGGGGGCTGCACACGCAGGCCCCCACGCCCCCGGCCCACGACAAGAAAGTAGGGCAGCCTCATGTCGCTGACCCGCAGACAGGTGGCCGGTGCCGCTCTCGTCACCGCCGCCGCCGTACCCCTGACCTTCGGTACCGCCCACGCCGGTGAGCACCGCCGGCGGACCGTCTTCATCGCCGGTGACTCCACCGCCGCCCAGAAATACGCCGACGCCGCGCCCGAGACCGGGTGGGGCATGGCCCTTCCCTTCTTCCTGCACAGGCAGCTCGATGTCGCCAACCACGCGGTCAACGGCCGCAGTTCGAAGAGCTTCGTGGACGAGGGGCGGCTGGCCGCCCTGCTCGCGGCCGTACGGCCCGGGGACCTCCTGCTGATCCAGTTCGCGCACAACGACGAGAAGACCGAGGACCCCACCCGTTACACCGAGCCCTGGACCACGTACCAGGACCACCTGCGCCTGTACATCGAGGGCGCCCGCTCCCGCGGGGCCCGGCCGGTGCTGGCCACCGCCGTGGAGCGACGGAGGTTCGACGCCGAGGGCAACGCCCGCCCCAGCCACGGCGAGTACCCGGCGGCGATGCGCGCCCTCGCCGCACAGGAGCGGGTCGCGCTGCTCGACATCCAGGCGCTGTCACTGGAGCTGTGGCAGTCGCTGGGCGTCGAGGAGACCAAGAAGTACTTCAACTGGACCGCCACCGAGCAGGACAACACGCACTTCAACCCGCCCGGCGCCATCGAGGTCGCGCGGCTCGTGGCACGGGAGCTGCTGCGCGCCCGGGTACTGCGCGTACGGGACGTACGACGGCTGGGGGACGCGATCCCGGAGTCCTGGATCAGCTGGCCCGACGCCGTGGCCTGAGCACGAACCGAGCCCCGTCGCCGAGGGGCCCGGCCGAACCGAATCCCCACCTCTGAGAGAAGAGAGCCGCATTCATGCGCACACAGATATGGCATGGGCATGCCATGAAGAGAACCGCCGTACTCGCCGGCTGTGTCTCGCTCGTCCTCGGGATCACCGGCGCCGGAGCGGTCCAGGCCCGGCCGCACCACCACGACCCCGCGCGGGATGTCCTCCCCGCCGGGGACGGCTGGGCGTCGGAGGGCGCCGGGACCACCGGCGGCTCGGCCGCCACCAAGGACCGCGTGTACACGGTCTCCACCTGGGCCGAGTTCAAGGCCGCCCTCGCCGAGGAGGGCACCGCGCCCCGCATCATCAAGGTCAAGGGCGCGATCGACGCCGTCTCCGAGGGCTGCGACGCGCTGGCCGTCGAGGGCTACGACTTCCAGCAGTACCTCGCCGACTACGACCCCGCAGTCTGGGGCCACGACACCCCGGTCAGCGGTGAGCAGGAGGATCTGCGGGCCGCGTCCGCCGCCAACCAGGACCGGATGATCAAGGCCGAGGTGCCCGCCAACACCACCATCGTGGGCGTCGGCCGGGACGCCGGGATCCGCGGCGGCAGCCTCCAGATCAAGGGCGTCGACAATGTGATCGTCCGGAACCTCACCATCGAGGCCCCCGTCGACTGCTTCCCGCAGTGGGACCCCACCGACGACAACAAGACCGGTGCCTGGAACTCCGAGTACGACGGTGTCGTCGTCTACGGCTCCACCCATGTGTGGATCGACCACAACACGCTCACCGACGGCCGCTATCCCGACAGTTCGCTGCCCGAGTACTTCGGCAAGGTCTACCAGCAGCACGACGGACTGCTGGACGTGGTGCGCGGCGCCAACTACGTGACGGTGTCCTGGAATTCGTTCAACGACCACGACAAGACCATGCTGATCGGCAACAGCGACGGCGCGGGCGCCACCGACACCGGAAAGCTCAAGGTCACCCTCCACCACAACCGCTTCGAGGGCATCGTGGAGCGGGCGCCGCGGGTCCGCTTCGGCCAGGTCGACTCGTACAACAACCACTTCGTCGTCACCAAGGGCCAGAAGTTCGGCTACGTCTTCGGCATCGGCGCCAACTCGCAGCTGTACGCCAGCCACAACGCCCTCACACTGGCGCCCGGCGTCAGTGTCGGCAAGGTGCTGAAGAAGTGGAGCGAGGCGCCGCTGACCGCCGAGCACAACTACGTCAACGGCAGGCTCACCGACCTGATCGCCGTCCACAACGCGGAGATCCCCGCCGAGACCCTCCAGTCCGGCGCGGGCTGGACGCCCAGCCTGCGCACCAAGGTCGACCACCCGAAGGCCGTCCCCGGCATCGTCGACCACCGCGCGGGCGCCGGCCGCGTCTGCTGACCCCCGCCACGGCCGGGGCGCGCCGCCGCCCCGGCCGCACCCGGAAGGAGCGCACCGCATGCACCTCCCCCTGTCCAGAAGGGGCTTCCTGCTGGCGGGCGCCGGAGCCGCCGTCGCCCTCGCCGCCCCGCCCGCCCAGGCGGCCCCGCGCCGCCGCCCGTTCGGCCGCTACGGCTCACCCGCCGCCCGCCTCACCCCGGGCACCCTCTACGTCGACCCGCACGGCCGCGGCGACCACACCACCGTCCAGGCCGCCGTCACCGCGGCCACCGGAACCGCCCGCACCCTGGTCCTGGCGCCCGGCACCTACCGCGAGACCGTCAGTGTGGACGCCACCCGCACCGACATGACCTGGCTCGGCGCCGGGGACGACCCGCGGGACGTCGTCATCGTGTACGACAACGCCGCCGGCACCCCCAAGCCCGACGGCTCCGGCACCTACGGCACCTCCGGCTCGGCCACCACCACCGTGCGCGCCGACGGATTCACCGCCCACCGGATCACCTTCGCCAACGACTGGCTGCGCGCCGACCACCCCGGGGTCACCGGCACCCAGGCCGTCGCGCTCAAGGTCATGGGCGACCGCTCGGCCTTCCACCACTGCCGTTTCCTCGGCCACCAGGACACCCTGTACGCCGACACGGGCGCGCTCTCCGTCTTCGCCCGCCAGTACTTCGCGCACTGCTATGCCGAGGGTGACGTCGACTTCGTCTTCGGCCGGGCCACGGCGGTCTTCGAGCACTGCCACTTCCGTACGCTGACCCGCACCGACCTCGCGTCGGCGCCGTACGGTTTCGTCTTCGCGCCCTCCACGGCGGGCGCCAACCCGCTCGGCTACCTGGTCACCAGGGGCCGGGTGACCAGCGAGGCCCCGGACGGCCACTACAAGCTCGCCCGGCCGTGGGTGCCCAGTTCCGACACCACGGCCCGTCCTATGCTCACCGTCCGGGACACCTGGCTCGGCCCCGGCATCGACGCGGTCGCGCCCTACGCCAACATGTCCAGCTCCTTCCCCTGGCAGGAGCAGCGGTTCGCGGAGTACCGCAACACCGGCCCCGGAGCGCGGATCACCGTCCCGGAGAACCGCCCCCAACTCACCGCCGAACAGGCCGCGTCGGCGCACCGCGCGGCCTGGCTCGGGGACTGGGAGCCCTGGACGGAGGACTGCTAGCGCCCGCGTGCGGGGCCGGCCGACTCCAGCGTCGGCACCAGCGCGAGCAGGCGCTTGTACTCGGCCCGCGTCACCGGGATCACCGTGCCGTGCGTCACTCCTGTGTGGGGGTGGTGGATTCTGTTGGAAGGCGCCCCCGCCGGTCGTCACCGGCGGGGGCGCTTCATCTGCTGACCGAGGGGGGCTCTGGCCAGCAGGTCCGGGAAACTCAGTCGTACGTCAGATCAGACGCTGAGAAGAGGCACGACGTTGCGTCCGGACCGACACCGATCTGCTGGGGCTCGGCACCGGTGTTGTTGCCCTGGAAGCGGACGCAGGTCTTGATCTTCTTGCCGCTGTCGCCGTGGATGCGGACCTTGCGCAGCGCGGCGGTGTCCCCGTAGTTGGAGTTGACGCCGACGATCGAGTTCATCGGAGCGGTGACATCCACGTCGTTGATGATGATCGTGCGCTCGTACTGCGTGGAGCAGTTGCCGCAGGAGCGCACCAGCTTGCCCGAGTTCGCCACCTGGAACTTGCTCACGACCAGCTTGCCCGCGCCGTTGAACTGCAGGACCTTGTCCTCCGCGTTCTTCGCGCCGCCGCCGTAGACCGTGTACACCGACGAGGCGGACTTGCCCTTGAAGGTGGCCGCGTCCTCGCCGACGTCCAGCCACCACACGTTCTGCAGCGTGCACGAGCCCGAGCAGTGCACGCCTCGGCGGCCGGGGTGCCGATGATCACGTTCTTCAGGACCGCGCCGTCGGCCAGCTTGAACACCGGGTCCTGGCCCTCGTCCTGGCTGTCGCCGCCGAGCGCGCCAGTGCCGTAGAACTTCTTGTAGCCGCTGTCGAAGGTGCCCGAGACATTGATCGTGCTGCTCACGGCCTGGCTGCCCTTGGCGGTGGGCCAGGAGGAGGCGGCGCCCGCGGAGGACAGCATCGTCGTGGTGACGATCGCCGCGCCGGTGAGACCGAGCGCCGAGGCCCCGGCGATCACGGCCCGCCGCCGGGTGGTCCCGCGGCGGTGGCGGACGCGCTGTTCGGCTGGTGCAGTCATGCCCATTCCTTGCTTGACATCCTCCCCCTCTTAAAGAGGGGGATTCCAACCCAGGTGGGCTGAGGTTCACGGACGTTCGACCGCTGTGTGGGCGGTGTCGTCCCTCCGGCACCGGCTGTCCGCCGGGGGCGGGGAATCCCGCCCTGTCCTGCCGCGACGTTGGTTGCTGCATTGGTGTCCGCGTTGCAGGTGAAGCCGCAGGAGGAACAGACGAACTCGGCTTGGCTCTTGCGCGAGTTCTTGTCGATCCATCCGCAGGCGCTGCACCGCAGGCTGGTGTACGGGGCTGGTACGTCTTCGACCCGGCCGGGTGCTTTGTGCTCGGCGCGCTGCCGCAGCAGGCCCCAGCCCTGGGCGAGGATGGCCCGGTTGAGGCCGGACTTCTGCGCCACGTTCTTGCCGGGCTGCTCGACGGTTCCCTTCGCCGAGCGGGTCATGTTCTTGATGTTCAGCTTCTCGAAGCGGATCAGGTCGTAGGTGCGGGCGAGCATGGTGCTGGTCTTCTCGCACCAGTCCTTACGCCGGTCTGCTTCGCGGGCCTTGAGCCGGGCGACCTTGGCGTACTCGGCCGCTTTCTCGGGACTGCTCTTCTTCGCCCGCGCCGCGCGCCGCTCGTGCTTGCGGATCTGGGCGCGCTCGCGGGTGGTGAGCTGCGGGCAGTTGAGGGTGCGGCCGTCCGACAGTGCAGCGGTGATCTTGATGCCCCGGTCGATACCGATGACCTCGCCCGTGCCGGGCGCGGGGGTCGGCTCGGGGGTGACGGCGAAGGCGATGTGCCACTGGCCGTTACGGAAGGTGACGCGGAACGTTTTCGCGTCGGGCAGCACCGCGCTCTTGCCCTTGGCGCTGAGGCGGAAACGGACCCAGCCGCAGCCGGGCACCTTCACCTGCGCCCACCTGCGGTTGAGCTTCTGCATGACGACGGACCGGCTCATGACCTGCTTGCCGGTCTTCGCGTTCAGCTTCGGCGTACCGTCCTCGTTGCACTCGGGTACACGGTCGGTGCCGATGACGCGAAAGCCCTCGTGACGGAACTTCTTGCGCCAGGTCGGCTCACCGAACCCCGAGGTGAAGCGGGCGTTCTTGGCCTTGGCGAAGTCCTTGAGCGCCTGCTGCTGCACGTCCGCGTTCCCGGCACCCAGCCACTCGTTCTCACGCCGGGCCTCGGTGAGCTGGCGGCACTGTTCCGCGAAACCGGGGGCGGACTTGCGCCACCGGCGCCAGTGTGAGTGCTGTTCGACGGCGAGGTTCCACACGTACCGGGCGTGCGCGCAGTGCAAGAGCATCTGCTCTTCCTGCTCGCGCGTCGGGTACATCCGGAATCTCGACATGGCCCCACTCTAGGGCCAGAATTGATGCATGATCAAGCTGAACCTTCGACTTCCTGACGACCTGTACGACGCTGCCAAGGCACGCGCCGCCGCTGATGACCGCTCCCTGAACTCCTGGCTGGTCGCCGTAGTGCGACGCGCAGTCGAATCCTCCGAGACACCGAATCGCCCTGACGGCGATTCGGCTACCCCTGCCCCGCTACGCGGGAGCGGGCATTCACCCCGGCCCTGAAGGACCGGGCCCTGCCCGGAGACAAGGTGGGGAGGTGTTCCTTGCACTGCCTGGTTGCCGCAGGCGCGAAATGGGTTGCCGCGTTCCGGGAAATTTCTCAGCCGGTCACGAGCCGCCACCGGAGTCGTCGTCCTCGTGCCGGGCGAAGTCGCCCGCCACGGACAGCACTTCGTCACCGGCGCGGGCGGTCGCCGTGTACCCGTCGGCCCCCGCGTCCCGGCCGCCGCGCTCGTGGTCGTACTGCCCCGCGAACACCCACTCGCCCGCCGGGACCGTACGGCCCTTCTTCAGGGTCCAGGTGTAGACGAGGAAGCCGTCCCGCTCGCCGACCGACAGCTCGAAGTCGTCCTCGGGCAGTGAGCGCCAGGCGCCGGTGGAGGTCACCCCGCCGGTCTGCGCCACCTTCAGCTCGACGGTCAGCCCGGTCAGCTTCTCGTCGGTCTTCAGGGTGACATTGCTCTGCGCCCAGAACTCGTTGCTGTGCGGGTCGACCGAGCCGTCCGACCACAGGGGGCCGTCCTCCTCGCCCGCGGCCGGCGGCCTCGCGGTCTGCGTCGGCGGCGCCGTGGTGGCGGGCGGGCTCGGTTTGCCGGACTCCTTCGAGGGCGCCCGCGTCGGATCGGGCGTGGGGTCCGGCGGGAGGGGGGCGCGGCTGGTGGCGTCCGGGGACGGGGTGGGCGTGGGGGAGGTGGCCACGGTCTGCTGCGGGGGGTCCTCCTTCACCGCCGAGGCCACCGCGTAGCCACCCACCGCGAGGACTCCGGCGACCGCCGCCGTGGCCCCGGCCACCCGCAGCCAGCCGAGCGCCGGGGGCCTGGTCGCGCGGTGGTCGGGGCGGGCCTCCTCGGACATACCGCGCTCGATCCGGGCCAGCATCCGCTCGCGGTCCGGCTCGTGCGCCGCGGCCGCCTCCCGCAGCCGGGCGCGCAGTTCGTCGTGCACGTCCCGCCGCATCGTCATCGGTCCCTTCCCGCGGTGTCGCCGGAGCGAGCCATCGCCGCCTGCATCCTGAGCGGTGCGGCCTGCGGGCCGAGCAGTCGCTGCAGTTCCGCCATTCCCTTCGAGGTCTGGCTCTTCACCGTACCCACCGAGACACCGAGGGCCAGCGCGGTGTCCTTCTCGGAGAGGTCGAAGGCGTGCCGCAGCACCACACAGGCCCGTTTGCGGAACGGCAGTCTACGCAGCGCCTCCTGCACATCGACGACGCCCGCGACATCGGGGTTCTCGGTCCGCTCCTCGCGGTGCGACCAGAACAGGGCGATCCGGCGCCGCTCGCGCACCGCGCTGCGGATCCGGGTGCGGGCCAGGTTGGCGACCACGCCGCGGGCGTAGGCGACGGGATGGTCGGCCGCGCGGACCCGGTCCCAGCGGTGCCACAGCGCCAGCAGGGCGTCCGCCGCCAGATCGTCGGCGGCGTCCGCCTCGCCGGTCAACAGGTGTGCCAGGCGGGAGAGTTCGGCGAAGTGCCGTTCGAAGAAGGCATGGAACTCCGCGGAGGCTGCGTCGTCGACGACTGTGCCCACGGGCGACTACTCCTGCCTGTGAGTCGGTGCCAAGGACCGGCGTGTGGAGGACCTGTGGCCGTCCGGCGATCTTCCGGTCGAGATTGCGGAAGCGTAGCAGTAAGCGCGTACTTCATTCGTACGGGGCTTCGAACGGTGGCTGGTTCGGCCTTGCTTGAACTGCGCTGATTCCGTAACACGGGGAAAACCTGAACTCGGTTCAACAGGGGAACAATCCAGCCAGCATCCGCGCACCGATCATTCCGCTACGGGAGCCACAGCCATGTCCGAGAGCCAGCAGACCGCCGACAAGCCAAGTGGTCCAACCCCGGCCACCAGCAGCCTCGACCGCTTCTTCAGGATCTCCGAACGAGGGTCCACCTACGGCCGTGAGATACGCGGTGGCTTCGCCACGTTCTTCACCATGGCCTACATCCTTGTCCTGAACCCCATCATCCTGGGCAGCGCCAAGGACAAGTTCGGCGACACCCTCGACCCGGTCCAACTCACCACCGTCACCGCCCTGGTGGCCGCGGTGATGACGGTCATCATGGGCGTCGGCGGCAACCTGCCGCTGGCGCTCGCGGCCGGCCTCGGCATCAACGCCGTCGTCGCCTTCCAGATCGCCCCGCTGATGAGCTGGGACGACGCGATGGGCCTGGTCGTCCTCGAAGGACTGCTGATCTGCGTCCTGGTCGTCACCGGGCTGCGCGAGGCCGTCATGCACGCCATCCCGCAGCAGCTCAAGCAGGCGATCAGCGTCGGCATCGGTCTTTTCATCGCCTTCATCGGCTTCGTCGACGCCGGTTTCGTCACCCGTATCCCGGACGCGGCCAACACCACGGTCCCGGTGCAGCTCGGCGGCACCGGAAGCCTCTCGGGCTGGCCGATCCTGGTGTTCTGCCTCGGAGTTCTGCTGACCATCGGGCTGCTCGCCCGCAAGGTCAAGGGCGCCATCCTGATCAGCATCGTCGTGATGACCGCCGTCGCCCTCGTCATCAACGCGATCGCCGACATCAAGAGCTGGGGCCTGACCACACCGGAGTGGCCCGACAAGCTCGTCGACACCCCCGACTTCGGACTGCTCGGCGAGTTCAGCCTGTTCGGCGCGTTCGGCGAGACCACCGTCATCACCGTCGTGCTGCTCGTCTTCACCCTGGTGCTCTCCGACTTCTTCGACACCATGGGCACGGTCGTCGGCGTCAGCGCCGAGGCCGGACTCCTGGACGAGCAGGGCAAGGTCCCGCACCTGGGCCGGGTGCTGCTCATCGACGGCGCCGCGGCCGTCGCGGGCGGCGCCGCCTCCTCGTCCTCGGCGACCTCCTACATCGAGTCGGCGGCCGGTGTCGGCGAGGGCGCCCGCACCGGCTTCGCAAACCTCGTCACCGGCGGCCTGTTCGCCCTCGCGCTGTTCTTCACCCCGCTGCTCACCATCGTCCCGCTGCAGGCCGCCGCGCCCGCCCTGGTCGCCGTCGGCTTCCTGATGATGACCCAGGTCAGGCACATCGACTGGGACAAGTACGAGATCGCCATCCCGGCCTTCCTGACCATCGCCGTGATGCCGTTCACGTACTCCATCACCAACGGCATCGGCGCGGGCTTCGTCGCCTACGTGCTGATCAAGACGGTGCTGGGCAAGGCGAAGGAGGTCCACTGGCTGCTGTGGGGGACCTCGGCCCTGTTCCTGGTCTACTTCGCCATCGACCCGATCGAGCAGCTCCTCGGCGTCAAGTAGCCCGCGGGGGCGGCCCTCACCTGTCGAGGGCCGCCTCCATCATCGCCTTCGCCACCGGCGCCGCCAGCCCGTTGCCGCTGACCTCGGAGCGGGCCGCGCCGGACTCCTCCACGATCACCGCGACGGCGACCTCCTGGTCCCCGGACTTGGCGTAGGAGGTGAACCAGGCGTACGGCGTCTTGCTGTTGTTCTCGCCGTGCTGGGCCGTACCCGTCTTGCCGCCGACCGTCGCGCCGTCGATCCGCGCGTTGGTGCCGGTGCCCTCGGAGACCACCGTCTCCATCGCCGAGCGCAGCTCCTCGGCCGTGGACTCGCTGACGATCCGCTCGCTGTCCGCGTCCTCGTCGTAGTCCCGCAGCACATCGCCGCCGCCGTCGGTCACCTGGGACACCATGTGCGGCGAAACCAGCTCACCGCCGTTGGCGATCGCCGCCGACACCATCGCCATCTGAAGCGGCGTCGCCGTCACGTCGAACTGCCCGATCCCGGTCAGCGCGGTCTGCGCGTCGTCCATGCCGGACGGGTACACGCTGGCGTACGCGCGCACCGGCACGTCCTGCTCCTCGTCGTTGAAGCCGAACTTCTCGGCCATCGCCTTCACCTTGTCCTGGCCCAGGTCGTAGGCCATCTTCGCGAAGACGTTGTTGCACGAGTACTGCAGCGCCACCCGGATCGAGGCGTTCTCGCAGGGCGCCGACGCGTTCTCGTTCTTCAGCACCGTCCGCGTGCCCGGCAGGGTGTACGGGTCGGGGCTGTCGGTCTTCTCGTCCACCGAGCCGTACAGCCCGTCCTCCAGCGCCGCCGCGGCGACGACCAGCTTGAACGTGGAGCCCGGCGCCACCGGCTGCCGCAGCGCGCGGTTGGTGAGCGGCTTGTCGGGGTCGTCGTTGAGCTTCTTCCAGGCGGCCCCTGCCGTGTTGGCGTCGGTCAGCGAGGACGGGTCGTACGACGGGGTCGAGGCGACCGCCAGGATCTTCCCGGTCCTCGGGTCGATGGCGACGGCGGCGCCCTTCTTGTCGCCGAGCGCCTTGTACGCCGCCTTCTGCACGGCCGGGTCGATCGTGGTGATCACATTGCCCGGGTCGGCCCGCTTGTCGGTCACCGTGTCCAGCACGGTCTTCAGCCGGGAGTCCGTGCCGTTGAGGAGGTCCCGGTAGATGCCCTCCAGCTGGGTCGGCGCGTACGCCTGCGAGGCGTAGCCCGTCACCGCCGCGTACAGCTCGCCGTCGGTGTAGGTGCGCTTGAAGGCGAGATCGCTGCCCTTCGTCCGTGCCGAGCCGGTGATCGCCTCACCGGCCACGACGATGTTCCCCAGCGGTGCCGCGTACGTCTCGATCGCGTTCCGCCGGTTGTCGTTGTCGTCCGCCAGCGCCCCGGCTTCGTAGAACTGCACCCAGGTGGCCCTGACCAGCAGGGCCAGCACCATGAGCAGCGTGAAGACGGAAGCGCGCCTGATCGTCTTGTTCATCCCATGGGAGGGACGGAGGGCGGGGGTGAAACGTTCCGCTTGTGCGGCTTTCTCATCGAGTGTTCATGAACCCGGCCTCGTACGCGGCGATCACCGCCTGGGTGCGGTCCCGGCTGCCGGTCTTCGCCAGAACGGCCGCCACGTGGGACTTCACGGTGGCCGGGCCGACCTCCATGCGCCCAGCGATCTCCGCGTTGGTCAGCCCGGCGGCCATCAGCCGCAGCACCTCGCTCTCCCGCCCGGTGAGCCGGGCCACCCAGGCCGGCGGCGCGGGGTGCGCCCGCGCGTGCTCGGCCGCGAGGGCGCGCACGGCCGCCGGGAACAGCAGGGTGTCGCTGCGCGCGACCAGCCGTACGGCTTGCACCAGGGCGTCGGCGTCGGCCCGCTTGAGCAGGAACCCGGCGGCTCCGGCGCGCAGGGCGTCGTACACGTAGGAGTCGTTCTCGAAGGTCGTCACGACCACGATCCGGGGCGGCTCGTCGAGCGTGCCGAGGATCTGCTCGGTGGCCCGGATGCCGTCGATCTCCGGCATCCGCACGTCCATGAGCACGACATCCGGCGCCCGCTCCCGCACCACGGCCACTGCCTCTGCCCCGGTGGCCGCCTCCCCGACGACCTCCATGTCCGCCTCGGCGGAGAGGATGGCGCGCAGCGCGGTGCGGACCATGAGCTCGTCGTCGGCCAGGACGACGCGGATGGGTGGGCGGGGGGTCATACCGGTCCTTTCGCGGGGTCTGTCTCGCGGGCTTTATGGGGTTCTGTGCAGCGGCAGGCGCACCCGCAGCCGCCAGACGCCGTCGGCGGCGCCCGCCTCGGCCGTACCGCCCAGCAGCCGGGCCCGGTCCGCGATGCCGCGCAGACCGTGGCCACCGCCCGGGCGGCACGGGGAGGCGGAGCCGAGGGGGTTCTCCAGGGTGATGTCCAGGCACCCGTCCGCGACCTCGATCCGCAGATCCACGGTGACCCGGTCGCCCCCGTGCCTGAGCGCGTTGCTCAGGCCCTCCTGGACGATGCGGTAGGCCTCCCGGGACACCACCGGGGGCAGTGCTTCCGTTTCGGTGTCCACCCGGGCCGTCACGCGCAGGCCGCCCGCCCGCGTACGACGCAGGAGTCCGTCCAGGTCGGCGGAGAGGGTCGGCGCGGGTGCCTTGCCGGGGGCGTCGTCCTCCCGCAGCACCCCCAGTACGGCGTCCAGTTCACCGACCGTGCGCCGCGTGGTCTCCTCGATCGCGGCCAGCGCCTCCCGGACGAACTCCGGGTCGCTGTCCAGGAGCCGGCGGGCCGCGCTCGCCTGGAGGGTCACGGCGCTCAGGGCGTGGCCCACGGAGTCGTGCAGCTCGCGGGCGAGCCGGTTGCGCACGGCCAGGTCGGCGGCGCGTTCCTCGGCCGCCGCGAGCCGGTCCGCCGGGGTGGGCCCGAGCAGCGCCGGGGCCCAGCGGGCGAGCAGGGTCCCGGCGACGGCC